>NZ_JACYMK010000001.1:0-1035808 GCF_020858135.1 Janthinobacterium sp. FW305-128 | reverse complement strand
CGCGTGGCTGCTTTTCAGCTGGATGCGTCCCTGCTGGTCGGTGTCGTCGAACAGCAGCTGGTTATAGCCGGCCGCGCCGCCCGCCTTGCCGAACTCCTTGCTGCGGATTCCCCATTGCGCGCTGGCATTACGGTGCGCCGCGCTGGCCCCTGCTGCGCCATGCCACAGCGGACTATTGCCGCCCGCCACATTGCCCTGGCCCGCGATGGCGTGGTCGTGCGCCGGCTGGAACACGCCAGCATCGTGTTGATCACGCACCATGCCGCCCGGCGTGGGTAGCGTGCCGCCCTCGCCCTGGCCGTTGTACAGCGCGCCGATGATGACGGGTCGGTCGATATCGTTTTCCAGAAATTGCACCAGCACTTCCTGGCCGATGCGCGGCAAAAACTGGCTGCCCATGCCGCCGCCGGCCACGCGCTGCGCCACCCGCACCCAGCACGTCGCGCCAGTCTCTTGCTGCCAGTGAAAGCGGATGCGCACCCGGCCCAGCTTGTCGCAGTAAATCTCATCGGCACCGCTGGCCGCGTCATTGCCGTCGGCGCCGACGACGATGGCGCTCTGGCTGCCCAGGGCCGTCGGCGTGGCGTGCTGGCGCGCCTCGCCGTCATCGTGCGCAGGACGCCACGGCATGCTTGCCTCGATCATCTCGATGCAGTTGGCGTAACCGCTGGCTTGCGCCTGGGCGATCGTGGCGGCGACATCGGGAAAGCCTGCGCCCCACTGCGCCACGGTTTCTTCCAGCAATTCCGGCAGCGGGCCGAACAGTTCCGCCAGTCCTTGCCAAGCCGGCAGCGGCAGGTTGTTGACGCCGATGCTGGCCACGCGCAGCACGACATACTCGGGCGCGGCGCCGTCGGCTGGCTGCAACGGGCCTTGCGTCAGGGTAAAACGCGTGCCGGCGCGCAGGGTGCGCACGGTCGAACGGGCTTGCCACAGCTGGGCGCGCGCTTCGTGCGACTGCATCTGCAAGCGGGCGTAGCGCTGCGCCTGGGCGCCATTCGCATACCAGTACTGGCCCGGTGTGTCGTAGCTTTCCAGCAGCGGCGCGTTCTTGCCGCCAAGCACCATATTCGTCGGCACGCTGGCGGCAACCGCCTTCTTCGCCTTGTAATCGTAGCTGAGCACGCTACTCAGCCCCACCTGCAGGCTGCGCCGCGCGCGCAAGGCCTGCACCGTGTCGCCCGGCTCGCCGACACGCGCACCATGAAAGCGCAGCCCGCCGCCTTGCGCGCTGCTGGCGTCCTCTGGCGTGGCGCAAGCCTGGCTGCTGTCGGCAAAAACGATCAGGGTCTGACCGTCAAACCGCCAGGCCAGCCCCTCTTCGGTCAGCAGGCGGCGAATAAAATCGAAATCCGATTCGCGGTACTGGCAACAATAGCTGCGTTCGCCCGCGTCCTGCATGAACGACGCGACCTCGTCGCTCCAGCGCCACAGCGCCGCCGGGGCATAAGACTGGAACACGGACTCGACGATCTCGATCACGGTCTTGTCTTGCCAGACGCGGCTGTTACGCACCTGGCCCAGCCGCCACAGCCAAGGCGTCAGGCGCAGCCGGTAGCGCGCCAGGCCGCCATTGCTGCCCAGCATGGCGGCGGCGCTGATGTAGCCGGAAAAGGACGTGCGCGTGCCGTCGGCCAGGCTGACATGCAAGCTGGCAGGCTGGCCCAGCAGGGATGCCAGCCGCACATGGGCGCTGGTGGACAAGGCGATAATGTCGCGCGCGCCGACTTCCTGCAGCCGCTCGTCGGCGGCAAAGGCCTCGACCAGCAGGCCGCTGTCCTGGCCATCGTCGCCGATGGACAGTGCATACAGACGTGTCGCGCCGTTGAAGGCGCCTACCATGCTAACGATATCTTGTGTCAAAAGATGCTCTTCATCTGGAGTGTGGCATCGCATATTGCTTATAAAAACAATGTGCAAATTAAACAAGTCCAGGCAATTATGCGCGAGTTCTTAAAAAAGCAAGATTCAATTGAACAAGTAATGCACAGACAAGACAATAGTGGGTCCCACCTGCGATGGATTCGGTACAATACTTCGGCAAGCCCCTTCACTCTTTCCCGTGCAGCCATGAACCAACTCGAACAACTGAAGCAATTTACTACCGTGGTGGCCGACACCGGCGACTTCCAATCGATCCAGGCCTACACGCCGCGCGATGCGACGACGAATCCGTCGCTGATCCTGAAGGCCGTGCAGAAGGATGAATACAAGCCGCTGCTGGAAAAGGCCGTGCGCGACCATCCGAACGCCTCGACCGCCGAGATCATCGACCGCCTGCTGATCGCGTTTGGCGTGGAAATCCTGCAAACCATCCCCGGCCGCGTCTCCACCGAGGTCGATGCGCGCCTGTCGTTCGACACGCAGGGCACGGTGGCCAAGGGCCGCGACCTGATCGCCCTGTATTCGAACGCGGGCATTGCCCGCGAGCGCGTGCTGATCAAGATCGCCTCCACCTGGGAAGGCATCCGCGCCGCCGCCATCCTGGAAAAGGAAGGCATCCGCTGCAACATGACCCTGCTGTTCTCGCTGGCCCAGGCGATTGCCTGCGCCGAAGCGGGCGCCCAGCTCATTTCCCCGTTCGTCGGCCGCATCTACGACTGGTACAAGAAATCGACGGGCATCGACTACATGGGCGCGGAAGACCCGGGCGTGCAATCGGTGCGCCGCATCTACAATTACTACCGCAAGTTCGGCTACAAGACCGAGGTGATGGGCGCGAGCTTCCGCAACACGTCGCAAATCCTCGAACTGGCCGGCTGCGACCTGCTCACCATCAGCCCCGACCTGCTGCAAAAGCTGGCCGACAGCGATGCGCCGGTGGAACGCAAGCTGAGCGCCGAAGCGGCGCCATCGACCAATATCGTGCAAATGTCGCTGAACGAAGAAGCCTTCCGCTTCATGATGAATGAAGACGCGATGGCGACGGAAAAACTGGCCGAAGGCATCCGCGCCTTCTGCGTCGATTCCGGCAAGCTGAAACAGATGATCGCGGCGCTGCGGTAATCGCATCATTACGACGGGCGAAAAAAAGCGGCGCCGTGCATTGCACGGACGCCGCTTTTTTTATTCTAGTCGTCCTCGTTGGCCTCAGGGCGACTGACGGCGCCATTGCGAGCGGCCGCAAATCACGACGCGCAGCAGGTGCCGTCAGGCGTCATCAGGAGCAACGGAAGGTGGCCACGCCCTGGTAGTTGGCGCCATTCGCCAGCTGCGCCTTGTAGGCGGCGATCAGCAGATAGCGGCCAGCGCCGCCGTCGCCCAGCATCAGCTGCGCGCCCGTGCCATTCGACAGGTAGCCGCCGGTGATGCTGCTCGACGCGGCCGACGCCATGGTCGTCGAAGCCGATACCTTGCCCGTGCTGCCGCCGGCGCTGGCGTCGATGGCCAGCACGACCTTGGCGCCGGAGGCATCGAAGGACATGCTGGCAGTGCCGCTGGCCGTGCCGAAGTTGGCGGTCGACGAGACGCTGCTGCCGCCCGTATAGCTAGGCGCCGTAAACGTGCCCGCATCGCAGGTGAACGTGCCGGTCGCTGGCAGCGCGGCGAGCACGTTATAGGCGACGTAATGCCCACTGGCATTGTTGCCGCTCAACGTAGTGGCGCCCGTACTATTGCTGAACGCGCCCTTGAACCAGCGTCCCTGCGCAAAGGCCGCGTCGCCGCTGATTTCGCGCGTCACGGCCGGGTTGCCCGTGAAGACGATGCCGCTGATCGTGCTCAGGGCGCCGGAGGCATCCTGTACCAGCGGGCTGGCCTTGCCACTGCTCTGCAAGCCGATCGACGTAAAGATGTAGCGGCTGTTGTCGCCATTGGCGAAACGGGCGCTGACGGCCCCCGTGTTTTCGCCCGTGGCCGTTGGCACGACGGGAACGACGGGAACGACGGGCGCCACCGGATCGGCAGGCTTGGCCGTATTCACGACAGCCGTCGTGTCGGATGGGGAAGACGAACCGCCGCCACCGCAAGCGGCGAGCGAAGCGGCGATCAGGGTCAGAACAAAAGCGTGATTCAGTTGCATACGATTCCAATAAAAAAAAGCAAGACATAAGGAATCCTTGGCACATGCCAAAAATTCAACGTCCAATATTATGCAACATTTCTCAATAGAATGGTTGCCTTAAAGAAATTTATTAATACTAACAATGTGACTATACCGAGCGCGTCTGTGCCGTGTCGCCGCGCTGGCGGTAAAATACCTGGCTACAGGCCGCCAGCGACTACTCATGCAATCACCGATCACCATCCGCCTGGGCCGCCGCGCCCGGGCGCGCATCGCCGAAAACGGGGTGCGCGCCAGCGACATCGCCATCATTCCCGCCGCTGCGGGCGGGCCGAAAGGCTTGATCCTGCACCAGCTCGATTGCTGGCTGTTCGGCGACTTCCTGCCGCAGGCACCGCGCCCGCGCCAGTTCGTCGGCGCCTCGATCGGCGCCTGGCGCATGGCCGCCGCCGTGTTCCCCGACCCGGTGGCCGCGCAGCGCCGCCTCGTGCGCGAATACGTGGGCCAGCGCTATCCCGACAAACCCGATGCGGCGCACGTGAGCCGCACGTGCCGCGCCCTGCTCGACGCCGTCCTCGACGGCCAGGATGCGCAACTGCTGCGGCATGAGCGCCATAGCCTGTCGGTGCTGGCCGTGCGCGGCATCGGCGCGCTGGCGCAACCTGGCAAATGGCGCGACCGGCGCGGCTTCCTGCTGGCGGCCGCCGGCAACGCCGTGGCGCGCGCGCGGCTGGCCGCCTCGCTGGAACGCACCGTGTTCCATGCCGGACCGGACGGCGCCAGCTGGCTGCGCTCGCGCTTCGACGCCTTTCATTCGCATTTCGTGCCGCTGGCGCAGGACAACCTGCGCGACGCGCTGCTCGCTTCCGGCTCCATCCCGCTGGTGCTCGACGCGGTCACGGACATCGCCGGCGCGCCGCCAGGGCGCTACTGGGACGGCGGCCTGGTCGACTATCATTTGCACCTGCCCTACCAGCGCGAACCGGACCTGGTGCTGTACCCGCATTTTGCCGACCATATCGTGCCGGGCTGGCTGGACAAGACCATGCCCTGGCGCCGCGCGCGCCGCGGCGATGGCGCACTCGACAACATGATCCTCGTCTCGCCCTCGCCCGCCTTCGTGGCCAGCCTGCCCAACGGCAAATTGCCGGACCGGCGCGACTTCCCCCATTACGGCCAGGACCACGCGGCGCGCATGCGCGACTGGCGCCGCGCCATCGCGGAAAGCGAGCGCATGGCGGCCGCCTTCGCCCGCTGGGCGGAGCAGCCGGACCTGCGCCAGGCGGGCGAGCTGTAGCACGGGCGTGGCTGCAACAGGCGCAAAGACAAGCGCGCTTTTCCCTCGCCTCTTGGTCACTTATCAGTGCATACTATGTCGCACAGGCAACCTTTAATCTCTCTGCGACAGGAGTTCCAACCATGCACGCCCTCTCCCACCTTCGTATCGGCACACGCCTGGCTGCAGGCTTCGCGCTGGTGCTGCTGCTGTCCGTGATCTCCACCTCGTACGCGCTGTACAGCGCCAGCGTGAATGCCGAAGCGACGCGGCAAATGATGGAAAAGCCGCTGGCCAAGGAACGCCTCGTATCGGACTGGTACGTACTGATTTACTCGGCCATCGCGCGCACTTCGATGATCGCCAGGAGCACGGATGAAACCCTGTCGAACGTGTTTGCCGACACCATCGCCGACAGCACCAAGCAGGGCGGCGAGCTGCTGAAGCAAATCGAAACCCTGCTCGTCAGCGACGAGGAAAAGGCCATTTTCAAGGCGTCCATTGCCGAACGCGTCAAGTACCAGGATGCCAAGACCCTGGTGATGAATGCGCGCAAGGGCGGCAATGCGGCGCAGGCGGAAAGCGTCTACCGCGACAGCTTCGCGCCGGCCGCCGCCAAGTACCAGAACAACGTCAAGGCCCTGCTGTCGCAGCAGCGCCAGGCCATCGACGCCACGGCGCACGCCATTGAGGCGGCCAACGGGCGCAGCTTCACCCTGCTGCTGACCTTGTGCGCGCTGGTGGTGGCGCTGGGCAGCGTCTGCGCCTGGCTGATCACGCGTTCGATCACGCAGCCGTTGAAGGCCGCCGTGAAGGTGGCCGAAACGGTGGCCGACGGCGACTTGCGCACGCATTTCGGCACGCCTGCCAGCGATGAAATCGGCGACCTGATGCGCGCGCTGCACGGCATGAACGAGGCGCTGCGCAAGGTGGTGTCGGAAGTGCAGACGGGCACCAATGCGATCGCCACGGCGTCGGGCGAAATCGCCGCCGGCAACCAGGATCTGTCGGCGCGCACGGAACAGCAGGCCAGTTCGCTGGAAGAGACGGCGTCGTCGATGGAAGAATTGACCAGCACCGTCAAGCAGAATGCGGACAACGCGCGCCAGGCCAACCAGATGGCGGTGGCCGCATCCGGCGTGGCCGAACGGGGCGGCGGCATCGTCAGCCAGGTGGTCGACACCATGGGCGCCATCGATACGGCCTCGACGAAAATCGTCGACATCATCGGCGTCATCGACGGCATCGCCTTCCAAACGAATATCCTGGCCCTGAACGCGGCCGTCGAAGCGGCGCGCGCCGGCGAGCAGGGGCGCGGCTTTGCCGTCGTCGCCACGGAAGTGCGCAGCCTGGCGCAGCGCTCGGCCGCCGCGGCGCGCGAAATCAAGACCCTGATCGGCGACTCGGTGGAACAGGTCAACAACGGCACGCGGCTGGTGCAGCAGGCCGGCAGCACCATGGGCGAAGTGGTCGACAGCGTGCGCAGGGTCACCGACATCATGGCCGAGATCACTGCCGCCAGCGCCGAGCAAAGCATGGGCATCGACCAGGTCAACCAGGCCATCGCGCAGATGGACCAGGTGACGCAGCAAAATGCGGCGCTGGTGGAAGAAGCGGCGGCGGCAGCCGAAAGCATGCAGGACCAGGCGGCGCGCCTGGCGCAGGTGGCGGCCGGCTTCCAGCTCGAGCACGTGGCCACGGCGGCGCCGGTGCGCGCCGCGCGGCCGGCCAGGGCCGCCATTGCCACCACGCAAAAACTCGCGCCACGCCCGCCCCAGGCCAGGGCCGGCAAACCCGCAGCACCCAAGGCGGCCGGCGCCGCGGCGCGCAAAACGCCATCGCACATCGCCGGCGAGCAGGACTGGGAAGAGTTTTAAGCCCGCGGTTTTAAGTCCGGCGTTACACCCGCTTTCCAGCACCGTGCAGGCGGCGGCAAGGCGCTTGAAACCATTTGACAGCGGCGCCAGGCGCGCCGATACTGGTTTCAGGTGGGACTGGCGCGCCACCGCGACATGAGAAAGCCGGCGCCTCCAGGGAGAGACCATGCGCCCCTATCTTGTTTTCGCCGCTTGCTTCAAGCGCCTGGGCGCCGCCCTGCTCTGCGGCGCTTTGGCGGCCTGCAGCGTAGCACCGCCAGCCAGCCTGCCCCCCATCTTCAACGACGGCGATTTCGCGCCGGCCGCCGCCATCGACGCCAGCCAGGTCTTTGCCATCGACGAGACCATGCGCCAGTATGTGCGCACGCAAGTGCGGCGCGAAGCGCGCAACAAGAATGACCGCGCGGCCCTGTATGACGCCCTGTACGACAAGAGCAGGCTGAAACTCGAGTACGATGCGGCCATGACCCGCAATGCGCGCGAAACGTTCGCCGCGCGCCAGGGCAACTGCCTGTCGCTGGTGATCATGACGGCGGCGCTGGCACATGAAATGGGCTTGCAGGTGCGCTACCAGGAGGTGCTCGGCGAAGAAAGCTGGAGCCGCAGCGGCGACATGTATTTTGTCGCCGGCCACGTCAACCTGGTACTGGGCCAGCGGCTGGACGACAAATCCGGCAGGTACGATGCCAAGGGCATGATGGTGATCGATTTCCTGCCGTCCGCGGAGATAGGCGGCTACCGCACGCGAGAACTCGACGAAGCGACCGTGCTCGCCATGTACATGAACAACCGCGCCGCCGAAACCATGAGCGAGGGCCAGCTGAATCAGGCATACTGGTGGGCCCGGGCAGCGCTGCTGCAAGACCCCTCGTTCAGCGGCGCCTACAACACCCTGGGCGTGATCCAGTTCCGCCATGGCGACCTGGCGCAAGCGCGGCGCACTTTCGCCCATGCGCTGACGCGCACGCCGGACAACACGGTGCTGCTGTCGAACCTGGCGCAGGTGCTGGAAGCGTCCGGCCTGCCCGAAGAAGCGCTGCCGCTGCGCCGGCGCCTGCTGGCGCTGCAGCCGCAGCCGCCTTTCCACTACTTCAACCTGGGCAAGGCGGCCATGCAGCAAAACGATTACGTGCGGGCGATACAGCTGTTTTCACGTGAAATCGCGCGCGACCCGTACTACCACGAATTTCACTTCTGGCTGGCGCAAGCCTATGCGCGCCTGGGCCAGATGGAGCAGGCCGGCAAGCAGCTGGAACTGGCGATGAACAACAGCACCACGCGCAGCGACCATACTCTGTATGCGGCCAAGCTGCAGCGCCTGCGCGCCGTCACCACGCATTAATCCTCCAGGAACATCTGCTGCAGGTCATTCAGGAAGCACAATCCCCGTTCCGTCGGACGGATGACCTGGTGGTCGCGGTACAGCAAGCCTTTCGCTTCGGCCGCATTGAGCGGCTGCTCGATGGCGTTGAGGGCCAGGCCCGTACGCTCGGCGAACAGGTTCGGCGCAAAGCCCTGCGTCAGGCGCAGGGTATTCAACATGAATTCGAAGCCCATTTCCTCGCGCGCCAGTTCGCGCTCTTCCTGCACCGGATTACCGGCCAGTACCGCGTCCATGTAGGCGCGCGGCTGCTTGTAGCGGGCCTGGCGCAGCACGCGGTGCGGGAACGAAATCTTCGAGTGCGCGCCCGCGCCGATGCCGAGATAGTCGCCAAATTCCCAGTAATTGCGGTTGTGGCGTGCCTGGCGGCCCGGCTGCGCATAGGCCGACACTTCGTAGCGGCCATAGCCGGCCTGCGCGGCGCGCGCGGCCACCATGTCGGCGATATCGGCGCTCTCGTCGTCGTCCGGCAGCGCGGGCGGATACTTGGCGAACAGGGTGTTCGGTTCCAGGGTCAGGTGGTACAGCGACAGGTGCGGCGGCGCGAACGACAGCGCCGTCTCCAGGTCCTGCCGCGCTTCGTCCAGCGTCTGCGTGGGCAGCGCGTACATCAGGTCGAGGTTGAAATTGTCGAAGTTGGCATGCGCGATCTCCACCGCGCGGCGCGCCTCGTTGTCGTCATGGATGCGCCCCAGCGCCTGCAGATGGCGGCCATTGAAGCTCTGGATGCCGACCGACAGCCGGTTGATGCCGCTGGCCCGGTAAGACTTGAATTTTTCCGCTTCAAAGGTGCCCGGATTGGCTTCCATGGTGATTTCGCAATCGGGCTCCAATGGCAGCAGGGTGCGCACGTCCGACATCAGCCGGTCCAGGCCCGCCGCCGACATCAGGCTGGGCGTGCCGCCGCCGATGAAGATGGTGTGGATCTTGCGGCCCCAGATCAGCGGCAGCGCCATCTCCAGGTCCAGCCGCAGGGCCGCCAGGTATTCGGCTTCCGGCAGGTCGCCGCGCACCTCGTGCGAATTGAAGTCGCAATACGGGCATTTTTTCACGCACCACGGAAAGTGAATGTACAGCGACAGCGGCGGCAGGGCCGTCAGGTTGAGCGCGCCCGGCTGCAGGTACTTCAGGGCCGCCCCGGCCGCGCCGGAAATGCCTTCCTGCGGCGCGGGCCTGGCTGCCGACCTGGCGGCCGATTGGGCAACGGCGCCCACCAGTTTGATCGGGATCATCGCAGCTTTTCCACCAGCGCGCGCAGGGCCTGGCCGCGGTGCGACAGCGCGTTCTTTTCATCGGACGTCAGTTCGGCCGCGCACTTGCCCAGCGCGGGAATGAAGAAATGCGGATCGTAGCCGAAGCCGCCGTTGCCGCGTGGCGTGGCGATCATCTCGCCGTTCCAGCGGCCGTCGGCGATCACGGGCTGCGGGTCGTCCGCATGGCGCACATACACCAGCACGCAGTAGTAATACGCGGACTTGTCGGCATGCGCCTCGAGGTCGGCGATCAGCCTGGCGCTGTTGGCCGCATCCGATTTCGGCTCGCCCGCATAGCGGGCCGAGTACACGCCGGGCGCGCCGCCGAGCGCATTGACGCACACGCCCGAATCGTCGGCCAGCGCCGGCAAGCCCGTCAGGCGAGATGCGTGGCGCGCCTTTTGCAGGGCGTTTTCAACGAAGGTGTGGAACGGTTCGTCGCTTTCCGGCACATCGTATTCGCCCTGGGCGTGGACGGAAAAACCGATGGTCGAGAGCAGCTCGTTGAATTCCTTGAGCTTGCCGGCGTTGTTGGAGGCGAGGATGAGGCGTTGGGTCATGTCAGTAGTCCGGTTGAAGTGCCGACATTGTAAACCTTTTGCGCTCCCCTCACCCTGGCACGCCGCTGCCGAAAAAAAACGGCAGGTGCGGGCTTTTTGGCCGACGCAGCGGGCGAAGACATGTAAATTTATGTAAAGATTACATGCCGAGAGCTTGCTTTTGCAGGGCGATCAGGTCGGCGATGCCGCCCTGCGCCAGGTCCAGCAGGCGGTTCATGCCGGCGCGGTCAAAGGCGGCGCCTTCGGCCGTGCCCTGCACTTCGATGAAGTGGCCCGCTTCCGTCATCACCACATTCATGTCCGTGTCGCAGCCCGAGTCTTCCACGTAGTCGAGGTCCAGCACCGGCATGCCCTGGTAGACGCCCACCGAGATGGCGGCGACGAAGCTTTTCACGGGGATGGCGGCGATCGCGCCGCGCGCCTGCAGCTGGGAAAACGCGTCATACGCGGCCACCATGGCGCCCGTGATCGAGGCCGTGCGCGTGCCGCCGTCGGCCTGGATCACGTCGCAATCGAGGTGCAGGGTGCGTTCGCCGAACGCCTGCAAATCGAAGGCGGCGCGCAGCGAGCGGCCGATCAGGCGCTGGATTTCCTGCGTGCGGCCCGACTGCTTGCCGCGCGCCGCTTCGCGGTCCATGCGCGTGTGCGTCGAGCGCGGCAGCATGCCGTACTCGGCCGTCAACCAGCCCTGGCCCTTGCCCTTCAGAAAGCCCGGCACCTTGTCTTCGATGCTGGCTGTACAGATGACCTTGGTGTCGCCGCACTCGATCAGCACCGACCCTTCGGCATGTTTGGTGTACTGGCGGGTGATGCGGATGGCGCGCAGCGCATCGACGGCGCGGCCGCTCGGGCGGGATTCGAATGTCATGGGGATGTCCTGTGTGATTGGGGTTGCGGCAGCGATTCTACCACCGCGCGCCCACCCATTTGCAGCCATGCAACAGCGCAGGGCGCAATGGCGGGCGGCGCACACATGATCCCTACAATCCTGCCCCGCCAAACACAATTTTCTTTACAATGCCGTAAAACGCACACTATTCAGCAATTTTCAGGCCATCGGGCACTTCGGTCCTGTTTCGCGGCGCGGGCAGTATTGCCTGCGCTGGCTGATTAAGTGTATAAGTGACTGTATACAAGATCAAATCGGGGAATCCTTTGAGCATTTCAAGCATGACAGGCTACGCGGTTGCCACCAGCGAAGGTGCTGCAGGCACACTGACAATTGAAATCAAGAGCGTCAACTCACGCTTTCTCGACCTGCAATTCCGGATCAACGACGATCTGCGGGCCCTGGAACCTGACTTGCGCGCCGCCGTCATGTCCGCCATCACGCGCGGCAAAGTCGAGGTACGCCTGAGCTTTGGCCGCAAGGCTGCGACCGCCGGCACGCAGGCGCTGAACGTGCCCCTGCTGACCGAACTGGCGCGCCTGCAAAACGAAGTAGGCCAGCATTTTGTCTCCGCCCCCGTCATGACGGTGGCAGAACTGCTGCGCTGGCCTGGCGTCATCGAAGAAGCGCAAGTGGGACAGGAGTCCCTGCAGGCGGACGTGGGCGCGCTGACCAAGCGCACCGTGGCCGCCTTCGTCGACAGCCGCAAGCGCGAAGGCGCGGCGCTCGAAGCGGTGCTGGTGTCGCGCATCGAAGCGATGGAAGCCATCGTCAAGCGCATCACGCCCTTGATTCCGCAAGTGGTGGCGGCCTTCCAGCAAAAAGCCATCGAGCGCATGCAGGATGCGCTGGGCCTGGCCAGCCAGGGCTCGAATTCGGCCCTGTCGCGCCAGGACGCCATGGAACGCATCCGCCAGGAAGTGATCCTGTACGGCATCCGCATCGATGTGTCCGAAGAACTGGCACGCCTGTCGGCCCACCTGGGCGAAACGCGCCACATCCTCACCAAGGGCGGGCAAGTGGGCAAGCGCCTCGACTTCATGATGCAGGAACTCAACCGCGAAGCCAATACGCTGGGCGCCAAGGCCTCCGTCAAGGAACTGGCCGACGCCTCGATGGACTTGAAGCTGCTGATCGAGCAGATGCGCGAACAGGTGCAGAACCTGGAATAAGCCATGACCGCACCACGCATCCTGACGCTCGCCAGCGTCACCCTGGCGCTGCTGGCGGCAGGCGCGCAAGCGCAACCTGCGCAGCAGCCGTCGCCGTATGCGGTTGAAGGCTGCGCCTCCGGGTGTTTCGCTCTCAAGGAACGCGGCGCCGCCATCTACACGGGCGCCGACGCCGCCTCCTACCGCATCTGCTCGCGCAGCAACCTGGGCGCGGAAGTCTCGGTCGACAGCGCCATCGTGCGCATCAGCAACCGCGACTGCACCGATGTGAATGGCCGGGCCATCGTTCTCAATAGCGGCGAAATCGCCCTGGGCCGGCTGCCCCGCTGAGACAGGGCATGCAACTTACGCCAGGCGCGCTCCGGTGCGCGCCCTGTCGCTGGCGGCGATGACGACGCAGGCGACAAACAGCACGATGCTGTACTCCACGCCGCCGGCGCCATGCTCGCCCACGAACCAGCCCTTGGCCGCATGCACGATGACGATGCCGCCAAGGCAGATCACCATCAGGCCGGCCGCCGCCCAGCGCATGTATTTGCCGGCGATGAGCAAACTGCCGCAAACGATCTCGACGATGGTAATCGCCCACACGACAGCCAGGCCATAGATAAATCCCTTGTCTTCCAGAAAACCGGCAAAGCGGGGAATGGTGCCGTTGGCGATGCGCGTGATGGCGTGCGCCATGAACATCACGGCGATGGCCACGCGCAGCAACAGCATGGCCTGGGCAATACTGAGAAACGGGAAATTTTTCATGCGCACATCCTGTCGATAAAGAAAAAATATTCCAAATTAGATAACTATTTCTTCAGGATAACAAGCAAAATATGTGCAGGCGCGGCGGCCAGGCGCATCGCAGGGCTGGCTCGTCGCCTTGCCTCTTGGTAAAATACCGAATTGGGCGGCGCCCATGCAAGCGCACACGCCGCCATCACACGCAAATGGAAAGATCCGCATGAGCCACCCTACCGCCTTCTCCGGCAGCCTGTTCGTGGTCGCCGCGCCATCGGGCGCCGGCAAATCGACACTGGTCAATGCATTGCTGGCGCAAGAGCCCGGCATCAAATTGTCGATCTCGACCACCACGCGCGCCCCGCGTCCGGGCGAGCAGCATGGCCGCGAGTACTATTTCACCACGGCGGAGGACTTTGTCGCGCGCGCCGACCAGGGCGAATTCCTGGAATGGGCGGAAGTGCACGGCAATTACTACGGCACCTCGCGCATCATGGTGGAGCAGCAAATGGCCGCCGGCACCGATATCCTGCTGGAAATCGACTGGCAGGGCGCGCGCCAGGTGCGCAAGCAATTCCCGCGCGCGGCCGGCATTTTCATCCTGCCGCCATCGATCGATGCGCTGGAAGAACGCCTGAACAAGCGCGGCCAGGACGAGCCGCACGTGATCACGCGCCGCCTGCTGGCGGCCGGCGGCGAAATCGCACACGCTCCCGAGTTCGAGTATGTTATTATCAATGAAGAGTTTACGGTCGCTTTGTCCGAACTGAGCGCGATCGTGAGAGCGGCCCGTTGCCGGTTTGCGCAACAAGCGGCCCGCAACGCATCGCTATTCGCCCAGCTGGGCCTGCACGCAGAGTAAAAACGCTGCAACGGCACGCCAGTTCACACAGCACCACGCAAAAATTTTAGGAGTTACTATGGCCCGTATCACAATCGAAGATTGCCTGAAGCAGATCCCTAACCGTTTCCAGCTGACCCTGGCTGCGACCTATCGCGCACGTCAGTTGTTGCAAGGCCACACCCCAAAGGTGGAAGCCAAGGACAAGCCTACCGTCGTCGCACTGCGTGAAATCGCTGCCGGTAAAGTCGGCATCGAAATGCTGAAAAAGGTCCCGATGTAAGTGGGAACCCGCGTGCCGGAACAGTGCTGACCCCTGGTTCTACCGTATTCTTTATTCACACTGTGAAGCAACGCGACGTTTTATGAGTCTGACCCCAGCCGACACGACTTCCGCAGCACTGCCGCCCCTGGCCTCGCGCCAGGCGGCAAAATCGCAGGGCGCTTCCGCGCCCGGCGCCGGCACGTCCGGCAGCAACACCCCCGCAGCACCGCCAGCGCCCGCCCTCGGCGTGGCTTCCGTCAGCCATCTGGCCGACAAGCTGGCCGAATACCTGTCTCCCGCCGACCTGAAAAAAGTCAAGGAAGCCTACCGCTTCTCCGACGAAATGCACCTGGGCCAGATGCGCCGCTCGGGCGAGCCGTATATCTCGCATCCGATCGCCGTCGCCGAAATCTGCGCCGACTGGAAGCTCGACGCGCAAGCCATCATGGCCGCCCTGCTGCATGACGTGATGGAAGACCAGGACGTCAAGAAGGAAGAATTGATCGAGCGCTTCGGCGCTCCTGTAGCGCACCTTGTCGATGGGCTGTCGAAACTGGAAAAGATCGAATTCCAGAGCCAGATCGAGGCGCAGGCGGAAAACTTCCGCAAGATGCTGCTGGCCATGGCGTCCGACGTGCGCGTGATCCTGATCAAGCTGGCCGACCGCCTGCACAATATGCGCACCCTGGACTTCATGACGGCGGCGAAAAAACGCCGCATCGCCAGCGAGACCATGGAAGTGTACGTGCCGATCGCGCACCGTCTCGGCCTGAACAACATCTACCACGAGCTGCAGGACCTGTCGTTCTCGCACCTGTATCCGATGCGCTACCGCACCCTGGCGAAAGCCGTCAAGGCGGCGCGCGGCAACCGGCGCGAGGTGGTCAACAAGATCATGGAAGCGGTGAAAAGCACCCTGTCCATGGCCGAGCTCGAAGCCGACGTCACGGGCCGCGAAAAGACCCTGTACGACATCTATAAAAAGATGCGCAGCAAGCATTTGTCGTTCTCGCAAGTGCTGGACGTGTACGGTTTCCGCGTGGTGGTGGGCAGCTTTGCCGACTGTTACGTGACCCTGGGCACCCTGCACAGCCTGTACAAGCCCATGCCGGGCAAGTTCAAGGATTACATCGCGATCCGCAAGCTGAACGGCTACCAGTCGCTGCACACGACCGTCATCGGCCCGTACGGCACGCCCGTGGAATTCCAGATCCGCACGCAGGAAATGCACCGCACGGCCGAGTCCGGCGTGGCGGCGCACTGGCTGTACAAGAGCGGCGAATCGAACCCGTCCGACCTGCAGCAGCGCACCCATGCGTGGCTGCAATCGCTGCTCGACATCCAGCAGCAGACGGGCGACTCGGCCGAATTCCTCGAACACGTCAAGGTCGACCTGTTCCCCGATTCCGTCTACGTGTTTACGCCGAAGTCGAAGATCATCGCCCTGCCGCGCGGCGCCACAGCCATCGACTTCGCCTACTCGATCCACACGGGCATCGGCGACCAGACCGTGGCCGTGAAAATCAACAACGAAACCTCGCCCTTGCGCACCGAGCTGCACAATGGCGACATCGTCGAGATCATCACCGATTCCTCGTCGCGCCCCAGCCCGACGTGGCTGTCGTTCGTGCGCACCGGCAAGGCCCGTTCGGCCATCCGCCACCACTTGCGCACGATCAACCTGCCCGAATCGATCGCCCTGGGCCAGCAATTGCTGTCGCAGGCGCTGCACACCCTGAACATCGACGCCGACCTGCAAGCGCCATTGGTCGAACGCCTGCTCAACGAATCGAGCGCCAATTCCATGGACGAGCTGTACGCGGACATCGGCATCGGCAAGCGCATGGCCACCCTGGTGGCGCGCCACATCTTCGGCTTGATCGGCGGCGAAGCGGCCAGCATGCCCGTGGAACACAACAGCGGCAGCGAACTGGACCCCGTCACCATCTGCGGCAGCGAAGGCGTCTCGGTGCAACTGGCGCCCTGCTGCCTGCCGATTCCGGGCGACCAGATCATCGGCCAGCTGCGCCGCGACCAGGGCTTGCTCGTGCACACGAGCGACTGCTCGCAAGCGAAACGCCAGCGCGCCAAGGAACCGGACCGCTGGATCGCCGTGCGCTGGGGAACCGAACTGAACCGCCGCTTCGACTGCCGCATCAAAGTCTTGATCAACAGCGAACGGGGCATCCTCGCCCGCGTGGCCGCCGAAATCGGCGAGTCCGACGCCAACATCATCTATGTCGGCATGGACGAAGACAAGGACAACGTGCTCGACCAGCTGCGCTTCACCGTGCAGGTCAAGGACAGAGTCCACCTGGCCGCCCTGCTGCGCAATGTGCGCAGAGTGGCCGGCGTCAACCGCATCCTGCGCGAGCGTAACTGATTCACGCGGCAAAAAGCTGGGGTCAGACCCGCCGGGGGAATACGTCCCAATGGGCCGTATTCCGATCGCGAAGCGACTGACCCCGGATCTCCGCTGCGGGCTACCGGTTCAGTTCCGCAACGCGTCGTAAAAACGCCTGATCCCCCACCGCAAATTCAGCATTGACTGCTTCTCGCAGTTGTCCGATGCAGCGATCGCCTAATTCATCCTGAAATAACGATTGGTATGTCTTTTGCCGCTCAAGCACATCACATCCAAGTTGCATATATAAAGAATGCGGAGACAGCAGATCATCATGCACGCCCTGCGCATTGCTTCGATAACTGGACCAGCAATATTGACCAGGCAATGCCACGATACCGGCCCTGACAGGGTTAAGTTCGATATAGCGCTGGCAAATCAATAAATAACGCTCGCCCTGTACCAGGCAAGATTTGTAGCGGCCCTCCCACAAACTGCCGGTGCGGCCATAACGCCAGTTGAAATACTGCACATAACGCTGGTTCAGCATTTTCATCAGCAACGACAGGGACGTTGTGCTTTGCGTGGAAAGCAATAGATGCACATGATTATTCATCAGCACATACGCATGCAGATGGCATGGTGCAAGCGCCAAACAACTGTGCAGATAATCCAGATAACGCTGCTTGTCTTGCCCATCAAGAAAGCAGGCTTGGCGATTCACGCCACGTTGCACCACATGTAAGGGAACGCCGGGCAAGACGAGCCGAAGGCGACGGGGCATGGCAACTCCTGATACCAACTGAATGGTCAGTGTGCCAGCGCGCGCCTCTGGCGTCCTGCGTCACCGCAAGCTTACCCCTCCCCCGGCGCCGGATACGTCACTTCCAGCAACTCCAGTTCCTGCTCGCCCAGCGGCGTGTTGAGGGTGATCACGTCGCCTTCGCGCGCCTTGGTGATGGTGCGGGCCATGGGCGAGACCCAGCTGATCTTGCCGTTCAGGGGGTCGAATTCGTCGATGCCGACGATGGTGATGGTGTGCGTTTCGCCGTCGCTGGTGCGGTAGGTTACCGTGGCGCCGAAAAACACCTGGTCGTTACCATGGTGCACGCTGGGATCGACGATGGCGGCCAGGTCCATGCGTTTGGTGAGGAAGCGGATGCGGCGGTCGATTTCGCGCAGCCGGCGCTTGCCATAGATATAGTCGCCATTTTCCGAACGGTCGCCATTCGACGCCGCCCAATGGACGATGCGCACCACTTCCGGACGGTCGACGTCGATCAGCTGCAGCAGCTCTTCTTTGATGCGCTGGTAGCCGGCCGGCGTGATGTAGTTCTTGGCGCCGGCGGGAATGGCCAGCGCCAGCGCGACCGCTTCTTCATCGTCGTCGTTGTCCGATTCTTTTACAAAGGCTTTATTCATCCGCCTATTGTAGCCCCGCCAGGAAGCCATGGGCACACGGGATGCGGGCGCAGGCGGGCTTTTTTGACGTATCATCGTGGCAATCGCGGCAAACGTGGGCCGCACACGGAGACGGATGAAAAAAATCTACAGAGTCAGGCGCTGGCTGTTCGCGCCGCTGGTCTACCTGGCCGCCATCTGCCTGCTGATCGAGGAATGGCTATGGGCGACGGGCGCGCGCATCATGCAGGTGGTGTCGCAATTTCCGCCCCTGCATGCGCTTGAAGCGTGGATCAAGCGCCTGCCGCCGTACTGGGCGCTGGCCATCTTCGTGCTGCCGGCCGTGCTGCTGTTTCCCGTCAAGCTGCTGGCCCTGCTGGCGATCGCGCGCGGCCATGCGTTTTCCGGCATCGGCGTGATCGTCATCGCCAAGCTGGGCGGCGCGGCCGCCGTCGCGCGCCTGTATTCGCTGACGCGCCCTACCCTGCTCAGTTTGCCGTGGTTTGCGCGCTGGCATGGCCTCTTCATGGAAACCAAGGACCGCTGGATCGCCCGGCTGCGCGCCACGCGCCCTTGGCGCCGTGTCAGCCGCCTGTCGGCCGCCCTGGGCCGCGCCCGCCGCGCCTGGTGGCAGCGCTTGCGCAAGGGCACGCCAGGGCGTCATAATTCCCGCCCAGCCAGGGTGCTGCGCCGCTTTGCCGCCTTCTGGCGCGCCCGCCGCTGATGAAGAAAGGCAACTCCATGCACGACACTCCCCGGCTGGCCCCCGCCCTGCGCGCGGCGGCGCCGGAAATCTACCTGTACGACGCGGCCAGCTTGCAATTGCTGGACGCCAACGATGCCGCCTGCGACAACTTGCAGTATGCGCGCAAGGAATTGCTGGCGATGACGCCCTTCACGCTGGCGCCGCAGCTCGACGCGCAGCAACTGGCCGCCGTGCTGGCCACCCTGGACGACAGCATCGGCGCGCAAGCCAGGCTGCACGTGCAGCAGCGGCGCCGCGATGGCAGCCTGTATTCGCTCAGCCTGCACCTGTCGCGCGCCCAGCGCCAGGGGCGCCCCCTGCTGCTGGCCGAGGGCGAAGACTTGCGCACGCCGCAGGCGACGGCCGCCGCCCTGGCGCAGGTGCAGTCGCGCTTCAACGCCATCGTCTCGAATACGCCGGGCCTCGTGTACCAGTTCTGCCTGCATGCGGATGGACGGGCGTCCTTTGCCTACCTGAGCGAAGGCTGCCAGGCCCTGCTGGGCCTGAGCCCGGCGCTGCTGCACGCGCGCCCGGAACTGTTTTACCAGTTGATCCTGGCCGACGACCGCGCCTCGTATCTGGAATCGATGCAAGCCTCGAAAAGCGCCTTGTGGAGCTGGAACTGGGAAGGCCGGATCTGGATCGATGCCTGGAAGGACGTCAAATGGATCAACCTGCGCTCGACGCCGCGCGCGCTGGCCGACGGCACGGTGCAGTGGGAAGGCATCATGACGAATATCACGGAAAGCCGGCTGGAACAGATCGAAGTGCGCCAGTCGCGCGCCCGCCTGGCCGAGCTGACGGCGCATATCGACAAGGTCAAGGAGCACGAACGCACGCGCCTGGCGCGCGAACTGCACGATGACCTGGGCGGCAATTTGACGGCGATCAAGATGGCCTTGGCCATGCTGGCGCGCCGCCTGCCGCCGGACGACCCGCTGCTGCAGGAAAAGGCCGACTATGTCGATGCCCTGGTCGACCGCAGCATCGACGCCGTGCACCGCATTTCGCTGGACTTACGCCCGTCCATGCTGGACCTGGGCCTGGTCGCCGCGCTGGACTGGCAAGTCAAGGAATTCGGGCGCCAGGCCGGCATCGAGTGCCAGTTCATTTCGAACCGCCAGCACATCGACCTCGAGCTGGACCAGGCGACCAGCCTGTTCCGCATCGCCCAGGAGGCGCTGACGAATATCGCCAAGCATGCGCAGGCGAGCAAGGTCAGCGTGCGCCTGGCCCGGCAGCGCCAGCATATCAGCCTGACCATCGCCGACAATGGCGTCGGCATGCGCCTGTCCGACCGCGCCAAGCCGCAGTCGTTCGGCATCCGCGGCATGGCCGAACGGGCCAGCGCGCTGGGCGGCAGCCTGAGCCTGATGGATGGGCCGGACGGCGGCACCATCCTGAGCATAAAAATCCGTCTGACCACCCCGCGAGAGGCGATAATAGCGGCTGCAGCCAGTGCGCCCGCGCACAGCGGGCCGCCGCCAGACGCGGCCTAGTGGGTGAATTAGATAGGAAACAATGCAGTCATGAAAGAAAAAGCCACCATCCGGGTATTCATCGCCGACGATCACGCGATCGTGCGCGAAGGCTTGAAGCAAATCCTCGCCGACACGAAAGACATCATCGTGGCCGGCGAGGCTGAAAATGGCCACGACGCCATCAAACTGTTCCGCGGCTCGAAATGCCAGGTGTTGTTGCTTGACATCTCCCTGCCCGACCGCAGCGGCATCGAGGTACTCAAGCAGATCAAGAAGGAAAAGCCGGAACTGGCCGTGCTGATGCTGTCCATGCACCGCGAAGACCAGTACGCCATCCGTTCGCTCAAGGCGGGCGCGGCCGGCTACCTGACGAAACAGAGCGCGCCGCGCGAGCTGGTCACGGCCATCCGGCAAGTGGCGCAAGGGTTGAAATACATCAGCGCCTCGCTGGCGCAGGAACTGGCCAACACGGTGGGCGAAGACCACGAAACGGCCTTGCACGACACCTTGTCGGACCGCGAGTACCAGACCCTGGTCATGATTGCCTCGGGCAAGGCGGTGGGCGCCATCGCCGAAGAGCTCAAATTGTCCGTGAAAACCGTCAGCGAATACCGCGCCCGCTTGCTGGTCAAGATGAAGCTCAAGAATAGCGCGGAACTGACGCATTACGCCATCCGCAACCAGCTGGTGGATTGACGGCAAAGCGGCATGCCCGCTGGCATCGGGCGAATTGACAGGACTTCTCCTTGCTTCTCGCACAATAAGTTCTTTGCCAACTCGCATATCATGAGGATAATGAGAAATATCTAAAAAGGCTGTGCCTACATGTCCAGTAAATTGCCATCCTCACCAGCAGGCGCTCCCGCTGGCGCCACGAATACCGCCGCCGCTGCGGCGATGAACCCGGCCGATATCGCCCGCGAAGCGTTTCGCCGCCTGGCCACGCGCCGCATCGCCCCCACGCCGAGCGCCTACCGCGATATCTACAATGAAATCGCGGGCATCAGCGAAGCGGCCGAGACGCCGGCTACGCCGGGAGCCGTGCTGGCCGCCAGCGCCCCCACGGAGAGCGGTGCGGAAAACGTCCTGACGCAATTCGCCGCCAAGATGAGCGAATCGGCGGGCGAACTGGGCGACTTTGGCAAGCGTTTCCAGCGCGCCCTGAAAGCGCGCGACTGGGATGGCTATGCACGTACCCTGGCGCAACTGGCCGAGAAACAGGTCAAGAAAAGCGGCGGCATCGAATTGCCGCCCCTGCCGGACGGCGAACAGACGCGCACCCTGCGTGAATTGCTCAGCCGCACCCTGGGCTTTGCCGTCGCCACCTTGCTGACGGGCACGCCCGCGCTGGTGGAAGAGGCAGAGTCCCTGGGCGCGGCGATCAAGCTGGCCCACACGGAAGAAGCGCTGAACGAAGCGGCCCTGCGCCTGAAACAGCTGTGCTATCAGATCGAACTGAAGAGCGGCGACACGGCCGAGCAGCAGGAATTGCTGCTGCGCCTGTTCAAGCTGCTGCTGGACAACGTCAGCCAGTTGCTCGACGACGACAGCTGGCTGCGCGGCCAGGTCGACGCCGTGCAAAACCTGATCGCCGGTCCGCTCGACCAGCGCGCGCTGGAAGACGCCACGCGCAGCCTGAAGGAAGTCATCTACAAGCAAAGCCAGCTCAAGCACAGCCTGTCCGACGTCAAGCTGACGGTCAAGAACATGATGATGACCTTCATCGACCGCCTGGGGCAAGTGGCGGCCAGCACGGGCGACTTCCATGAAAAGATCGGCGGCTATTCGGAAAAGATCAGCCAGGCGGAAAATATCAGCGAGTTGAACAGCGTTCTCGACGAAGTCTTGCGTGAAACGCGCATGGTGCAGAACGAGGCCTTGCGCGCGCGCGACAAGATGGTGCTGGCGCGCCAGGAAGTGCAGGATGCGGAACAGCGCATCCACACGCTGGAAGCGAAGCTCCAGCATATGAGCGAACTGGTGCGGGAAGACCAGCTGACGGGCAGCCTGAACCGCCGAGGCCTGGACGACGTGTTCGAGCGCGAGACGGCCCGCTCGGACCGCCGCGGCACGCCGCTGTGCATCGCCATGCTGGACCTGGACGACTTCAAGCGCCTGAACGACACCTATGGCCACCTGGCCGGCGACGCCGCGCTGAAACACCTGGTGAAAATCGTCAAGGAAACCCTGCGCTCGATGGACGTCATCGCCCGCTTCGGCGGCGAGGAATTCCTCATCCTGCTGCCGGAAACCACGGTCGAAGCGGCCTCATCGACGATGACGCGGCTGCAACGCGAACTGACCCGGCATTTCTTCCTGCACGACAACGAAAAAGTCTTGATCACCTTCTCCGCCGGCGTGGCCCTGCGTCTGCCCAACGAAGACCAGGCCGAACTCGTCAAACGCGCCGACCGCGCCATGTACCAGGCCAAGCAGACGGGCAAGAATCGGGTGGTGGTGGCCGACTGAGTCCGGCCCGCTGCACGCCATGCCGTCCCGCCGCCCGGCCGGACGGCATTTTTCATTTCAAAACAACAACATTTTCTCCCGTTCCAGCGCAGCGCCAGTATCCCTGCGATATAAAAATAAAACTATTTTCACCCTCAAGTTTCTTTAAAACCTGTCGTCTAGCGCGCGGCTGGCGGCAAACTGAAGGGCTAAAAATTAAAATTTAAAGCACTTTTCGCCATAAATTTTCCCGCAGAGCAACCGTTACCCTAAACAACAGCGGCTTGATTGTCCCGGAACAGCGGGGCAGGCCAAAGTGACTAGCACATAGCGCAATGTAGTACCTGTCTGGAGAATTATCATGGCTGCAGTAATTAATACCAACATCTCGTCCCTGAATTCGCAACGCAACCTGTCGACTTCGCAGTCGTCCCTGACCACCTCGCTGCAACGCCTGTCCTCCGGCTTCCGCATCAACAGCGCCAAGGATGATGCTGCTGGCCTGGCGATTTCCGACCGCATGACGTCGCAAATCCGCGGCATGACCCAAGCCACCCGCAATGCCAACGACGGCGTTTCGCTGGCCCAGACGGCTGAAGGCGCGTTGGCAAGCTCGGGCGACATCCTGCAACGCATCCGCGAACTGGCCGTGCAATCGTCGAACTCGACGAACTCGTCGAGTGACCGCCAGGCGCTGCAAACCGAGGTAGGCCAACTGAGCTCGGAACTGAACCGTATCGCCCAAACCACTTCGTTCAACGGCCAGGCGCTGCTGGACGGCACCATGGGTACGGCCAACTTCCAGGTCGGCGCAGATGCGAATCAGCTGATTTCGGCCAGTGGCGCGAACTTCCTGACCAATACCTACGGCAACAACCGTACGGAAACCGACGCTGCCCAAGTCAAGATCACCGCCACCAACACGGTAGCGGCAAAAGACATCACGGTCAACGGTTCGCTCGGTAGCGGCAAGTACACCACCGTGGCAGGCGACACGGCCAAGAGCATCGCCGCCGGCGTGAACAGCCAAACGTCGAAAACCGGCGTCACCGCCTCGGCCAGGACCGATATCGGCCTGACCCTGGGCCAGGGCGAAGCGTATTCGTTCACCCTGAAAGGCGACAACTCCAGCGCAGTGGCGATCTCGTTCTCGGTCGGCGTCGCCGGCGGTACGGCGAATGACTTCGCGGCAGGTATCAGCGCCATCAACGCGCAAACGGCCAATACCGGTGTAACGGCGCAGTACGACTCGGCCAACAAGGGCATCAAGCTGAGCCATTCGACCGGCAACGACATCATCCTGACCAATACCGCAGCAGTTGCCAACACGACATTTACCGCCAGTACCTATAAAACCGATACGGCAACGAACAAAGATGTCCTGACGGCAACGCCACTCGATATCAAGGGTGTTGGCGCAGTAGGCTGGGGCAACGGCCGCGTGACGTTCGACTCGGACAAGAGCTTTGAAGTCAAGGATGCCGGTTCGGGCTACGCCCTGGCCGCGACATCGAGCCTGAAATCGGTTGCATCGCTGGACGTGACCACGTTCGACGGCGCCCAGCTGGCACTGAAAATCGCCGACTCGGCACTGGCTTCGGTCAACAGCCAGCGCGCCCAGTACGGTGCTTTGCAATCGCGCTTCGCCTCGGCGATCTCGAACCTGCAATCGACCACGGAAAACCTGTCCGCATCGCGCAGCCGTATCGTCGATACCGACTTCGCAGCAGAAACGGCCAGCATGACCCGTGGCCAGATCCTGCAACAAGCTGGTACGGCCATGCTGGCGCAAGCGAACTCGCTGCCAAACGGCGTCCTGAGCCTGCTGCGCGGTTAATCGTCGATTAGCTTCGCAACATCGCTGGACTCAGGTTCCCCTGCCGGATTTTTTCGGCAGGGGAATTTTCACTAGGAGAGCACCATGACTATCGACGCGATAGCGGCCGCCTCCGCGGCCAGAATAGACAAGAGTTACGCCGCGACGGACGCGTCGCCGGCACGCCCGGCAACACCCCCCCGCGCCACCACGGAGCAGAGCGCCGTCACCGCACAGCAAGCCAGCCGTGAACCGAGCCGCGAGCAGCTGGACCAGGCGGTATCGGACCTGAACCAGTCTTCGCAAATGAAGACGCAGGGACTGGAGTTTTCCATCGATGAAGACAGCCAGCGCACAGTGGTCAAAGTGATCGACCAGGAAACCAAGGAAGTCCTGCGCCAGATTCCCTCGAAAGAAGCCTTGGCCCTGGCCAAGACCTTCGATGCGGCCAAAGGCTCCCTGATCAGCCAAAGCGCATAGAATGATGGCATTGCCCACGGCAGCGCAGCATCGTGGCAGCAGGCATCAGCAGTACACCGGGGCAAGGTAGTCCAACTACCTTGCCCCGCATTTCTATGCAAGAAAGATAATATTTTCCATTTTCACCCTTCTTATTCCCCCGCCGCTGAAAACAGCGCGGTAAATCCCCCTCTCAAGTCCTGATTGATTCTGCCGATAACAGCTTATATTAGCGTTTTCCTAGGAGCATTCCGTGGCTATCACCCCTACAATATCATCGCCGGGCATCGGTGCCGGCGCCAGCGGCCTGGACGTGAACGCCCTCATCGAGAAGCTGATGGCTGCCGAAGCAGTGCCACTGAATGGCTTTGACAAGAAAACCGCGTCGTATCAGGCCAAACTCAGTGCAATGGGCACGCTCAGCGGTGCCGTCAGTGCTTTCCAGGGATCGCTGACGGGCTTGAGCAACAGCGCGAACTTCCGCGCCGTCAGCGCCACGCCAGCGGATTTGACGGTGATGACCGCCAGCGCCGGTGCCAAAGCCGTCGCCGGCAACTATAATATCAACGTCACTCAGCTGGCACAGTCGCAAACGCTGACGTCAGGTGGATTGAGCAACAAGCTCTCCACCATCGGCAGCGGCGCCAAAACGACCATTTCCTTCCAGCTCGGCTCCTTGACCGGCGGCACTTTCGGCCTGGCCGGCACCGCCTTTTCCGCAGCGACCATGCAGAATGGCATCAGCAATGGTTCCCTGATATTGAATGGCACTGCCATCCCCACCGACAGCGGCACGAAAAGCGCGCGCGCACTGGCCGATGCCATCAATGCCAAAAGCAACACCACCGGCGTGACGGCCACGGCGCAGCCGACCATCAGTCCGGCCACGCTGTTCAGCGGCTTCGGCAATGTTGCGACCGGTGCCGACGGCACTTACACGCTGTCCGTTGGCGGCGTCGAGATCACGACCCAAGGCAACGGTGTGGGCGCGGGAGCAGGCTTGACCGCCGCCTCGCTCGATACCACACTGGCAGGCCCGAACGCCGTTTCGAACGCGCTGGCGGCGGCCAACATCACGGTCACCGGCAGTGCAGCCGATGGCAGCCTGAAATTTACCCGTGCCGATGGCTCCAACCTGGAAATCGAGGAAGTCGTCACCGGCACGGTGTCGGGCGGCATCGGCCATGCCACGGGCGCAGCCACGACAGGGTCGAATGCCACCTTTGGCAGCTCCGTGACATTGAGTTCCAGCAACGCAAGCCCGATTCTCATCGCCGGCAGCAATCCCGCGGCAGCCGGATTGACGGCTGGCAGCGGCGGCGCGTATATCGGCGCCTCGTTCGCGCAAGACGGCACGCAAGCGACGGGGTCCGTCGTGATCGATTCGACCAACAATACCTTGCAGGGCATCCGTGATGCGATCAATAACGCCGGTCTCGGCGTTACCGCCAGCATCGTTTCCGACGGCAGCGACAATCCCTACCATCTGGTGCTGAGCTCAACGAAGACCGGCGCCAATTCGACCATGAAAATTTCATTGGCGGCATCGGAAGGCCAAACGGTCGATCCCGCTCTGGCCAATTTGCTGTCCTATGACCCCGCAGGAACACAAAACCTGAAGCAAAATAGCGCAGCGCAGAATACATTGCTCAGCGTAAATGGTATTCCCATCACCAGCAGCTCAAACAGCATCGATAGCGCGATCGAAGGCGTCACACTCAATGTGATCAAGGTTGGCAGCACGTCGATGTCGGTGGCAAAAGATACATCGACCGTCAAAAACAGTATCAATTCCTTCGTCAAGGCCTACAACGACCTGAATACGGCGATTGCGAAATTGACGTCTTACGATGCAGAAACAAAGAAGGGCGGCGTCCTGCTCGGGGATTCGACGGCACAATCCATCCAGAGCCAGCTCAGGCGGCAGTTGAGTTCATCGATCACAGGCTTGAGCGGCGGCCTGTCGTCCTTGAGCCAGGTCGGAATTTCTTTTCAGAAAGATGGTAGCCTGGCACTCGATGGCACCAAACTGGACAAAGCTATCAGCAGCAACTTCGGCGATATTGGCGGCTTGTTTTCCGCTCTGGGAAAAACCTCCGACAGCACGGTATCGTTTAACAGCTCGACGGCGGCAACCAAGCCGGGCACCTATGCCCTGATCATCAGTACCATGGCCAGCCAAGGCAGCCTGAAGAGCACCGCACCGTTGCCTGCCAGCACCACTATCGCCAGCGATACGACCTGGAGCGTGACCCTCAATGACACCGACCCCAGCGCCGCAAAAAATACGGCGAAGGTCACCATTCCAGCTGGCACCTATACGCCGAAGCAACTGGCCTCGCTGCTGCAATCGTCGATCAATGGCGTCAAGGCGTTTTCTGATACAGGCTCAACGGTAACCGCTGCCGTCGAAGCCGACGGCACCCTGAAGATCGCCTCCAGCCGCTATGGTTCCGTTTCCAACTTTTCCATGGCCAGTTTGACGGGCACGCCTGTCGCCAATCTGTTTGGCGCCGCCACCTCCGTCAAAGGGACGGACGTGGCCGGCACCTTGGGCGGCCAACCCGTGGTCGGCTCTGGCCAGACACTGACGGGCGCCCCGGGTTCCACCGCGGAAGGCCTCAAGGTCGATGTCACCGGCGGCACCGTCGGCGACCGCGGCACGGTCAGTTTTTCCCAAGGCTATGCATATCAGCTCAACAACCTGGCGACCTCGTTTCTCGGTACCGACGGCATGCTGACCAACCGCAGCAAGGGTATCAACGACAGCATCAAGGCCGTTGCCACCCAGCGCGACAAGTTTTCGGAAAAGCTGGGCGATATCGAGGCACGCTACCGCGCCCAATACACGCGCCTGGACGTGACGCTGAGCAAACTGCAGTCGACGCAAACCTATTTGACCCAGCAGCTGGCCGCCATCGCCGCCAACCGTTAAGCGCTATCATCAGGAGAATTTATGTTTGGAACCCAACAACGCGGCGTCAACGCCTATGCCAAGGTCGGCCTGGAAACGGGCATCGGCTCGGCCTCGCCGCACAAGCTGATCGTGATGCTGTACGACGGCGCCCTGGTGGCCGTGCTCAGCGCGCAGATGCACATGAAATCGGGCAATGTGCCGGAAAAAGGCAAATCCATCTCGAAGGCCATCCAGATCATCGACAATGGCTTGCGCGCCAGCCTGGACAAGGACGCGGGCGGCCAGATCGCCGAAGGCCTCGACGCCCTGTATGAATACATGAGCGCGCGTCTGCTGACGGCCAACCTGCAAAACGACATTACCCTGCTGGAAGAAGTGCAGCGCCTGCTGACCGACCTGCGCGAAACCTGGAACGCCATCGGCGCCACGCCGGCCGCCATTCCCGGCGCCGATTTGAAACGTATGCCCAGCCTTGCGAGCGCCTGATCCATGATGACCCATCAAGAAGTCCTGACCACCTACGAAGCCATGCAGACCCTGACGGGCCGGATGGTGACCGCCGCCGGCAACGCCGACTGGGACGAGCTCGAAGCGCTGGAACAACAAGTGAGCGCGCATGTGGCCACGCTGAAGGCGAACGAAGAAAAAGTCGTGCTGGAGACCGCCGGCCGCCAGCGCAAGGTCGCCCTGATCAAGCAGATCCTGGAAGACGACCGCAAGATCCGCGACCTGACCATGCCGTGGATGGCGCAATTGTCCAAGCTGATCAACAGCACGGGCACCGAGCGGCGCCTGGCCAACGCCTACGGCGTCTAAACGCCCACGGGGCAAGGCGAGCTATCATGTTGCCGAAGATGGATGCGATCGGCATGACGCCCCTGACCCCGGTCAAGCCCACGCGGGCTGCCGATGCCGTCGCCGACCCGCGCCAGGCCGAGTTCCAGCGCTCGCTGCAGGGACTGATCGGCAAATCCATGCAGGGACAAGTGCTGGCCCGCATGGGCGACGGCAGCTTTCTCGTGCGCGTGGCCGGTACGCCGGCCCGCATGCAGCTGCCCGCGGGCGCCCAGGCGGGCACGGAAATCCCGCTGACCTTGATTGGCATCAATCCCCGCCCTTCTTTTCAAATCGGCAATAACCGCGACCAGCCCGCCAGCGCCCTGCTGACATATGCGGACGCGGAAGCCGAGCCCGAGGCTGCCGACCTGCGCGGCCCCCAGGCCGGCGCCGCCCAGGCCGGCACGCGCGCCAGCAGCACGGCCGCCACCCTGCTCAGCCGCGCACCGCTGACGCCAGCCAATCTGCTGCCCGCCCTGGCCGGCGACACGCCGGCGCCGGAGCTGAGCACCACCGCGCGCGCCATCAGCACAGTGCTCAGCCAGGCGGAAAGCGTGCCCGGCGCGCCCCTGTCCCTGGTCGGCAAGACGCCGCTGATGGCCTCGCCAAACGCCGCCCCGGCCCAGGTGGCCCAGAAACTGCAGGATGCCGTCGGCAGCAGCGGCCTGTTCTATGAATCGCATGTGGCCGAATGGGCCGAGGGCAAGCGGCCGCTGGCCTCGCTGTTGCTGGAACCGCAAATGCAGAAGGCGGCACAGGGCGACGTCGTCAGGACGGGCACCGACCTGGCATCGGCGCAACTGATCAATTTGCAGCTGCATACGCACGAACAGGCGCGCGTGCAGTGGCAGGGCGAAGCCTGGCCCGGCCAGAAGATGCAGTGGGATATCAGCCGCGATGCGCCGGAAGGACAGCAGCACGAGAGCCGTGACGCCGACGAGGAAGCGACGGCCTGGCGCAGCAATGTGCGCTTCCAGTTTCCCCTGCTGGGCGACCTGGCCGCGCACGTGGTGTTGCAGGGCGGCAGCGTGGCCATCCAGCTGCAAGCGGGCAGCGAAGGCAGCGCCGATACCTTGCGCCAGCATGCGGCGCGGCTGGAAGCGTCGCTGGCCGCGGCCGGATGGCCATTGTCATCGTTGACGATCGCCGGCAAGCCGCAGGCGGCTGGAGAAGACGATGCTTGACGACACCAAGCGCAAGGTGCCGCAGACAGCCGTCGCCCTCGCTTACCAGAGTGGCACGCCGGCGCCCAAGGTGGTGGCCAAGGGCAGCGGCCTGATCGCGGACCAGATCATCAGCACGGCGCGCGAACACGGCGTCTTCGTGCATGAGTCGAAGGAATTGGTGGCGCTGCTGATGGATGTCGACCTGGACCGCCAGATTCCGCCCGGCCTGTATCGGGCGATTGCGGAACTGCTGGCCTGGTTATATCATATTGAATCTGCGAATGGCGGGCCGATTCCGCCGCCGCCCGACACCAGCGTCAACCTCACCGATACATAGACAGGCATCAATGCAAGCACATATTATGGATTCCGGTCTCGAAAACTGGCATGATTTTGAAGTGGAATCGCGGCGGGAAATCATTGCCTTGCTGCGCGGCATCAGCGAAAAGAACCAGCTGATCCGCATGCTGATCCACGGTGAGTCCGATGTGTGCGTCACGTCCATCCTGGAAGTCGATGCCGACCACAACACCGTCATCCTCGACCGTTCCGTGAACGCCGACCAGAACCGGCGCATGGTGGCCGCCACCGGCATTTCGTTTGAAACCTCGCTCGACAAGATCCGCATCCTGTTTGCCAGCGCCCTCGTGGAAGAGTGCAACCATGGCGGCACGCCCGCCCTGAAAATTGCCATACCTGAAACACTGATCCGCCTGCAGCGGCGCGAGTATTACCGCATGACGACGCCCGTGAGCAATCCCGTGCGCGTCTCGATTCCCCTGCCACCCTCGCTGGGCGGCGCCGACACCCTGTTTCCGCTGGCCGACATCAGCTGCGGCGGCATCGCCATCCTCGACAATAAACTGATGCTGGGCGAAACCATCGGCAGGGACTATCTCGGTTGCCGCATCGACCTGCCCGATGTCGGCATCGTCACCGCGACTTTGCAAATTCGCAATTCGCTGGACATGACCCTGCTCAACAATAAGCTGAACCGCCGCCTCGGCTGCCAGTTCGTCGACCTGCCGCGCAGCATGCTGGCGCACGTGCAGCGCTATATCACGCGCCTTGAACGAGAACGCAATGCGCGCATGGCGGGGCTGGGTTAATTCAATCCAGAGTCAAAGCTTAACGTTTCGCAAAAGCGTAGCGAGCGGCGATGATTTGCGGCCGAGACGCGCAGCTGTGCTGTAGCACAGCGAGCATCGCAGGCCGCAAAGCGCGCCGCGCAGTAGCTTTGGCGATACGTTAAACTTGCATATTCATGATCTCATGATATGCAGCAACTAATTTATTCCTTACCTGCACCGTCGCCTGGAATTCGATGCTCGACTTTTGCATCGATACCATCACGTCCGACAGGCTGACCTTTTCGTCACCCATGGTAAAGCGCTGACCCAGCGCCGACGAAGCCTGTTGCGCGCCGCTCACGGAGTCCAGCGCGCTTTTGAAGGCATCGGCAAAATTCACCTTCGCCGCCGGCATCTCGGTCTGGATCGCCGGTATTTTCGCCTCCGGCCGCGTGGCCGCCGACTTCAGTTGCGCGATCATCGCCTCGATCCTGCTGCTATCGATACCGCCTGTTTTCACTTCGCCTCCCGATTCTGGTGTGCTTCATAACTGTTCCATGCCTGTTGCACCCAGAGAACAAAACCCTGGCTTGCAAGGCAACGACGGGTACAATAACTTCCGTCACATGTTGCCAGGGTTCCACAATACCAGCGCCAACGCCAGCCGCTCGGCCGAGCAGGCGGCAAAAGCGCCTTCTATTTGGACGATTGAAGCGCGTGACAGTGGCGGATAATTCTGCATATCGCCCCCTCCTCCAGTGGAAGCGGCCCCCACTCACTACCCAACATACGCGCCCCGGAAGGCAATCATGGCTGTAGCCGAAGAAATCGATGTGAACCGCATACCACCGGAACCGGCGCCTGGCCGCTCGCCCGTGGAGTCCGTGCAAGCCTTCGCCAAGACGCCGATGGGCAAGAATTTCCTGCGCGGCCTGGGCGTGGCGGCACTGGTTGCCATCGGCGTGGCCCTGTACATGTGGAACCAGCCGCCCGAGTACAAGGTCCTGTTTTCCAACTACACGGACCGCGACGGCGGCGCCATCACCGCTTCGCTGGACCAGCTGGGCATCAAGCACAAGTTTTCCGAAGGCGGCGGCGCCATTCTCGTGCCGTCCGAGCAAGTCCATGACGCGCGCCTGAAACTGGCCGCGCAAGGCTTGCCGAAGGGCGGCAACGTGGGCTTCGAGCTGATGGAAAACCAGAAGCTCGGTGTCTCGCAATTCCTGGAACAGGTCAATTTCCAGCGCGCGCTCGAAGGCGAACTGGCGAAATCGATCGAATCCGTGTCCGCCGTCGATACGGCGCGTGTCCACCTGGCGCTGCCCAAACCGTCCGTTTTCGTGCGCGAACAGCAAAAACCGACGGCTTCCGTGCTGCTGAACCTGCACCCGGGCCGCGGCCTGGACCAGCTGCAGGTGAGCGCCATCGTGCACCTGGTGGCGTCGAGCGTGCCGGAATTGCTGCCAATCAATGTCACCGTGGTCGACCAGGCCGGCACCCTGCTGTCGAACCAGGAAAAGGACAAGGACCGCGCCAACGGCATCAAGAGCCTGGACCCGAACCAGCTGAAATACGTGCAGCAATTGCAGCAAAGCGTGATCAAGCAGGTCGAATCGATCTTGCTGCCCATCGTCGGCGAAGGCAATGTGCGCGCCGAAGCGACGGCCGATGTCGATTTCTCGCAAAGCGAACAGGCGGCCGAAACCTACAAGCCGAATTCGCCGCCGGAAGCGTCCACCATCCGCAGCCAGCAAACGAGCGAATCGACGGGCGCCGGCAATGCCAACCCGTCCGGCGTGCCGGGCGCGCTGTCGAACCAGCCGCCAGGCGTGGCGACGGCGCCATTGACGGCCGAGGCGCCGGGCGCCCCGGCTGGCGCGCCGACGGCGCCGACACAGAAGGAATCGACGACGAATTATGAAGTCGACAAGACTGTGCGCTACGAGCAGAAATCCATGGGCGGCCTGCGCCGCCTGTCGGTGGCCGTCGTCGTCAACTACCGCCGCAGCTTCGACAAGGATGGCAAGGTCACGGTCAAGCCGATTTCCCCTGCCGAAATGGTCCAGATCAACAATCTGGTCAAGGAAGCGATGGGCTACAACAAGGAGCGCGGCGACAGCTTCAGCGTGGCCAACTCGCCGTTCGACGGCATCGACCGCGCGCCGGAAGGCAAGCTCGAGTGGTGGCGCGACCCGGCCAACTTGCCGCTGGCCAAGGAACTGGCGAAATTCCTCATCACGGCCCTGATCCTGCTGTACATCTTCATCAAGATCGTGCGCCCGATGCTGCGCCCCGTGATGCGCAAGATCGACGATTTCGGCGCCCCGCCGCCCGTCATCGAGCCGGAACTGGCCAAGGAGGGCGAAGAAAACGAAGTCCTGCTCAGCGAAGCGGAGCTGGAAGAACTGGAAGAAGATACGGCGCGCGGTTATCGCGAAAACCTGGCGATGGCCAGAAAACTGGCGCAGGAAGACCCGCGCGTGGTGGCCAACGTAATCAAAGCATGGATAGGCAATAATGACTGAGACAACGGGACTGCAAAAAGCATCGATCCTGATGCTGGCACTGGGCGAGAGCGAAGCGGCCGAGGTCATGAAATTCCTCGGCCCGCGCGAAGTGCTGAAACTGGGTGCCGCCATGGCCACCATGAAGGGCATCGCGCACGAGCAGGTGGTCGAGGTGCTCGGCGACTTCCGCGCGCAGACGGAACTCAATTCCACCGTCGGCCTCGATTCGGACGAATATATCCGGCAAGTGCTGACCAAGGCGCTGGGCGACGACAAGGCGTCCGTGCTGCTGTCGCGCATCCTGGGCGGCAAAGATGCCTCCGGCATCGAATCGCTGAAATGGATGGACTCGCAATCCGTGTCCGAGCTGATCCGCAACGAACACCCGCAGATCATCGCCACCATCCTCGTCCATCTGGAACGCGACCAGGCCTGCGAAATCCTCGGCCACTTCACGGACCGCCTGCGCAACGACGTGGTCTTGCGCATCGCCACCCTGGACGGCGTGCAGCCGGCCGCCTTGCGCGAACTCAACGACGTGCTGACGAAACTGCTGTCGGGTAACGAAAACATCAAGAAATCGTCGCTGGGCGGCGTGCGCGCGGCAGCCGAAATCCTGAACTTCATGAGCGGCGAGCAGGAAGGCTCCGTCATGGACAATATCAAGAACTACGACAACGACATGGCGCAAAAGATCATGGACGAAATGTTCGTGTTCGACAACGTAATCGATATCGACGACCGCGGCATCCAGCTGCTGCTGCGCGAAGTGCAGTCGGAAATGCTGATCATCGCCCTCAAGGGCGCCTCGCAGGAACTGCGCGACAAGATCTTCAAGAACATGTCGCAGCGCGCCGGCGAGATGATGCGCGAAGACCTCGAATCGAAAGGCCCCGTGCGCCTGTCGGAAGTGGAATCGCAGCAGAAACAGATCCTGCAGATCGTGCGCCGCCTGGCGGACGAGGGACAGATTGTCTTAGGCGGAAAAGGCGAGGATTCGTTTGTCTAATTTGATTCCCAAAGAGCAGCAAACCGCGTACCAGCGCTGGGAAATGACCTCGTTTGGCGACGAGCGCCCCAGCGTGGTGGCGGCGCGCAAGCTGCTCGAACCGGATCCCGAACCGGAATTCGATCCATTTGCCGAGCTGCACGAGGAAGAGCCGGCCCCGCCGCTCGAATACCCGACGCAGGAAGAACTCGACGCCATCCGCGAGGAAGCGCGCGCCACGGCCTTCGAGGAAGGCCGCGCTGCCGGCTATGCGGAAGGCCACGCGGCCGGGCATGCCGACGGCCATGCCGAATCGTATGCACAAGGCAAGGCTGCCTCGGCCGTGGAACTGGCGCACTTGCAAACCATCGCCGTCGATTTCGGCACGGCCGTGCACCAGGCCGACGAACTGATCGCCAACGACGTGATGGAACTGGCCCTGCAGCTGGCCAAGGGCATGCTCAAGACCGCCTTGCCCGTGCGCCCCGAACTGATGCTGCCGATGGTGCGCGAAGCCATCGAATACTTGCCTGTGCTGCAACAACCGGCCTTGCTGATGCTCAACCCGGAAGACGCGCAAGTAGTACGCGACGGTATCGGCGATGAACTCGACAAAGGTGGCTGGCGCGTCATCGAAGATCCGTCCGTGGAACGCGGCGGTTGCAAGATCGACACGGCCAGCAATCAGATCGACGCGCAGGCATCCACCCGCTGGCAGCGCCTGACGCATGCGCTGGGCAAAGACCTGGACTGGCTGGCGCCGTGAGCGAGCCCGTCAAAGGCCCCACTGCCCATGCGGCGCGCTGGCGCGCCTACCTGAGCGATTGTTCGGCCGTGGTCGGCTTTGTCGAACCGATGCAAATTTCAGGCCGCGTCACGCGCGTGGCCGGCCTGGTGATGGAAGCCGTGGGCTTGCGCCTGGCCGTCGGCGCCGCCTGTACCGTGCCGCTGCCCAATGGCGGCCGGGTCGAGGCGGAAGTGGTGGGTTTTGAAGGCGACCGCCTGTTTTTGATGCCGCAAAGCGACGTCGAGGGCATCGTGCCCGGCACGCGCGTGTTTTCCGTCGAGCCGGCCATCCCCCGCCCCGGCAGCGTGGCGCACCCGCGCCGCCGCCCCAGCGACCGCGCGCGCCATCTGCCCGTGGGGCCGCAGCTGCTGGGCCGCGTGCTCGATGGCGCGGGCCGTCCGCTTGACCAGCTGGGCCCGCTGCACACGACCGACAGCGCCCCCATCAACGTACGCCCCGCCAATCCCCTGGGCCGCGCGCCCATCGTCGATACGCTCGACGTGGGCGTGCGCTCGATCAACGCGATGCTGACCGTGGGCCGCGGCCAACGCATGGGCCTGTTCGCCGGTTCCGGCGTCGGCAAGAGCGTGCTGCTGGGCATGATGGCCCGCTACACGGAAGCGGACGTGATCGTCGTCGGCCTGATCGGCGAACGGGGCCGCGAAGTAAAGGAATTCATCGAGCAAATCCTCGGCCCCGAAGGCCTGGCCCGTTCCGTCGTCGTGGCCGCGCCGGCCGACACGCCGCCGCTGATGCGCCTGCAAGGGGCCGCATATGCGACGGCGATTGCCGAACATTTCCGCGATCAGGGGCAAAATGTGCTGTTGATCATGGATTCGCTGACCCGCTACGCCATGGCGCAGCGCGAAATCGCCCTGGCCATCGGCGAGCCGCCCGCCACCAAGGGCTATCCGCCATCCGTCTTCGCCAAGCTGCCCGTGCTGGTGGAACGGGCCGGCAATGGCGAGGAAGGCGGCGGCTCGATCACGGCCTTCTACACCGTGCTGACCGAGGGCGACGACCAGCAGGACCCGATCGCCGACTCGGCGCGCGCCATCCTGGACGGGCATATCGTGCTCAACCGCCGCCTGGCCGAAGCGGGCCATTATCCGGCCATCGACATCGAGCAATCGATTTCGCGTGCCGCCCACTCGATCACCACGCACGAGCACCAGCAGCAGGCGCGCAAGCTGAAACAGCTGTATTCGCGCTACGAGCGCAGCCGCGACCTGATCAGCGTGGGCGCCTACAGCGCCGGCACCGACCCCGTGCTGGACCAGGCCATCGCCCTGCATGAAAAGATCGAGGCGTTTTTGCAACAGCAAATCACGGAGCGGGTCAGCATGGATGAGAGCTTGGGGCAACTTACCGCTCTATTCGACTGATTAGGACTTGCATAGCGGGAATATAATCAGCCATGGCTTCTCCTTCCCAACTTGCTACCCTGATCGACCTTGCCCAGCGCGAAACGGACGATTGCGCCAAGCGCCTGGGCGCGGCCCTGAAAGCGCTTGACGATTGCCGCCAGAAGCTCGACATGCTGTCCGGCTACCGCGACGACTATGCCAAGCGCTTCGAGGCGAGCATGAGCAACGGCATCACGCCCATGGCTTACCGCAACTTCCAGGCCTTCATGGTCAAGCTCGACAGCGCCATCCTGGGCCAGCAGCAAGTGGTCGAGCATGCGCAGGCGCGCAGCGAGAATGAAAAGATGCGCTGGCAGCTGGCCGAACGCAAGCGCATGTCGTACACCACTCTGAACAACCGGGCGCAGGAACAGGCGCTGAAGCTGGAAAACAAGCGCGACCAGAAAGCAATGGATGAGCACGCGGCGAGACAAGCCTATTACAAACGCTAAGCAACACTGAGGCAGCATCATGCAAACCCAGCCAACACCGATTTCCCAGATCATCTCGCCAAACGCCACGCCCGGTGCCGCCAACCGCAGCCAGCCGTCCACCAGCGGCGCGGCGGGCGACTTCCAGCGCACCCTGAACCGCCAGATCGAGCAACGCCAGGCCAGCCGTAATATGGCGCAAGCGCCAGCGCCGGCGCCGGCACGCCCCGCCAGTCCTGCGGCCGCACCAGCACCCGCGACGCCGGCGCCCGCCAATGAAGCGAAGCCGGCGCGAGCGGGCACCGAACAGGCGGCCAGCAGCGAACAGCCGCCCGCACCAGCTACCGAGGCGGCGCCCCCCGCCAACGGCGACAGTGACAGTGACAGCGCCACGGCAGAGGCCAGCGTGCCCGCCGTTCCCGCGACAACAGTCACGCCGCCAGCCGACCCGGCCGCCGAGATGCTGGCCCTCGTGGGCAGCATCCAGCTGGCCATCCAACCGCCGGCGCCAGCCGCCAAGGCCGTGCCGGAACTGCCGGCGCGCGCCAGCGTCAAGGCCGACGGCAAGGGCCTGGCAACCGGGCCGTTACTGGCAGCCGGCCAGGGCAGCGGCAAGGCCGCCGCCACCGTCATCGCGCAAGCGGACAGCGGCGACTTTGCCGACAGCCTGGGCCAGGCCCAGGGCAAGGCGGCCGCCACACCAGGCGCCAGCGTGCCGGCAGGCAAGGCCGAGCCGGGCAAGCTGGCCGTCGACGCCCAGCTGGCGGCCACCGCCAAGGCGGGCGCCGCCGTAGCCGAACCCATCCTCAAGGAAACGCCTGCCGACCTGAGCCGCCTTGCGGCCCAGTTGCAGCCGGGCGCGCTGCAGCAGGCCGCGGCCGCCGTGGCCGTGCCGGCCGACAAGCTGACGGGCCGGGTCGGCTCGCCGGCCTGGGACCAGCAACTGGGGCAGAAAGTCGTGTGGATGGCGGCCGGCGGCGACCAGAGCGCCACCCTGACCCTGAATCCGCCCGATCTGGGGCCCGTGCAGGTGGTCCTGACGGTCACCAATGACCAGGCCGATGCCGCCTTCATGTCGGCCCAGCCGGAAGTACGCCAGGCGCTGGAAGCGGCCATGCCGCGCCTGCGCGAAATGATGAGCGAAGCGGGCATCGCCTTCGGCAGCGCCACCGTCTCGGCCGGCACGCCGGAACAGCAAAACCATGGCGAGCGCGCCGCCTCGGGCGAACGCCGTGGCAATGGCCAGGGTGGCGGCACCTCCGGCGGCGAGATCGCCATCGCGCCGGCAGCTGGCGGCCGCAGCCGACCCAGCCTGAGTGCCGTGGATACCTTTGCCTGACGACAATTCGTCGTCCGCAGGCCACAGGCGCGCGCCGCGGCATAACTTTTCGTATAAAAACAGCGAGTTGAGGGCGCTTCCGCCCTCTTTTCACTGCATCCTTCTGCGCAGAATTTGCCGATAATGACATAATGGCGTCGTGATCCACTTCCATGCACCCGAGTACCATTGAAAGCAAATCCAAAAATGAAAGCAGATCCGAAAGCAGATGCAGGCCTGGCCCCCGCCGGCGCCTCGAAAAAGAAGCTTCTGATCATCGTGCTGGCCTCGGTGCTGGTGGCCGGCGGCATCGGCGGCGGTGCCGCCTGGTACTTCTTGCATGGCAAGGCCGATAAAGAAGAAGCGGCGCCGAGCAAGAAAAAACACGCCGCTTCCAAGGCAGGTCCGCCCGTTTTCGTTCCCGTCGATGCCTTCACCGTCAACTTGCAGCCGGAAAATGGCGAGCAATATCTGCAGATCGCGTTTACCCTGCAGGTGGGCAGTCCGGAAGAAATGGATAGCATCAAGCTGAACATGCCGAAAGTGCGCAGCCGCTTGTTGCTGCTGCTGTCCGGCAAGAAGGCGTCCGAACTCAATACCGTGGAAGGCAAGCAGCAGCTGGCGGCCGAAATCATCAATCAGGTGAACCAGCCGTTCGAGGACAAAGGGCCGGAGCAGGACGTGACGGACGTATTATTTACCGCATTCATCATTCAATAAGCAGCCATGGCCGATAATTTCCTCTCCCAGGAAGAAGTCGATGCCCTTCTGAAGGGCGTCAACGGAGACCAGGACGACGCGCAGACGCCGGAAGATGTCACGGGAGTTCGTACCTACAACCTGGCAACCCAGGAGCGCATCGTGCGCGGCCGGATGCCGACGTTGGAAATTATCAACGAGCGTTTCGCCCGGCTGCTGCGCGTGGGCCTGTTCAACTTCCTGCGCCGCAGCGCCGAAGTGTCGGTCGGGTCCGTGCGCGTCTCGAAGTACAGCGAGTTCATCCGTAATCTGGTGGTGCCGACCAATCTGAACCTGGTGCACATGAAGCCGCTGCGCGGCACGGCCCTGATGGTCTTCGATCCGGGCCTCGTCTTCCTGCTGGTCGACAATCTGTTCGGCGGCGACGGACGCTTCCACACACGCGTCGAAGGGCGCGACTTTACGCAGACGGAGCAGCGCATCATCCTGCGCATCCTCGATATCGTCTTCGAGGCCTATACCAAGTCGTGGGAGCCGGTCTTCCCCGTCGAATTCGAATATATCCGTTCAGAAATGAACACGCAGTTCGCCAACATCGCCACGCCGAACGAGGTGGTGGTGGCGTCCACGTTTACGGTGGAACTGGGCTCCGTTTCCGGACAGATCCACTTCTGCATGCCGTATTCGATGATCGAGCCGATCCGCGATTCGCTGACCTCGAGCCTGCAGGGCGAGGCGCTGGAAGTGGACAAGCGCTGGATCCGCCTGATGACGCAGCAGATCCAGATCGCCGAGGTCGAGCTGGTGGCCTCGCTGGGCACGGCGCGCGTGTCGTTCGACGAGATTTTGAACATGAAGGTGGGCGACATCATTCCCCTGAATATTCCCGAACTGATCGCCGCCACCGTCGACGGCGTGCCCGTGATGGATTGCACGTATGGCGTGTTGAACGGACAATATGCGCTGAAAGTCGAAAAGTTGCTGGCGAATGCCGACAATATGAATAACCATTAAGAAATACCCGGATCGCGCTGCGGTCCGTATCCGTACAACAGGAGAAACACATGTCTGACAACCAAGACGACCAAAGCGCGGAAGACGATTGGGGCGCGGCCATTGCCGAGCAGGCCAAGGCGGAAGCCGAAGCGCTGCAGAACCAGGCCGCCACTACGGCCAGCGCGGCGAGCGCCGCCGTGTTCAAGGACTTTTCCAAGCAGGCATCGAAGTCGGAAACACACAACGATATCGATTTCATCCTCGATATTCCCGTGCAGCTGACGGTCGAACTGGGCCGCACCAAGATCGCCATCAAGAACCTGCTGCAACTGGCGCAGGGTTCCGTGGTCGAGCTCGACGGCCTGGCCGGCGAACCGATGGACGTGCTGGTCAACGGCTGCCTGATCGCCCAGGGCGAAGTGGTGGTGGTCAATGACAAGTTCGGCATCCGCCTGACCGACATCATCACGCCTTCCGAACGCATCCGAAAATTGAATAAATGAAGCCTGGCCTGTTGATTTCCACCGTGCTGCCGCTCCTGGCGGCATGCAGCATTGCCCACGCGGAACCGGCAGCCGCGTCGGCGCCGGCGGCCAGCGCCGCCAGCGCTTCCGTCGCGGCAGCAAGCGAGACACCGCCCGTTGCCGCAGCAACGGTGCCGGCCACTTCGCCCGCCGCCGCCCTGCCCGCCATGCCGGCGGGCGCGCCCATGACGATGGCGCCGACAAGCTCGGCCGGCAGCCTGCTGCAAACCATCTTCGCGCTGATGTTCGTGCTGGCCCTGCTGATCGGCCTGGCCTGGTTCATGAAGCGCTATGGCCCCAAGGTCATGGGCGGCAACAACAAGATGCGCGTCGTCAGCTCGCTCAACCTGGGCGGACGCGAACGCATCGTCCTCGTCGAAGTGGCCGACCAGTGGATCGTCGTCGGCGCCTCGCCCGGCAGGATCAACGCGCTGGCCACCATGCCGCGCCAGGAAGGCGAGTTGCCGCAACTGGCGACGGCGCAAAACGGCCCCGCGGCCGCCAATTTTTCCGAGTGGCTGAAACAGACCATCGAAAAACGCAATGGGAAATAAGCAGCAGATGGCGTGGTCCACCTTGAAGACTCCCCTGACCTGGCTGCTGGCGGCCGCCGCCCTGGCCTTGCCGCTGTGGGCGCTGGCCGAACCGGGCATCCCGGCCTTCAACAGCACGCCGGCGCCGGGCGGCGGCCAGAATTACTCGCTGCCGGTGCAGACGCTCATCCTGATGACGTCGCTCACCTTCCTGCCGGCGGCCCTCTTGATGATGACCTGCTTTACGCGCATCATCATCGTGCTGTCCCTGCTGCGCCAGGCCATCGGCACGCAATCGGCGCCGCCGAACCAGGTGCTGGTGGGGCTGGCCCTGTTTTTGACCCTGTTCGTCATGGGCCCCGTGTTCGACAAGATCTACACGGATGCGTATCAACCGTATCAGGAAAACAAGATCAGCATGCAGCAGGCGATGGACAAGGGCGTCGATCCCCTGAAAACCTTCATGCTCAAGCAGACGCGCCAGGCCGACCTGGCCCTGTTCGCCAAGATGTCGCGCTCGGCGGCCCTGCAAGGTCCGGAAGACGTGCCGCTGCGCATCCTCGTGCCCGCCTTCGTCACCAGCGAACTGAAGACGGCGTTCCAGATCGGCTTTGCCATCTTCATCCCGTTTCTGATCATCGACATGGTGGTCGCCAGCGTGCTGATGTCGATGGGGATGATGATGATGTCGCCGGCGACGATCTCGCTGCCGTTCAAGCTGATGCTGTTCGTGCTGGTCGACGGCTGGCAGTTGCTGCTGGGCTCGCTGTCCCAGAGTTTTTACTAGGGGAAGTACGATGACACCCGAAAGCGTCATGACCCTGGGCCGCCATGCGATGGAAATCACCCTGATGGTGGCCGCGCCCATGCTGCTCGTCGCCCTCATCATCGGCTTGATCGTCAGTATTTTCCAGGCGGCCACGCAGATCAACGAGGCGACCCTGTCCTTCATTCCCAAGCTGGTCGGCATCTTCGTCGCCATCGTCGTGGCCGGCCCGTGGATGCTGTCCGTCATGCTCGACTACATGCGCCAGGTGTTCACGGGCATCCCGAACCTGGTCGGCTAGTGCAGCGATTGTTGCCATGCTGACCCTGTCGAGCATCGAACTGAACACGTGGATCGCAGCACTGCTGTGGCCGCTTAGCCGCATCCTCGGCCTGATCGCGGCCGCCCCCCTGTTCGGCAACGCGGCCGTGCCGGCCACCGTCAAGGTGACCTTGGGCGCGCTGCTGGCCATGATCATTGCCCCCACCGTGCCGGCCTTGCCTGCCGTCAACCCGATGTCCCTGCCCGGTCTGCTGATCCTCACGCAAGAGATGCTGGTCGGGCTGGCCATGGGCTTTTCCATCCGCATCGTGTTTTCCGCCATCGAAATGGCCGGTGAACTCAGCAGCCTCACCATGGGCCTGGGCTTCGCCTCATTCTTCGATCCGCAAACCAAGGGCAGGTCGTCCGCCATCAGCCAGTTCCTCGTCATGCTGGCCACCTTGATGTTTTTGACCGTCAACGGCCATCTGGTCTTGCTGGCGGCGCTGGCGGAAAGCTTCGTCAGCCTGCCGATTTCGTCGAGTCCCATCAGCGGCGGCGGTTTCCAGCAATTGGCGGCCTGGGGCGGAGAAATCTTCCGTTCCGGCCTGCAAATTTCGCTGCCCATCATCGCCGCCCTGCTGCTGACCAACGTGGCGCTGGGCATCTTGACGCGGGCCGCGCCGCAGCTGAACATTTTCGGTATCGGTTTCCCCGTCACCCTGGGCGTGGGCTTGCTGGTGATCGGCATGGTCCTGCCCTATCTGGCCACGCCGTTCCAGAACATGTTCCTGCGCGGCATAGAAACGGCACGGCTGCTGCCGCGCGGCTTTGCCACGCGCGACCGGCCACCGCCGCCGGCGCCGCCGCATCCCTTGCGCCCGGCACTGCCTGCGCCTGCGCCGCTGCCGCCCGCGCGCTGATCAAGGCTGCCAGCCCAGCGCGTGGCGCAACAGCAGCGCCGACAATACGAACATGGTCACGCCGATCAAGCCATCGAGCACTTGCCAGGCCCGGGGCCGCGCAAACCACGGCGCCAGCCAGCGCGCGCCATAGCCGAGCGAGGCAAACCACAGCAGGCTGGCCGCGCTGGCGCCGGCGATGAAGCAGCCACGCAGCGCGCCCGGTTGCTGGGCGCCGATGCTTCCCACCAACAATACTGTATCCAGATAGACATGGGGATTGAGCAAGGTAAATGCGGCCGCCTGGGCCAGGATGGCGCCCAGCGCCAGCCCGGCACCGCCTTCGGCCGCGCGCAGCTGCTGCGGCCGGCGCGCGCGCCGCAGCGCTTGCCAACCGTAGACGGCCAGGAAAACGGCGCCGCCCAATGCCAGCGCGCTGGCCAGCAAGGGGCGCTGTCCCAGCGCATGGGCCATGCCCAGGACGCCGGCGGCAATCAGGGCCGCGTCTGCCAGCGCGCAAAACAGCACGATGGCGCCCACATGTTCGCGGCGCAAGCCTTGCCGCAAGACAAAGGCATTTTGCGAGCCGATGGCAACGATGAGTCCCAGGCCCAGGGTCAAGCCCTGGAGAAAGACAGAAAAAACGAGTGGGGTGGTGGCGGTCGAAAGTGTCATGCAGCGATCTTGCCAGCCGCACGCAATGAAGGCAAACTACCTTTACTGCAGTAAGTTAAGGAAAACTTCATTCATGCTCGATTATGCCGCCCTCGCCGCCCTGGCCGCCGTCCTCCGCGAAGGCAGTTTCGAGCGCGCCGCGCGCGCCTTGCACGTGACGCCATCGGCCATTTCGCAGCGCATCCGCCTGCTGGAAGAGCGCGTCGGCTGCGCACTGGTCATACGCGACCAGCCCTGCCGCGCCACGGAAACGGGCCGGCGCCTGTGCCAGCACGTGGACCAGGTGCAGCTGCTCGAACAGGATTTGCAGGGCACCTTGCCGGCGCTGGCGCAGACAGCACTGGGCGTGTCGCGCGCCAGCGTGCCCGTCGCCGTGAATGCCGACAGCCTGGCCACCTGGCTGACGCCCGCCATCGCCGCCTTTGCGGCCAGGCACCCGGTGCTGCTGCAAGTGGCCGTCGACGACCAGGACCATACGGCCGAATGGCTGCGCAGCGGCGCCGTGCTGGCCGCCGTCAGCGCCACGGCCCGGCCCGCATCGGGCTGCAACAGCCGCCCGCTGGGCGCCATGCGCTACCTGGCCGCCGCCAGTCCCGCCTTCCTGCAGCGCTATTTTGCCCACGGCGTCGGTGCCGCCAGCCTGGCGCTGGCACCCAGCCTCGTCTTCAATGCCAAGGACGAACTGCAGGCGCGCTGGGTGCGGCGCCTGTGCCACCGGCACGTGGAGCTGCCGCGCCATGCCCTGCCTTCGTCGCATGCCTTCGTCACGGCCGCCCTGGCCGGCATGGGCTGGGGCTTGCACCCGCAGGCGCTGATCCAGCCGCACCTTGACAATGGCAGCCTGGTCGAACTGCTGCCGGATACCCCGCTCGATGTCGCCCTGTACTGGCATACGGCGCGCGCCGCCTCCGGCCTGCTCGACGGCTTGAGCGCAGCCATCGTGGCCGCCGCCCGCACGGCCCTGCTGCCGCCCTGACGGGCCGCCTCAATGCTGGTCGCTGCTGAATGCGAAGCGCCGGCGCCGCAGGTCGACGTTCAGGCGCAACTGGTGATGTTTGACCAGGTAGCGCACGCCGACGAAGGCTGCCGCCAGGCCCGACAGGGCACCGATGCCCAGCGCCCAGCGCGGGCCGAAGGTGTCGGCCACCCAGCCCACGATGGGCGCGCCCAGCGGCGTGCCGCCTGCCGAGATCGCCAAAAGGATGGCCATCACGCGGCCCCGCATGGCGGGCGCCGTCGACAGTTGCACGCTGCTGTTGACGCTGGTGGTAAACGTTTGCGCGGCGATGCCGATGACCACCAGCATCATGCCGAACAGCCAGTAATTGGGCATCACGGCGGCCAGCGCGCAGGCCAGCCCGAACAGCGCGGCCGCCCCCAGCAGCAGGGCCAGCGTGGGCTGGCCGCGCCCCGCCGCCAGCAGGGCGCCGGCCACGGAGCCGCATGCCATCACGGAGCTGAGCACGCCATACTGGCCGGCGCCCGCATGGAAAGCCGTCACGGACATGGTCGAGAGGAAAATCGGGAAGTTCAGGCCAAAGGTGCCGATCAGGAACAGCATCAGCAGGATGGCCATCAGGTCGGGCCGCTGGCGCACGTAGCGGAAACCCTCGCCCAGGCTGGCGCGCGTGGCCTTGACGCGCGGCGCATGGCGCAGCAGTTCCACGCGCAGCAGCAACAGCGAACCGATCACGGCGGCAAAACTGACGGCGTTGATGATGAAGACCCAGCCGCTGCCGACGCTGCTGATCAACAAGCCGGCGACGGCCGGGCCCAGCATGCGCGCCGCATTGAACGAGGTGGAGTTGAGCGCCACGGCGTTCGTCAGATCTTCCTCGCCGACGATTTCAGCCACGAAAGTCTGGCGCACGGGCGAATCGAAGGCCGTCACGCAACCCAGCAGGAAAGCAAACACATACACGTGCCACAGTTGTACCAGGCCGCTGATGCACAACATCCCGAGTCCCAGCGCCAGCAAGCCCATGGCCGCCTGCGTGCACAGCAGCAGTTTCCTGCGGTCGAGCAGGTCGGCCGCCATGCCCGTCAGGGGCAGCAACAGCAGCTGCGGGCCGAATTGCAAGGCCATGACGATGCCGACGGCGCTGGCATTGTGCTGCGTCAATTCGCTCAGCACCAGCCAATCCTGCGCCGTGCGCTGCATCCACGTGCCGATATTCGACACGAGGGCGCCGCCGGCCCAGATACGGTAATTGGGAATGCGTAGCGAACGGAATGTGTTGTTCATCTGGGCGTGCGGGCTCCTTGCCGGGGTCGTGGTGAAAAATTCAGCGGATCACTCCGCCAAGCGTTTGAGTAAGGCCACCGCCTTGTCGAGCTCGGTGACTTCGGCCGGCGTAAGCCGGGTTTCGATGGTGCGCGCCAGCCAGTCTTCGCGTGCGGCGCGGCTCGCCGCGATCCAGGCGCGGCAGCTGTCCGTCAGGGTCAATAGCGTCTGCCGGCCATCGAGCGGATCGGGCGACCCCGTCACCATCCGCGCTTGCGTCAAGGCTTGCACGGTGGCGGCCATCGACTGGGGCCGCATGCCTTCGGCGCGCGCCAGGCTGCTGACGGTGGCGGGGCCGTCGCGCTCGAGACGGCTGAGCACGGACGCCTGCGACATGCTGACGTCTCCCAGGTGCGCCTCTTCGCGCAGGCGGCGGCGCAATTTGCCGACCAGGATGCGCAATTCGCCGGCCAGTTGCAGAACTTGTTCGTGGTCTTCTTGCGCGGTGGTCATGGTGGCCGTGTGGTGTATCAACAGACTCCACTATAACAGATATGCAGTTAGACTGCACAGTTTGCCTGCATATATTGCCAGAACAGCCAGATTCCGCGCGCAAAAAAGCCGGGGCGGGAGATGCACTCCCTGCCCCGGCTTGCCGGCCCATCCCGCGATGCCGGTGCGTCAGCTGATGTAATTGAACAGCGACAAGCCCGAGATCGAAGTGAACGATTTTTGCGCCGCCTGCAGGGTCACTTGCTGCTGGCTGAAGGTGGAAATGGCTTTCACCATGTCCAGGTCTTGCAGATCCGACAAGGTGGTGGCGTACTGGATGTCGAGATCGTCGCCGGCGCTGTCGAGGTAATCGAGTTCCTTCATGCGGGAACCGACATCGGCGCGCACGGACAGCACATTGTCATAGGCCGTGTCGAGGATGTTGTGCGCGGCGTTCAAGCCGTTCGTCAGGCGCGCCTGGCCCGCATCGCCGCTGCCAGGCTGGCGCAGCACGCCGATCAGGTTTTTCACGGTGGTAAACAACGATTCCTTGGCGCTCGGCTCCAAGGTAAAGCTGTCCAGGTCGGCCGGCTTGCCCGTGATGTTCACTTGCTGGCCGTCGAAGGTGATGGCGTCGCCCGCCTTGTAGGGGATGGGCACGGCAGGATTGGGCACCGTCTGGCCCAGGGTGGCGTCGGTGACGGTATAGGTGGTGACGGCGTCCGTTCCCGTGCCCGTGACCTTGAAGTCGATCGAATACTTGTGCCCCGTCAATGCCGACGGGTCCGTCACCGTGCCGCCCGAAATCACGCCCGAGCCGCCGCGCGTGAAGTTGGCGGTAGCGGCGGCCGTCGTGAACTTGCCGTTGCCCGTCAGGTTGTTTTCAAACACGGTGGCGCCGGAATCGCTGGTGGCCAGGTAGCGCGCCGAACCCACCTGCAATTCGCGCTGTCCCTGGTCGCCCACATAGCTGGCGCCCGTCGGCGTCTGGCTGAATGGCTGGGTCGTGGATTTGTAGCCGGAAAACAGGTAGCCGCCTGCGCCGTCGGCCGTATTCGCGATGCCCAGCAAGTCGGTCAGCCGGCCTTCCAGCTCCCTCGCCAGGGTATCGCGGTCGACATCCTTCAGGGAAGGGTTACCGGCCTTGAGCACCAGGTCCTTCACGTCGGCGATCAGCGAGGTGGTGCTGGCCAGCGCCAGCTCTTCCTGCGACAGGAAGTTCTTCGCATTCGAACGGTTCGTCACGAACTGGGTGTTGATCGATTGCGACTGCGTCACTTCCAGCGCGCGCGCCGAGGCGATCGGATCGTCGGCCGGCGTCAGGTTGCGGCGGTTCGACGACAGCTGCATCTGCGTACGGTTCAAGGCGCCCTGCAGATTGTTCAGCTGCGAGCTGCCCTGGTCATAAATCATTCGTGTGCTGATGCGCATGATGCTGCCCTTCCAGAAAGCCGCCGCGCGCTATGTCGCGGCAAAAATTGATTAACGTCCCAGGCCGATGACCACGTCGAACAGGGTGCTGGCGATCTGCATGACCTTGCCGCACGCCTGGTAGGACTGCTGGTAACGCAGCAGGTTGGCCGCCTCTTCGTCGAGGTTGACGCCGGAAACGGCCTGCTGCTGGGTGCTGACCTGCTGCAGCAAGGCCAGGCTGGCCAGGCCGCTCACCTGCACTTCGCGCGTCTTGTTGCCCACGAAGCTGACGGTTTGCGCATACGAACCCTGGAACGTGGCATTGCCGCCATCGAGGATATTCTTCGTCTGCAAGCCCGCCAGCAGCGCGGCATTGCGGTTGTCGCCCACGCCGCCCGTATTGGGCTTGATGACGAAGGTATCGCCCTGCGCCGGCGTGCCCGTCATGCTGACATTGATGCCGCCAAAGCTAAAGTTGTCGCCTTCCGTGTAGGGGATGTTCGCCGTGCCGGCCGGATAGGTCGTGGTCGCGCCATTCAAGCCCTTGACCGTCACCGCCTGGCCTGCCGGGAAACCCGTCAGCGAGGTGGTCGCCTTGTCATACGTCAAGGTCAGGGGACCGGTCAGCGCATTGCCCGGCGTCAGGTAGGCCTTGTCGACGGAGCCGGCGCTGAGCTTGCCGGAACCCGTATTGGCCACCGGCGCCGACGTGGCGATCGGCGCGGCGGCCGCGATCTTGTTGCGGTCGGTAATCAGCACGTTCAAGCCGGCCGCGCCATTCGCCGTCGGCTTGATGACGTAGTTGTCGCCTTGGGCGGCCGTGCCCGAGATCGAGAAATCGACGCCGTCGATGGTTTGCGGCCCCGTTTGCGGATACGGATTGATGATGGTGTGCGTGCCGTCGGATTCGCGCGTTACCACATAGTTGCTGCCGTCGTATTTCAGGCTGTAATCGCTGGCCGTCAGCTTGGTCGGGTCGCTGACCTTGGCCGACAGCACCGTGGTGCTGCTGGCGTTGTTGCCGCGGTCGGCACCGATCACGGGGTCGGGTATCTTGAAAAAATCGCCGCCCATGGCGCCATTCAAGTCCTGGCCCAGCTTGTGCTGGTCGTTGAAGGTGCTGGCCAGCGCGATGGCGACCTTGCCCAGCGAGTTCTGGACATTGTCCAGCGTACCGCTGCGAAATTCCAGCAAGCCGCCCAGCGAACCGCCGGTCAGGGAACTGTCCGGCAGCACGGTGACGGTACTGCCCGTGACATAGCCCACCTCGATGCGGTTCGGGTCCGTCCGCGAAGGCGTGGCCGCCAGTTCGAAGCTGCGGTCCGCCACCACCAGGGGCTGGCCGGCGCCGATGGAAATGGTGACGGTATTGTTGGCGGCGGGCTGCACCGTCGCCTTCACATATTTGTTCAATTCCGTGATCAGCTGGTCGCGCTGGTCCAGCAGATCGTTGGGCTGGTTGCTGGCATCGACCGACAACTGGGAAATCGACTTGTTCAGCTCGGCGAGCTGCTTGGCATAGGTATTGATCACCGTCACATTCGACGTGATCTGCGAATTGACGCCGTCACCGATCTCCGTCAGGCGCGCGCTCAGACCCTGAAAGCGCGAAGCGAGCGAGCCGGCGCTCGACAGCAGCGCCTGACGCGACGCGACCGACGAGGGATTCGAGCTGAAATCCTGCACGCCCTTGAAGAAATCCTGCATGGCGGGCGACAGACCGGCCGTGGGATCGGCCAGCAGATTGTCGATCTGGCTGATCTGCGTGTAATACGTGTCGAGCGCACTGGTCGCGCTTTGCGCGGAATTGACCTGAGTGGCCATGAAGCTGTCGTACTGGCGCTTGATCTGCGACACTTCCGTGCCCGTGCCGACAAAGCCATAGCCGGCATAGTTGGACTGCGACGTCTGCTGCAGCACCACCTGACGGCTGTAGCCGGCCACGTTGGCGTTGGTGATGTTATGCCCGGTCGTCGACAGGCCCACCTGCGCTGCAAGCAAACCGCTCTTACCGATGCTGAGTAGATTCGAAGTCATGGTGTCTTATTGGTTACCGTCAAATGTATTTACGGCAGCCGCGGCGAAAACTTGAAGCGCGCGGCTTGCGCAGGGGACAGGCGGGGAATTAGCCGACCAGCGAATTTTTAATAATTTTTGTCAATTTGGCAGCGTAATTCGGGTCCGTCGCGTAGCCGGCCTTTTGCAAGCCCTGGGCAAACGTGCTGGCGTCGCCCGCGCTGGCCAGCACTTTTTCGTAGCGCTTGTTGTTGGTAATCAACTGCGCATAATCCTTGAAGCTGTCCGCGTAGCTGTCGTAGGCGCGGAATTTTTCCACCTTGCGCTGCGCCTTGCCATTTACATATTCCGTGGTGACGGCTTCCGTGACCTTGCCCTTCCAGTCGCTCGACGCCTTGATGCCGAACAGGTTGTGGCTGCTGCTGCCGTCGCGGCTGATGATTTCGCGCTTGCCCCAGCCCGTTTCCAGCGCCGCCTGGCCCAGCATGAACTTGGCCGGGATGCCGGTGGCGCGGCTCGCCTCTTCCGCATGCACGCCCAGCTTTTCCTGGAAGGCGCGCACGTGCGGCGCCTGCGTGGCGTTGGCCTTGTCGCTCAGGGTCTTGCCGGTGGCGGCGGCGCTGCCTGCCCCCTCGGTCAGCGCGCCCTGCTGCTGGCGGAACGCGGCCAGGGCCTGCGCCATGCTCGACGAACGGGGCGACGGCGCTTCGGCGCCGTCGGCGGCCAGCGCCTGGTTCGACGACGACAGCTGGCGGATCAGCACGTCCGCCAGGCCCGTGCCCCGCTTGGCCAGGTTCTGGCTCGTCTGCTGGTCCAGCATCGAGGTGTACATCTTGCTCTGCTGGCTATCCATGATGCCGTCCTGCGGCGTGGCCTCGCGCATGCTTTTCATCATCATGTTGATGAACATGGCTTCGAATTGCGTGGCCGCCTCTTTCAGGGCGGCGGGGTCCTTCGCCTTGGCGGACTGGCGCAAGCCATCCATGCCCTTGACGTCATAGGCGGCGGTATTGCTGAGGTCGGTTTGGCTGATCATGGCGTGTCCATCAAATGATTTCGAGTTCGGCGCGCAGCGAACCTGCCGCCTTCATCGCCTGCAGGATGGCCAGCAAGTCTTGCGGCGAGGCGCCGATGGCATTCAAGGCCTTGACCACGTCGGACAGCGAAGCGCCGCCCTTGACCAGCATCACCTTGCCCGGTTCCTTCTTGATATCGATCTGCGCCGTCTGCGTGACCACCGTGCGTCCGCCCGACAGCGGCGCCGGCTGGCTCACCTGCGGCTCGACATTGATGGTGACGGACAGGTTGCCATGCGAAATGGCGCACGTTTCCAGCGTCACGGACTGGTTCATCACGACGGAACCGGTGCGCGCATTCATGATGACCTTGGCCGCCAGGCGGGCCGGATTGACTTCGATGCTTTCCAGCTGGCCCAGGAAGGACACGCGCTGGTCGCTGCCGCCCGGCGACTGCACCTGGATCACGCGCCCGTCCAGCGCGGCGGCCGTGCCGGCGCCGTAGCGGCTGTTGATGGCGTCGACCACGCGGCTGGCCGTGGCGAAATCGGTGGCGTTCAATTCCAGGCGTATCGTGTTGTTGGCGCCCAGCACCGAAGGCACGGTACGCTCGACCGTGGCGCCGCCCGAAATGCGGCCCACGCTCAGGTGATTGATGACGACGGAGCTGCCGGCCGCCTGCGCGCCCACGCCGCCCACCAGCACGTTGCCCTGTGCCATGCCGTACACCTGGCCGTCGGCGCCCTTCAATGGCGTCATCAATAAAGTGCCGCCGCGCAAACTTTTCGCGTTGCCCATCGACGAGACCGTCACGTCGAGCAGCTGGCCCGGTTGGGCAAACGCGGGCAAGGCCGTCGTCACCATCACGGCGGCCACGTTTTTCAGCTGCAAACTGGTGCCTTGTGGCAAGTTAATGCCCTGCTGCTGCAGCATCGCCGCCACGCTCTGGATGGTGAATGGCGTTTGCGTGGTCTGGTCGCCGCTGCCGTCGAGGCCGACGACGAGGCCATAGCCCATCAGCTGATTCTGGCGCACGCCGGCGATGCTGGCCAGGTCCTTGATGCGCTCGGCCTGCGCCACGGGCGCCAGCAGGGAGATGGCCAGGCCGAAAACAGCGGCAAAGCGGGGGAAAGTAAAAGTGGCCATGATCAGAACGGCAGCAGGCTGAGGAAGAAGCGCGACGCCATCGAGGCCATTTCGGCGCGGTCGATCTGGCTGTTGGTACGGTATTCGACGCGCGCGTCGGCCACCTGGGTCGATGGCACGACGTTGCCCGTGCCGATGGTATCGGGATTGACCATGCCCGAGAAGCGGATGAATTCCGTGCCCTTGTTCATGGCGATCTGTTTCTCGCCGGCCACGATCAGGTTACCGTTCGGCAGCACTTCAATCACCGTCACGCCGATCGTGCCGGAAAAGGTGTTGCTGGCGGACTGGTTGTCGCCGTCCGCAAACTTGGTGGCGCCATTCGCCGAGACGGTGCCGCCCAAACGGCCCTGCAGCATGCCTGGCGTGGAAAAGCCCACGCTGCCCGACTTGTTGCCGGAACTGGCGCCCGCCTTGACGGCGTTCGTGCGCTCGGTGATGGCGATCGTCATGGTGTCGCCCACGTGGCGCGCGCGGCGGTCTTCGAAGGCGGGACGGTAAGTCGACGGCTGGTAGATGGAGCCGTTGCTGACGACCACGGGTTCGGGCATCGGCGCGCGCGTGGTGGTCGGGTACTGCACGATCGAGGTGGGCGTGATGGCGCAGCCGGACAGCAGGACTGCGGACAACAGGGCGATGATGGGGTATTGCATGACGAACCTCCGCTGCCATCCGGCGGCGGATGGCATGACGACTATGAAAATTAAAGTTGCGACAATTTCTGCAGCATTTGATCGGACGTGGTGATGGCCTTGCTGTTGATCTCGTAAGCGCGCTGCGTCTGGATCATGTTGACCATTTCCTCGGCCACGTTGACGTTCGACGTTTCGATATAGCCCTGCATCAGCACGCCGGCGCCGTTGGTGCCCGGGGTGTTGGTCTGCGCCACGCCGGAGGCGCCCGTTTCCATGTACAGGTTTTCGCCCTTCGATTCCAGGCCGGCCGGATTGACGAAGGTGGTCAGCTGCAGCGAGCCGATTTGCGATGGTGCAACAGTGTCGGGCAAGGTGACGGAGACGGTGCCGTCGCGCGCCACGGTCAGGCTCAGCGCATTGGTCGGCACGGTGATGGCGGGCTGGATGACGAAACCTTCGGAAGTGACGAGCTGGCCGTTGGCATCGGTCTGGAAGGAGCCGTCACGCGTGTAGGCGGTGGCGCCGTCCGGCAGCAGTACCTGGAAAAAGCCGGTGCCGTTGACCATCACATCGCGTGAATTGCCCGACGCCTGGGGATTGCCCTGCGTATGGATGCGTTCGGTAGCCACGGTGCGTACGCCCGTGCCGATCTGCAGGCCCGATGGCAGCTGGGTCTGCTGCGACGATTGCGCGCCCGGCTGGCGCACATTTTGATACAGCAAGTCTTCAAACACGGCGCGCGACTTCTTGAAGCCCGTGGTGCTGACGTTGGCCAGGTTATTGGCGATCACGTCCATCTGCGTCTGCTGCGCTTCCAGGCCGGTTTTGGCAATCCAAAGGGAACGAATCATGATTTTTCTCCAATAACAGCGCTAGACTATTTCTATGTGACCATTATGCGGTGGCCCCCATCAATTCAAAGCGAGGATCTGGGTGGCTTTCGCCGCGTTATTCTCGGCATTCTTCAACAAGCTCATTTGCGTTTCGAACTGGCGCGCCAGAGCGATCATGCTGACCATGGAGTCGACAGGGCTGACATTGCTGCCTTCCAAGGCACCGGTGGTCAGCTTGACGGCCTGGTCGGCCTGCGCCACCGTGCCATCCTTCAGACGGAACAGGCCGTCGTCGCCGCGCACCAGTTGCTGCTCGGGCGGGTTGACCAGCTTGATGCGTCCCAACACCGTCGACGGGCCTGGCGGCACGTCCGTGGATATCGTGCCCACCGTACCGTCGCTGGCGATGGCCACCGTCACGCCGGGCGGAATGGCCATGGGGCCCGTATCGCCCTGCACCATCAGGCCCGACTGCGTCTGCAGCATGCCGTTTTCATTGAGCTTCAGGGCGCCGTTGCGCGTGTAGGCTTCGGAACCATCGGCCGACTGCACCGCGATCCAGCCGCCGTTTTCCACGGCCACGTCGAGCGCGCGGCCCGTGTGCTGCATCGGGCCTTGCGTGAAGTCGGAACCGACCGTCGAATCGACGACGAAGGCGCGCGTCGGCATCATGCCGTCGGCCACCACGGGCACGGCGCGGAACGAGTCGAGCTGAGCGCGGAAACCCGTGCTGGTGGCGTTCGCCAGGTTGTTCGCCGTGGTCGCCTGCTTGTCCAGGATGTGCTTGGCGCCGGAGCCGGCGGTGTAGATGAGACGGTCCATTTTTTATTTCTCCTGTTGCCTTCAACCCAAGGCAGAAAGCTGGGGTCAGACCCGGCGGGTCTGACCCCGATACTATTAACGCAGGTTGACGAGTGTTTGCATGACGGAATCCTGCGTCTTGATGGTCTGCGCATTCGCCTGGTAGGCGCGCTGGGCCGTGATCATGTTGACCAGTTCCGCCGTCAGGTCCACGTTCGACACTTCCACGGCCGAGGCGCGCAAGTCGCCCAGGCCGCCCGAGCTCGGCTCGCCCGTCATCGGGCTGCCCGAGGTCGAGCTTTCCGCCCAGGCATTGTTGCCCAGCGGCTCAAGGCCATTCGGATTGGAAAACTTGGTCAGCACCACCTGGCCCAGGTCGCGCGTCTTGCCGTTGTTGTACTGGCCCTGGATCACGCCATCGGAACCCACGACGAAACGATCCAGCTGGCCAGCCGCATAGCCATCGGCCACGGTGCGCTTTTCGCTGGTGGACGAACTGAGCTGGGTCGAATTGGTGAAGTCGACCTTGATCGCCAGATTCGCGTTCGCGCCCGTGGCGGGGAAGACGGGCAGGTTGACCGTCACCGGCAGGGTTTGCGGCGGCGTCAGGGCCAGCATGGCGGCCTTGTCCAGGCTGCCGACGCTGTTGAACACCAGCGACGCCGACTTCACGGCGGGCACTTCCGTCACCGCGGAGATCCTGCTGTCGATCTGGTCCGGCGTGAGGCTGGAATTGACGCCGTTGGGCACGGCGCTGCCATAGGTGGCGCTGATGGCGGCCAGCTGGGCCGGGCTGGCGCCGGCCGCGGCGGCGGCGGTGCGTATGGCGACACCGGCCGCATTGCCATAGGCAACGGCGGCGGCCGTGATATTGGCGGGCACCAGCGGCACGGCCGTGACGGCGGCCTGATAGGCGGCGCGCGCGGCCAGCGAGGCGGCATCGGTTTGCGCAGCGGCGACCACTTTCGCGCTGGTGATTTCCTTGCCGTCAGTGGCCGTGTAGACATCCCAGGTATTGGTACCCGTCTTGACGTAGAAATTGGACATGGTGTGGGAGTTGCCCAGCGAATCGTAGACGGGCACGGGGAATTGCTTGGTCCACGACTTTTGCTCGCCCACGGTGAACGGCACCACGGTCGGCATGGCCGAATTGGAATCGAGGTTGACCTGGGTATCGACCTTGGTGGTCGCCTGCGGCGCCATGTCGGACGGGTCGATCTGCAGCGGCACGGTGGCGCCGGCCAGGATCTTGCCGTTCACATCGGCCGGATAGCCCGTCAGCTGGGCTTTCTGGGCATTGACGATGAAACCGTTCTTGTCGACCTGGAACTGGCCGTTGCGCGAGTACTGGATGGCGCCGTTCACGCTGGTGCGGAAGAAACCGCCGCCGTTGATGGCGATGTCGAGCGGATTGGACGAACTTTCCAGGTTACCCTGGTTGAACAACTGCGCCACCTGCGACACGGACACGCCGATACCGGGCTGGTTGCCGCCCACGCCATACAGCGAGTTGGCATAGATGTCGGCGAACTGCGCCTGCGATTGCTTGAAACCCACGGTGGCCGAGTTGGCGATGTTGTTACCGATGACGTCCAGCGATTTGGCGGCGCCGTTCAAGCCGCTCAGGCCTTGTTGGAAAGACATTGTGTTCTCCTGGTAGAAAATAGGGGTAGAGGGTCTACGCTACAAATGAGCGGCTTACAAAATCTGTTTCACATCGGCCATGGTGATACTGCCCACGCCCGGCACATTCAACTTCACGCCGCCGGCGCCCGTCGACACGCTGGCGACCGAACCGAACATCAGCGCCGCCGCATCGGTCAGCTTGGCGCCGCCCCGCTTGGCTTCCACCGAGAACGTATAGGCGCCGTCAGGCAGCACGATGTTCTTGCCGTCCTTGTCGAGCTCGGCCGTGGAGCCGTTCCAGCCCAGCGGCAAGGTACCCGCGTCCTGCGGGCCCAGGTCGATGGAATGGACTTCCTTGCCCGTACTGTTGTAGATGGTGACCTTGACGCTGTCGGCCGGCGTCGCCAGGTCCACGCCCAGCAGGGCCGCGCTCTTGCTCAGGTTAATGCTCTTGCCTGCAGTCAAGACGCCGTGGCCGATGATATTGGCCGCCTGCATGGATTCGGCTTGCTGGTAGCTGGTCTTGAGCGTTTCCAGCGTGGTATTGAGCTTGTTGACGCCCGTCACCGTGGACAGCTGGGCCAACTGGCTGGTCAGCTGCGCATTGTCCAGCGGGTTCATCGGATCCTGGTTTTGCAGCTGGGTCACCAGCAGGGTCAGGAATTTGTTCGTTTCTTCCTCGACGCTGCCCTTCGCGGCCGTCGTCTTCTTCGGATTCATCGTCGCCATCAGGTCGGTGGTGACGGTTTTGCTCGTATCGATGGTTGCCATAATGGTCAGTCAGCCTTATTGGCCGATGGTGAGGGTTTTCAGGAGCAGCGACTTGGCCGCGTTCATGGTTTCCACGTTGGTCTGGTACGAGCGCGAGGCCGACAGCATGTTGACCATCTCGTCGACCGTATTCACGTTGGGCATGGTGACGTAGCCCTTCTCGTCGGCCAGCGGATTCTTCGGGTCGTAGACCAGCTTCATCGGCGAAGGATCTTCGATCACCTTCTGCACCTTGACGGCCGTGGCGCCATTGGCCATGGGCACGGCTTCGAACACCACCTGCTTGGCGCGGTAGGCTTCGCCCGTGGCGCTGGTGGCGCTGTCGGCATTGGCCAGGTTGCTGGCCACCGTGTTCAGGCGCTGCGCCTGGGCGCTCATGGCCGAACCGGAAACATTGAAAATATTAAATAGCGACATGATTATTGTCCTCCCTGGATGGCCGTCAGCATGCCCTTGATCTGCGAGTTGAGGAACGTTACGGCCGCCTCGTAGCGGATGGCGTTATCGGCAAAGGCATTGCGCTCGAGGTCCATGTCGACCGTGTTGCCATCGACGGCGCCCTGGGCCGGCGCGCGGTACAGCAGCGGCGTGCCGTCGGCCAGGGTCTCGACCTTGCCGCCCGTGCTGCCACCCACGGCGGCGGCGACGCCCTTGCCCGGCATATGCTGCGGCGCCGTGCCCTTCAGGGCCGGCTGCACGCCATCCTTGCGTGCCATCGCTCCCTTCAGCGCGCTGGCGAAATCGACGTCGCGCGCCTTGTAGTTGGGCGTGTCGGCATTGGCGATATTCGAGGCGAGCAATTCCTGGCGCGTCGAGCGCATGCTCAGCGCCGTCTCGTTGAAGCGCATGTAATCGTCGAGTTTCCCTATCATGTCAGGCTCCGGAAAGATCTGCCACTGGCGCCTGAGATGGCGGAAGGATGGCGGTATAGTGATGACAGGAAACATAGTACGGCGCCCGCCGGCAAGACCATCGCCGGATCAGACCGTACTTTTACCCCTTAATCGTCGCTTCAAACGGGGCGGCGCGCACTATCATGGCACTATTCCAGAGGCCTATACCATGAAAACACCGCTTGCTTTCTTCTTCGCTCTTGCCGCCCTGCCACTGCTGGCGCAGGCGCAAAACGCCGGCCGGCAGACGCCGGAAGCGCTGCGCAACAGCGTGGAACAATTCCTGCAAGTGCAAAGCAACGGCTTGCCGGGCAAGGTGACGGTCACCGTCGGCGCCGTCGATCCGCGCCTGAACCTGGCCGCCTGCCCCGCGCCGCAAGCCTTCATGGCGCCAGGCGCGCGCGCCTGGGGCAAGACGACCGTGGGCGTGCGCTGCACGGCCCCCTCCAACTGGACCATCTATCTGCAGGCGAACGTGGCCGTCGTGGGCGACTATGTGGCCAGCGCCGTGCCGCTGGCGCAAGGGCAAGCCATCGATGCCAGCCAGCTGGTGACGATGCAGGGCGACCTGGCAGCATTGCCGGCAGGCATCGCCACAGACATGGCCCAGGTCGTGGGCGCCAGCACGAATATTTCCTTGCCGCCAGGCACGCCGATGCGCCTCGACACCCTGCGCCGCAAGCCGGTGGTGATGCAGGGCCAGCTGGTGCGCGTCGTTTCCAGCGGCAACGGTTTCCAAGTGGCATCAGAAGGACGCGCCATCGGCAGCGCCGGCGACGGTCAGACGGTACAGGTACGCACGCAGAGCGGCCAGCAGATCAGCGGCGTGGCGCGGGCTGGCGGCATGGTGGAGGTCGCCTTTTAAACTCGGATGGACAGCGATATTGTGGTCTGGCGCACTAAAGTTTCGGAAGAAGGTGCCGATAAAGACACATATCCCGGAGTTTTTTGACTTCGACCAGACGAGGATCACGCTGTGAAAATTACCGATAACACCATTAAAAGCAATCCCGGCCTGCCGGTGGCGCCCGCGAATACCTCGGGCGCCCGGAATGCCGAGAAAGCCCAGGCAACACCGACAACGTCGGACAATGTACGCCTGTCGCCGCAAGGACAGGCATTAGCGGCCAGTGCAACTGCCGGCAGCGGCGCCGTGTTCGACACGAAGAAAGTCGAACGCATCAAGCTGGCGATCGCCGACGGCCAGTTCCAGGTCAACTCTGAAAAAGTGGCGGACGGTCTCCTCGACACGGTCAAGGACTTGCTGCACTCACGAAATAGATAGGTTACCTCATGCAATCAGTGACTCCGTTTTCCAGCCTGCGCGACGAGCAACAGCTCATGACCACATTGCTGGCATTGATGAAAGAAGAACAGCGGCATCTGGTTGCGGCTGACATCGATGCAATCACGGAGCTCACGGCCCGCAAGACGGCGCTCGTCGGACAATTGAGCCAGCTGGCGGCGCAACGCCACCAGGCGCTGGCGGCGGCCGGCTTCACGGCCGCCGAAGCGGGCATGGAAGACTGGCTGGTCAGCACCAGCGACGCCGAGGCGGCGCCCCTGTGGAAAGCCCTGCTCGAGACGACGCGCGAAGCGAAGGAACAGAACCGGCTGAACAGCCTGCTGGTCAACAAACACATGCTGCACACGCAAGGCGCCCTGAACGCCATGCGCCCCACTGCCCAAAGCGGCAATTTCTACGGCCCCAGCGGCCAACCGATGGCAAACACGGCCAGCCGGCGCGTCGTCATCGGCTAAGCGCCTCCCGTCTTCCCCCAGCGCAGGCAACAGCAGCGACAGGCACAGCAATAAGCCATTGCTGCACGCCTGACGCCGTCCCGAACAGCGGCCCCATATCACGACCATCCTGCACATCACCGCCGCGCCGCCCCTCCAGGGAGGCTGCGGCGGAGCCGGCATGCCCGCACTCCCGCCACAACGCCGCACGCAGAAACAACAGCGCCCCCCTTCACGCCCACACATTTGAGCACGCTCAAACTTGAGGGGAATGATGACTATATGCTAATCCCTAGCATACGCCGCACCAATACATGGTGGGACTTTCCTCGCCGACACGAACATCATTCCCGCAGGCATAGCTAATCCATTGCACGCGTCCGGCTTGCGCTTTTGCGCTGCGCCATGACGCACACCACTTCAACTGCAAGTACACAGGAGCATGATATGAACTCTCTCTCAGTAACCAAGGCTGGCGCGGCGCTGCTGCTCGGCTGCACCCTGCTGGCGCCAGCCGCGCAGGCCGAGACGCAAGCCGTGTTCTACAACCATCTCGTATCGACGGCCGTGGTGGCCACGCCACTGCTGGCGCAAGACACCTTGTTCGTCGACACCTTCACGACAGAGCGCGGCTCGCTGCTGCAAACGACCACGTTTACGGTCGGCAACGGCGTGCAATCGTTCACGGGCAACGCCGCCTGGCTGGTCACGGGTGCCAGTGAATTCGGTCCCCGCCTGACCGGGGTCAACATCGACTTGTTCGACTCCAGCAACAACCTGGTGCAATCGGATACGTTCACGGGCGTACTGGGCAGCTTCGCCCATTCCACCTTCAACGGCCTGCTGGGACCTGGCACCTATACCCTGGTAGCAAGCGGCCTCGGCGTGCGTGATTCCGTGCTGGACATTTCCATCACCACGGCCGTGCCTGAACCGGAAACCTACGGCATGCTGCTGGCGGGACTGGGGCTGATCGGGTATAGCGTACGGCGCCGCAAGACGGCTGCCTGACCCGCACCCGGCGCCTGCAAGCACTGCCGTAGCTGGCAGACCTGGCGCCGGTGCGGCGACGCCATGCACGGACTGGCCTATGCACGGACTGGCTTATGCACGGGCCAGCCTGTGCAGGGGCTGGTCTACGCACTCAACCGTGCGTGGGCCGGCCCGTATGCTGACGGAATTTCGCGGCGATGCCATTCGCCTTGATCAGGGCGGCGGCCTGCTGCTCGGGTGTCAACTCGTTTTGCAGCCAGTGCCAGTAGCTGTCCTGGTAGGGATTGGTGGTGCCGGGCGTGAGGATGTCGTCGTAGACCATGCGCAGGGCCAGCAGGTAGCCATACGCTTGCGGCGCGTCTTTCTGCACCACGTCGCCATCGCGCAGGTAGGCCATCATCAGGGTCGACACGCTGGTCAGTTCCGCCTCATCCGCCTGCGCCGTCAGCTGGGCGATGGCTTGCCGCTTCCATGCCTGCACCAGCGGATCATCGGGACGGTTGCGCAGCGCGCTGCGGTCGCCGAACGGACCTTCCGACAGGAACAGGGTAGCCGCGCCCGGTACGCCGCCTTGCGCGGCAGTGGCCAGGTAGCCGAGGCGGTCCTCGCGCTGGCGCTGCGTCAGACCCGCGCACAGCTGCTGCTGGGCGGTTTTTTCTTCCACCGTCATCTCGCGCCCCAACTCGAATTCCATCCCCGGCAAGCGGTTTTCGCGCTGGAAGACGATGCAGTCGTCGATCAGGTTGTAGGCCGCATACGCGTCCTCCGGCTTGCCGCTGGCGCCCAGGCGTTCGAGCCGCTGTGCCAGGGACACGACAACGGGCGCGGCATCGGCGACCGGGGTGGCGTCGATATTCAAATACGACGCCAGGCTGCGTCCCGCCGGCGCGCTGGCGGCAGCGGTGGCGCCAGTGTCCGGCGCGTCGCCATCGGGTGCGGGCCAGTACACGAGCGCCAGCACTGCCGCGATGGCAGCGACGATGGCGATACCGGTCAGTTTGCTGTTCATATGAGGTGGCGCATAAAAGGAAATGCACGTTACCACAGGCGCACGGCAGCGGGCCGCACGCCTCCGCACGCTCAGCCGCCGGCCTTTTTCGGCTGGTGGCCCAGCTTGGCCAGCGCCGCCATCACCGTTTCGACATGGTCGCCCTGCACTTCGATCACGCCATCCTTGACCGTGCCGCCCGAGCCGCATTGCGTGCGCAGCTGCTTGCCCAGCAGGGCCAGCGCGATGGCGTCCAGCGCCAAGCCCTTGACCACGGTCACGCTCTTGCCGCCGCGGCCCTTGGTCTGGCGCGACACGCGCACCACGCCATCGCCCGCCGGCGCCGTCTTGGCTTGCGCCTTGCACGCGCATTGCGCCAGCGGCTGGCGGCAGGCGGGACACATGCGGCCCGTTTCAGTGGAATAGACGAGACCGCCCAGGGAGCTGCTTTTCATGATGGAGAGATAATAGGTAGAAATAAAGGAAAGATGGCCGCGCTTGTAGCAAGCGGCGGCGTTCAGTTGGCGGGAACCGGTGCCGGCGCCACAGGCGCCGTCGGCACTTCCGTCACCGTTTCCGGGATTCCCGAGAGGATCGTCACGGCGACCCGGCGGTTGCGCGCGCGCCCTTCCGGGGTTTCGTTGGGCGCCACGGGGATATTGTCGGCGTGGCCCACCGCCGTCAGGCGCGACGCCTGCACGCCGCTGGCGATGAACAGGCGCACCACGGCGCTGGCGCGCGCGGCCGACAATTCCCAGTTCGAGGCAAAATTGGAATTGCTGATCGGCTGCACATCCGTATGCCCTTCCACCTGCACGTCGTGCGTATCATCCTTGAGCAGCACGGCGACGGCGCGCAGGGCCTGGTCCGATTCCGCCGTCAGGCGCGCCGCGCCCGGGTCGAACAACACGCTGGCATTGATTTCCACGCTCACGCCGCGGCTCGTCTGCGTGACCCGCACCTTGCCTTCCTTGACCAGCGGCGCCAGAGTGGACGTCAAGTCCTGCGCCAGGCGCGTCATGTGTTCGCGCTCGCGGCGGATGGCTTCCGTGCGGCGTTTCAGGGCGGGATTCGGCAACGGGATCGCCTGCGGCGCTTCCATGATGATGGGCGGCGCGCCCTTTTCCAGACTGAAGGCCTGGCCGATGGCGTTCTGGAAGACGCGGTACTTGCCTTCGTTGACTTGCGAAATCGCGTACATCACGACGAAGAACGCGAACAGCAAAGTGATGAAGTCGGCGTACGAAATCAGCCAGCGGTCCTGGTTGTCCGGTTCCTCGTCATACTTCCTGCGCGCGCGCCGCATCATGGTCAGTGCTCGTGCAGCAGGCTGGACACGCGCTCTTCGATGATGCGCGTATGGTCGCCCGTGGCGATGTCGTACAGCACGGCGGCCGTGATTTCATACTGCAGCACGCGGCGCGAGACGATGGCCTTGAGTTTATTGGCCACCGGCAGGAACAGCAGATTGGCCAGTCCCACGCCATAAATCGTCGAGACGAAGGCCACGGCGATGCCGCTGCCCAGTTTGCTCGGGTCGGTGAGGTTTTCCATCACGTGGATCAGACCCAGCACGGCACCCAGGATGCCGATGGTGGGCGAATAGCCGGCCGCCGATTCCCACACCTTGACGGCCTGGCGCTCGGCCATTTCGTAGGCGGAAATTTCCACGTCGAGCAGCTGGCGCAGCTTGTCGGGCGCGATGCCGTCGACGATCATGCGCAAGCCCTTGGCGTTGAAGCGGTCGGCCGTGTTTTCCATCAGCCGCTCGAGCGCCAGCGGACCGTCGCGGCGCGCCGTCAGGCTCCATTGCCCGATATCGCGCGCCAGCGCGGCGCGCGTGTCGGCAGGCGGCAGGAAGACCCAGCGCAGCATTTCCAGGCCGCGGACAAAAGTGCGCAACCGCGTTTGCAGCAGCACGGCGCCGAAGGTGCCGATGATGACGATGGCAAAGGCGGCCGGCTGCAGCAGGGAGGCCATCTTGCCGCCTTCCAGTGCCTGGCCGACCAGCAGGCCCGCCAGCGCCAGCGCCAGCCCGATTACGCTGGACCAGTCCACGCCTGCTCCCTCAAGGTTGCGCGCAGGCGCGCGACGGCCTGGGTATGCAGCTGCGAGACGCGCGATTCGGATACGCCCATCACCGCGCCGATCTCCTTCAGGTTCAGCTCTTCTTCGTAATACAGGCCCATGAGTATTTTCTCGCGTGGTGGCAGCGCGTCGATGGCATCGATCACGGATTGCCGGAAATCGGTATCGAGCAGGGAACGCAAGGGGTCGCTGTCCTCGTCCACGCAGTGGCGGTCGAGGAAGCTGTCATTGCCGTCCGGGTCATGAAAGTCTTCGTAGTACACGAGCTGGTGGCCGCCGCCGTCGCCCAGCATTTCCTGGTAGTCGGCCAGCGACATCTTGAGCAGTTTCGCCACTTCCGATTCCGTCGGCGGATGGCCGAGGCGCTGCTGCAAGGTGCTCATCGCCTCCTCGATCTTGCGCATGTTCTGGCGCATGCTGCGCGGCAGCCAGTCGCTGGTGCGCAATTCGTCGAGCATGGCGCCGCGGATGCGCAGCACGGCATACGTCTCGAACTGCGCGCCATGCGTCTCTTCATAGCGGCTAATGGCATCGAGCAGGCCGATCATGCCGGCCTGGATCAGGTCATCGACCTCGACCGAAGGCGGCAATTTCGCCTTCATATGGTGCGCCAGACGCTTCACCAGCGGAATGTGCTCCGTCAGCAAATAGTCCTTGTTCGATTTCCCTTTGACCGTGTACATAGGCTGCTTATTGTTTTCTCATCTTATCTGGTGCTGCGGTTCGATTCAGGCGCTGAACTGGTGCGGGCTCCCCGTCTGGTACAAGGTGCCGCCAAGCACCGGCGCCGCCGAACGGGCCAGCCGCTCGGCCAGTCCGCGAAACGCCACCGAGGCGCCCGCCAGCGGAAACGCATCGACCACGCTGCGGCCCAGGCGCGCCGCGCGGTGCAGATATTCATCGGCAGGCACCGACCCCATCGAGGTCAGCTTCACGGCCAGGTAGCGGCTCGCCGCCTGTGCCATATTATCGTATACCACTTTTGCCTCGGATTCGGAAGCGCCCGTGACGAGAATGCCGAACGGACGGCGTCCCAGTTCCTGGCTCAGGCGCTTGATCAGGCAGTACGCCGCCTTGATCGAGGTGGCGCTGGTCGACACTTGCACCACGATATCCGACGAGGCCATCAAGGGCACGGGGAAGCAATCGCCCTCGTCGGCCACGACGCCGTCGACCAGCACGATGCCGCTCTGGCGCGCCAGCACCTCGAAAGTCTTGCCCAGGCGGCGCAATTCGTCCTCGCCCGCATAGTCCATGCTGTCCATCAGGTGGTTGCGCGCGCCCAGGCTGGCCACGCCGAAGCCTTGCGGCACCTGATGGATGACCTGGTTCAGGCCGCACTGCTGGCGCGCCACGTCGCGCAGGCTGGCGCCGTGCGCCAGTCCCAGCCGTGCAGCCACGCCATCGCTGCCGCCGCTGGCGTCAAGCAGCAGCACGTCATTGCCGCCATAGGCGAGCGAAGCGCCCAGGTTGACCAGCATGGCGCCCTTGTCGTCCTGCGGCGTGGCCGAGAGGAACGTCATGACGCGCGGCTGCGGGCCGGCCAGCATGCGGCGCAAGCCCTCGGCCTGGTCGAAATCGAAATTAGCCAAGGTGCACCCCGCGCGCTTCATTGTTGCGGGCGGCCGCCTGCGCCATCAGGAGCGGCAGTTCGGCGTCGGAAAACTGCGTGGCCGCCGAGTCGCGCTTGAGCTTGAAGGCGCGGTCGATCAGGTAGCCGCGGTCGGCCAGGTACAGGTCTTCCGGCACGCGCTGGCCGTTCGACACATAAAACAGGTTCAGCTTCTGGCGGATCACCACGTCGAGCACGTTGCCGATCGACGCCGCTTCATCGAGCTTGGTCATGATGCAGCCGGCCAGGCCGCTGCCTTGATACGCGCGCACCACTTCGTTCAGCGTTTCCTGCGTCGCCGTGGAGTTCAGGCACAGCAAACGCTTCACGTCGGCGCCGGCGCCCGACAGCATGGCCACCTGTTCCGTCACCATCTGGTCGCGCTGGCTCACGCCCACGGTATCGATCAGCACCGTGTGCTTGTTCTTGAGTTCCTTCAGGGCGATGCGCAAGTCCGCTTCGTCCTTCACCGAATGCACCATCACGCCGAGGATCTTGCCGTAGATGCGCAGCTGTTCGTGCGCGCCGATACGGTAGGCGTCCGTGGTGATCAGGGCCAGCTTTTCCGGGCCGTGGCGCATCACGCAGCGGGCCGCCAGCTTGGCCGTGCTGGTGGTCTTGCCGACACCGGTCGGGCCGACCAGCGCGAACACGCCGCCCTGCTCCAGCATGGCGTCTTCATTGGCGACCGTGTTCAGGTTGCGGCTCAGGACAGTCTTGATCCAGCGCATGCTTTGCGCACCGTCGAGGCCGGCGGGCAGCTTGTCGATCAGGTAGCGCGCCAGGCTGGCCGAGAAGCCGGCCGCCAGCATTTCGCGCAGCACGACGGCTTTTTGCGGCTCGCGCTGCTGCGTCGAACCCCACGAAATTTCCGCCAGCTGGGTTTCCATCATGCCGCGCATGGCGCGGATTTCATTCATCATGCCGCTCATCTCGGCGGCGGCGTTTTCCTTGACGTGCGCCAGCGCGCTGGCCATCATCTGCTGCATGCGGGCCATGTCCACTGGCTCGCCGGCTGCCTGGCGCGGCGCGGCAGGACGTGGCGCGGCCGGGCGCTGGGCCGGGGCGGCCGGACGTTGCGGCGTGGCGAACTGGGTCTGCAACTGGGGGCGGGGCTGGGCCATTTCGGACGCGGCCGGCGGCGAGGCCAGCGAAGCGGCATCGTCATTGGCCAGCGCGAGGATTTCCACCACGCCATCGGTCTGGCGGTTCGACAGGATCACGGCGTCGGGACCCAATGCTTCGCGCACCTTGCGCAGCGCATCGCGCGACGAGGCGCCCGTAAATTTCTTCACATTCATGACCGGCCTCCCAAGGCGGGGGTGGCGCAATATTGGCTGAACTGTGTGACCATCATCGACTCCTGTTGCTTGGGTGCTGTCTTCCACATGGACACAGATCACCCGGACAGTTTCTATTATTAGCGATGCTTGCAGGAAATGATCGAAGGAACAGGACGGGAAAGTACCCGTTATTCAGTTTGCCGGCAGGAAATTGATGTTTATTTGACCAAAAGCAAGGGCTGAGAAGCTGGGGTCAGACCCCCACTAACGCTAACGCAAAGCTCCGCGCTAACGCTGGAGGGGGTCTGACCCCGGTACTAATGCTGTCGACTATTGCGCCCCCACCAGCGCCGTGACGCGGATCGTCTTGGTTTCCGGCACTTCCGCATGCGACAGCACTTTGAGCTGCGGCAAGGCGCGGCGCAGGAAGCGCGACAGCAGGGCACGCAGCGGCGCCGGCACCAGCAGCACGGGTGTCAGGCCCAGCGCTTCCTGCTGCTGCGCGGCCAGGCCCGCCTGGTGCGCGATGGTATCGGCCAGGCCCGGCTCGATGCCGGCGCCGTCGCCGCCATTGCCCATCGCCTGCATCAGCAGGCGCTCCAGGCGGCTGTCGAGGGTCATCACGGACAACTCGGCCACGCCGGGGAACAGCTGCTGCACGATGGCGCGGCCCAGCGAGACGCGCACCAGCGCCGTCAGGTCGTTCGGGTCTTGCGTATGGACCGTATGCTCGGCCAGGGTTTCGATGATGGTGCGCATGTCGCGGATGTGCACGCCCTCGGCCAGCAGGTTCTGCAGCACTTTCTGCAGGGTCGACAGCGACAGCATCTTCGGCACCAGGTCTTCCACAAGGCGCGGCGCATCCTTGCCCAGGTGGTCGAGCAGCGACTGCACTTCCGCGCGGCCCAGCAGCTCGGACGCATGCGAGGTGATCAGGTGATTCAAGTGCGTGGCCACCACGGTGCCCGCATCGACGACCGTGTAGCCCATCGATTGGGCCTGGTCGCGCAGGCTGGCGTCGATCCAGGTGGCGGGCAAGCCGAACGCGGGATCGCTCGTGGCCAGGCCCGGCAAGGTGCCGCTGGCCATGCCGGGATTGATCGCCAGGAACTGGCCGTTGAACGCTTCGCCCACGCCCACTTCCACGCCCTTGAGGGTGATGCGGTAGGCGGACGGCTTCAATTCCAGGTTGTCGCGGATATGCACGGGCGGCGCCAGAAAACCCACTTCCTGGGCAAATTTCTTGCGGATGCCTTTGATGCGCTTGAGCAATTCGCCGCCCTGCGTCTTGTCGACCAGGGGGATCAAACGGTAGCCCACTTCCAGGCCCAGGGTGTCGACGGGCATGATGTCTTGCCAGCTGGCTTCTTCCTGCTCGGGCGCCACCGTGGCTGGCGGCGCTTCGGCCGGCTTTTCGGCCGCCGCCTTTTCCTGCGTGCGTTTCTTGCTGATCAAATAGGCGGAGCCGGCCAGCAATGACGCCAGCAGGATGAAGACCATGTTCGGCATGCCGGGGATCAGGCCCATGCCGCCGATGATGCCGGCAGTAATGTACAGCACTTGCGGTTTCGCAAACAATTGCCCGACCAACTGGGTGCCGATGTCCTGTTCGCTGGCCACGCGCGAGACGACGATACCGGCCGCCGTGGAAATGATCAGCGAAGGAATCTGCGCCACCAGGCCGTCACCGATGGCCAGCAACGTGTAGTTCTTCAGTGCATCGGCAAAGCCCATGTCATGCTGCAGCAAGCCCACCAGCAGGCCGCCGACGATATTGATGACGGTGACCATGATGCCGGCAATGGCGTCGCCGCGCACGTATTTGCTGGCACCGTCCATGGCGCCGTAGAATTCCGCTTCCTGCGCCACTTCCGTGCGGCGGCGGCGCGCTTCGTCTTCGCCGATCAGGCCGGCGTTCAGGTCGGCATCGATGGCCATCTGCTTACCAGGCATGGCGTCCAGCGCGAAGCGGGCGCCCACCTCGGCGATACGGCCCGCACCCTTGGTCACGACGGTAAAGTTGATGATCGTCAAAATGATAAACACCACGATACCGACCGTGTAGTTGCCGCCAATCAAGAAGTGACCGAACGCTTCGATCACTTTACCGGCCGCGTCGGCGCCCGTATGGCCTTCCGTCAGCACGACGCGCGTGGACGCCACGTTCAGCGACAGGCGCAGCATGGTCGACACGAGCAGGATGGTCGGGAAGGCCATGAAGTCGAGCGGCTTGACCGTGTACAGCGCCGTCAGCAGCACGATGATGGACAGCGCGATATTAAAGCTGAAGAAAATGTCGAGGATGAAGGCCGGCAGCGGCAACACCATCATCGCCAGCAGCATGATGATGATGATCGGCGCGGCGACACCCTTGCTGGCATTGTTGCCCATTCCGCTGAGCCAGGCTGGCAATCTCAGGCCGTTCATGGTGTACTTCCTTTATTCTTGTCTGCCGCGTCTGCCGCGGGTTTGGTCTGCGATGCGGGGTCGAGCGGATCGAGCTCGGGCGGCACGTCGAGTTTTTTCGGCTTGTCGGGGCGCTCGCCATGGCCGTTGCCGTAGCTGCGCAGCTGGAACACGTAGGCCAGTACTTCGGCCACGGCGCCGTACAGCGCCTCGGGAATCTCGTCGCCGATGTCCGTGTGCTTGTACAGCGCGCGCGCCAGGGCTGGCGCTTCCAGGATGGCGACCTTGTGTTCGCCCGCCAGTTCGCGGATCTTCGCCGCCACTTCGTCGATACCCTTGGCCACCACCTGCGGCGCGCCGCGCGAATTCTCGCCATACTTCAAGGCCACGGCGTAGTGGGTAGGATTGGTCACCACCACGTCGGCCGTCGGCACGTCGGCCATCATGCGGCGGCGCGACATTTCATGCTGCATCTGGCGTATCTTCGCCTTGATCTGCGGATTGCCGTCCGACTCCTTCGCCTCTTGCTTGACTTCCTGCAAGGACATTTTCATCTTGTTGGCGTAATGCCACATCTGGTACGGACCATCGATGGCGGCGATCAAGCCCAGCGCGCCCACGATCAGCAGGAAGGCCGTGATCAGCAGGCTGATCAGATGGGCCGAACCGGCGCGCAGGGATTCCACCGACAGGCCCAGCACGGCATCCTTTTGATGCTGCATCACCATCCAGGCGACGACGCCGACGACGAGGGTCTTGGCGATGGCCTTGAGCAGCTCCACCAGCGCATTCTTCGAAAACATATTGCCCAGGCCGCGAATCGGGTTGAGCTTGCCAAAATTGGGGGTGAACGCCTTGGAACTGAACAGCCAGCCGCCCACCAGCACGGGCGACGCGAGGGCGACGAGCATGATGGCCGCGGCGTACGGCAGGCAAGTCAGCAGAACGGAACCCACGTCGTAGCCGATGCGCAACATCATCGCGTCGGGATTGAGGATCTGCTCCCGGTCCAGGGTCAGCCCGGAAACCATGACGGCCGTCAGCCGCCGCACGATGGCGTCGCCGGCAAACCACAGACAGCAGCCGGACGCCATCAACACCGTAAACGTGGCCACTTCACGCGATCGCGGAACGTCGCCTTCCTCACGCGCCTGCTCGAGGCGCTTCGGTGACGCGGCTTCGGTCTTTTCTGCGTCGCTGTCTTCCGACATCAATCAACTCCGGTGAAGTCCTGCAGCCTGGCTAGGCGCAATACGGACTGGGCATGACGCATTATCGGTTCAAGCGGGCGCGCGCCATCGGCGGAACAGGGGGGCAAATCCCCTGTATTTCCTTTACTCTCCGGTAACCTTAGCGGGACTTGCGCGCCTCGGCCTGTTTCACGGTCTGCTCGATGGCGCCAAACAGCGACTTGCCGTCATCGCCCAGCATTTCCAAACGAACAACATCACCAAACAGCAAGTACGGCGTGCTGGCGACGCCATCGGCGATCATCTCCTGATTACGTCGCTCAACGATACTGGAAAATCCCTTCTTGATCTCCTTGTTGGCGACGCCGCCCGCGCTGACCACACTGCCGGCGCGCGCGTTGCGCGTCTGGCACAGATGGGCGAGCAATTGCGGGTAATTGAACGCCATGTCGGCGCCCGCGTGGGGCTGGCCCGTCAACTTGCCGTTCAGGCTGCAACGCAGCGCGTAGTGCACTTTGCCGCCGCGCCAGGCGTCGCCCAGTTCGTCTGGCGTGACGGCGACGGGCGAGCACGCCATGGCCGGCTTCGCCTGCAGGAAGCCGTAGCCGCTCGCCTGTTCGTCCGGCGCCAGGTTGCGCAAGGTGATGTCGTTGACCAGCATCAACAGCTTGATGTTCAGGTGCGCCTGGTCCGGCGTCGAGCCCATGGCCACGTCGTCCGTGATGGCGGCGATGCCCGCTTCGTAATCGATGCCCCACTGCTCGTGCGCCAGGATGATGTCGTCGTGGGCGCCGAGGAAATCGTCGCTGGCGCCCTGGTACATGCGCGGCGATTCGCGCAGATTCGCGGGCACTTCAGTTCCCGCCGCCTTGCAGGCCCGTTCGACCTGCTGCAGATAAGAAGCACCGGCCACGCGCAAACTGCTGCGCGGCAAAGGCGCCATGCAGTTGGCGGGATCGAACTCGAAGGCGCGATGGCCGCGGCCGCTATTGATGGTCTGGTACAACAAGTCCAGCTGGGGCGCGATGAAACTCCAGTCGTCGAGCGCCTTTTGCAGGGTCGAGGCGATGCCGTCGGCCAGATGGGCCGTTTTCAGGTCGCGCGAGACGACAGCCAACTGGCCATCGCGCGTGCCATCGTTCAGGGTTGCTAATTTCATGTAGGGAAAACTTCGTCAAATGCAGGCAATTGAAGGCTAAAGACGCCAAAAAGCCGGGATATTCCCGGCTTTGACGGTCAGAAGAGTTTTACGCCAAGAGAGCGATCTGCTCGGGCGTCAGGTAGCACCACTCGCCTTCCGCAATGCCCAGCGATTCCAGGGTCAGGCTGCCGATGGCGGAACGGTGCAGCGCGCTGCAATGGTTGCCGGCGGCGGCCAGCATGCGCTTGACCTGGTGATATTTGCCTTGCTCGAGCACGATTTCCAGCTGGTGCTCGCCGCGCTTGACGCAGACGAGGGCCGCCAGCGGGGCCGGTTCGTCGTGCAATTGCACGCCAGCCAGCAGCAGAGCCACCAGCTCATCGGTCACGGGCTCTTGCGTCGTGGCCTGGTAAATTTTCGGAACGTGACGCTTCGGCGACGATTGTGCATGGATAAATGGTCCATCGTCGGACATCAGCAGCATGCCCGTCGTATCGTGGTCGAGCCGGCCGACGGGCTGGACTTCGCGCCAGGTAAACTGTTCCGGCAGCAGGGTCAGCACGCCGGGATGATGGCTGGGTTTGCGCGAGCATTCGAAGTTGGCGGGCTTATTCAGCGCCAGGTACAGGTGGGCGCGGTACACCCACTCTTCTTCGAACACGTGCAGCACCAGGCCGTCGGTCTCGACGGTGGTGCGGTAATTGGTCTGGGTGACGCCATCGATGACGACATCGCCATCTTCGATAAGGGAACGGCAATATTTACGGGTGCCAAAACCCTGCGATTGCAGGATGCGGTCTAGGGATAATTTACTCATGGGCGTGACTTTACCAGAAGCGGCTGGCAGCGTGAAGCGGCCCTGTACCAGGCCGCCGAGGTCGCACCAGCCTTGCGCAGGCACAGATGAGCTGAAGTGCAAGGTGAGATTTCGATATAAATGGTCAATTCCTTTGAGAAATATCAAGCGCTTGGAATATCGCATTGATAGACTGAAACTTCGTTAGGAATCCGCCTAACGAGCTTTAGGAATAATAACCAGGCAACGACTCACAAGGACATTGTATGAAGCATACCGATACCATCGCCTTAGAAGGCAGCATCGCCGACATGCGCCAGCGCATCGCTACGGAACAGGCGGCCATGCACAAGGTCAGACTCGGCGTGGCGCGCTGGAGCAACACCCCTGCGCAGCAGGACGGGGGCGCAACGCCGTCGCCTGCGAGCCAGTCGCACTGGCATGCCGAGGCCCAATGCCATTTCATGTGCTGGCTGGAGCTGGGCGGTTTTGCGCAAACGGATGCGGAAACCGAGAACGTGCCGGCGCCCGCCATGGCGGCGGACACGCCGCCTGACATCAGTTCCGGCGCCAACGCCAGCACCATCGCGACGCCGGCCCGACAGGCAAGCAGCGTGCCCGCGCACTGCAACGGCTGCGCCGTCTGAAACCGGCCCATTCAACCAGCCATGCCCTGCCCTCGCATGCCTGCCTTGCCAGCACGCCCAGACACCACATCCGGCAACACCGGTCCATCCGGCACGAAAGAGGAACAAAAGGAAACGGCGGCATTGCGCCGCCGTTCCCAAGCCCCATCGGGACTTTAGTGAGGAATGTAAATTCACTCAAAACCACATCTGCGATGCGGCGAGTAGTTCCAAGACTTGCCAATCAAGTTAGTACTGACAACATAGTTGATATATCGCCCCTCCTTGAAAAGAACTACGCTTTCACTATAGCCCAAGCAGCCCCATTTTCAAGCCAATTTACCACCTTATTGAAAATCATTCTCGACTGGCTTGCCTGCCAGCCAAGTGTGATGTCCTCAGCGCAACGCCGGTTGTGACTGCTGCACGGCCGCCTTCATGGCCCCCGCGCCCATGGCGGCGCCAAACTTTTTGAGCACGCGCTCCGGCAAGCCTTCATGTTGCGTGTAGTCGACGATGTCTTCCGCCTTGACGACGTCGCGCGCCACGCTGTCGACCGTGCCGAAATCGTCGGCCAGGCCCATTTCCACGGCTTTCGCCCCCGTCCAGTACAGGCCCGAGAAGGTATCGGCCGTTTCCTTCAGGCGCTTGCCGCGTCCCGCCCGCACCACCTCGATGAATTGCTGGTGGATTTCATTGAGCATGCCTTGCGCATACGCCTTGTGCTTTTCCGTCAGGGGGCTGAACGGGTCCATGAAGCCCTTGTTCTCGCCCGCCGTCAGCAGGCGGCGCTCGACGCCGACCTTTTCCATCACGCCCGTAAAGCCGAAGCCATCCATCAGCACGCCGATCGAGCCGACCACGCTGGCCTTGTTGACGTAGATGCGGTCGGCGGCGGCCGCGATGTAATAGCCGCCCGAGGCGCACATTTCATCGACCACCACATACAAGGGCTTGTCCGGATAGCCCTTGCGCAGGCGCTGCATCTCGTCGACGATCATGCCGGCCTGCACGGGACTGCCGCCCGGACTATTAATATGCAGCACCACGGCCACGGAGCCGCTATCGGAAAACGCCTTGTCCAGCGCGGGAATGACGACGGCGGCCGAACCGCTGCCTTCGGACTCGATGGCGCCGCTGATGTCGATCAGGGCCGTGTGGCGGCCCAGGGTTTCGCTGTCGTCGGCCGTGTTGTAGTCATAAAACACCCACAGCGCGAACAGCACGATCAGCAGCCCGAACACCTTGAAAAAGATGCTCCAGCGGCGGTGCGCGCGCTGCTCTTGCAACGTGGCAAATACCAGCTTTTCCAGCACGTCGCGCTCCCAGTTGCCCGCAGGGGCGCCGTGGCCGGCGGCTGGCGCGCTGCTGTCCAGCTTGTCATTCGTGTTTTCGCTCATGGTTCACTTTGTTTAAATTACAATAATGCCTGCACCGGGCTTCAGGCCGGCAGCGGCTGGACATACTCGTCGGGCTGCCAGTACAGCTGGCCGTCGCGCTCGGTCACGGGTATCGGACGCAAGCGGCCGCCCTTGCAGGGGCCGCCAGCACACAAGCCGCTTTCCGGCACATAGATGGCGCCATGCGTCGAACACATCAGGTACAAGCCGCTGGACTCGAAAAACTCGCCTTCGGCCCAGTCCAGTTCGATCGGTACGTGGGCACAGCGGTTCAGGTAGCCATACGCCTTGCCGCCGTGGCGCACGACAAAGCCCGTGGTCGCCTCGCCACCGGCCGAGACGGGAAAGCGCACGCCCTTGCCGCCATCGGCCACGGCGTCGGCAGCACAAATCAACACTTCCGTAACATCAGTCATCATGCGTGCTCGCTCAGCCATTGGTGCAGATCGGCCACCGTGGCGGCCGAATACAGGGGATTGCAAGCCTGCAACTGCGCCACCGGATGCGCTCCATACTCTACGGCAATACCCGCCGCACCTGCATTGCTTGCCATCAACAAATCATGGCTGGTGTCGCCGATCATCACGGTGCGGCGCATGTCCTGGCCCAGTTCGCGCGTCAGCTCCTGCAGCATGGCCGGATGGGGCTTGGAAAACGTTTCATCGGCGCAGCGCGTCGCATCGAACAGCGACAGCAGCTTGACGGCATTCAGCGAACGATTCAGGCCGACACGGCTCTTGCCCGTGGCGACGGCGAGAAAGTACGCTTGCTGCGAGAGTTCCAGCAGCATCTCGTGTACGCCAGGAAACAGGGTCAGCTCATGGTCGCGCGACAGATAGTGATAGCGGTAGCGCTCGGCCATGCGCGCATGGTATTTCGGCTCCACGTCGGGCATCACCAGCTGCATCGCCTCCTGCAAACCCAGGCCGATCACATGCGAGGCCAGCAACTCGGTGGGAATGGGCAAGCCCAGGTCTTTGGCCGATGCCTGGATGCACTTGACGATGGTCGAGGTACTGTCTATCAGGGTACCGTCCCAATCGAAGACGATCAGATCAAATTGCTTTCTTGCCATGTTTCCCGACGGCATAGCCGCCGGCTCCTTGAGAATGAATGATGGCGACTGACTACCTTGTGAGTAGTGTCGCGCGCACGCGGTGGATCGTTAAGTAACTCCCAATTATCGTGCGGCAACGGCCAATGGTTTGCCCAAGCTTACCAAGAAACGCTCGCATTCGGCAGCCAGCGGCGCGTTCAGGGTCATCGTCTTGCCCGTCTCCGGATGCGTAAACGTGATCTGGTGCGCGTGCAGGAACATGCGTTTCAGGGCGCCGCGCGTGCTGTCGGCCTTCAACAGGGCACGGTTGAGGGCAAAGTCGCCATATTTATCGTCGCCGGCGATGGGGAAACCGGACGACGACAGGTGCACGCGGATCTGGTGCGTGCGTCCCGTCTTCAATTCCGCTTCCAGCAAGGCGAAGTTGTGATATTTATGCAACAGTGAAAACACCGTGTGCGACGCCAGGCCATCGGCCTGCACGGCCACCCGGCGCTCGCCTTCGGCCGTCGTATATTTATGCAGCGGCAACTTGATATGCTGGCGCGCATTCTTCCAGTCGCCGGCCACCAGCACCAGGTAGCGCTTGTCGGTAAGGCCATCGCGCATCTGCTCGTGCAGGTTGGTCAGCGCCGTGCGTTTCTTTGCCAGCAACAGCAAGCCGGACGTGTCGCGGTCCAGGCGGTGTACCAGTTCCAGGAACTTGGCGTCGGGGCGCGAGGCGCGCAATTGCTCGATCACGCCGAACGATACGCCCGAGCCGCCATGCACGGCCACGCCGGCCGGCTTGTCGATGACGAGCAGCTGCGCATCTTCGAAGATGATCTTGAATTCGGCGGCCGGCGCGCCCGTGGGCGCCTTTTCGGCCACGCGCACGGGTGGAATGCGCACCACGTCGCCGGCGGCGAGGCGGTACAGCTGATCGATACGGCCTTTATTCACGCGCACCTCTCCCGATCGCAAGATCCGGTAGATGTGGCTTTTAGGCACTCCCTTGCACACTCTTAATAAGTAGTTGTCGATGCGCTGGCCTGCTTCTTCCTCGGCGATCGTTACGAATTGGGCTTGCGGCTGAACCGGGGGTGTTGAAGGGGGAACAACATCATTTTGACTCTTCATTTACTATGTCTTCCCAGAAATCTCTCTAAGTCCTTCATTTTGAATATATAATTGTTTTTGCTGCGGCCCTGGCTGCTGCGAGTGTAAGAATAAAAGCACATTTTACACAGGGGCGTCTCCACCGGCCTCGCCAAATTGCAAATTCGGTGGAAAAAAATGTATATGCACCATCCCTGCGCGAATCAAGGTTGCACCGTAGTTGTAATCGGATAACGCGTGGAGATGCTGAAGTGAGTGTGGGATTATAAGGATAAGTACCCGTTAGCGCGACTTATCGAGTCGGGCTCGCGGGTTGATGAAGTTGATAACGCTTGCCGTTTTCGCCAAACCCGTATGCGGTCACCTGAGGTTGTCGATGAATAGGCTGAGGCCAAGCCTCGCCATCGCGATCCCTGTAATGAGCCGGCTTACGATTTGGCTCTGAATTTGCTGACCACTTGCATTCTCTGCCCCCGATGCAGTTCATTCTCATCCGGGCTGTTACAGATGAGTTGCAAGTGTCCCGTGCACTCGGCATGACGATTGACCTCACCGCGCCTGTTGCGGCCGTAACGTATACCTCGTACGCGTTGTTGCTCCGCACGCCTGGGCATTTCCCCCGCCAGCACTCCCGTTCTCGCATATATCCCTGTACTTCGCCGCTTCCCCGGAAGCGGCTTTGAGATGGCCTACGGGTCGCGGAGTTATAAAAATGAAACGCATGTTGTTTAATGCCACGCAGCAAGAAGAACTGCGCGTAGCGATTGTCGACGGACAAAAACTGATCGACATCGATATCGAGACAGCCGGGCGCGAACAGCGCAAATCCAACATCTACAAGGGCGTGATCACGCGCATCGAGCCATCGCTCGAAGCGTGCTTCGTCAGCTATGGCGAAGACCGCCACGGCTTCCTGCCTTTCAAGGAAGTTGCCCGCACGTATTTCCGCGAAGGCGTCGACGTCCGTAACGCCTCCGTCAAGGAAGCGCTGCGCGAAGGCCAGGAAATCATGGTGCAAGTGGAAAAGGAAGAGCGCGGCAACAAGGGCGCCGCCCTGACCTCGTTCGTCTCGCTGGCCGGCCGTTACCTGGTATTGATGCCGAACAACCCGCGTGGCGGTGGCGTATCGCGCCGCGTGGAAGGGGAAGAGCGCCAGGAATTGCGCGAAACCATGGATAAACTGGACTTGCCTGCTGGCATGTCCGTGATCGCCCGCACCGCTGGCATCGGCCGCAACGTCGATGAACTGCAGTGGGACTTGAATTACCTGATGCAACTGTGGCGCGCCATCGAAGGCGCCGGCAAGTCGGCCAACGGCGCATTCCTGATCTACCAGGAATCGTCGCTCGTCATCCGCGCCATCCGCGACTACTTCCAGCCCGACATCGGCGAGATCCTGATCGACACCGACGAGATCTACGACCAGGCGCACCAGTTCATGAGCCACGTGATGCCCGACATGGTGCACCGCGTAAAACGCTACAGCGACGACGTGCCGCTGTTCTCGCGCTTCCAGATCGAACATCAGATCGAAACGGCCTACAGCCGCACCGTGCCGCTGCCATCGGGCGGCGCCATCGTCATCGACCACACGGAAGCGCTGGTCTCCGTCGACGTCAACTCGGCCCGCGCCACGCGCGGCTCGGACATCGAGACGACCGCCTTCAACACCAACTGCGAAGCGGCCGAAGAAGTGGCCCGCCAGCTGCGTTTGCGCGACTTGGGCGGCTTGATCGTCATCGACTTCATCGACATGGAAGTGGCGAAAAATCAACGCGAAGTGGAACAGCGCCTCAAGGATGCGCTGCACCATGACCGTGCCCGTGTACAAATGGGCAAGATTTCCCGCTTCGGCCTGATGGAACTGTCGCGCCAGCGCCTGCGCCCTTCGCTGTCCGAAGGCTCGCACGTGACGTGCCCGCGCTGCTCCGGCACCGGCCACATCCGCGACACGGAATCGTCCGCCCTGCAGGTGCTGCGCATCATCCAGGAAGAGGCGATGAAGGAAAACTCGGCCACCATCCACGTGCAGGTGCCCGTGGACGTGGGCGCCTTCCTGCTGAACGAAAAGCGCGGCGAAGTACTCAAAATCGAGAACCGTCACCGCATCGCCGTGATCCTGATCCCGAACAAGCATCTGGAAACGCCGCACTACAAGCTCGAACGCATCAAGCACGACGATCCGCGTCTGGAGGACAGCCAGGCCAGCTACAACCTGGCCGAAAGCGCTGAAACCGACATGGCGTACAGCAAGCGCCAGAAGGAAGAAGCCAAGCCGCGCCAGGAAGCCGTCGTCAAGACGATCACCCCTGACCAGCCGGCACCGCTGGTCGAGCGCAAGCCCGTCGAAGCAAAACCGGCCCCAGTGGCCGCGCCTGCCGCGCCGCAAGGCCTGATCGCCAAGATCATCAGCTTCTTCACCGGCGCCCCGGCACCGGTGGCGCCAGCGCCCGCCCCTGTCGCACCGGCCAAGCCGGCCGGCACGGACCGTGGCGACCGCAACAGCCGTGGCCCGCGTGGCCGTGGCCGTAACGGCAAGCCTGGCCGCGAAGAGCGCGAACCTGGCCAGGGCCGCCCAGCCCAGGACGACGCGACGAAAGAAGCGGAAGCACTGGAAAAGGCAGCCCGTCCGCCACGCCCACCGCGTCCGCCACGCGAACCGCGCGAAGCGCGCGAGAACGGCGATACGGCAGCAGCACCACGCGAACGGGGTGAACGTCCTGAGCGCGCCGAGCGTCCGGAACGCGCAGAGCGCCCGGAACGTGCCGAGCGTCCGCCACGCCAGCCACGCGAAGGCCGCGAACCACGCGCCGACAAGGCTGTAGTTGCTGAAGTGAAAGCTGAAGAGCTGGCCCTGGTTGGCGCCAGCGCCAGCGCGGTGAATGTCGTCGTGGCGTCAAACGGCCCCGAATCCGACGCCGCGCCAACGAGCTTGCTGAAAGCGCCGGCAAATGCCGGCTCTGAAGGCGAAGAGACGGAAACCGACGTGGAAGGCGAAGAACCGCGCCGCCGCCGCCGTCGTGGTGGCCGCAACCGCAACCGCCGCGACCGCGAAACGGGCGAGCTGATCGAATCGGCAAACGGCGAAAACGAAGGCCAGGACACGCCAGTGATCAGCTTTACGGTCGCTCCTGCGCCGGAAGCCGCAACGGATGCTGCGCCGGTCGCCGTCGTGGCTGCCGCCGCAGTCGTCGCCGTCGCTGCGCCGGTGGAAGCTGCCGTCGTGGAAGTGGCCGAAGTGGTGGAAGTGGTGGAAGTGGCCAAGGTGGTGGACATCGCCAAGGTCGAGGAAGCCGCTCCTGCCGCTGAAGCCGCGCCAGTTGCTGCACCGTTCGTAGCGCAAGCCCCTGTCGAAGTGGCTGCAGCGCAAGCTGAACCAGCCGCTGCCGAGCCAGCGCCAGCTGCCGAGTACAGCTTTGCCGAAAAAGCGGAAGCTGCACCGGCGCCAGCGCCTGCTCCAGCGGAAGTCATCGTCGAAGCGGCACCGGTCGAGGAAACGGTTGCTGTCGTGGAAACCGTCGTCGTGGCTGAGGAAGCGCCAGTCGCCGAAGCGGCGCCGGCCGTGGCGCAAGCCGCACCGGTAGTTGCCGAAGCTGCTCCTGCTCCGGCACCAGCACCTGTCGTTGCTCCTGCACCGGCGCCTGTCGCTGCTCCAGCCTCCGCACCGGCTCCATCGCCGGTGCCTGCGCCGCTGGACCTGGACGCAGTGCTCGGTTCGGCCGGCCTGACCCTGGCTGCCACCGATCCGGAAAAACTGCGCCTGGCGCAGGAAGCGGCCGCCAAGGCAGTCGCTCCCGTGCGCAAGCCGCGCGAACGCAAGCCATTGCCGCCGCAATCGGATGAGCCGTTGATCCAGGTCAACACGCAACGTCCATAAGCGCGCCGGGTTCGCCCAGCCGCCAATGATGAAAGGGGGAGCTCAGGCTTCCCCTTTTTTACGTCCCCACCTTTGCCAGCCAGCCGCTATGCACGAGAACGCCAACCTTCCCCCTCCCGCCCCCGTCAGCCTGCGCAGCGCCTTCTGGTACTGGCTCAAGCTGGGCTGCGTCAGCTTTGGCGGCCCGGCCGGCCAGATCGCCATGATGCATGCGGAACTGGTGGAAAAGCGGCGCTGGATTTCGGAGCAGCGTTTCCTGCACGCCCTCAATTACTGCATGCTGCTGCCGGGGCCGGAAGCGACCCAGCTGGCCATCTACATCGGCTGGCTGATGCACCGCACGCGCGGCGCCCTAGTGGCGGGCCTGCTGTTTTTGCTGCCCTCGCAGCTGGTGCTGATCGCCCTGTCATGGCTGTACATGGCGTATGGCAACGTGGGCGCCATCGCCGGCATCCTGTACGGCATCAAGCCGGCCGTCGTCGCCATCGTGCTGGCGGCCGCCTGGCGCCTGGGCCGGCGCACCTTGCGCAGTCCCAGCCTGATCGCCATCGCGGCGGCGGCATTTGTCGCCATCGCCGCGCTACGGCTGCCATTTCCGCTGATCGTGCTCGCCGCCGCCCTGCTGGGCATGGCGGGCGGCCGCTGGCTGCCGGGCCATTTTCATGCCAGCGGTACCTCGCATGGCGGTGCGGCTCGCTACGGCGCCGCCCTGATCGATGACGACACGCCCACGCCGGACCACGCGCGCTTCCGCTGGCCGCGCCTGCTTGGCACGGCCGCCGTGGGCCTGACGCTGGCCTTCTTCGCCTGGCTGGGCCTGGCGCTGGCGGGCGGGGCGGACCAGCCGCTGGCGCAGATGGGCGTGTTTTTCAGCAAGGCCGCCCTGCTCACGTTCGGCGGCGCGTACGCCGTGCTGCCCTATCTGGTGCAGGGCGCCGCCGACCACTACCACTGGATCACGAGCGCGCAGATGATGGATGGCCTGGCGCTGGGCGAGACGACGCCCGGCCCCCTGATCATGATCGTCGCCTTCATCGGCTTTGTCGGCGGCTGGAGCCATGCCGTGATGGGAGAACAGCTGTGGCTGGCGGGCATATGCGGCGCGTTCGTCGCCAGCTGGTTTACTTTCCTGCCCTCGTTTATCTTCATTTTGGCCGGTGCGCCCCTGGTGGAAGCGTCGCGCGGCAATTTGCGCCTGAGCGCGCCGTTGACGGCCATCTCGGCGGCCGTGGTGGGCGTCATCGCCAGCCTGGCCCTGTTCTTTGGCCGCCATGTGTTCTGGCAAGCAAATCCGCTGCCCCACTGGGATTGGCTGGCGATGATCATCGCGCTGGCGGCCGGCGTGGCGCTGATCAGGTTTCAAGTGGGAACCATCAAATTGCTGCTGGTCTGCGCCGCCATCGGCCTGGCGCGTGCCTGGCTGGCTTGAACACGGAAGCGTCGCGCCAGACAATCATCGCATCCCGCCGGCATCAACAGAATCTCCACCAACAAGCGCGGAGGATATTATTTCCTTATTATTAATAATCAGGATTTGATGCAGGTTAATTTAATTGGCGGCATATATATACCATTAATAAATAGAATATTTATTTCAGCAATTTAGTATCTCTCCATTCTCACGCCAGCAACCAGACCTGGACCCGGCAGGCATGGCGCCACGCTCTGCGCGGCTGCGCCCGACCTGCGAGCACAGCCGCACCGTGATCGATTTGTCATCCCCCCGACATATCATTCTCAAATAAATAAATGTGGCATATATGCAACAAATGAAAAATTGATTATTTGAATGAGTGCGACGTCATATACTTACTCGAAAGCAAATTACTGTTTCACCGTCATTAACCCGGCAGTTTCCTCGAGAATATCCATTAATGCGCGCTCAACAATTACATCATCCCATGCCCACTTCCGCGATCAGGACACTCATGCTCGGCTGCGCCAGCTTATGGCTGCTGAGCGCTTGCTCGACACTCGACGTCGGCACGGCCAAGCTTTCCACGGCAGAGGTCCGCGCCACGCTGCAGGACGACAAGGCGGCCCTGGCGCGCGACGTGGAGGCGCTGAACGGCCCCCTGACCCTCGATGGCGCCATCGCCCGCGCCATCAAATACAACGCCGAACGCCGCTACAAGGCCATGGAGGAAGCCGTTGCCATGGGCACCTTCGAGGCAGGGCAGTTCGACATGCTGCCCAAGCTGATCGCCTCGGCCGGCTACCGCGACCGCAACAATGACCTGATCACGCGCAGCGTCGATTCCGTCACGGGCGCGCCGTCGCTGGCCAATCCCTACATCTCGTCCAGCCGCCAGGTGCTGAGCACGGAACTGGGCATTTCCTGGAGCCTGCTCGATTTCGGCCAGAGCTACTACGCGGCGCGGCAGAATGCGGACCGCGTGATGATCGCCGGCGAGCGCCGCCGCAAGGCCCTGCACAACCTGATACTCGACGTGCGCACCGCCTACTGGCGCGTGGTGGCGGCGCAGAAGCTGGTGCCCCTGCTGCGCAGCACCATCGCCGAATCGGAAGCGGCCCTGAAGGATGCGCGCACGGCGGAGAGCGACCGCATCCGTTCGCCACTGGAACCGTTGCGCTACCAGCGCCAGCTGCTGGAAAACCTGCGCCTGCTGGAAACCATCGAGCAGGAACTGTCGACGGCGCGCGTGGAACTGGCGGCCCTGACCGCCCTGCCGCTGAGCAGCGGCTATAGCGTGGTCGAAGCGGGCGGCGACGTCAACACGGCCTGGCTGAACCAGCCGATCGAAAAAATGGAAGAAGTGGCGCTGCTGCGCAATCCCGACCTGCGCGAAGGCATCTACAACGCCCGCATCGCCCAGCAGGAAACCCGGCGCGCCATGCTCAAGCTGTTCCCCGGCCTGTCCTTCAACTATGGCGTCAAGCACAGCAACGACGATTACCTGATCCACCAGAACTGGAACGAGGCCGGCGCGCAGATCTCGTTCAACCTGCTGGGCCTGTTATCGGCGCCGGCGCAGATGCGCCTGGCCGACGCGGGCGTGAGCCTGGCCAACCAGCGCCGCATGGCCATGCAGATGGCTGTGCTGAGCCAGCTTCATATTGCTCGCCAGCAATACGCCAACACGGCCCGCCAGTATGAGCGCGCCGACGCCATCGCCGAAGTGGACGGACGTATCGCCCAGCACATCGCCAACCAGGCCGAGGCGCAGAAACAGTCGGCGCTGGACCGCATTTCGCAGCAAAGCACGGCCGTCCTGTCGCAGCTGCGCCGCTACCAGGCACTGTCGAACGCGCAGGCCGCCGCATCGCGCCTGCAAGCGACCCTGGGCATGGAACCGGTGGTCAACGGCTCGTCCGACATGCCGCTGGCCGAACTGACGGCGGCCGTCGCGCAATCGCTGCAGACCTGGAACCAGGCCCAGCTGCCATCGCCTGAGGACCGTCCATGAAGTTGGTCGCACCCGCAATACGCATGATCCTGGCCGGCGCGCTGGCCCTGACCTTGCAGCACACCGCGCTGGCCGCCGCGCCGCAGCCGGCCAGCGCCGGCGCCACACTGGAAACGCGGGAAATCCGCGCCCAGCTGGCGCCGCGCCGCTACACCACCCTGGCCGCCGAGATCGGCGCCAAGATCAACCGCCTGCCGCTGCCGGAAGGCGCGGCCTTCAAGCAGGGACAGTTGCTGGTGCAGTTCGACTGCGTGCTGCAGCAGGCGCAGCTGGCCAAGGCGGAAGCGGCGCGGATGGCGGCCGAGACCAACTGGCAGGGCAACCAGAAACTCGCCGACCTCAATTCCGTGGGCAAGGTCGAACTCGACATTTCCAGGGCCGAAGCGCTCAAGGCGCAGGCCGAAGTGGCCGCCAACCGGGCATTGCTGGGCAAATGCCAGATCGTCGCGCCGTTCGCCGGCCGCATCGCCGAGCAGAAGGCGCGCGAGCAGCAGTACGTGCAGCCGGGCCAGGCCCTGCTGGAAATTCTCGACGACAGCACCCTGGTGCTGGAATTCATCATTCCATCTCGCTGGATGAGCTGGGTGCGCAACGGCACGCCCTTCCAGGTCAGCATCGACGAAACGGGCAAGAGCTATCCGGCCAAGGTGCAGCGCATCGGCGCCCGCGTCGACCCCGTCAGCCAGTCCGTCAAGCTGAGCGCCGTCATCGACGGGCGCTTCGGCGAACTGGTGGCCGGCATGAGCGGCAAGGTGCTGATGCAGCCGCCGGCAAAATGATTTTTTCACCCTGCTTAGACCAAAAGGAGAGCCCATGAAATCTCGTCCGCACCGCGTCGCCCGCTGCCTGACGCTCGCTGCCGTCGCCGCAGCCGCAGCCAGCTGGAGCACAGCCAGCTATGCCTGCCCCGCCGAACCCTATGTTTCCAGCATCTGCGTGATGGCCTGGACCCGCAATGACCTGTACGGCTACTTGCCGGCCAACGGCCAGTCCCTCAACGTCAACCAGAATGCCGCGCTGTACTCGCTGCTGGGCACGACCTATGGCGGCAGCGGCAACACCACCTTCAACCTGCCGGACCTGCGCGGCCGCACCGTGATCGGTGCCGGCACCGTCGACGCCAACACCAGCTACACGGTGGGCCAGAAGGTAGGCACCGTCAGCGCCACCCTGACCATGGCCAATCTGCCGGCCCATGCGCATACCTTGCCGGCGGTCGACTTGAGCAAGGTCAGCGGCTCGGTCAACCTGGCTCAGACGACCGGCACGCCCACCACCATTTCGATGGCGCCCGTCACCTACACCGCCAATACCAGTGCGCTGACACTGACGCTGAAAGCCAGCAGCGCCGCGGGTGCGTCGGCCACGCCGCTGGCCGGCGGCGTGCCGGGAGCGGTAAATACCCCGGTGGCGAAGCTGTATAACACGAGCGCACCCGACGTAGTCATGGGCGGCGGCTCCCTGGGCGGCAGCATTACCGTCACCTCCGCCGGCTCGCCTGCCATTACGCTGGCCGGTACCGCCCCGGTGACGCTGAACGGCTCCCTGCCGGCTGCCGTCAGCGGCCCTACAGGCACGGGCGCCGCGTTCAGCATCATGCAGCCGTCCATGGCCATGTATTACTACATCGCCTCCGTCGGCATCTACCCGCAGTCGAACTGACGGACCGCGCCACCTAACCTTGTGTTGCGCGGCCGCCTCCGAGCGGAGCGGCCGCCGAAATCATCATGCAGCCATACCGCCTCTTTCAAGTCTTGCTGTCCCTGACGCTGCTGGCGGCGCCGGGCGCGCGCGCCGGGCGGCCGGCCGACCATGCCCTGCCGCTGCAAGCCGCATATGCCTTGCTGGCCAAGGGCGACTATGCCAACGCCTACCCGGCCTTCCTGCGCCACGCGGAGAACAATCCCCTCGCCCAGTTCACCCTGGCCCAGTTCCACCAGAATGGCTGGGGCCGGCCAGCCGACCCCGACGCCGCCTGCGCGTGGTTCGGCAAGGCCGCTCAGGGCAAGATACCGACGGCCCTGCATTTCGCCGGCGACTGCCTGATGCGCACTCCGGACGCGCCAGGCAATGCCGCCGCCGCGCTGTCCAGCTACCTGGCCGCCGCCGCGAACGGCCACCTCATTTCACTGTGCTCGGCCAGCGAATTTTATGTCCGCGGCCGCTACGTCGCCCGGGACGTGCCGCACGGCCTGGCGCTGTGCGCCCAGGCGGCGCAGGCCGGTTCGCCGCCGGCCATGCTGAAACTGGCCAATTACCTGCGCAACGACCGCGACGTGCCGCACGACGCGGCCATGGCGCGCCACTGGTACCGCATGGCGGCGGAACGCCAGGTCGACGAGGCGCGCTACCAGCTGGCCATCATGCAAGCGCAGGGAGAAGGCGGCGAAGCCGAGGGCGAGGCGGCGCTGCTTGCCCTGGAAGAACTGGCGAGCAAGGGCTACGTCCCCGCCTACCTGCCCACGGCGACGCTGTACGCCCACCTGCCGCCCGACGCCGATACGGGCGCGCCCGGCGCCGCCAACCTGGCCAAGATTTATCTGTGGGCCAGCGCCGCCCGCAGCCGCCTGAGCGAGCCCGCCCTGCAAGACCAGGCGCGGCAGCTGCAAGACCAGGTGCTGGCCATCATGCCGCCCGAATGGCGGCCGGCGCTCGACCGCAAGATCGACGCCCACCTCGCCCAATTCGCCGCCCCAGGCACGCCGTTCAAGCGCGCCAGTCACGTATCACCAGGAGCCTGACATGAACCATCCCCTCTTCCCTGCCGCGGCAACGACTTCCGTGCGCCGTCCGCTGCGCCGCGCCTCGCAACTGCTGCCGCTGGAGCAGCGCTTCATGTTCGACGGCGCCGTGGCCGACGCCGCCCACGCGGCGCAGGCGCACGAAAGCGCGCCGCCGCTGCCGCCAGCCGTCACGGTGCGCGCGGCCGAGCCGGCCAAGGACCAGGGCAAGAAGGAAGTGGTGCTGGTCGACACCTCGGTGGACAACTACAAGAGCCTGGAGGCGGGCGTGCGCGCCGGCGTCGGCATCGTCGAATTCGACGGCAGCCGTGACGGCCTGGCGCAGATCGCGCAATGGGCGGCCAGCCAGAGCGGAATCGACGCGATCCACATCCTGTCGCATGGATCCGAAGGCACCATCAATCTCGGCACCGCGCGCCTGACCGATGCCTCCCTGTCGTCGGCTGCCGTCCAATCGGAACTGGCGCAGCTGGGCCAGGCCCTGAGCGCCGACGGCGACTTGCTGCTGTATGGCTGCGATGTCGCCGCCGGCGGCCATAACCCGCTGATCGCCGACCTGGCGCGCATCACGGGCGCCGATGTCGCGGCGTCGCGCGACGCCACCGGCGCGGCAGCCATCGGCGGCAACTGGACGCTCGAAGCGCATGCCGGCAAGATCGACGCCAAAGCGCTGGACATCGCCGACTACCAGGGCCTGCTCACACAGGTCAGCTTCTCCGGCAGCGACGCCGACTACAGCTCGACCACCGTGGTCAAACAGGTTAACGGCCAAAACGTCACGTTTTACGGCGGCGCCAGCGCCGGCGGCCTGGGCATTGACGGCACCTATGGCACCGACGGGCTGTATGCCTACCAGGGGCCCACCAATGAAGTCAGGCTGACGGTCACCATCGCTTCCGGCTACACCTTCGACATCAGCTCGTTCGATGTCGGCGTCCTGACCGGCTCGCTGACGATCAACTTAACGTATGGCAACAACACCACAGACACGCTCACCGTGAACTCGCTGGCCAACGGCTGGCAGACCCTGCTCAATTCCGGCCTGAGCAAACCGATCAACGACGTCAAGCAGGTGGTGTTCAGTTCCGGCGATTTCGGTCTGTTCCAGAATTTCGACATCACCGACGTCAAGGCTATTTCGCACCCGCCCACGGTCACGGTCAGCAGCGCCAGCCTGTCGGACGACACCGGCACCAGCGGCAGCGACTTCATCACCAAGACCGCCGCGCAAATCATCAGCGGCACGCTGTCGACCACGCTGAGCACGGGCGAAAAGGTCCAGGTGTCATATGACAACGGCAGCAGCTGGAGCGACGCCACCACCTACACGGTCGGCTCCAGCAGCTGGAGCACCGTCACCACGCTGGCCGGCAGCAGCACCTTCCAGGCCCGCGTCACCAACGCCGACGGCTCCAGCACCGCCTACACGCACAGCTACACGCTCGACACCACGGCGCCGACCACGTCCTTCACCGGCATCTCCTTGTCGGACGACACCGGCGTCAACAGCACCGACTTCATCACCAAGACGCCAGGCCAGAACATCACCGCCACGCTCAGCGGCGCGCCGGCCGGCACCGACGTGGTCTGGGGGTCGCTGGACGGCGGCAGCAGCTGGACCAACATCACGAGCAAGGTGTCCGGCACCACGCTGACCTGGAACGGGGCCACCCTGGGCGCAGGCAGCAACGCCATCATGTTCAAGGTGACCGACGCGGCGGGCAACGACAGTTCGCTGAGCTTCCAGAACTACACGCTCGACACCACCGCGCCCACCACCAGCGTGGCCACGGTCAGCTTTTCGGCCGATACCGGCACGTCGCCGACCGACTTCATCACCAAAACGGCGGCGCAGACCATCAGCGGCACCCTGTCGGCCAACCTGGCCAGCGGCGAGAGCGTGCTCGTCTCGCTCGACAACGGCACCACCTGGGCCGCCGCCAGCGCCACCGTGGGCCAGAACACCTGGTCGCTGGCCCGCACGCTCAGCGCCAGCAGCACGCTGAAGGTCAAGGTCAGCGACACGGCCGGCAACGACGGCGCCGTGCTGTCGCAAGCCTATACCTTCGACACCGGTTCGCCGACCATCACCTTCAGCGGCCTGGCGCTGTCGGCCGACACGGGCGCCAGCGCCAGCGACTTCATCACCAAGACGGCGGCGCAGACCATCGGCGCCACCCTGAGCACCACCTTGGCCGCCGGCGACATCGTCTACGGCTCGCTGGACAACGGCGGCAGCTGGACCGACATCACCAGCAAGGTCAGCGGCACGAGCCTGAGCTGGAACGGTGTCACCTTGGCCGGCAGCGACACGCTGCAGCTGAAGGTCGTCGACGCCGCCGGCAACACCGGCAGCGTCAAGACCCAGGCCTACATGTTCGATACCAGCACGCCGGCCACGCCCGGCACACCGATGCTGGCCACGGCCAGCGACACCGGCGTGCAGAACAACGACAGCATCACCAGCGACACCACGCCGACGCTGAGCGGCACGGCCGAGAACGGCAGCACCGTCACCGTGTTCGACGGCGCCACGCTGCTGGGCACCGTCACCGCCGGCGCCGGCGGCTGGACGCTGACCACCGGCGCGCTGGCCGAAGGCTCCCACACCATCACGGTCGTGTCCACCGACACCGCCGGCAACGCCTCTGCCGCCTCGGCCGCGCTGACGATCGAGGTCGACACCACCGCCCCGGCCGTCGCCACGGTGGCGGTGCCGGCCAACGGCACCTACTACAGCGGCGGCGCGCTGGACTTCACGGTCAACTTCGACGAGGCCGTCCTTGTCGACACCACCGGCGGCACGCCGCGCATCGCCCTCGTGGTCGGCGCCACTACCCGCTACGCCGACTACGTGTCCGGCTCCGGCACCAGCGCGCTGCTGTTCCGCTACACCGTGCCCAGCGGCGACATCGACGCCAACGGCATCACGGTCGGCGCACTGTCGACCCACGGCGGCACGCTGCGCGATACGGCCGGCAACGACGCCGTGGTCACGCTCAACAGCGTCGGCAGCACGGCCGGCGTCAATGTCGACGGCAGCAACCCCAGCGTCACCGGCGTCGGCGCCAGCACCGCCGACGGCGCCTACGGCGCCGGCCAGACCATCACCATCACGGTCGACTTCTCCACCGCGGTCAACGTCGACACCACGGGCGGCACGCCGACCCTGGCGCTCGACGGCGGCGGCCAGGCCACCTATGCCGGCGGCTCGGGCACCAGCACGCTGACGTTCAGCTACACGGTCGGCGCCGGCCAGAACAGCGCCGATCTCGACTACAGCTCGAGCGCCGCGCTGGCGCTCAACGGCGCCACCATCGTCGATGCCGGCGGCGCCAACCAGCCGGCCGACGTCACGCTGGCCACGCCGGGCACGGCCGGCTCGCTGGGCGCCAACAAGGACCTCGTCATCGACTCCGCCGCGCCGACCAACACCGTGGCCAACGCCACCTTCTCGGCCGACACCGGCACTTCCGGCACCGACTTCATCACCAGGACCGCAGCCCAGACCATCAGCGGCACGCTGGCAGCCAACCTGGCGGCCGGCGAGAACGTCTACGTCTCGCTCGACAACGGCGGCAGCTGGAACCTGGCCACGGCCAGCACCGGCGCCAACACCTGGTCGCTGGCCGGCCAGACGCTGTCGGGCAGCGGTACCCTGAAGGTGCGCGTCACCGACGCCGCCGGCAACAACGGCACCGCCTACGCGCAAGCCTATGTGCTCGACACCACGGCGCCGACCACCAGCTTCAGCGGCATCGCGCTGTCGGCCGACACCGGCGCCAGCAGCACCGACCTGATCACCAACACTGCGGCGCAAACCATCAGCGCCACCCTCAGCGGCGCGCCGGCCGCCGGCGACATCGTCTACGGCTCGCTCGACAACGGCGCCACCTGGACCGACATCACCAGCAAGGTGTCCGGCACGACGCTGACCTGGACCGGCGTCACCCTGGCCGCCAGCGACACCTTGAAGCTGCGCGTCACCGACGCGGCCGGCAACAATGGCGCTGCCACCAGCACGGCCTACGTGCTCGACACGAGCGCCCCCGCCACCAGCGTGGCTGGCATCGCCTTGTCCGCCGACAGCGGCGCCTCGTCCACCGATTTCATCACCAACGTGGCGGCGCAAACCGTCAGCGGCACCCTGTCGGCCAACCTGGCCAGCGGCGAGCGCGTGCTCGTCTCGCTCGACAACGGCGCCACCTGGGCCACCGCCGCCGCCACCGTCGGCCAGAACACCTGGTCGCTGGCCGGCCAGACCCTGACCTCCAGCAACACCCTGCTGGTCAAGGTGGCCGATACGGCCGGCAACGACAGCGTCGCGGCGAGCCAGGCGTATATCTATGACACGGCAGCCGGCGTGCCCACCGTGGCCACCTTGGCGACGATGAGCACCGCGCCCGTGCTGAGCGGCTCGGCGACGCTGTCGGCGGGCGAAACCATGACCGTCTCCGTCGGCGGCGCCACCTATGCCGTCGTTCCCGCGGCGGGCGCCTGGAGCCTGGACCTGGCCACCGCCGTACCGCTCAGCGGCACACTCACGCTGGCCCTGAACCAGCGCTACGAGGTGGTGGCAAGCGTCACCGACCTGGCCGGCAACGTCGCCAGCGACAGCAGCAATGGCGAACTCACCATCGGCACGCTCCTGACCCCGCCCACGACCGGCATCACCGGCACCACGCTGTCGGCCGACACGGGCGCCAGCGACAGCGACTTCATCACCAACGTGGCCGCGCAAACGATCAGCGGCACGCTGTCCGCGCCGCTGGCCGCCGGCCAGCGCGTCGAAGTCTCGCTCGACGGCGGCGCCAGCTGGCGCAGCGCGGCGGCTACCGGCGGCGCGACGGCGTGGTCGATCAATGTCACGCTGGGCGGCAGCGGCACCCTCATGGCGCGCGTCAGCAACGACGCCGGCAACGGTCCCGCCTTCGCGCAAGCGTATGTGCTCGACACCGTCGCCCCCGTCGCCACGGCCACCTCGGCCACGCTATCGGGCGAGAATGTGCTTGGCGGCAACCTCTCGGCGCCGCTGGCGGCTGGCGAATCGGTACTCGTCTCGCGCGATGGCGGCGCCAGCTGGCAGGCGGCTGGCGTGGCCGGCAACAGCTGGTCGCTGGCCGGCGTCGCCGCCGGCCAGGTGCAAGTGGTGGTGCGCGATACGGCCGGCAACAACGGCGCCATCCTGACGGCGCAAGTGAGCGTACCGGTGACGCCGCCCGTCGTGGTGCCGCCCGTGGTGGTGCCGCCCGTGGTGGCGCCGCCCGTGCGCGTGCTGCCGGAAGCCCCCGCGCCGGCGGACAAGGTTGCCGAAAAGGCCCCCGCCAGCGCTGCCGCCGGAGCCCTTCCCGGCGTGCTGGCGCCGGACACGCTGGCGCTGTTCAGCCCGAGCAGCGGCGCCAACGGCGGCCGTGCGGCCGACGTTGCCAGGAACCCGCTGGCCCCCGTCAGCATCGCCGCGCTGACCAATCCCGCCATGCTGCTGACGGCCTTCACGCCGACCGGCTTGCCGGAACTGCCGTCGCGCAGCGATGCGCTGCTATCGCAGGTGCCGATCGGTGACAAGGCGTTCAACAGCGGCGAACGGATCGCGGTGCAACTGGCGCCCGACACCTTCGTGCAGTCCGGCGGCGGCACGCCGTTCCAGCTCAGCGCGCAGCAGACCGACGGCAGGCCCCTGCCTGCCTGGCTCAGGTTCGACAGCCGCGCGGCGCGCTTCGAGGGAACGGCGCCGCCGGGCTTCGAAGGCACGCTGCACTTCACGGTCACGGCGCGCGACGCCCAGGGACGCGTCGCCGTGCAGACCTTCAAGATCGTCATCACCAGGGACGGCCAGGTCATCAAGACCTCGGCGCGCGACGCCGGCCCGGCCGACCCCGTGGGACGTCCCGGCCTGAGTGCGCAACTGGGCGCCGTGCGCGGCGCGGGCGCCGAGCGCCTGGCGGCGTTGTCGCGTAGCGCGGCGGCGGCGAAAGCGCATGCATGAACGACGCGGTGGCATTTGATCCCCTGCTGACCTTGCTCGAACTGGCCCAGCGCGCACGCGCCGCGGCCAGCGCCAATGAACTGGCCTTCCTGCTGGTGAACGACAGCCGCGCGCTGGCGCCGTACCGCCAGGCGGCGCTGTGGTTCGACGCCGGCGGCGTACACACCCTGTCCGGCGTGGTGGAAGTGGAAGCCAACGCTCCGTATGCCCAGTGGCTCGGGCAGCTGTGCCGGGCGCTGGCAGAGCGCCATGCGGACGCCGCGCCGCTGGCCGTCGAGGCGGCGCAACTGCCGCCCGCCATCGCCGCCGCCTGGGACGAATGGCTGCCGGTGGCCGTCACCTGGGTGCCGCTGCGCGCCACGGGCCGCGCCGGCGAGCAGGCGGGCCTGCTGCTGGCCGGCGACGCGCCGTTGCAGCCCGGGCAGCTGGCCCTGCTCACCGAATGGGCCGATATCTGGCAGCATGCGTGGCGCGCCAGGCAAGGTCCCGCGCGCTGGTCGCCGGCGGCGCTGCCGGCGCGGCTGCGCCTGTGGTGGCAGGGCGATGGACAAGGCCAGCGCTGGCGCCGCCGGCTGGGCGCCGCGCTGGCAGTGCTGGCGGTGCTGCTGTTTCCCGTGCGCCTGACGGTACTGGCGCCGGGCGAGCTGGTGGCGGCCAATCCGGCCACCATCCGCGCGCCCCTCGATGGCGTGATCGCCGAATTTTCCGTGCGCCCGAATCAGGTCGTGCGCGCCGGCCAGCCCCTGTTCTCGTTCGACCAGGCGCCCATCGGCAGCCGCCTCGACGTCGCGCGCGAAGGGCTGGCCACGGCGCAGGCCGAGTACCGGCAGACGGCGCAGATGATACTCAGCGACCCGCGCGCCAAGACCCAGCTGGCCGCGCTGCTGGGCAAGATCGCCGAGAAGCAGGCGCAGGCAGCGTTCCTGGAGGGCCAGGCGCAGCGCTCGCGCGTGCTGGCGCCGCATGCCGGCATCGCCCTGTTCGACGACCCGTCGGAATGGATAGGCCGGCCCGTGCAGACGGGCGAACGCATCATGCAGGTGGCGGCCGCCGACGACGTGGAGATCGAAGCGTGGGTGCCGATCGGCGACGCCATTCCGCTGGCCGAACGTGCCCCGCTCAAGCTGTACCTGGCCGCCGCGCCGCTGACGCCACTCGAAGCGTATGTGCGCTACATGAGCCACCGCGCCACCGCGCGCCCCGACGGCAGCTATGCCTACCGCGTGCGCGCCAGGCTGGACGGCGCCACCGGCCAGCGCATCGGCCTGAAGGGCACGGCCAAGCTGGACGGCGAACGGGTGCCGCTGCTCTACTGGATACTGCGACGGCCGCTGGCCAGCATCCGCCAGTTCATCGCCCTGTAGAACGGAACCGCATGCACGCCTTACCCTTGCTGCGCCAGGAGCTGTCCATCCATGCCGGCCCACGCCTGCCCGACGGCCAGCCCAGCTGGACCTTGCACGACCCCGTGCGCAACCTGTTCTTCCAGCTCGACTGGCCCAGCTTCGAGATGCTGCGCCGCTGGGAGGACAACGACGCCCAGGCCCTCATCGACGACATCAACCAGAGCACCACCCTGCAACTCGACGGCGGTGCCATCGAGCGCCTGCTCGACTTCCTGCGCGAGCAGCAGCTGCTGCAGCCGCGCCAGGGCGCCGCGGCGGCGATGGCGGCCACGCGCCAGCGCCAGCGCGGCAGCTGGCAGCAATGGCTGCTGCATAACTACCTGTTTTTCCGCATCCCGCTGGTGCGCCCTGACCGCTGGCTGGACTGGCTCGCGCCGCGCCTCGGGTGGCTGTTTTCGCCCGCCTTCCGCTGGCTGACGCTGGCCGCCGGCCTGCTGGGAGTGGCCGGCGCCTACCGCGACTGGGAACGCTTTTCCGCCACCCTGCTCGACACGCTGAGCTGGCATGGTGCCCTGCTGTACGGCGCCGCCATCACCTTCGCCAAAGTCTGCCATGAGATGGGCCACGCGCTGACGGCCAAGCGCTACGGCTGCCGCGTGCCGACCATGGGCCTGGCCTTCCTGGTGATGTGGCCCGTGGCGTACACGGACACCAACGAAGTGTGGAAGCTGGCGCGCCGCGAGCAGCGCCTGGCCGTGGCGGGCGCCGGCATCATGACGGAACTGATGATCGCCGCCTGGGCCACGCTGGCCTGGACCTGGCTGCCCGATGGCGGCCCCAAGCAGGTCGCCTTTCTGCTTTCGACCACCACCTGGATCACCACCGTGGCCATCAATGCCAGTCCCTTCATGCGCTTTGACGGCTACTTCCTGCTGTCCGATTACCTGGGCCTGCCCAACCTGCACAGCCGCGCATTCGCGCTGGCCCGCTGGGACTTGCGCGAACGCCTGTTCGCGCTGAACGAGCCGGCGCCGGAATCGTTTCCGCCGCGCCGGCGCGCCGGCCTGATCCTGTTCGCCTGGGCCGTATGGATCTACCGGCTGGTGCTGTTTCTGGGCATCGCCGCACTCGTGTACCACTTCTTCATCAAGGCCGTCGGCATCCTGCTGTTCCTCGTCGAGATCTGCTGGTTTGTCGCGCTGCCGCTGTGGCGCGAACTGCAGGTGTGGCGCTCGCGCCGCGACGCCCTGCGGCACAGCCGCCGCGCCTGGCGCAGCGCCGGCCTGGCCGCGCTGCTGCCGCTGCTGCTGATGCTGCCGTGGCCGGACCGGGTGCTGACCTCCGGCGTGCTGCAGCCGCAGGCGCGCCTGGCGCTGTACGCGCCCGCGCACGCGGCGCTTGAAGCGCTGCCGGTAGCCAATGGCCAGCGCGTCGCCGCCGGCCAGCCCCTGCTGCGACTGTCATCGCCCGAGCTGGCGCTGCGCGAAGGCGAGACGGGCGCGCGCCAGGACTTGCTGGCATGGCAATCGGCGGCGGCGGGCCTGGATGCCGCCAGCCGCAAGGACTGGCAAGTGCTGAACGACCAGCTGGCCTACGCCAGCGCCGAGCATGCGACGGTGGGCGCGGACTTGCAGCGCTACCGGCCGCTGGCGCCGTTCGCGGGCGTGCTGGTCGACGTCGATCCCGACCTGCGGCCCGGCGAATGGCTCAAAGGGCAGGAATATCTGGGTTCGCTGGTGGGCGCCGGGCGCTGGCAGGTGGTGGCCTACGTCGACCAGGATGCCGTGCGGCGCATCGCGCGCGGCGACCGTGCCCTGTTCCTCGCCGACGGCCTGGCCGGCCCCGCCCTGCGCCTGACCGTGGCCAGCATCGACCGCGATGCCAGCCGCACCCTGAACGAGCCGGAACTGGCGGCGCTGTTCGGCGGCGACGTGCTGGTACGCGAAAAGAACGGCGTGCTGTATCCCGAACAGGCCGTGTACCGGGTGCTGCTTGATGCGGACGCCGAACTGCCGGCCAGCAGCCCTGCCTGGCGCGGCAGGGTCGCCATCGCCGGGGAATGGGAAGCGCCGGCATGGCGTTTCCTGCGCGCGGCCGCGGGCGTGGCGCGCCGCGAAGCGGGTTTCTAGCCTGCCGCCGACGACCGCGCCCCGATCGTGGTATGGTTAGCGAATCAGGCGGCCCTTATGCGGCGCCGGAATTAGAAAAACAGCAAGATTATTAGGCTCATGTCAGAAAAAATCATCATGATGACGGAGCGGCGACGGGCCGCACCGGCCATCCCGGCCGCCCTGGAAGCGCCAACAGGCCTGCTGAACGATCAACTGGGCCGGCCCCTGCACGACTTGCGCATCTCGATCACCGACCGCTGCAATTTCCGTTGCGTGTACTGCATGCCCAAGGACGTGTTCGACAAGAACCACGTATATCTGCCGCACACGGATTTGCTGTCGTTCGAGGAAATCACGCGCATCGCGCGCCTGTTCGTCGCGCATGGCGTGGACAAGATCCGCCTGACGGGCGGCGAGCCGCTGCTGCGCAAGAATATCGAAAAGCTCATCGCCATGCTGGCCGCACTGCGCACGCCGTCGGGCCAGCCGCTGGACCTGACCCTGACGACCAACGGTTCCTTGCTGGCCAGAAAGGCGCAAGCCCTGAAGGATGCGGGCCTGAACCGCGTCACCGTGTCGCTCGATTCGCTCGACGACGCCACCTTCAAGCGCATGAACGACGTCGATTTCGCCGTGGCCGACGTGCTGCACGGCATCGATGCCGCGCATGCGGCGGGCCTGGGACCGATCAAGATCAACATGGTCGTCAAGGCCGGCATGAACGAGCAGGAAATCGTGCCCATGGCGCGCCACTTCAAGGGCACGCCCTACATCTTGCGCTTCATCGAATACATGGACGTGGGCGCCTCGAACGGCTGGAACTTGCAGGAAGTCATCCCGTCGGCCGAGGTGGTGCGCCGTATCGGCGAACACATGCCCTTGCTGCCCATCGACCCGAACTACACGGGCGAGACGGCGGCGCGCTGGCGCTACGCCGATGGCGGCGGCGAAATCGGCCTCATTTCCAGCGTCACGCAAGCGTTCTGCGCCGACTGCAGCCGCGCCCGCCTCTCGACCGAAGGCAAGCTGTACACGTGTCTGTTCGCCAGCAGCGGCCACGACTTGCGCAGCCTGCTGCGCGGCGGCCACAGCGACGCGGAAATTTCCTCGGCCGTGGCGCAGCTGTGGCGCGGCCGCGCCGACCGCTATTCGCAATTGCGCACCAGCCAGACGAATTTGACGGGCGGCGCGCTTGAGCACGGTAAAAAGAAAGTGGAAATGTCGTACATCGGCGGCTGAATCGGGCGCGGTGCACGCCCGCCGCTGCTACCATGGCGCATGCACCCATTTTCCTACCTGACATGATCAACAAACACGACATTACCGGCCTGATCCTGGCCGGCGGCCTGGGCACGCGCATGGGCCAGCGCGACAAGGGCATGCTGCCCCTGCATGGCCAGCCCCTGGCGCGCCACGTGCTGCAGCGCCTGGCGCCGCAAGTGGGCCAGCTGGCCATCAGCGTCCACGCCGATGCCGGCGATTACGCGCGCTTCGGCCTGCCCGTGTGGCCGGACGCGCTGCCTGGCCAGCTGGGTCCGCTGGCAGGTTTACACAGCGGCATGCAGCACGCCGGCACGCCCTACCTGCTCACCGTGCCGTGCGATTCGCCCCTGCTGCCGCCCGACCTGGCCGCGCGCCTGGCCGCCGGCCTGGTCGAAAACGATGCCGACCTGGCCATCGCCGTCACCGAGGAAACCGATCCGGCGACGGGGTCGGCCGTGCGCCGGCCGCATCCCGTCTTTTGCCTGGTGAAAACATCGGCCATGCCCCAGCTCGATGCCTACCTGCGCGGCGGCGAACGCCGCATGCGCACCTGGCACGGCCCCTTGAAGCTGGCGGAAGTGCTGTTCGAGGATGGCGCCGCGTTCGGCAACATCAATACGCCGGACGAGCTGGCCGCCTTGCAGGCGCGGGGCTTGAGCGTGCCGATGGCGCAAGCCATCCTGGCCGACACCGTCGCGCCCGTGGCCCGGATCGAGGAATTGCCGCTGCCGCAAGCGTTCGAGCGCATGCTGGCGGCCGACATCATCTCGCCCATCAGCGTGCCCGCGCACGACAATTCCGCCATGGATGGCTATGCGCTGCACGGTGCCGACCTGGGCGGCGACACGCCAGTGACTTTGGCCGTGGTCGACACCATCCTGGCGGGCCGTCCCGGCACGGTCAAAGTGGGGCGCGGCCAATGCGCGCGCATCATGACGGGCGCTGTCATGCCCGACGGCTGCGACAGCGTGGTGCCGCAGGAACTGGTGCTACAAGTCCATGAAACCAGCATCACGCTGGCGCCGGACTGCATCCGCCCCGGCGACAACCGCCGCTTCAAGGGCGAAGACTTGATGCAGGGCCAGCCGGCCTTGCTGCAAGGCAAGATACTCGGGCCGGCCGAACTGGGTTTACTCGCCTCGCTGGGCATCGCCGCCGTCCCCGTGCGCCGCCGCCTGCGCGTGGCCTTCTTTTCCACGGGCGACGAATTGCGCTCGATCGGCGAGCCGCTGGCCGCGGGCTGCATCTACGACAGCAACCGCTACACCCTGCTGGGCATGCTGACCCGCCTCGGCTGCGAGGTGCTCGACATGGGCATCGTCAAGGACAATCCGCAGGCGCTGGAAGCGGCCCTGCGCGGCGCCTGCGCCAAGGCCGACGTCATCGTCACTTCGGGCGGCGTGTCCAGCGGCGCGGCCGATTTTACGCGCGAGATCCTGGCCCGCCTCGGCGACGTGGCCTTCTGGCAAATCAACATGCGCCCGGGCCGCCCCATGGCCTTTGGCCGGATTGCCAGCGAGGGCGACACGGCCTTGCTGCTGGGCCTGCCCGGCAACCCCGTGGCCGTGATGGCGGCGTTTTATTTCCTCGCCCGCCCCACCCTGCTGCGCCTGATGGGCGCCGACGCGGACACGGCCAGCCTGCCCCTGCTGCAGGTGGCGGCGCAAGCGCCGATCCGCAAGAAACGGGGCCGCACGGAATACCAGCGCGGCATCGTCGAGCGCGGCGCGGACGGGCGCCAGCACGTGCGCGTGACGGGCGCGCAAGGCTCGGGCATCCTGCGCTCGATGACGCAAGCCAATTGCATGATCGTGCTGCATGAGGCGCAAGGCCACGTGGCGGCCGGTGACCTCGTCGATATTGTGCTGTTCCATGGCCTGATGTAAGCAACTGCCCCTCCCCCTCTCCTTGACGGCCCGCCCTGCGCGGGCCGTTTGCATTTCCCCTTCGCAATCAATTTCCTCCTGCGCGGCACACCTGCGCCTGCCGAGATAAAAATATTAATCATTTCTCGTTAAAATAAATCAATAAACACAACACTAATTGTAATAATTTTATTTATTAGTTGATATTGAAGTTTCTTCGGTGATAACATTCGAACTCAAGCAAAAGTTCAATTTTGATATTGTTTTCACGAGGAAACTAACAATGAAACACGGCCCATGGTTGGCGAGCACCTGCATGCTGGGTGCGGCAGTCCTATTCGGCATGTTGTCTCTGGCTCCCCTGCCCGCGTATGCGAAAGGCGTGGCCCGCGCCGACGTGCTGGACAACTGCAACTGGAACCGTCCCGGCGTCGACCCGTTCATGGGTGACGTGGTGGCGGCCGTGGACCGCTATACGGATATCGCGCCGCCAGTGCGCGAACAATTGAAGGCGCGCATGCGCGCGCGCCAGTACGATGAGATCGTAGTGATCAGCCGCGACGCCATCCGCGGCAAGGGCAATTACAACGCGCGCATCAGCGACATGCATTTCGGCCCCGGCCGCGTCTGCCGCAACGTCACGCGTGCGGGCTGGAACGAGCAGATGCAGGAACGGGGACTCGTGTATTGCGTGCAGGGCCAGTGCATCCTGGTGCCGACGATTTGCCGCAACGTCAGCCGCATCACGCAGGCGCCCGCGTCGGCGCCGCCAGCCGCCGGCGCAGCTCCCGGTGGTGCCGCTCCCGGCGGTGCAGCACCCGTTGCCGCCGCGCCCGCCGCCCCGGAAACGGCAGGCGTGCCCCTGATCGACAATCCCGACGCCTTGCGCGGCGGCTCGTTCACGGGCGGCGCCATGCCGCCCGAGGTGGCCAGCATTCCTTTCCTGCCCTTCGATTACGTGCGTACCGCCGGCGGCATCACGCCGCCTGCCGGCATGGGCGGCGGCGGTGGTGGTGGTGGCGGAAGCGTGCCGCCGGACAGGGGCAGCAGCATCATCGTGCCGCCCACCGTGATCATCCCTAGCTTGCCACCGACGGTGCCGACCGTCTTGCCGGCCGTGCCGGAACCGCAAACCTGGGCCATGCTGCTGGCGGGACTGGCGCTGATCGGCTACAGCGCGCTGCGCCGCCGCACTGCGCGGGCGGCCTGAGGCGGCGCGCTACTCGCCGTCGCCGGCGCCGCCGTCCGCCTTACCCAGCAGCAAGGCGGCTGCCTCGCCCGGCAAGGCTTCCACGGATTTCAATTTGCGCGCCATCTGCCGGCTGCGCACTTCCGCGCTTTCGATATTCTTCGCCGCCTTTTCCAGGGTCAGCCGGGTTTGCGACAGCACGTCGCCGAACTTGCCGAACTCCGTCTTGACGGCGCCCAGCACTTGCCACACTTCGGACGAGCGCTTTTCCAGCGCCAGGGTGCGGAAACCCATCTGCAGACTGTTGAGCAAAGCCGTCAGGGTCGATGGCCCGGCAATGCTGACCCGGTGCACGCGCTGCAATTCGTCGGCCAGGCCCGGGCGGCGCAGCACTTCCGCATACAGTCCCTCGGTAGGCAGGAAGAGGATGGCGAAATCCGTCGTCAGCGGCGGCGCCAGGTATTTCTCGGCGATGGTTTTCGCTTCGCCCCGCACGGCCCGCTCCAGTTCGCGGCCGGCCAGGGCCACGGCGTCCGCATCGGCCCGCTCGGCCGCCTCGACCAGGCGCTCGTACTGTTCCTTGGGAAATTTCGCATCGATGGGCATCCACACGGGCGGACCGCCATCGACCATGCCCGGCAACTTCAGGGCGAATTCCACGCGCGCGCCGCTGCCCGGCAACGTTTCCACGTTCTTCGCGTACTGGTCGACAGTAAGTACCTGCTCCAGCAGCATTTCCAGCTGCACTTCGCCCCAGGTGCCGCGCGTCTTGACGTTGGTGAGCACCCGCTTCAAATCGCCCACGCCCAGCGCCAGCTGCTGCATTTCGCCGAGTCCCTGGTGGACTTTTTCCAGCCGCTCCGACACTTGCTGGAACGAGGCGGAAAGGCGCGTTTCCAGCGTCGCGTGCAGTTTCTCGTCGACCGTCTTGCGCATTTCTTCCAGCCGCGCGCCATTGTCGGCCTGCAAGTCGCGGATCTTGTTCTCCAGGGTGGCGCGCACTTCCAGCATGCGCTGCGCATTCGATTCCGTCAGCTGGGACAGGGTTTGATTCGTGCTCTCGGCAAAGCGCGCCAGGCTTTGCGCCTGTTCTTCGCGCCCGACTTTCCCCTGCGCCTGCATCTGCGTGCGCAGGCTGTCGAGCTGTTGCAGGGTCGCCGCCTGGAATTGCGCCAGGCCGGCGGCCAGGTCTTGCCGCGTGGCTTGCGCCGACGCCTGCAGCTGCAGCCGCACTTCGCGCTCGACCCGGTCGATGCGTTCCAGGCTTTGCTGCTGGTGCTGCTGCACCAGCGCCAGGGTGGTGGCGCCATCGCCGGCCGCGCCACGGGGGCGCAGCAGCAGCAAGAACAACAGGACGATGGCGGCGATGGCGGCACCCAGCAGGCTGTAGAACTCGATTGGGCTCATGGGATCAGTCAGCTTTGTTGCGCATCCAGTCGGCCGTCTGATAGAACGATTCCATCAGGCGCACGCGCAAGGATTCTTCGATGCCCGTGTCTTCCATGGCCCAGGCCATGGCGCGCAGCCACTGGTCGCGCTCGCTGGTGCCGATGGCATACGGCAAGTGACGGGCGCGCAGGCGCGGGTGGCCGAATTTCTCGATGTACAGATCCGGTCCGCCCATCCAGCCCGTCAGGAAGAAATACAGCTTGTCGCGCGAGCCGTCCGTCGAGGGCGGATGCATGACGCGGATGCCGGCGAACTCGGCTTCGAGTTCCATCAAGTCATAAAAACGGTCGACCATTTCACGCAGCACGGGGGCGCCGCCGATGGTCTCGTACAGGGTGGGGGCAATGGTATCAGTCATGGCCGCCATGATAGCGCAAGCATCGGCGCTCCATGCAGCGCCAGCGCTCCCTGCCGCAATAAATGGCAATATACTTGACTGATCAAGCTTTCATCAACTACCATGCAATTTTAAAACAGGGACAAGATGAATATGCCAACCGCCACAGACACTGATTTGCTGCGCAATACCAACTTCCGCTGGCTGCTGGGCGGCGGACTCGTCTCCATGCTGGGCGACCAGTTCAGCCTGCTGGCCCTGCCCTGGCTCGTGCTGAGCCTGACGGGCGATAGCCTCAGCCTCGGTATCGCCGTGGCCCTGATGGGCGCACCGCGCGCCGTGCTCATCTTGCTGGGCGGCACCATCGCCGACCGTTATTCGCCCCGGCGCGTGCTGCTGCTGAGCAAATATGCGAACGCCGCCATCCTGCTGGCACTGGCGGGACTGCTGGTGCTGGACCTGGCCAGCCTGGCGCTCGCGTATGCGGCCGCGCTGGCGCTGGGCATCGCGTCCGCCTTCGGCATTCCGGCCGGCACGGCCATCCTGCCGCAAGCCGTGCCTGCACCTACGTTGCAGAAAGCCAATGGCTTGCAGATGGGTGCGCGCCAGTTGTCCTTGCTGGCCGGTCCGCTGCTGGCGGCGCTCGTGCTGGGTGCCCACGGTAACGGGCAGCACACCTCCATGGCGGCGCTGGCCGCCGCCTTCGCCATCGATGCGCTGACGTTTGTGTTTTCCGCGTGGACCTTGCGCCAAGTCAAGCTACGGCCCCTGGCTGCGGCTGCGGCGCCGCAAGGCATGTGGCGCGACATGGCGGCGGGCCTGGCCATGGTGTGGCGCGACTTGCCCCTGCGCAGCTGTTATGCCTACTGGGCCGTGGTGGCCTTCTTCGTCATGGGTCCGCTGCAAGTCGCCTTGCCCGTGCTGGCCAACGAGCGCCTGCACGGCGCCGCGGCGCTGGGCATGCTGATGGGCGCGCACGGCGCCGGCACCTTGGCCGGCATGCTGGCGTCCAGCCTGGGCGGCGCCTGGCTGCGCCGCCATTTCGGCGCCACTCTGCTGGCCGCCGACGCCATCGTGGCTTGCCTGTTGATGGCGCTGGGACAAATCGGCTCGGCCTGGCACGGCGCGGCCCTGCTGGCCGTCACGGGAGTGCTGGGCGGCTATGTGCAGGTGGCCATCTTTACGTGGATACAGCGGCGCGTGGCGCCCGCCATGCTGGGCCGGGCGATGGCTGTGTTCATGGGCATCTTCCTGGGACTGGCGCCCCTGTCGGCGGCGGCCACGGGTGCGCTGCTGCGCCACGTGAGCGTTGGCGAGCTGTTCTGCGTCGGCGGCGCTCTGCTGCTGGCCGCCGCCATCGCCGCCGCCCTGTTCACGGATATTGCCCACATCGCAAGCACCGATTACGTCACCCAAGCTTAAGGAAATCACAACATGGATAAAACACAGCAAGCAGCCTTGAAAGCAGCTTACCGGCAACAAGCGCCCGCGCTGGGCATCATCGCGCTGCGCCACCTGCCCAGCGGGCGCACCCTGCTCGAACGCAGCCGCAACGCGCCCGGCGCGCTGAACCGCCACCGCTTCGAACTCACGCTGGGTACGCACCGCAACGCCCGCCTGCAGGCGGACTGGCGGCGCGACGGTGCGGCGGCTTTCCGCTTCGACATCATCGACACCGTCGATCAATCCGCCGATCCCGACTTCGATGCGGACGCCGAACTGGACGCCCTGCTGGCGCTGCACCAGGCGCAGCTGCTGGAACAGGGACAGGCACGCTATTGAGCGGCCATGCTTTACACTTGCGCACTCACGCACTGCGCAGCAAATGAAAAGGATGTCATGACCGAACACACTCTCCCGACGCCGGACGGCGGCGGCGCGCTGGACTTTTGCCTGCGCCTGGCGCGCGCCCAGGCGCTCATCGTGCGCCGCTTCGACAGCATCCTGGGCAATCTGCACGGCCTGAGTTTCAGCGATTACCAATTGCTGTACCACTTGCAGCGGGCGCCCGGCGGACGCCTGCGCCGCATCGACCTGGCCGAGCGCCTGGCGCTGACGGCATCCGGCATCACGCGCTCGCTGATGCCGCTGGAAAAAATCGGCCTGGTGGCGCGCCAGGCCGATGCACGCGATGCGCGCGTCGGCTACGCCGCCATCACCGAAGCGGGACTGGCATTGCTGGCGCACGCGAATACGACGGCGCAGGCGCTGGGACAGGAATTGCTGGGCAATGCCAGCGCGGACCAGCTGGCGCCCCTGTCCATGCTGCTGGGCACGATCGCCGGCAACCAGCCCGCCAACGGCTGACGCGCGCTACACCAGCGCCAGCTTGCGCAGGCGCCGCGTCGAGGGCCAGCGCGCCATGCCCGTCTCGTCGCGGATGGCGGCGCAGGCGGCCAGCACTCTTGCGCACTCGTCCTCGCGCAAACCCGCATTCAGGGTCAGGCGCACCAGCGAACGGTTCTTCGGTGTGGCCGGCGCGCAAAAGACGGCGCCGTAGATGCCGTGCCGTTCCAGCGCCTTGCGCAGGATCAAGGTATCGGGTTCGCTGCCCGCTTCCAGCGCGATGATCTGCTCGGTGCCGTCGCTGACGTTGTAGCCGAGATCCGTCAACCCCTGGCGCAGCTGCACGCTGTGGCGGTGCAGCGCGGTGCGGCGGCCATCGGCGGCGCGGATGAAGTCGAGCGCCGCATCGAACCACGCCAGCTCGTGTTCCAGCAGGCAGGAACTGAAGATGGCGGGCCGCGAGGCGGACAAAAAATATCCCTTGAAACGGGCCGAACAGGTAATCAGCCCCGCCCGCCCCGCGAACGCCTTGGCCAGCGACGCCGTGCGGAAATGCACGCGCTCGGCCAGGCCCAGCTCCGCCACCAGCCCCGCGCCCTGCGGGCCGTGCGTGCCCAGCGAGTGCGACTCGTCGACGATCAGCATGCTGCCGCTGCGTTCGGCAATTTCCACCATGTCCAGCAGCGGCGCCACGCTGCCGTTGGTGCTGTACAGCGCATCGACGATGATGATGCCGGGGCCATGCTTGTCGAGCTGGCGCTGCAGGTGGGCGCCATCGTTGTGCAGGAAGGCGACGGGCACGGCTTGCGCCGATTGCACGCCTTCCCACAACGACGCATGCGCCTGCATGTCCAGATACACGGGGATGCCGGGGCCGGCCAGGCTTTGCAGCAAGCCCACGTTGGCGGCCCAGCCCGACTGCGCCAGCACGCACGCTTCGCTGCCGAGAAAATCCGCCAGCTTGTGTTCCAGCCGGTGCTGGCGGCTGCCTTCCTGCAGGAACACGGACGACATCAGCATGGCGCCGCCGCCCTGCAAGACGCGCGCCTGGGCCGCCAGCAGCGCCGCCTCGCCGGCGATGTTCAGGTAATCATTGCCTGCCAGCATGATTGCACTGGCCGGCACGGCTTGCCATTCATGCAAGTGCTCGCCGCCGAGCAGCTTCTCGATGCGCTCGACATAGTGCTCATCCATGCGCGCGCGCACGAAGGCGGGCATCCTTTGCTCGGCATGGATGGCGCGGGACGGCAGAGGGGAAATAGCGTTTATCATAGGAACTCCTGATTGGTTGCGGTGGGAACTACCGCATCCAACATGCGCGAGTCATCCGGCAAGCGTTTGATACAGCTCAACAGTTGTGCCGATATTGTGCTGATACAGAGGGAACCCGCCGATCATGTTGCATTGACACGCCTCAACGAACACGCCCCTCTGATCATGATGCATGCGCAGTCCCCTTCCGGAAAACGGTGGCAAGGCAAGCTGCTCCAGCCTTTCCTGCATTTCCACGACGCCATCGAACACACGCCGGTGCGGCGCGCTCAGGTGCGCACCCTGGCGCTCATCGGTGCGCTGGGCATGCCCATGTACTACGCGCTGTGGCATTATTTCTTTCCGCAAGAATACGAATCGCCGCTGCTGCGCACCATCTCCGCCCTGCTGTTCCTGCCCGCGCTGTGGCCTGACCGCTTCAGCAATACCTGGTTCAGCGTCTACCTGTTCCTGGGGCTGACCTTCGAACTGCCGTTTTTCTTTACATATATGTTCCTGATGAACCACGCCTCGAGCATGTGGGCGCATTCGCTGCTGGTGGCGCTGGTCGTGCTGTTTCACTTCGATACGCGCATCGCCGTGCTGGCCTACCTGAGCGGCACCCTGCTGGCTTGCCTGGCGTTTGCCGTGGCCGGCGATCCAGCCTTCCTGCTCAGCCGCGACGTCTTGCAGCAATTGCCCGTGCACTGGTTCACGATTGCCGTGCTGTCCGTCGTCAAGGTGGGCCGCAACGTGGGCGCGCAGGAGAAACTGGCCGGGCTGGCGGCCGGCCTGGGCAGCGTGGCGCACGAATTGCGCACGCCCCTCGTCAGCGTCGAGGCAAACGTGCGCGGGCTGCAGCGCGGGCTGCGGCAAAACCTGCAAGGGCAGCTGCCGGACGAGGCCAGCGGGGAAGCGCTGGCGCGCATCCAGTTCGAAGTGCGCCATATGCACCACATGATCGATCTGTTCCTGCTCAGCGCCAGCGCCGTCAACCGCAAGCTCGAAGCCAACGAGGCGGTGGCCATGCACGACAGCGTGACGGCCGTGCTGCGCCGCTACCCGTTTACCAGCACGGCCCAGCGCGACATCGTCAAGGTCGACGTGCGCGCCGATTTCACGTTTCCCGGCCAGTCCGAGCTGTGCGTGGTCATCCTGCTGAATCTGCTGCGCAATGCCTTGAAAAGCATCCACCGCGCCGGCAAGGGAAGAGTGCGCATCATCATCGATGGCGCCCATCCCGTGCCGCGCCTGCTGTTCATCGATACGGGCTGCGGCATCGCGGCCAGCCGCTTGCCGCTGATCTTCGACCGCTTCTATTCGTATCCCTCGCATAACGGCAGCGGCATCGGCCTGGCCCTGTGCCGGCAAATCATGCAAGCCTGGCAGGCGCGCATCCGCTGCGTCGCGCGCGAAGGCGCCTACGCCATCTTCGTGCTGGAATTTCCCCAGCCCCTGCCCGTGCCCACGCACAACCGTTTTCCATCCATCCACCGCGCGAGGTGACGCATGCAACTGCCCGTCTACACCCATCCGACCTTGACCGTATTGATCGACGACAGCGATTCCTTCCTGAAAAGCCTGGCGTTCCAGCTCGATCCCGGCCTGGCGCGCAAGACTTTCCACGACACGAGCAGCGCGCTGCACTGGCTGCGCCAGAGTACGCAGCCGGGCGAGACGCCGCTGCACGTCAATTTCGACACGCAAAACCTGCCGCCCGACCAGTGCAACGTGGCGCTCGACATCGAACGCATCTGGCGCATCAGCGGCCAGGCGCAGCGCTTTGCCGTGCCGTCCGTGCTGGTGGTCGATTATTCGATGCCGCAGATGAATGGCCTGGAATTCTGCCAGGCCGTGCGCGACTTGCCGTGCAAGAAGATTCTATTTACGGGCGCGGCCGATGAAAAGGTGGCCGTGACGGCCTTCAACCGGGGCTTGATCGACCGCTACATCAAGAAGAGCGACGACGATGCGCTCGACATCCTGGAACAGGAAATCGTTGCCCTGCAGCGCGAATTCTTCCTGCAGCAATCGGAAACCGTGCGCGATCTGCTGATGCTGCACGACTACAGTTTCCTGCAAGACGAGGCGCTGGCCGCCGTCGTGCACGAGTTGTGCCAGCGCCACGGCTTCGTCGAGTTTTATATTTTCCCCAATCCCAGCGGCATCCTGTTCTTCACGCGCGACGGCCACGCCAAGCTGATGATCATCGAGACGGAACGCAGCCTGCACACGCAGTATGAAATGGCGCGCGACAGCGACGCGCCCGATTCATTGCTGCAGGCCCTGCTGGAAATGCGCGTGATTCCCTACTTTTCCGACGCCAACAGCGACGGCATGTACGCGGCGCAGATAGGCGAGAACTGGTTTCGCTACTGCGCCGCGCCCACCATCTGCCTGGGCGGCGTGACGTATTTCTGGGCCCTGTTCGACGTGCCGGCGCACCAGCTGGGGCAGCCGGTGATGTCCTACGCGCAATTTCTGCGCGCAGGCGCGGGCGACGGCGTCATTGTTTAGCCTTCCCTTAAGGTCTGCAGCGGCGGATGTTTCAAGACATTGCGCAAACCCAGCCAGCCGCCGGCGATGGCGCACAGGGCGCCGGCCAGCAGGCCGAAGGCCCACACGCCCGGCGCGAAGCTCCAGGCGAACTTGAACTGGTACGTCGCCAGAGCCCAGCCCATGGCCGCCGCGCCCGATGCGGCCAGCAGGCCGGCCAGCGCGCCGACGAGGGAAAACTCGATCAGCTGCGCCTGTGCCAGCTGGCGCCGCGTGGCGCCCAGGGCGCGCAGCAGTCCCGCTTCGCGCGTGCGCTCGTCCTGCGAGCCCATCAAGGCCGCATACAGCACCAGCAAGCCCGAGGCCAAGGTAAAGGCAAACAGGAATTCGACGGCCGTCACCACCTGGTCCAGCACGCCCTGGATTTGTTTGAGCACGCCGCCCACGTCGACCACCGTCAAATTCGGATAGTCGCGCAGCAGGGCGTTGCCCAGGTCCGCCTGCGCAGGCGGCAGGTGGAAGGCCGTGATCCACGTCTGCGGCGTGTCCGCCATGGCGGCCGGATTGATGATGACAAAGAAATTGACGCGCATCGAGCCCCATTCCAGCTTGCGCAAGCTGGTAATGGCCGCTTCGACGCTCTGACCGGCGATGTCGAAGCGCAGCTTGTCGCCCAGCTTCAGCTTCAATGTCTTGGCGATGCCCTCTTCCACCGACGCTTCCGCCGGCGCGCCGGGCTTGTCGCTGAACCACTTGCCGGCCACGAGCTTGTTTTCTTCCTGCATCGTGGCCATCGTCGACAGATTGAATTCGCGGTCGGCCAGGCCCTTGGCGCGGTCATCCTCGTACGTGCTTTCCGTGATGGCGTTGCCGTTCACGGCCACCAGCCGGCCCCGTATCATCGGATACAAAGGCGCGTTGGCCACGCCCGCCTGCGCCAGGCGCGCGGCGATCGGGTCCTTCTGCTCGGGCAGGATATTGATCATGAAGCGGTTCGGCGCATCGGGCGGCGTGGCATTGCGCCAGGCCACCATCAGGTCGCCGCGCACCACCGTCAGCAGCAGCAAGGCCATCAGGCCCAAGGCCAGCGACACCACCTGGATGACGGTGGCGCCCGGGCGGCGCTGCAATGACGTGACGGCAAAGCGCCAGCCCTGGTGATTGAAGGCGCCGCGCAGGCTTTTCAGCGAGCGGATGCCCAGCCAGCCGGCCAGGCCGAACAGCGCGAAGCCGCCGAGGAAGCCGGCCGCCGTCAGCAGCGCGAGTTTCACGTCGCCCGCCTGCCACAACAGCAGCACGACGAAGGCGGCAATGCCGAGGCCGTAGGTGGCCAGGGCCAGCGCCTGCGGCGGCTCCTGTTCGCGGCGGATCACCCGGTTATGCGGCACATTGCGCAACTGCAAAATCGGCGGCAGGGCAAAGCCCAGCAACAGCAGCATGCCGGTGGCCACGCCCTGCAGCGCGGGCAGCAGGGACACGGGCGGCAAGTCGCTCTGCACCAGTTTGCCCAACAGCTCCAGCAGCACCAGGTGGCCGCCGAAGCCCACCAGCACGCCGATCAGACTGCCCACCAGGCCGACCAATAAGAATTCGATCACGTACATGGCCGTCACCTGGTTTTGCGTCAAGCCCAGGCAGCGCAGCATGGCGCAGGCGTCGAGGTGGCGCAGCATGAAGCGGCGCGCCGCCATGGCCACGGCGACGGCCGCCAGCATGGCCGACAGCAGGCCGACGAGGGACAGAAAACGGTCGGCGCGGTCCAGGGTCGATTGCATCTGCGGGCTGCCCGATTCCAGCGATTCGATGCGCACGCCTTTGATGGACTGCGCCTTGATCTGGCTCTCCAGCGAGGTTTGATATTGCGCAAGCTCGGCCGCCTTGGCGGGCGGCGCCGACAGCAGCAGCCGGTACGACACGCGCGAGCCGTTCTGCACCAGCGCCGTGGCGGCCAGGTCGCTCAAGGGCAGCATCACCCTCGGGGCGAAATTGAGGAACGATGCGCCGCGGTCCGGTTCGCTGGCGATCAATTGCGTGACGGTAAAGGCCTTGTCGCCCAGGGTCAGGGTGTCGCCCAGCTTCGCGTTCAGGCTGGACAAGATCGCCGCGTCGACCCACACGGTGCCGGGCGCCGGCACCTGGCTGGTCGGCTGCCCGACGGCATCCTGCGCTTCGCTCGGTTTGGTGGTGATTTTCAGCTTGCCCCGCTGCGGGTAGCCGGGCGAGACGGCCTTGATGGACGCCAGCTGCGAGATCGATTGCTCGCCCTCGCCCGCCTGCGCCATGCTGGGAAACGTCACCGTGTCGGCCAGGATAAAACCGCGCTTCTGCGCTTCGGCGCGCCAGGCCGCATTGACGGGCTGGTCGGCGCTGATGACGAGGTCGGCCCCCAGCAGCTGGTGCGCGTCGCGGTTCAGGCCCGCGCGCAGGCGGTCGACGAAGAAGCCGACGGCCGACAGGGCCGCCACGGCGACGATCAGCGCGACGAGCAGGAAACGCAGTTGCCCGGCGCGCCAGTCGCGGCCGGTCATTTTCAGGGAGAGGCGGAACATGGGCGGCGGGTCTTTATGCGAGTTGGTTGTGATGCGTTATTGCGCGATGCCGTGGGCGACCGCGTGCTGCGCGAAATACGCATCGACGGTGGCAAGAAACGCGTCTTTTTGCGCCTGCGGCAGGAAGGCGGCGATGAAACCGTTGCGCGCCAGGCGTTGCGCGTGGGACAGGCCCAGCGGCAAGGCATCGAAGATGGCGTCGAAATTGTCATTCATGTAGCCGCCGAAATACGCGGGATCGTCCGAGTTCACCGTCACCAGCAGACCGGCGTCGAGCAGTTGCACCAGGTTATGGTCATGCATCTGGTCGAACACGCGCAGCTTGGTGTTCGACAGGGGGCAGACGGTGAGCGCGATCTGTTCGCGCGCCAGGCGGGCCGTCAGTTCCGCGTCTTCCAGGCAGCGTACGCCATGGTCGATGCGTTCGACTTTCAAGTCGTCGAGCGCCGTGCGGATGTAGGCCGGCGGGCCTTCCTCGCCCGCGTGGGCCACCAGGTGCAGGCCCAGTTCGCGGCAACGGGCAAACACGCGCGAGAATTTCTCGGGCGGATTGCCCACTTCCGACGAATCGAGGCCGATGCCGATGAACTTGTCGCGGTGCGGCAGCGCGTCTTCCAGGGTCTCGAACGCCTCTGCCTCGCTCAGGTGGCGCAGGAAGCACAGGATCAGGGCCGCGCTGACGGGGCTGTCCTGGCAGGCGCGGTGGATGCCGTTGATCACGTCGGCCATCGGCACGCCGCGCGCCGTGTGCGTCTGCGGGTCGAAGAAGATTTCCGTGTGCAAGACGTTATCGGCTTCGGCGCGGCGCAGGTAGGCTTGCGTCATGTCATAGAAATCCTGCTCTTTCAAGAGCACGCTTGCGCCAGCGTAATAAATGTCGAGAAAAGACTGTAAATCCGTAAAAGCATAGGCGCTGCGCAAGTGTTCCACAGATTCATAGCCCAGCGGCACGCCATTGCGCTCGGCCAGTGCGAAAATCAGTTCTGGCTCCAGCGAGCCTTCGATATGGATATGCAATTCGGCTTTCGGCATGCCGCGGACGATCGCGCGCAATTGGGGGTTCATCATGGGTGTTCCTTATAGGGTGGCGATAAAAATGCTGGCACGCGCGCGCGGCGCGCAGGGCCATCAGACATGCAGGCATCTTAGCGCAAGATGGCCGGACTCACCGGCGCCCGGCCGCCGTGGCGCCGGCAACGGCAGCGCCACGGCACGCACCGGCACGCGCTGGCGAATTGTCGTATGATGATTTAAAAGGGACAAAAGGTTCATTGAAATCGATGGAAAATTTGATGGTTTATCCAATTAAATCAACAATTTACAAACAAGTATTAAGGATATGCTGACATATCTTTTGACTTCCTGATCCTTTAGAGCAATAATAAATTTCATGGGGTAATGGTAGGTGCAACAAGCGCTATCAACAGTGAAAAAAAGCCGGCTGGCCACGTCAGCGCACGGCATCAAGCGCCAGTTTTTTGGTCCGGGCAATCCGGACTCGCAAAGACAGCCGGGCTTGAAACAACAATAAAAATCGGTACGAGGTACAGGAAAAGTTCAGACGGCAAGCCCAGGCGAGTGCCAGGCGGGCGGCCATGGTGACTGGCAGTTCAGGTTTACATTAAAGGACATTGACATGACCATTTTTGATAACTATGCAGCACGCTACGAGCGCACCCGCGAAGAGGAAATGTCGCTCACCGAGTACCTGGCCCTGTGCAAGAAGGACAAGCTGACGTATGCCAGCGCGCCCGAACGCATGCTGGCCGCCATCGGCGAGCCGCAGCTGGTCGACACGCGCAACGACACGCGCCTGTCGCGCATCTTCGCCAACAAGGTGATCAAGATCTATCCCGCCTTCCGCGAGTTCTACGGCACCGAGGAAGTCATCGAGCAAGTCGTCTCGTATTTCCGCCACGCGGCGCAAGGCCTGGAAGAACGCAAGCAGATCCTGTACTTGCTGGGGCCCGTCGGCGGCGGCAAGTCGTCGATCGCGGAAAAACTCAAGTCGCTGATGGAACACGTGCCCTTCTATTGCCTGAAAGGGTCGCCCGTCAATGAGTCGCCGCTGGGCCTGTTCAACGAGGAAGAGGACGGCACCATCCTCGAAGAGGATTACGGCATCCCGCGCCGCTACCTGCGCAACATCCCCAGCCCGTGGGCCGTGAAACGCCTGCATGAATACAATGGCGATATCAACCAGTTCCGCGTCGTCAAGCGCTATCCGTCCGTGCTCAAGCAAATTGCCATCTCGAAAACGGAGCCGGGCGACGAAAACAACCAGGATATTTCCTCGCTGGTGGGCAAGGTCGACATCCGCAAGCTGGAAGACTATGCGCAGGACGACCCCGATGCCTACAGCTATTCGGGCGGCCTGTGCCTGGCCAACCAGGGCTTGATGGAATTCGTGGAAATGTTCAAGGCGCCCATCAAGGTGCTGCATCCGCTGCTGACGGCCACGCAGGAAGGCAACTACAAGGGCACGGAAGGCTTTGGCGCGATACCGTTCGACGGCATCATCCTCGCACACTCGAACGAGTCGGAATGGAAAACGTTCAAGAACAACCGCAACAACGAGGCGTTTCTTGACCGTATCTATATAGTCAAGGTGCCGTACTGCCTGCGCGTCTCCGACGAAATCAAGATCTACGACAAGCTGGTGGCCAATTCCTCGCTGGTGAAAGCCCCGTGCGCGCCCGGCACCCTGCGCATGATGGCGCAGTTCGCCATCCTGTCGCGCCTGAAAGACCCGGAAAACTCGAGCATTTTCTCGAAGATGCTCGTCTACGATGGCGAAAACCTCAAGGATACGGACCCGAAAGCCAAGTCCATGCACGAATATGTCGATTACGCGGGCGTGGACGAGGGCATGAACGGGCTGTCGACGCGCTTTGCCTTCAAGATCCTGTCGAAAGTGTTCAACTTTGACAATTCCGAAGTGGCCGCCAATCCCGTGCACTTATTATATGTACTGGAACAGCAGGTCGAGCGCGAGCAGTTCGCGCCGGAACTCGAGCAGCGCTACTTCTCCTATATTAAAGAGCACCTGGCGCAGCGCTACGTGGAATTCATCGGCAAGGAGATCCAGACGGCTTACCTGGAAAGCTATTCGGAATACGGGCAGAATATTTTCGACCGCTACGTGACGTTCGCCGATTTCTGGATACAGGACCAGGAATACCGCGATCCGGACACGGGCGAAAGTTTTGATCGCGAATCGCTGAACAATGAGCTGGAAAAGATCGAGAAGCCGGCGGGCATTTCCAATCCGAAGGATTTCCGCAACGAAATCGTCAACTTCGGGCTGCGTGCGCGGGCCTCGAACGGCGGCAAGAATCCCGCCTGGACCAGTTATGAAAAGTTCCGCACGGTGATCGAAAAGAAAATGTTTTCGAATACGGAGGAATTGCTGCCCGTGATTTCCTTCAATGCCAAGGCCAGCGCCGACGATGCCAACAAGCACGCCGACTTCGTGGCCCGCATGGTGGAAAAAGGCTATACGGCCAAGCAGGTACGCCTGTTATGCGAATGGTACTTGCGAGTACGCAAGTCATCCTAGCGCGGACAGCGGAGGCGCGCTCCGGCCTGACGACCGGCGGGGCGCGCAAGACGAGAAGCAAGGAGGCACCCTTTGACATACCTTATCGACAGGCGCTTGCAAAGCAAGAATAAATCCGCCGTCAACCGCGAGCGTTTCCTGCGGCGTTACAAGGGCCAGATCAAGGATGCCGTGGGGCGCGCCATCAAGGGGCGCTCGATCACGGACGTCGAGAATGGCGAGAAGGTCAGCATCCCCGTCAAGGACGTGGGCGAACCGTCGTTTGGCCACGCGCATGGCGGCGTATGGGAAGTGGTCAATCCCGGCAACAAGGAATACCTGAAAGGCGACCAGATCGCCCGGCCGAAAGGCGGCGGTGGCGGCGGGCGGGGCAAGGCGGGCAATAGCGACGAGACGACGGAAGACGATTTCATCTTCGAATTGTCGCGCGAAGAATTCATGAATTATTTCTTCGAAGACCTGGAATTGCCGCACATGGTGAAAACCCAGCTGACGGCCACCACGGAATTCAAGAACCAGCGCGCCGGCTACAATATGTCGGGCACCCCCTCGAACATCCACGTGCTGCGCTCGCTGCGCGGCGCGCTGGGGCGGCGCATCGCCGTCGGCGGCGGCGCCCGCAAGCAGCTGGCGCAGGCCGAGGAAGACTTGGCGGCACTGCTGCACGAAGGCGCGCCCGACAGCGACCCGCTGGTCACGGAACTGCGCCGCCTGATCCACCACCTGCACACGCGCCTGCTGGCGATTCCCTTCATCGACCCGTTCGACTTGCGCTACAGCAACCGCATCAAGGTGCCGAAGCCGATGACGCAGGCCGTGATGTTCTGCATCATGGACGTCTCCGGCTCCATGGACGAATCGCGCAAGGACACGGCCAAGCGCTTCTTCATCCTGTTATATCTGTTCCTCAAGCGCGTCTACGACAAGATCGAGGTGGTCTTCATCCGCCACCATACGGCGGCGGCGGAGGTCGACGAGCATGAATTCTTCAATTCGCGCGAGTCCGGCGGCACCGTCGTGTCCTCCGCGCTGCACTTGCTCAACACCATCATCGACGAACGCTATGGCGCCGGGCAATGGAACAGCTATGTCGCGCAGGCGTCCGACGGCGACAACTGGGACAACGATTCCATGCTGTGCCGCCAGTTGCTGATCAATACCATCATGCCCAAGGTGCAGTACTACACCTATGTCGAGATCACCGACGGCCCGCAGCAAAACCTGTGGGAGCAATATGCGGGCGTGCTCGACCATCACGCCCATTTCGCCATGCAAAAGATCGTCACGCCGGCCGATATCTACCCGGTCTTCCGCGAACTGTTCAAGAAACAGGTGAAATGATGAGTGCAGCCTTTGACCGCGCCAGCAATACTCCGGGCGAACCGTTCGTGCGCCTGCGCCACCCGAACGCCCTGCCCGAGCAGTCGGAATGGACGTTCGAGCTGATCGAGCAAATCCACGAGGAAATCCGCCGCGTAGCGAAACAGTTTGGCCTCGACACCTATCCGAACCAGCTGGAAATCATTACGGCCGAACAGATGATGGATGCCTACACCTCGGTCGGCATGCCCGTCTCCTACAACCATTGGTCGTTCGGCAAGCATTTTCTTTCCACCGAGAAAAGCTACAAGCGGGGCCAGATGGGCCTGGCCTACGAGATCGTCATCAACTCCAATCCGTGCATCGCCTATTTAATGGAGGAAAACAGCCTGACCATGCAGTCGCTGGTGATCGCGCATGCGGCCTACGGCCATAACTCCTTTTTTAAAGGCAATTACCTGTTCCGCGCCTGGACGGATGCGGACGCCATCATCGACTATATGGTGTTTGCCAAGAATTACATCGCCGAATGCGAGCAGCGCCATGGCGTCGATGCCGTGGAATTGCTGCTCGACTCGTGCCACGCCATCCAGAACTATGGCGTGGACCGCTACAAGCGCCCGGCGAAACTGTCGATGGCGAAGGAATATGCGCGCCAGAAAGAGCGCGAAGCCTATGTGCAGTCGCAGATCAACCAGCTGTGGCGCACCCTGCCCCGGCGCGACGAGGACGACGACGAGGACGACCAGCGCAAGGCCGCTCCCCGCTTTCCGCCCGAACCCGAGGAAAACCTGCTGTACTTTATCGAGAAGTACGCGCCGCTGCTGGAACCGTGGCAGCGCGAGATGGTGCGCATCGTGCGCAAGATTTCCCAGTATTTCTATCCGCAGCGGCAAACCCAGGTCATGAACGAAGGCTGGGCCACCTTCTGGCATTACACAATATTGAACCAGCTCTACGACGAAGGCGTGGTGGGCGACGGCTTCATGATGGAATTTCTGAAAAGCCATACCAACGTGGTCTACCAGCCGCCCATCGACAGCCCGTATTACAGCGGCATCAACCCGTATGCGCTGGGTTTTGCCATGATGAGCGACATCCGCCGCATCTGCGAGCATCCGACGGACGAAGACCGCGCCTGGTTTCCCGACATGGCCGGCAGCGACTGGCGCAAGAGCCTGGACTTTGCCATGCGTAATTTCAAGGATGAAAGCTTCATCGCCCAGTATTTGTCGCCGCGGCTGATCCGCGAATTCCATTTCTTTGCCGTCCTCGACGACGACAAGAATGAAAAGCTGGCCATTTCCGCCATCCACGACGATGCCGGCTACCGCTACGTGCGCCAGCAGCTGGCCGAACAGTACAACCTGGGCAACCGCGAGCCGAACATCCAGGTCTGGTCCGTCAATACGCGCGACGACCGCGCATTGACCTTGCGCCACACGCAGTTCCAGCGCCGCCCGCTGAACCAGCAGGCGGCCGAGGTGCTCAAGCACGTGGCGCGGCTGTGGGGCTTCGATGTCCACCTCGATACGGTCGACCCGCAGGGCGTCGTCCTGGGCACCTTGAATTGCCGGCGGGAAAAACGCAACCGGCGCGACGACCCTGTCGTCCGGCCATGAAATGATTTATTGATAATAATCAATGGCAAGAATATAAGCGTTTCCTATGCCTACATAGGAATTCCGTATGGCCTGGCGGCGTCAAAAGGGCTGCCGGGACCGCCTTTTTTGACCTGGATAAAGTCCCTTCCGCACCCGTTTGGTGCGCGCGTGCCGCTAAGTGGTCTGGTTCCGAGCTAAAACATTTCCAAAAGGAAAGATTTTCCTCCAAATTTAGCGGTTTCCATATTGAATATCACGAAATATAATTCCGCCAGATGGGCACATCGGAGAACTTAGCAGTGGTAGCCCAAAACGGCTGTAAAAAACCGATAAGACCGCCTTTTTTTATGTCCGAAAGCGTGCAAAGATGACATAAGCAAGTACGTTTTCAGGGCGCAAAAGCGCCAAAAATTTAACCGGTTTTAGGCGTTAAAAATCTGTGTAAAATAAAGAATTCGTATGTATAATTCGGCGACGTCCCGGATACGGCTGGAGCTTTGTGTCGTCATTTTGGGGTTCAGTTGCAAGACAAGAGATGGTATTTGGAGAAAGCAGGCATGAATTTTTCGAACGAGAAAAGTCCCAAGAACTACACAGGCATCACTATCGTTGTCCTGCTGCACGTTCTCGCGGCTTACGGGATCGTGACGGGCTTGGGCAAGCGGTTGGTCACCAAAATGATGGAACCGGTTGAAACCAAGATTATCGAGGAAGTCAAACCGCCTCCACCGAAGGATCTTCCACCGCCACCACCGCCGCCAGAAATGAAAGCGCCACCGCCGCCATTCATTCCGCCAGTCGAGGTGAACGTGCAGCAGCCGCCACCACAGCAGAACGTGATTGCAAATACGACTGCCGTGAAGCCAGCCACGAATGTATTGGCACCGCCAGCACCGCCTGCACAGCCTGCGCCAACTCCTGGACCAGCCAAATCGGTGCGTACGCCGGCCGTGGTTGACTTCAGTGTCTGCGAAAAGCCGGCTTATCCAAAGTCGTCGCAGCGCAATGAGGAAACCGGTGTGGTGACACTGTCGTTCCTGATCGGTGTAGACGGCAAGGTCGCTGATTCGAAGATCGTGAAGTCCAGCGGCTTCAGAGACCTGGACAAAGCCGCAGTGCAAGGTATTAGCCGCTGTACATTTAAGCCGGCAACAGTTGACGGCAAGCCGGAACAAGGCTGGCAGCAAATGCAATACGTTTGGTCGCTGGATTAAAACCCGAGGCAGTTATCCCCTGTCTCACACTATGATTTCGTTGTCATTACGTTCAGCGATCTGTTATTTTTAATTTTGGAGGAAGCATGTTTAAGAATACCCGTTTGTCCGCATTTTTTGCCGCGGTTCTGTTGTCCGTTACCGCTACTACCGCTCTGGTAGCAGCTCCGGCATTCGCTGACGCGCCAGCATCGGCTGCCGCTTCGGCTCCAGCGGCAGACGCTGCAGCAGCACCAGCACCAGCTGCTGACGCAGCCGCTCCAGCAGCAGACGCAGCAGCTCCAGCCGCTGACGCAGCAGCTCCAGCCAAAACCGAAGAAGTCCACAACCCGTTCGGCCTGCAAGCAGTGTGGGACGGCGGCTTCGTGCCACGCGCCACCCTGATCATCCTGGCCATCATGTCGATCGGCAGCTGGTACATCATCATCACCAAGCTGATGGATCAAATGAAGATCTTCAAGCAAGCGAAAGAAACCGCTGCCAAATTCTGGAAAGCCCCTTCGATCGCTGCTGGTTCGGCAACCCTGACCGAAGGCTCGCCATTCCGCTTCATCGCTGAATCGGGCACCAAGGCAACGGCTCACCATGACGGCGCCCTGCTGGAACAAATCGACCTGTCGACCTGGGTGACGATGTCGATCCAGCGCGCTTCGGACAAAGTCCAGTCGCGTCTGCAAGATGGCCTGTCGTTCCTGGCAACCGTTGGTTCGACCGCACCGTTTATCGGTCTGTTCGGTACCGTTTGGGGTATTTATGGCGCGCTGACCAACATCGGTATGACCGGTAACGCGTCGATCGATAAAGTTGCAGGTCCAGTTGGTGAAGCACTGATCATGACCGCTTTCGGTCTGCTGGTCGCCGTTCCTGCCGTTCTGGGTTACAACTGGCTGGTGCGTCGTAACAAAACCGCAATGGAAGACGTACGCTCGTTCAGCGCCGACGTTCACTCGGTACTGATCTCCGGCGCAATGTCGACCAGCGAAGCTGGCCGTGCTGCCGGCGCTAAAAAGATCGGATAAGAATCATGTCGATGTCCGTCGGCTCCGACAGCGGAGATGAAGATCAAGTAATGTCAGAAATCAACACGACGCCGCTCGTCGACATCATGTTGGTTTTGCTGATCATTTTCTTGATCACCAGTCCGGTTGTCCTCAAATTGCAGAAAATCGATCTGCCGATCGAGGCCAACCAAGCCCTTCAAAGCAAGCCAGAAAACGTCAACATCGTTGTCAACAAGGATGGCGAGATTTATCTGGGCCAGAAGAAACTGAAAGATACGAGCGAACTGTTCGATTATCTGAAAGTTGAAGCAGTGAAAGTACCGCAGCCGGAAGTACACGTTCGTGGCGACCAAGAAACACGCTACGAATCGATCGGCCGGGTTATTTACACGACCCAACGTGCCGGGATCCAGAAGGTCGGCTTCATCACCGAACCACCTGACAAGGGCTGATAGCGACTGGCAGCGGCGTCCCGGCAACACGGGGACGCCACTGCCGGAAGCTGACCGGGCGGCAGTTTCGCCCGGTGCTTCGTTGGACTTCTTAAAGGAAACACTATGAGTATGAATGTCGGTTCGGGAAGCGCTCCAGGCGCGGATCCGGAACCAATGATGGAACTGAACATGACGCCCCTCATCGACGTGATGCTGGTGCTGATTATCATGTTGATCATCACGATTCCTAAGCAAAACCACTCGGTGAACTTGAACATGCCGGTCGGCACCCCGCCGCCACCGACAACCGAACCAGTGGTCGTCACGATCGATGTCGATTTTGACGGTACGATCTTGTGGGACAATCAGGTCGTTCCTGACCGCGCTTCGCTGGAAGCCAAGCTGAGCAACGTTGCTGCGCAAGCAGACCAGCCGGAAGTGCATCTGCGTCCGAACAAGCTGGTGGAATACAAAGTCGTCGCCGGTGTGATGGCGTCGGCGCAGCGTCTGGGCGTGACCAAAATCGGTCTGGTCGGCAACGAGCAATTCCAGTAAGCTGCAGCAATCAGGTTCTCTTTACATCCGAATAGGCAGGACTTCCTGCCTATTCGCTTTTTACTGAAAGACTTTCTTATGTCCAAGTTTCGTCTCGCTCATCTCGGCCTCGTCATGGCCGCTATCGGTTTTACCGCAGCAACTCCCGTAATCGGCCTGGGCTCGCTGGCATACGCCGCGGACACCGTGCGTGCCGAAGTGGGCAAGCCACTGCAAGAAGCGCAAAAACTCGCTAGCAGCGGCAAAAACAAGGAAGCGCTGGCCAAGCTGCGCGAAGCAGACAGCGTCGGCGGCAAGACCGCCTTTGAAAGCTACCAGATCGAGCGCGTGCGCGCCTCGGCCGCTGCCGCCGCCGGCGACAACGGCACCGCCATCAAGGCTTTCGAAGCCGTCATCAATTCCGGCCGCCTGAGCGCCGCCGAAGCCCCAAAATTCACGCAAGCGCTGGCAGGCATGTACTACCGCGCCAAGGATTGGCCGAACACCATCACCTGGATCAAACGTTCGCTGAAAGACCGCGAAGATCCACAGATGCGCGAACTGCTGATCCAGACCTACTACGTCAGCGGCAACTACGCCGAAGCGGCGAAAGAACTGCAAGCGCGCGGCGGCAACTCGGAAGCGAGCCTGCAAATGCTGGCCAACATCCAGTTGAAGCAGAACGACAAGGCCGGCTATGTGTCGACCCTGGAAAAACTGGCGTCGAGCTATCCGAAGACCAGCTACTGGGCCGACCTGCTGAACCGCGTTTCCGGCAAGCCTGGCTTCTCGCAACGCCTGGGCCTGGACGTCCAGCGCCTGCGCCTGGCCAACGGCCTGTTCACCAAGCCTTCCGAATACATGGAAATCAGCCAGCTGGCCTTGCAAGCAGGCAATCCTGGCGAAGCGCTGAGCATCATCGAACAGGGCTACAAAAAAGGCGTGCTGGGCACCGGCGCCGATGCCGCCCGTCACCAGCGCCTGAAAGACCTGGCCCTGAAGACCCAGGCTGACCTGAAGGCCAACGCCGCCAAGTCGGAAGCGGAATACGTCAAGAACAAGGACGCCGACAGCTTGAGCAAGCTGGGCTTCGCCCTGGTCTACGATGGCCAGGCAGAAAAAGGCCTGGGCTTGATGAATGACGCCGTGAAGATGGGCACCGCCAAGTATCCGGAAGAAGCCAAGCTGCACCTGGGCATCGCCTACATCCACGCCGGCAAGAAAGCCAACGCATCGACGGCACTCAAAGCCGTCAAGGGCACGGATGGCGCGGCTGACCTGGCACGCTACTGGGCATTGATGAATAAATAAGATAATATCGTCAAGATATTGTCGGGCAGCTAGTCAATTGCCCATCACTAAAGCGTTGCCGGCACCCTTGCCGGCAACGCTTTTTATCATTTCAGCAGGGAAATTGCCCCTACGGCCGCCCTGCCGGGTGTGCATCCCTGAAACAGTCCGTATAATCCCCCTTTTGGCACAGTTTTTCATCAGATTCCTATGAAGGTATTCCGCGGACTTCCCAATGCCCAGGCACGAGCGCCTTGCGCTCTGACCATCGGCAATTTTGACGGTGTCCACATCGGCCATCAGGCCTTGCTGGCGCGCGTGCGCGAAGCTGCCACTGAACTCGGCATCGAAGCGGCCGTGATGACGTTCGAACCGCACCCGCGCGAGTTCTTCGCGCAGCGCGCGGGCGACCTGTCGAAGGCGCCGCAGCGCATCGCCAACCTGCGCGACAAGCTGCAGTCGCTCGATGACGCCGGCATCGACCGGGTGGTCGTCGAGCATTTCAGCGCCCAGTTCGCCGCCCTGACGCCGCAGGAATTCACGGAAAAAGTCCTCGTCGACGGCCTGCACGTGAAATGGCTGATGGTCGGCGACGATTTCTGCTATGGTGCCCGGCGCGCCGGCGACGTCGCCATGCTGCAGGAAGCGGGCCGCCAATATGGTTTCCACGTAGAAACTTTACCGACGGTGATGAATGGCAGCACGCGCATCTCCTCGTCGGCCGTGCGCCTGGCCCTGGCCGCCGGTGATTTCCCGCTGGCCACGCAGTTGCTGGGCCATCCGTACGCCATTTCCGGCCACGTCATCCACGGCCAGAAGCTGGGCCGCACCCTCGGTTTTCCCACCCTGAACCTGCGCGTGGCGCACCGCCCCGCCCTGTCCGGCATCTTCATCGTGCAAGTGCACGGCCTGGGACCAGTACCGCTGCCCGCCGTGGCCAGCCTCGGTGTGCGCCCCACCGTCGACGACAGCGGCCGCGTCTTGCTGGAGGTGCATCTGTTCGATTTCGCCCAGTCCTGCTACGGCAAGCTGGTCCGCGTGGAGTTCCTGGAAAAGCTGCGCGACGAAGAAAAGTACGACGACTTGCCCACTCTGACGGCCGCCATCGAGCGCGACTCGAACCAGGCGCGCGCCTATTTTGAGCAGCGCAGCGGCGCCATTACCGCCACCGACCGAATTTGACGCCGGCCAACTCCGTCGCCTGGCGGCGCCTGCCGCCGCAAACCATTCAATATCATTAAAGAAGACTATGTCCGATCAAAACAAGCCAGCCACGCCCAAGCAGAACAAGAAGCCTGAAAGCAAATACCCGGTCAACATGACGGAAACCCCATTCCCGATGCGCGGCGACATGGCCAAGCGCGAGCCGCAATGGGTACAGCAATGGCAAGACAAGAAGATTTACGAGCGCGTGCGCAAGGCTGCCGCCGGCCGTCCTAAATTCATCCTGCATGACGGCCCGCCGTACGCGAATGGCGACATCCACCTGGGCCACGCCGTCAACAAGATCCTGAAAGACATGGTCGTCAAATCGCGCTCGCTGGCCGGCTTCGACGCGCCGTATGTGCCGGGCTGGGATTGCCACGGCATGCCGATCGAGATCCAGATCGAAAAACTGCACGGCAAGAACCTGCCGACGGCTGAAGTGCTGGAAAAGGCCCGCGCCTACGCCAACGTGCAGGTCGAGCGCCAGAAGAAGGACTTTATTCGCCTGGGCGTGCTGGGCGAATGGGACAACCCGTATCTGACCATGGCGCACGGCAATGAAGCCGACGAACTGCGCGCGCTGGGCAAGCTGCTGGAAAAAGGCTATGTCTACCGCGGCCTGAAACCGGTCAACTGGTGTTTTGACTGCCAGTCGGCGCTGGCGGAAGCTGAAATCGAATACGAAAACAAACGCGACCCGGCCATCGATGTCGGCTTCAAGTTCGCCCAATTCGACAAGCTGGCCAAGGCTTTCAATCTGCCGACACTGCCGACCGAAAACGGCTTCGTCGTCATCTGGACGACGACCCCGTGGACCATCCCGTCGAACCAGGCACTGAACGTCCATCCTGAATTGACATACGCACTGGTCGAAACCTCGCGCGACGGCAAGCCCTTGCTGCTGATCCTGGCGCAAGACCTGGTCGAATCGAGCCTGGAGCGCTTCAAGCTCGAAGGCACGACGATCGCCACCTGCGACGGAGCCGCGCTGGTAGGCATCAGCTTCCGCCATCCGCTGCACGCGTCGCACGCTTTCTACGACCGCCTGTCGCCGATGTACCTGGCCGATTACGTGACCGCCGAAAGCGGCACGGGCGTGGTGCACTCGGCGCCCGCGTATGGCGTGGACGACTTTATCTCGTGCAAGGCGCACGGCATGAAGGACGACGACATCATCAAGCCCGTCATGGGCGACGGCAATTACGTTTCGACGCTGCCCCTGTTCGGCGGCATGAGCATCTGGGACGCTTCCAAGCCGATCTGCGCCGCCCTGAAAGAAGCGGGCGCCCTGTTCGAAGTCAAGATGTTCGACCACAGCTACATGCATTGCTGGCGTCACAAAAAGCCTGTGATCTACCGCGCCACCTCGCAGTGGTTCGCCGGCATGGACGTGACGCCGAAAGACGGCGGCGCCACCCTGCGCGAGACGGCCTTGAAAGGTATCGCCGACACCGAGTTCTTCCCGGACTGGGGCCAGGCGCGCCTGCACGGCATGATCGCCAACCGTCCCGACTGGACCCTGTCGCGCCAGCGCCAGTGGGGCGTGCCGATGGCCTTCATCGTGCACAAGGAAACGGGCGACCTGCATCCGCGCACGCCGGAACTGCTGGAGCAAGTGGCCAAGCTGATCGAAAAAGACGGCATCGAGGCATGGCAGGCGCTGGACCTGAAAGACCTGATCGGCGACGAAGCGGCCATCTATGCCAAGAACAAGGATACCCTGGACGTATGGTTCGATTCCGGCGCCACGCACCAGACGGTGCTGGGCGGCCCGCAAGGCCACGGTTCGCACTCGACGCAGCTGCAATTCCCGGCCGACCTGTACCTGGAAGGCTCGGACCAGCATCGCGGCTGGTTCCACTCGTCGCTGCTCGTGTCATCGATGCTCAATGGCCGCCCGCCGTACAAGGCGCTGCTGACGCACGGCTTCACGGTCGACGGCGAAGGCAAGAAGATGTCCAAGTCGCTGGGCAACACGCTGGCGCCGCAAAAGATCTCGGACACCCTGGGCGCGGACATCCTGCGCCTGTGGATCGCCTCGACCGACTACACGGGCGAACTGTCGATCTCCGATGAAATCCTCAAACGCGTGACGGAATCGTACCGCCGCATCCGCAACACCCTGCGCTTCCTGCTGGCGAACACCTCGGACTTCAATCCGGCCACGGACGCCGTGCCGGTGGCGGAGATGTTCGAAATCGACCGCTATGCGCTGGCCAACATGGCATCGCTGCAGCAGCAGATCGAGAACAACTATGCGCGCTACGAGTTCCACCCCGTCGTGTCGAAGCTGCAGACGTACTGCTCGGAAGACCTGGGCGGCTTCTACCTGGACATCCTGAAGGACCGTCTGTACACCTCCGGTTTAACGTCGCACGCGCGCCGTTCGGCGCAGACGGCCCTGTGGCACATCACGCAAAGCCTGCTGCGCCTGATGGCCCCGGCCCTGTCGTTCACGGCCGAAGAAGCATGGGCAGTCTTCGCCGGCGCGGATGCTTATGCCGCCAGCGATGAAACCATCTTCACGCAAACCTGGTGGCAGCTGCCGGAAGTGTCGGACGCGGCCGCCCTGCTGGAGAAATACACGGCCCTGCGCGCCGTGCGCACGGACGTCACCAAACAGCTGGAAGACTTGCGCACCTCGGGCGCCATCGGTTCCTCGCTGCAGGCGGAACTGACGATCAAGGCCGCGCCGATGAAGTACAAGCTGTTGACCACCTTGGGCGACGACTTGAAATTCGTCTTCATCACCTCGCAGGCCAGCGTGGCCGAAGTGGCAGACGAAGCAGCCGAGGAAGTGGTCGTGGCCGCGTCGACGGCGCCGAAGTGTGAGCGCTGCTGGCACTACCGCGCGGACGTGGGCACGGACGCCGCACATGCTACCCTGTGCGGCCGCTGCGTCAGCAACCTGTTTGGAAAAGGCGAATCGCGCCGTTTCGCATAGACTGTCATCCCGGGGCGCTGCCTGCGTCCCACTTCCAACCGCCGCCTGCTGCCAGGCGGCGGCTTTATCTTCCCTGGAAAAATATGGCCACTAAAAACCGTTTTTCATCGAAATCGTCCTCCTCGGCGTCGCTCGTGCCCTGGCTGGGCATCGCCGCCATCGTCATCCTGTTCGACCAGATCACCAAGATCACGATCCTGAAGACCTTCCGCTATGCGCAAGAGATGGTCATCACCTCGTATTTCAACCTGGTGCTCGCGTATAACAAGGGCGCCGCGTTCAGCTTCCTGTCCGACCAGGGCGGCTGGCAGCGCTATTTCCTCACCGGCATCGCCCTGGCGGCCGCCATCTACATCATCTATCTGCTGAAAAAGCACGCCGGCCAGCGCATGTTCTGCTGGGCCCTGGCGCTGATCCTCGGCGGCGCGCTGGGCAACGCCATCGACCGCCTGGTGTACGGTCACGTGGTCGATTTCCTCGACTTCCACTGGAAAAGCTGGGGCCATTTCCCCGCTTTCAATATCGCCGACAGCGCCATCTGCATCGGCGCGGCCCTGTTCATCATCGATGAACTGCGCCGGGTAAACAAATAAACACGCGGGAGAACGGCATGGAATTGTCCGGCAAAAAAATCGTCCTGGGACTTTCGGGCGGCGTCGCCTGCTACAAGGCGGCGGAACTGTGCCGCGCGCTGACGAAGGCCGGCGCCTCGGTGCAGGTGGTCATGACGGATGCCGCCAGCCACTTCATCACGGCCGTGACCATGCAGGCGCTGTCCGGCCACCCCGTGCACACGAGCCAGTGGGATGCGCGCATAGACAACAACATGGCGCATATCGATTTGACGCGCCACGCGGACGCCATCCTGATCGCGCCGTGCTCGGCCGATTTTCTGCGTAAACTCGCCCATGGCGTGTGCGACGACCTGCTGTCGACCCTGTGCCTGGCCCGTCCCTCCCACCTGCCCTTGCTCGTGGCGCCGGCCATGAACGTGGAAATGTGGCAGAACCCCGCCACGCAGCGCAATGTGCAGCAGCTGCGCGACGACGGCATCACCCTGTTCGGCCCGGCCGCCGGCGAACAGGCCTGCGGCGAAACTGGCCTGGGCCGCATGCTGGAGCCGGAACAGCTCTTGACGGAGCTGATCGCCGCCTTCCAGCCGAAAGTCCTGGCGGGCAAACGCGTGCTGGTCACGGCCGGCCCCACTTTCGAGGCCATCGACCCCGTGCGCGGCATCACCAATCTGTCCTCGGGCAAGATGGGCTATGCGGTGGCGCGCGCGGCGCGCGAAGCGGGCGCCGAGGTGCTGCTCATTTCCGGCCCGACGGCCCTGGACGCGCCGTTCGGCGTGCGCCGCATCGACGTGCAAAGCGCGCAGCAGATGCATGATGCGGTACTGGCCCACGTCGACGGCCAGCATGTCTTCGTCGCCGTGGCCGCCGTGGCAGACTGGCGCGTGGCCAACGCCAGCGACCAGAAGATGAAAAAGCAGGCCGACGGCTCCGTGCCCGAACTGCAGTTCGTGCAAAATCCCGACATCCTCGCCACCGTGGCGGCGCGCACCAACCTGGCCGGCTATCCGTACTGCGTGGGCTTTGCCGCCGAATCGGAAAACCTCGTGGAATTCGGCTCGGTCAAGCGCGAGAAAAAAGGCATTCCCCTGCTGGTCGGCAATATCGGTCAGAACACGTTTGGCCAGGACGACAACACCATCATCCTGTTCGACGAGGAAGGCCATACCGTGCTGCCGCGCGCCTCGAAACTGAACCTGGCGCGCCAGCTGATTTCGGAAATCTCGAAGCGGATCGCCAGGAATTCGCTGCTCAAATAATCTTTTTTATACGCTTTAGCTCATTTAGATTCATGAAAAATATCGACATCAAGATCCTCGACGCCCGCATGCAAGAACTGCTGCCGGCCTACGCCACCCCGGGCAGCGCGGGACTCGACCTGCGCGCCTGCATCAACGAGGCTATCACCATCGAAGCGGGTCAGACGGTGCTCATTCCGACCGGCCTGGCCATCCACATCGGCGACCCCTCGTATGCGGCCATGATTTTGCCGCGCAGCGGCATGGGCCACAAAAACGGCATCGTATTGGGGAATCTGGTAGGCTTGATCGACTCCGATTACCAGGGCCAGCTGATGGTATCGACCTGGAACCGGGGCCAGAGCGCTTTCACGCTCAATCCCATGGAACGCCTGGCGCAACTGATTATCGTGCCGGTGCTGCAAGTGGGCTTTAACGTCGTCGAGGAATTCGGCGACAGCGAACGCGGTGTTGGCGGTTTCGGCAGCACCGGCAAACATTAAGGATTGACACTTATGCCAGGTTTCCGCCATCTGATCCCAGCCCCAACCTCGCTGCGCCGACTGGCCACTCCCCTCCTGTTGGCCGGCGCGGCCATTCTGGCCGGCTGCACCACGCCGGCGACGAATGTCAGCGGCCCGTTCAACGTCGTGCCGGCGCCCGATGCGCCCGCACCGACGGCGCAGCAAAAGGCGGCGCAGGAAGAACTGGTGAAGATGGTGGCGCTGCAGGACCGCCTGTCGAAAGTGTCGGCGCCCCTACTGATCAATAATGCGGACCTGTGCAAGACGTATGCGCGCAACCTGCTGGGCTTCACGGCGCAGAACAAGTATTCCTACCCCGGCATCTATGCCGACGCGGCGCAGGCGGCGCTCGGCTACGGCGAACAGATGCAGGTGTCCGGCGTCTTGCCGGGCAGCGGCGCCGCGCGCGCCGGCTTGCGCAAGGGCGACGGCTTGCTGGCCGCCGAAGGCAAGCCGCTGCCGGCCGGCCCGAAAGCGGAAGGCCCGTTCGGCGCCATCGTCGGCCCGCTGGCCTCGAAAAGCGCGAGCCTGAACATGACCATCGCCCGCGACGGCCAGCAGCAAGACCTCAAAATTCCCGTCACGCGCGCCTGCGCCTTCCGCGTCGCCCTGGGCAATGCGGACAATATCAACGCGTATTCGGACGGTTCGCGCATCATGCTCACGCGCGGCATGGTCAATGCGGCGCAAAACGATGAAGGCATCGCCTTCGTCATCGCCCGCGAAATGGCGCACAACATCCTCGACCACGCGCGCAGCCAGCGCACGGCGGGTACGGCCGGCAGCATCATCGACAGCCTGGGCGCCGTGCAGCCCGACGTGTCGATGCTGACGGGCGCCGCCGGCATCAAGGCCATGCCGCAGGAACTCGACGTGCAAGCCGACACCCTGGCCATCTACCTGCTGGCGCGCGCCGGCTACAACGTCGACAACGCGGCCCGCTTCTGGCAGCGCCTGGCCACGCAAGTGCCGGCGACGGTCGCCAACGGCTACACGGCCCTGCACCCGGGCACCAACTCGCGCATGGCGGCGATCAACCGCGCCGTCACTGACGTGCGCGCCAAGCAGGCGGCGAAGAAACCGTTGAAGCCTTAGAACGCCTACCAGAACCTACTGCGCGTCGCGCTTTGCGGTCTGCGATGCTCACTGCCTCGGCGGCCCCGTGCCAAGCACAGTTGCGCTTCTCGGCCACAAATCGCTGCCGCTCGCTACGGTTCTGTTAGACGTTCTTCATCCTGATCAAACAGGGTTTGGTCAGGCGCCGGGGAAGTTCGGGAAATAGGTGCCCATGACCCAGGTCAGGGCGCCGCAAAATACCACCGCCAGGAACAGGGCGATGAGCAGTTTGCCAAACTTGGGGATGCCGTCATCTTGCGTCTTTTGGTCGTTCGACATGAAAACTCTCCGCAGGCTGTTGGAGAGCGTAGTATAGCCACAATATTGAAGAATATTCCATACTTTGCCGCCTGCCTGCGGCTTTCCTTCCGCGCCCCATGGACAGCATCGACCTCGAAGTTCTGAAAACCAGCGCCGCCTGGCTCGCCGCCGGGCACCGCTGCGAACTCGTCACCGTCATCAAGACCTGGGGCTCCAGCCCCCGCCCCGTGGGCGCCACCCTGGCCATCTGCGACGACGGCACGGTGGTCGGCTCCGTCTCCGGCGGCTGCATCGAGGATGACTTGATCGACACCGTGCGCGTGCACGGCATCGTGCGCACCTTGCCGGAAATCGTCAGCTACGGCATCAGCGCCGACGAGGCGCACCGCTTCGGCCTGCCCTGCGGCGGCACCATCGAACTGGCCATCGAGCCGCTGCACGCGGACAGCAAGGTGGCCGAACTGCTGGCACGCCTGGAAGCGCATGAACTGGTCGAGCGCCGCCTCGACCTGCGCAGCGGCGCCGTCACCCTGCAGCGCGCCACGCCGGGCGCCGTGCTGGCCCTGGAAGACGCGGTGCTCACCACGCAGCACGGCCCGCGCTGGCGATTGCTGATCATCGGCGCCAGCCAGCTGTCGCGCTTCGTGGCGCAGATCGCCACGGCCATGGATTACCACGTCATCGTCTGCGACCCGCGCGAGGAATACCGGGGCGGCTGGAACGTACCGGGCGTGCCTCTGCTGCACGCCATGCCCGACGACCTCGTGCTGGAATTAAAACTCGACAGCCGCAGCGCCGTCGTCGCCCTCACGCACGACCCCAAGCTCGACGACCTGGCCCTGATGGAAGCATTGAAATCTCCTGCGTTTTACGTGGGCGCCATCGGCTCGCGCGCCAACAATGCCAAGCGCCGCGAACGGCTGCTGCAGTTCGACGTCAGCGCCGAGCAGCTGGCGCGCCTGCATGGCCCCATCGGCCTGTACATCGGCAGCAAGACGCCGGCCGAAATCGCCATTTCCATCCTGGCCGAACTGACGGCCGTGAAAAATGGCGTGCCCGACGCGCTACAGATCCAGCACGCGGCGGCCCTGAGCCCGCCCACCACCGACATCTTCGCCCGCTAAGGACCGCAGCAAGAAACGCGGTGCGCCGGCGGCGCGCCCCTGCTACCTTCACTGATTTTGGCCACCATGACCCTGCTGCACTGGACCCTCCCCCTGCCCGCCGGCTACCGCCGCGACGACGTCATCGCCTTTCACAGCCGCGACGCGGAAGGCGTGGCCGAACAGGTCACCGCGACGGGCCTGCGCAAGGGCATCCTGCTGCACGGCGTGCCCGTCGTGCTGGACGTGGCGTTCGCGGACGCCGCGGCCGTCTGCCGCGCCGAGATCGACGGCAGCGCCAGCGACGCCCTGCACACGGCGCTGCATGGCGCCCTGCTCAACATCCTCGGCCTGCGCATCGACCCGCAACCCTTCGCGCAGCTGGCCTCCGGCGATCCGCTGCTGGCGCCGTTGATCCGGCTTAACCCGGGATTGCGCATCGTGCAATCGGCCAGCCCGTTCGAGGCGCTGACCTGGGCCATCATCGGCCAGCAGATCAACCTGCCGTTCGCCATTTCCCTGCGCCGCACTTTTATTCTGCAGGCGGGGCGCCGGCACGCCAGCGGCTTGTGGTGCTACCCGGAGGCGCGCGACGTGGCGCGGCTGGACATCGAGGATTTGACCAGCCGCAAATTCTCGCGCGCCAAGGCGGAAACCGTGCTGCGCCTGGCGCATCTCGTCGATGACGGGGAATTGTCGCTGGAACTGCCACCTTCCGGCGACGTGGCGGCCATTTCGCAGGCGCTGCTGGCCGTCAAGGGCATCGGCCCGTGGACCGTCAATTACGCGCTGCTGCGCGGCTACGGCTATGCCGACTGCTCGCTGCACGGCGACGTGGCGATCCGCGCCGCCCTGCAAAAGCTGCTCGGCGAAGAAACGAAACCGGACATGGCGCGCACGGAACAGTGGCTGCGCCAGTACGCGCCGCACCGCACCATGGCGGCCGCCCACCTGTGGGCCAGCCTGCATGCGCCGGCAAAAAATATGTCAAACGAGCGGGAATAAACGGCGGGCGGCACGCGTCTATCCCTTGCAAGCCCCCCCAAAACCTCAAGGAGATCATCATGCGCTTTACTACTTTTGCCGCCACCGCCCTTTTCACCGCCTTGTCCGCCCCCCTGGCCTTCGCCGCCGACGTCATGCCCGCCAACGGCATGCTGGTCAATGCCAGCGGCATGACCGTGTATGTGTTCGACAAGGATGTCGCCGACAGCGGCAAGAGCGCCTGCAGCGGCGGCTGCCTGGTCGCCTGGCCCGCCGTCATCGCCACCGACGCGGCGCCCGCCGCCCCGTATGGCAGCATCAAGCGCGAAGACAACGGCGCCATGCAGCTGACCTACAAGGGCAAGCCCCTGTACCTGTACAAGGAAGACAAGAAACCGGGCGACGTGGCCGGCGACAATTTCAAGAACGTGTGGCACGTCGTCAAGCCCTAAGCTCACTATCCCGCCGCCACGATGACCACGCAAGAGGACAGCCGCCAGCTGCAAGCCTGCCTGCCCGGCCTGCGCCGCTATGCGCGCGCGCTGGCGGGCGCCGCGCACGCGGACGATCTGGTGCAGGACACCGTCGAGCGGGCCTGGCGCAAGCTGGACCAGCGCGGCGGCGAGATGCGGCCCTGGCTGTTTTCCATCATGCATAACCTGCACGTGGACCAGTTGCGCCGCCCCGGCCTGCCCCTGCAGGAACTCGACGACGACAGCGTGCTGCCCGCCCCTGAGCACGCGCCCGGGCAAGCCATCGCCATCGGCGAGATGGATGCGGCGCTGGCCCGTTTGCCGCTGGGGCAGCGCGAAGTTATCCTGCTCGTCGCGCTCGAACAGATGCCGTACGAGCAGGTGGCGGCCACCCTGGACATTCCCGTCGGCACCGTGATGTCGCGTTTGTCGCGCGGGCGCGACAAGCTGCGCACCCTGCTCGACGGCCGCCCTGCCGGCAGCCAGGGCAGCGGCCCACCCACCCTGAAAGTCGTGAAATGACAACGCAAGCCATCAGCGAAGCGCAATTGCACGCCCTGGCCGACGGCGTCCTGCCTGAAGACCAGCGCGCGGCCGTCGACGCCCACCTGCGCGCGCATCCCGGGGACGCCGCCAGGGTCGATGCGTGGCGCGAGCAGAACCGCCAGTTGCGCGCCCTGTTCGATCCCGTGCTGGACGAAGCCGTGCCGCCTGCCCTGCTGCAGGCGGCGGCCCCGCCGGCGGCGAACGGTGCCTGGCAGCGCCCCGCCATGCAGGCGGCAGCGGCCATCGTGCTGGTGCTCGCGGGCGGCGCGGGCGGCTGGCTGCTGCGCGGCGATGGCGGCGATGGCGGTGACATGCGGAGCGCCAGCGCCAGCCCCATCTCCCTGGCGCGCAGCGCCGCCATCGCCCATGCCGTCTACACGCCCGAAGTGCGCCACCCCGTCGAGGTGGGAGCGGAACAGGAAGCGCACCTGGTGCAGTGGCTGTCGAAACGCCTGGGCAGCAAATTGCAGCCGCCTGCGCTGTCGCCGCTCGGCTACCACCTGATCGGCGGGCGTTTGCTGCCCGGTGATGGGGATGGCCCCGTGGCGCAGTTCATGTATGAAGAGGGCAGCGGCAAGCGCCTGACCCTGTACGTGGCCAAGGAGCGGGCCGGCAGGCAGGAAACGGCCTTCCGCTACACGCAGGAAAAGGACTTGAGCGTGTTTTACTGGATCGACGGCCAGCTCGGCTATGCCCTCTCGGCGAGCCTGCCCAAACAGGAGCTGGGCAAGATCGCCGACGCCGTGTACGCGCAGCTGGAAAGTCACTAAACAGACTCTTCCATTTTCCGGAATTCTGCAATCCATTTCACGCCGCACCATTGCAGCAGCAACGCTGCGGTGGCGACCAGGGCGGCGCAGGCCGCCAGCAGCCACACGGGCCAGTCCAGCAGGAGCAGTACCCCGCCTGCTGCGGCGCCGATGGCGCTGCCCAGGTACAGCGCCGATTCGTTGAGGGCGATGGCCAGGTTACCGTCGCCCTGCCGCGCGCGCACGGCCAGCAACTGCTGGTTCTGCGGCACTTGCAGGGCCCAGCCGGCCGCGCCCCACAGCACGATAGGCGCCAGCATCAGCCAGGCCGAACAGCCGGCCGCCAGCGGCAGCGCGCACAAGGCCAGCGCCAGCAGCAGCAAGATGAGCCTAGTCAGCCTCGGCGCCGCCACCTTGTCCGCCTGTGGTCCCACCAATACGCTGCCCGCGATGCCGCCCACGCCCCACGCCCACAGGAAGGGCGTGGTGGAAATTTCCGCGCCGTGCGCGGACCACGCCAGCAGCGGCGCAATGAACGTGTACATGCCCAGGCTGGCGATGGCCGCCAGCAGCGACACGAGCAGGATGGCCAGCACCTGCCCATCGGCCAGCAAGGCCAGCTTGCGGCGCAGCGAGGTCGCCGGTACTTCCGGCAGCGCGGGCAGTTTCCACAGCAAGCCCGCCAGCGCCAGCGCACCGAGTATGGCGACCAGCCACAGGGCCGCCGTCCAGCCCAGCTGCTGCGCCAGCAGCAAGCTCAATGGCACGCCCAGCACCGTGCCGCCCGCCATGCCGCCCATGATCGCGCCGATGGCCTTGCCACGCTGCCGCGGCGCCGACACGCCCGCCGCCGCCGCGATGCCCAGCGCCAGGTAGACGCCGGCGCCGATGCCGGCCATGGCCCGCCAGGCCAGCAGACTGGAAAATCCTGCTGCCAGCGCGCTGGCCCCGTTCGCCAGCACGAACACGCCCAAGGCGAGTAACAGGCCGGAGCGTTGCGCGCGCGCCGGCAGCAAGGCCACGGCCAGGGGCGAACCGAGGCCATAGGCCAGCGTAAACGCCGTCACCAGCTGCGCGGCCATCGCCAGGGACACGGAAAAGGCGCCGGCGATCATCGGCATCAGGCCCGCCGTCACATACGACGCCATGCCCAGCGCGAACGCGCCCACGGCGATCAGGTAGACGGTGACAGGCAGCGCGGAGTCGGCAGGCACTGCGGCACGGGAGAAAGAATAGTCAGACATGGGCACGCTTTCGGGAAGAAAGCAGGCATTTTGGAATACAATATAAACAATTACAATTTAACTGTTTATGCTATTACTGGCAGCAACAGGCTCACAGGAAAGACCGCAGCATGCGCACCTTGCAACGCACCCGCCACGAACTGGCCGCCTACCTGCAGGCGCGCCGCGCGCGGCTGTCGCCCGAGGACGTAGGCTTGCCTGGCGGCGGGCGGCGCAGAACGCCGGGCTTGCGCCGTGAAGAAGTGGCGGCGCTGGCCGGCGTGGGGCTGACTTGGTACACCTGGCTGGAACAGGGGCGCGACATCGGCGTCTCGAGCGCTTTCCTCGACAAGCTGGCCGAAGTACTGAAACTGGACGCGGGCGAGCGGCGCCACCTGTTCCTGCTGGCGCATGCGCGTCCGCCAGCCGAAGAGGGCAAGACGTTTTGCGTGGTGCCGCCGCCCGTGCGCCGCCTGATGCACGGGCTGGCGCATCCGGCCTATGTGCTCAACCTGCGCTGGGACGTGCTGGCGTTCAATGCGGACGCGGACGCCCTGTTCGGCTTCGGCGCGCATGTGCCGGCACGCCGCAATCTGCTGTGGCTGTTGTTTACCGACCCGCTGCTGCGCTCGCGCTTCGCCGGCTGGGAAGAGCAGGCGCCGCTGATGCTGTCGAGCTTTCGCCGCGACTACGCGCGCGCCACGCAGGAAGCGGATATCCACGCGCTGGTGCAGGAATTGGAAAAAGTTTCGCCAGAATTCAAGCTATGGTGGCGCCGCCATGACGTGCATGCGCCGTGCGCCGGCGTGCGCCAGCTGGACGTCGGCGGCGAGCAGGTCGCCTACGAGCACACCTCGCTGACCATCGATGCGGACCGCCACTTGCGGCTGATCGTGTATGCACGCCAGCAGGCAGAAGACCTCGCGCCGTAAACGAAAAAACCGCTAGCCCTCTTGCGAGGAACCAGCGGCTTCGAATTGGTTGCGGGGACAGGATTTGAACCTGTGACCTTCGGGTTATGAGCCCGACGAGCTGCCAGACTGCTCCACCCCGCACTCGAATTATATACCAGATTGTTGCGCGGCGTAAAGGCGTGAATTGACAATGTCATGCCTGCCCCGTCCACCGGAGCGTGTCCGTGACCAGCAATGGAAAAAGCCGCTGATCTTTTGCAAGAATCAGCGGCTTTCCGGTATTGGTTGCGGGGACAGGATTTGAACCTGTGACCTTCGGGTTATGAGCCCGACGAGCTGCCAGACTGCTCCACCCCGCACTCGAATTATAAGGGCAAACGGGTGGCTTAGGCAATAGCTATCTCAACTTCGACTGCAATAGAGCTATTAAATTAAAATACATTAAAAAAGGTCAGCCAATTACCAAGTGGCATTGTGTCTGCCCGTCACGCCACAGAGCGCGCAATCGGTGTACAGTAAGCGTTACACTAGTCACCCATTTTCCGAAGCCAGCCCATGAAATTCTGCTCCGAATGCGCCCACCCTGTCAGCCTGTCCATTCCGGAAGGCGACAACCGTCCCCGCTATGTGTGCGCCAACTGCGACGCCATCCATTACCAGAACCCGAAAATGGTGGTCGGCTCGATTCCCGTCTGGGAAGAAGATGGCCAGTTGCAGGTCTTGCTGTGCAAGCGGGCCATCGAACCGCGCCTCGGCTACTGGACCCTGCCGGCCGGCTTCATGGAAAACGACGAAACGACGTCCGACGCGGCCGAGCGCGAAACGGTGGAGGAAGCGGGCGCGAATATCGAACTGGGTCCCCTGTTTTCGCTGCTCAACGTGCAGCGCGTGCACCAGGTGCACCTGTTCTACCTGGCGCGCCTGCGCGACCTCGATTTCGCGCCCGGCATCGAAAGTCTGGACGTGCAACTGTTTACGGAAGCGCAAATTCCGTGGGACGACCTGGCCTTCCCCACCATCCGCGCCACCCTGGAACTGTTCTTTGCCGACCGCGTGAAAATCCGCGAAGGCGGCAGCTATGGTGTGCATACGGGCGACATCACGCGCCCGATGGCGCGCGCGGATGCCGAGTAAGCCCCCACCACCCGCCATTCTTGACGCCGCATGATTCCCTGGCTCGACATCCACACCCCGTTCCCCGACGTCGCGCGCGCCCTGACCGACGAGGCGCCCGGCCTGCTGGCGGCCGGCGCCGACCTGTCGCCCGCGCGCCTGCTCGACGCCTACAAGCACGGCATCTTCCCCTGGTTTTCCGAGGGCCAGCCCATTCTGTGGTGGAGCACCGATCCGCGCATGGTGCTGATGACGGCGGACTTCAAGGTCTCCGACAGCCTGGCCAAGGCCATCCGCAAGGTCGAGCGCAGCGCCGCCACGGACGGGCGCTGGCAGCTGCGCTTCGACGGCGATTTCGACGCCGTCATGCGCGCCTGCGCGGCACCGCGCAAGGATGGCCCGGGCACGTGGATTTCCGACGACATCATCGCCGGCTACACGGGCTTGCACAAGCTGGGCTACGCGCACTCGTCGGAGCTGTGGCTGGACGGCGAACTGGTGGGCGGCGCATATGGCGTGTCGATCGGACGCATGTTCTATGGCGAATCGATGTTCGCCCGCGTCTCGGATGGATCGAAGATCGCGCTGGCCCACCTCGTGCGCTTTTTGCAGGCGCGCGGCGTGACCATGATTGACTGCCAGCAAGAAACGAAACACCTGGCCTCGCTGGGCGCGGCGCCCATTTCGCGCGCCCGCTTCCTGGCCCACGTGAGGAGCGCCATTGAAGCAGCGCAAATCACCGATTGGCATGCTGCGCCACCGGCGTAAAAAAGCTATGATATCTCCAGGCACACCGCCAGGCACATTTCCATTGCTGCGGACAGACCAGACAGGATCAGCATGACGCACCTGAACGAACTACCGTTTGCCACCCTGCAGTTCTACACGACGGCACCGTATCCGTGCAGCTACCTGGACGACCGCCAGGCCCGCTCGCAGGTGGCCACGCCTTCGCACCTGATCAACAGCGACGTGTATTCGGAACTGGTGCGCAACGGCTTTCGCCGCAGCGGCATTTTCACTTACCGCCCGTATTGCGACGGCTGCCAGGCCTGCATCCCCGTGCGCGTCGTGACGCAATCGTTCACGCCCAACCGCAACCAGCGCCGCGCCTGGAACCGCCACGCCAACCTGCAGGCGGGCGTGGCCACCCTGTCCTTCCTCGACGAGCACTACGAACTGTATCTGCGCTACCAGAGCACGCGCCACGCGGGCGGCGGCATGGACCAGGACAGCCGCGACCAGTACGCGCAATTTTTGCTGCAAAGCCGGGTCAACACGCGCCTTGTGGAATTCCGCGAGCCTGACGGCACCCTGCGCATGGTCAGCATCATCGACGTGCTGGCCGATGGCCTGTCGTCCGTCTACACGTTTTTCGATCCCGACGTGCCCGGCGCCTCGTACGGCACCTACAACGTGCTGTGGCAAATCGCCCAGGCGCGCGAACTGAACCTGCTCTACATCTACCTGGGCTACTGGATAGAACAGAGTCCGAAGATGGCGTATAAAATCAACTTCAAGCCGCTGGAAGCGCGGATCAAGGGACAGTGGGTGATCATGTAAGGTAGGTCGGATTAGCGCGCAAGTGCGTAATCCGACGCTGCAAAGCCAACAATGGTGTCGGATTACGCTGCGCTAATCCGACCTACCGGCGAACAATCGCGAGGGTCTGGCCCCTGCACTGCAGCTTACTTGCTTTTATCCGGAAACGCCGGACGCGCAGGCCGCACGGGCGGGTTCTTCGCCAGCCGCTGGAAGCGCGCGTCAAGGGACAGCGGGCGATCATGTAAGGTAGGTCGGATTAGCGCGCAAGTGCGTAATCCGACGCTGCAAAGCCAACAATGGTGTCGGATTAAGCTGCGCTAATCCGACCTACCGGCGAACAATCGCGAGGGTCTGCCCCCTGCACTTCAGCTTACTTGCTCTTGTCCGGAAACACCGGACGCGCAGGCCGCACGGGCGGGTTCTTCGCCAGCGCTGGAAGCGCACGTCAAGGGACAGTGGGTGATCATGTAAGGTAGGTCGGATTAGCGCGCAAGCGCGTAATCCGACGCTGCAAAGCCAACAATAGTGTCGGATTACGCTGCGCTAATCCGACCTACCGGCGAACAATCGCGAGGGTCTGCCCCCTGCACTTCAGCTTACTTGCTCTTGTCCGGAAACGCCGGACGTGCAGGCCGCACGGGCGGGTTCTTCGCCAGCGCTGGAAGCGCGTCAAGGGACAGTGGGCGATCATGTAAGGTAGGTCGGATTAGCGCGCAAGCGCGTAATCCGACGCTGCAAAGCCAACAATAGTGTCGGATTACGCTGCGCTAATCCGACCTACCGGCGAACAATCGCGAAGGTCTGCCCCCTGCACTTCAGCTTACTTGCTTCTTACTTGCTTTTATCCGGAAACGCCGGACGTGGGCCGCACGGGCGGGTTCTTCGCCAGCGCTGGAAGCGCGTCAAGGGACAGTGGGCGATCATGTAAGGTAGGTCGGATTAGCGCGCAAGCGCGTAATCCGACGCTGCAAAGCCAACAATGGTGTCGGATTACGCTGCGCTAATCCGACCTACCGGCGAACAATCGCGAGGGTCTGGCCCCTGCACTTCAGCTTACTTGCTCTTGTCCGGAAACACCGGGCGCGCAGGCCGCACGGGCGGCTTTTTCGCCAGTTCGGCCTGGATCACCTCGATCGCCTTTTCCAGCTGCGGATCGCGGCCGGCGATGACGTCGGCCGGCGTTTGCTCGACTTCGATATCGGGCGGCACGCCTTCGTTTTCCACGCCCCAGCCGTTTTCGCGCGTCCAGAACGCCAGGTTCGGCGCCGTGATCGTGCCGCCATCCATCAGCACGGGGAAGCCGAGGATGCCCACCAGGCCGCCCCACGTCGCCTTGCCGATCAGCGGGCCCATGTTATTTTTGCGGAACATCCACGGCAGCAGGTCGCCGCCCGAGCCGGCCGTCTCGTCGATCAGCATGGCGCGCGGCCCCTGGATCGAGGCGGACGGCGTCTTCATGTCGGCGCCGTAGCGCATGGTCCACCAGGCGATTTCCTTCTTCTGCAGGATCTCGATGTAGTAATCGGCCACGCTGCCGCCGCCATTGAAACGCTCGTCGACGATGATGGCCTGCTTGTCCGCCTGCGGGAAGAAATAGCGCTTGAAGTAGGTGTGGCCCAGCCCCGCCGTATTGGGCACGTACACGTACGCCACCTTGCCGTTGGTGGCCGCATTGACCTTGCGCATATTGCCCTCGATCCAGTCGCGGTTGCGCAAGGCATCCTCGGCCGGCACGGGCACCACGGTGATCGTGCGCGCGCCCTTGCCGTCGGCCGAGGGTCCCACAGTCAGGTCGATGGCCTTGCCGGCCGTGTTCTCGAAGGCGCTGTAGATATTCGTCGGCGGCGCCAGCGGGCGGCTGTCGACGGCCAGCAGGTATTCGCCCGCCTTGACGTTCAGGCCCGGCTCCGTCAGCGGCGCGCGCAGGGCCGGATTCCAGTTCAATCCGCCATACACCTTCTTGAAGCGGTAATGGCCGTCGCTCACTTCATAGTCGGCGCCCAGCAGCCCGCCCGGCACCTTCTTCGCCTCGATAAAGTCGTCGCCGCCGCCGCCACGGTGGTGACCCACGGCCAGTTCGCTGCACATCCACTGGATCAGGCGGTTCAGGTCCGCGCGGCTCGACAGCTCGGGCAGGAACACGGCGTACTTGTCGCGCATGGCCTTCCAGTCCACGCCATGCATGCCCGGGTCATAGAAGTAATCGCGGTTGATGCGCCACACTTCATTGAAAATCTGCGTCCACTCGGCGCGCGGATCGGCCTTGACTTCGATGGCGTCGACCTTGATCTTGCCTTCGCCCGGCGCCAGCAGCTTGCCCGTGGCGGAGCCCATGGCCCAGTTGTCCTTCTGGCGGTACAGCAGCTTCTTGCCGTCGGCCGAGACCTCGAAATCATCAGCTTCGGCCACCACGGTTTCCGCCTTGCGCTCCTTCAGGTCGAAGCGCTGCACGGCCTTCTTGCCGTCGCTTTCGCGCAGCAAAAAGATCTGCCCCGCGGCGCCGGCGGCCAGGCTGGAGAACTGCGCGGCCGGCAGCGGCAGGTCGACGATGCGCGTGGCGATGCCGTCGAAATCGATGGCAATCGGCGCCACGGGGGCCACGGCCACTTTCGGATCGTCGCGGCCCGTCTTCGGATCGATCTTCGCTTCGCTCTTCGCGTCGTTTTTCGACTCGGCTTCGGCCTTCGCCGACTCCATCCGGCTCTCCGCGCTGGCCGCCTTTTCCTCGTCGCTTTCCTTGATCAAGGGCGACGGCAAGTCGCGCCGCAGCACGGCCATCCACACGGTGCGCGTCACCAGGTTGTCTTCGTTCTGCTGCGAGAACCAGTTGTTGCTGGGGCCTGCGTTGGTCGACGCGAAGAAGTACAGGTATTTGCCGCTCTTGTCGAACACGGGCTGGGCCACGTCGGACAGGCCATCGGTCACGGGCATCGACTTGTTCTGCTCAACGGAATAGATGTAGGCGCTGCGCGTGTAGGTGGGCGAATTGAGCGTGTAGGCCAGCCAGCGCGAATCGGGCGCCCACGCGGCGCGCATGCTCTTGTCGACGCCATACATCGGTTCCGTGGCGATTTTTTGCACCTTGCCATTGCCGACGTCGATCACGTACATGCTCCAGCCGTTGTCGGCAAACGCGATCTTCCTGCTGTCGGGCGACCAGACGGCATTGTCATAGAAGCCGCTGCCATTGAGCTTGAACTTGCGCACGGCGCCCTTGCCGTCCTGCGCCCGCACGTGCAGCTCGTATTCGCCCGATTCATCGGAAAAATACGCGACCGAGCGGCCATCGGGCGACCAGATGGGCGTGCGCTCGTGGGCGCCGGCCGTCTGCGTCAGGTTGCGCACGTCGCCCTTGTCGGCGGGAATGGTGACGATCTCGCCCCGGTATTCGAAGGCGATGCGCGCCCCCGACGGCGAAATCGACGCGTCGCGGATGTATTTCGCGTTCTTCACCCAGCGGGGCCGCGCCTGCCCCAGGTCGCTGGCCACGCCGATGGTGAGCTTGTGCGCCTGGCCGCTGGCGATGTCGAAAGAGTGCAGATACCCGGCCTGCTCGTAGACGATGGTGCCGTTCGCGGCCGACGCGTTGAGCACGGGGAAATCCTTGTGCCGCGTCAGCTGGCGCACGGCTTTCGTCTTGACGTCATACGCAAACAGGTTGAATTCGCCGTTGCGGTCCGAGCGGAAGTACACGGTGTCGCCCAGCCACATCGGGTCGACGTCGTTCGAGCGCGTGGTCGGCTGCGGGATTTTTTCAATCGACTTGTCGCTGGACGAAAACAGCCACAGCCAGGAGTTGGTGCCGCCCCGGTAACGCTTCCACTGTTTGAAGGCCGGCGCCAGCGGGTTGTAGGCGATGCGCTTGCCATCGGGCGAATACGTGGCGCGCGATGCGTTCGGGATTTCCAGCTGGGTTTCCACGCCGCCCGCCACGGGCACCGTAAACAGCTTCTGGAAGCGGTTGTTGAAGGCGGCGCGGGGCGAGGTGAACATCACGGCATGGCCATCGGGCGTGAATGCTTGCGCCAGGTCCGCGCCCGGGTGGAAGGTCAGGCGGCGCGGCACGCCGCCCGCTGCCGCGATCACGTACACGTCGACATTGCCGTCGATGTTCGCGCTGTACGCGATCAGGCTGCCGTCGGGCGAAAACACGGGATTCGATTTGTCGCCCAGGTCGGACGTCAGGCGCCGCGCGCCGCCGCCGTCGAGGTTCGACAGCCACAGGTCGCCCGCATAGATGAAGGCGATATGGCGGCTGGAGACGGCCGGTTCGCTCAGCATGCGGGTGTCTTGGGTATTGGGCAGGGCCAGGGCCGGATGGCTCAGCAGCAGTGCGCTGGCGGCCGCGATGGCGGTCAGGATGCGTGTCTTTTTCAATCGATGTCTCGCTTATGAAGTAAAGGGAACAGGGAAGAAACAGGAAAGTCCAGGGCCCGATGCAGATTATCAAGGGATCAATATTGCATCAGACCAACAAGAACTATACACCCGGCCGCCGCGCGGAACACGGTAAAATACGGCACTTATTTCGCGCGCCGCCAGCCCTTCCCGGCAGCGCGCACACCTACTCAAAGCGCCCCATGTCTGAAAAATTCCTGTACTCCCTCGCTCGCCCGCTGCTGTTTTCGATGGATGCCGAAGCGGCCCACCATTTCACCCTGCCCGCCCTGAAACGCGCCAGCGCGCTGGGCCTGACGAAGCTGGCCGGCAAACCGGCCGCTGATCCGCGCACGGTGATGGGCATCACCTTCCCGAACCCCGTCGGTCTGGCCGCCGGCCTGGACAAGGATGGCGCCTACATCGACGCGCTGGCCGACCTGGGTTTCGGCTCGATCGAAGTGGGCACCGTCACGCCGCGCGCGCAGGCGGGCAATCCGAAACCGCGCATGTTCCGCCTGCCGCAGGCGCAGGGCATCATCAACCGCATGGGTTTCAATAATGGCGGCGTGGACGCCTTCGTGGCCAATGTGCAGGCGTCGAAGTTTTACCAGGAGCGCGCCGGCGTGCTGGGCCTGAACATCGGCAAGAACGCCGACACGCCCATCGAGCGCGCGGCCGACGACTATCTGCTGTGCCTGGAAAAAGTCTACCCCTACGCCAGCTATGTGACGGTGAATATCTCGTCGCCGAACACCAAGAATTTGCGCCAGCTGCAGGGCGCGTCGGAACTCGACGCCCTGCTGTCGCAACTGAAGGATGCCCAGGCGCGCCTGGCGGACAAGCACAAGCGCTACGTGCCGCTGGCCCTGAAGATCGCGCCGGACATGGATGGCGAGCAGGTGAAAAGCATCGCCGAGTCACTCACGCGCCACCAGATCGACGGCGTCATCGCCACCAACACGACCCTGTCACGCAGCGCCGTCGAAGGCATGCCGCACGGCGCCGAAGCGGGCGGCCTGTCGGGCGCGCCCGTGTTCGAGCTGTCGAACAATGTCATCCGCTTGCTGAAGGCGGAACTGGGCGACGCGCTGCCCATCATCGGCGTGGGCGGCATCATGCAGGGCAAGGATGCTTTGGCCAAGTTCGAGGCGGGCGCGCAGCTGGTGCAGCTGTACAGCGGCCTGATTTATGCCGGTCCCGCCCTGATCAAGGATTGCGCGCGCGCGCTGCGCGGCAAACAGGCGAAATGATCGCCAAGGTCAAGCTGGGCGCCAGCAGCCTGGAAGTGAGCACAATCTGCCTGGGCACGATGACCTTCGGCGAGCAGAACAGCGAAGCCGAAGCCCACAGCCAGCTCGATTACGCGCTCGAACGGGGCATCAACTTCGTCGACACGGCGGAGATGTATCCGGTGATGGCCAGTGCGCAAACGCAGGGCAGCACGGAACGCTACATCGGCAGCTGGCTGAAGAAAAGCGGCAGGCGCAGTCAGATCGTCCTGGCCAGCAAGGTGGCCGGGCCGAACTCGCGCATGCACTGGATACGCAAGGGCAAGACGGATCACGACGCGGTCAACATCCGCGCTGCCGTCGAAGACAGCCTGCGCCGGCTGCAGGCGGAGCATATTGACCTGTATCAATTGCACTGGCCCAGCCGCAACCTGCCCATCTTCGGCGCCAGCGTGTACAACCCGCGCAAGGAACACGCGTCGGTCGCCATAGAAGAGACACTGGCCGTGCTGGGCAAGCTGGTCGAGGAAGGCAAGATCGGCCACATCGGCGTGTCGAATGAATCGTCGTGGGGCGTGTGCGAATACATCAAGCAGGCCGAGCTGAAAGGTTTGCCGCGCATCGTTTCGATCCAGAACCTGTACAACCTGACGGCGCGCCATTTCGAGACGAGCCTGCTCGACGAAACCTGCCACCGCGAGAACGTCAGCTTGCTGGCCTACAGCCCGCTGGCGTTCGGCCAGCTGACAGCGAAGTACCTCGACAATCCACAAGCGAGGGGCCGCCTGACGCGCTTCCCGGCCGGCTGGAGTCCCCGCTACGTGCGCCCCGCCACCATCGAGGCGGCCCGGCAATATGCGGCGCTGGCCCGCGCGCACGGCCTGACGCCGGCGCAGCTGGCACTCGCGTGGTGCTACTCGCGCTGGTTCGTCGCGTCGACCATCATCGGCGCCACCAGCGTGGCGCAGTTGCAGCAAAATATCGATGCGCATCACCTCACCTTGTCGCCGGAACTGGTGGCGGCCGTCGACGCCATCCACGCCAGTCTGCCCAATCCGGGACAGTAAGGCCCGCCGTCTGGCGGCGCATGCCGTCGCCAGGCTCCCCACGCTCATCGCATATAGTCGTATTTATACAACAGCTGGCAATTTACTGCTGTGCAGCATTGCGGCCTTGCCGTGCCCGGTCGTATGCTGGAAACGAGGCCATATGCGCTACGCGCGCCATGTTGACGTCTTTCAGATATTTATTGCATATCGATAGACAGAACGATTCGTAAGCACGCCGCGTGCCCACTGTTAATCTGATTGCATCACCGGACCGCCATGGTCCGCGCAACCACAACCGAAGAGATATCGTCGATGAGTTCAAGCACCGCCCGCTCCCAGCGTCCCGCCCTCCCCGTAAAAACCGTGATCGCCGCCAGCCTGGTCGCCTGCTTCAGCCTGCCGATGCAGGCGCAAGCGCAGCAAGAGCTGCCGGCCGAAGGCGAATTGCAATCGGTGGTCGTCACCGGCACCTTCGCCAAGAACCGCCGCACCATCGATTCCGAATCGCCGATCGACATCCTCACTTCGCGCGACCTGCAAAGCACGGGTTCGGGCGAGCTGGCCACCGTGCTGGCGCGCCTGCTGCCATCGCTGAACTTCGCCCGCGCCACGGGCGCCGACGCCAGCGATGCCGTGCGTCCGGCCCAGTTGCGCGGCCTGTCGCCCGACCAGACCCTGGTACTGGTGAACGGCAAGCGCCGCTATACCTCGGCCGTCGTCAACGTCAACGGCTCGCTGGGCCGCGGCTCGGCGCCCGTCGACCTGAACGCCATTCCCCTGGCCGCCATCGACCACGTGGAAGTGCTGCGCGACGGCGCGGCGGCCCAGTACGGTTCCGACGCGATTGCCGGCGTGATCAACATCATCCTGAAAAAAGGCGCGGCCGGCGGCGATGTCGAAGTGGGTTATGGCCAGACGCAGGAACGCGACGGCAAGCAAAAATCCATCAAGGGTTCGGCCGGCTTCGCCCTGGGCGACGACGGCTGGGTGCGCGTCTCGGCCGAAGTGGCGGAACGCGACCCGACCAACCGCGCCGGTGCCGATTTCCGCAACCCGCTGGAACCGCGCTACGGCAAGGTCAACCAGCGCTATGGCGACCCGGAAAGCAAGCCGGCAACGATTTTCCTCAACAGCGAATACCACATCAGCGACAACCTCGACTGGTATGCCTTCGGCAACTACGGCAAGCGCGACACGTCGGCCGCCGCCACCTGGCGCACGGCGCTGATCACGGACCCGAATAATTCGAAGCAGTTTGTCCAGCGCACGCCGCTCTTCCCGGAAGGCTTTTTGCCATTGCAAAACAGCACCCTGACGGACCAGTCCCTGGTGACGGGCTTGCGCGGCGAAGCGGCCGGCTGGCGCTGGGATGCCAGCCTCAATTACGGCAGCAATAAGTTCGAGCTGGACCTGGACAATACGGTCAACCAGTCGTTGGGCGCCAACAGCCCCACGCATTTCTATGCGGGCTCGCTGAAAAACGAACAAACGGTGTTCAACCTCGATGCGGCGCGCGAATTTCCCGTGTCTTACTTTACGGGCCCGCTGACGGTGGCCGTGGGCGCCGAAGCGCGCCATGAAAAGTACAGCATCGGCGCCGGCGATGAAGCATCGTACACGGGCGGCGGTTCGCAAGGCTTTGCCGGCTTCCGTCCTGTCAACGCGGGCAGCCACTCGCGCCACAACGAGTCGGTCTATGTGAACCTGGAAGCGGAAGCGACGAAGAAACTGTCGGGCGGCGTGGCCCTGCGCCATGAGCGCTACAGCGATTTCGGCAGCACCACCTCGGCCAAGGGTTCCGCGCGCTATGCCTTCACGGACGCCCTGTCCCTGCGCGGCACCGTGTCGAGCGGCTTCCGCGCGCCATCCTTGGCGCAGCAGTACTACACCATCACCACCACCAACTTCCAGGTCATCAACGGCAACAATACGGCCATCGAGACGGGTACCTTCGCCGTCAACACGCCGCAGGCGCGCGCCCTCGGTGCGCAAGACCTGAAGCCGGAAAAGGCACGCAACTACAGCCTGGGCCTGCAGTTCCAGCCCAGCCGCAACTTCACCACCAGCATCGATGCCTACCGCATCGACATCGACAACCGCATCCTGTTCTCGGCCAATCTGGCGCTGAACGACAAGCTCAAGGCCCAGCTGGCGACGCAAGGCTCGACCGTGGGCGCAGCGCGCTACTTCACCAACGCCGTCGACACGCGCACGGAAGGCGTGGACATCGTCAGCACCTACCGCATCGACCTGCAGGACAAGGACCGCCTGGACCTCACCGTGGCGTACAACCACAACAAGAGCACGGTACAGAAAATCGCCGGCAATCCGGACATCCTGACGGCCAACAACCTGAAACTGATCGACCGCCAGAGCATCGACCGCATCACGGTGGCCTCGCCGAAGGACAAGTTCAGCCTGGCGGCCGACTACGGCTTCGGCATCTGGAATGCGCACGGCGTCGTAACGCGCTACGGCAGCTTCACCGTGCCGCAGAACGACGTCAAGCTCGACCAGACGTATGACCCGCAATGGGTGCTGGACGTGTCCGGTTCCGTGAAACTGGGCAAGAACTGGCGCCTGGTGGCCGGCATCGACAACGTCACCAACCGCTATCCGGCGCAAGTGACGAGCGCGGGCAACCTGAACGTCAACGGTACCCAGCCCTACAGCATCTTCGCGCCGAACGGTTTCAACGGCCGCTATTACTACGCCAAGGCTGGCTATAGCTGGTAAATACCGCTCCGCCATGCAAAAAGCCCGCGCATCTTCCGATGCGCGGGCTTTTTTTCATGTCTTGCGCCCGCAGGCGCTGCAGGCTCAGGCGCGGCGGCGGCGCGCGGCAAAACCGACCAGACCCAGGCCCAGCATCAACATGCCGTAGGTCGCTGGCTCAGGCACGGCCGAGACGGAACTGTAGGCGCGGAAATTGCTCAGGCCGCGCGGCAGATTGCTGATGGTGATAAGCGTATTGGCGGCCAGCGGCGCGTCCCAGTGAAACAGCAGTTCGCCACGGCCATAGTGCACGGCCAGGTAGTCGAAGCTGGACTTGACGGTGAACGAACCGGACTTACCGCTTTCCAGGTCGCCCTGGGCGGCAAAGACCAGGGAACCGGTGCCGCTGGATGGCAGACCAAACTTGCTGCTGACCAAGCTCTGGATGGCGGCCGCGCTTTGCGGGCCGGACGGGTTGGCGCCGTCAAACACCCAGACCGAGTCCGCTGCCACGCTGCCGTAGGTGACGGTCTTGCCGCCCACCAGGAAGCCGCTCATGGCGGGATCGGTGATTTCCACCCAGTTCGCCGCTTGGGCCAATGGCGCCAGGCAAGCCGAGACAGCAAGGCAGAGACCCAGCACAGCATGTTTAGTCATGTTCATAATTTCCCCTATTGATAAATTTCAAAAAACACAATGTTGATTATATTTTTGTTATATTTTTTTGCGATTGAGCAAAAGATATCATCCAGGAAATCAAAATGCAATAAAAGAAACAAATTTTACCATTGGTATTTTCAATCGGTCTCATCAGTTTCTTGCCGAGTCCGGCTATGAAGGGGCGTACCGCCGTCCTTGCCATGACCGGGCGCTGGTCGGGGAAGCAGGATTGTTGTAGATCAGCACATGCCAAGCGGCAATGGCAAGCCTGCAGGTATGCGTGGTCATCCTGACACGCAATCGGCTACCATGGGGTTTACTCTTCTTGATGACGGATAACCATGCCCAGCTGGCACCTGGCCGACGCCGCCGAACTGGCGGCGCGCCATCCCTACACATTCTATAAATCGCCGCCCGAAGCCATCGCCCAGGTGCGCCCCGGCGAGGTGGTCAAGCTGATCTTCGCCTTCCACAGCGACGATCCGCAGGCGCCGGGCGCCGAGCGCATGTGGGTGCTGGTCGACACGGTCGAGCCGCATGGGCACTTTACGGGCAAGCTCGACAACATGCCCGGCTACATCGCCGATTTGCGCGCCAAAGACCCCATCGCCTTCGCGGCGCGCCACATCATCAATACCCAGCACGACGATGACGATAACCTCGTCAACCGCTACGCGGGCCTGTGCTTCGTCACGAAACGCGTGCTGGAAGACGGCGCGCCCGTCGGCTACCTGTACCGCGAAGCGCCGGACAACGACGACGACAGCGGCTGGCGCTTCACGGCCAACGACGAGAGCGACGACTACATCAACGAAAGCGCCAACATAGCCCTCGTGTCGCTGGGTGCCGTGCTCAGCGTGGACGACCGTTTCATTGCGCTGCTGGACGCCCCTGCCGGCGCGGCGTACGCCTTCGACCGCAACACGCAACAATTCATGGCGGTGGACGAATGACAACAGATGAACTGAAGCAATTTTGCGCGGCCCTGCCCGGCGCGCAAGCCGTGCTGTACGGTGCGCCGTCGAACATCCTCGTGTATGAAGTGAGCGGCAAGAAGTTTGCCTATTTCAAGACCAGCGCACCGGAACAGTGGCGCTTCAGCCTGCGCGCCAGCGCCGGGCGTTTCATTGAACTGACGGACATGCCGGGCGTCAAACCGGCCCGCTACATGGGCCGCTTTCACTGGGTCACCATCGTTGATGTGGCGCGCTTCCCGGCCGATTACCTGGCGGAACTGGTGCAGGATAGCTACGCGCGCGCCGTGGCCAGCCTGACGCGCGCGCAAAAGGCGGCCATCGCCTAGGGGGCTTCCTCTCCTGCCATGGCGCGGTCGATGTCTTCGCGCGTCAGGTCCGGCGCCAGCTGCAGGATGAACTCGTAGGCGTAGGCGCGCAGGTAGGCACCGCGGCGCACGGCCAGGCGCGTCGTGTTGGTGGCGAACAGATGCGACGCTTCCACGGCGCGCAACCCTTTGTCGCGGCCATGGTCGAAGGCCATCGAGGCGACGATGCCCACGCCCAGGCCCAGCGCCACGTATTGCTTGATGACGTCGGAATCCATGGCCGTGAGGATGATGTCGGTCGTCACGCCCGCCTTGGCGAACGCATCGTCGATATGGCCGCGTCCCGTGAACCCCTTGTCGTAGGTAATCAACGGATATTTCGCCAGGTCTTCCAGGCGGATCGGCGAGTGCTCGAGCAGCGGGTGGCCGTCCGGCACGACGATCAGATGGCTCCAGCGGTAGCACGGGAACGACACGAGGTCGGGGAACTGGCTCAAACCCTCCGTGGCGATGCCGATATCGGTCTTGCCCGACAGCACCCATTCCGCGATATGCTCGGGCGCGCTTTGCTGCAGCGCGATGCGCACGTCAGGGAAGGCGGCGCGAAAGCCCTGCACCACTTTCGGCAACGCATAGCGCGCCTGCGTGTGCGTGGCCGCCACGGATAACGTTCCGCTGGTCTGGCCGCTGTATTCGAGGCTGGCCTGCTGCAGGTTTTCCGCCTCGATCAGGAGGCGGTCGACGATCTTCAAAATGCCCTTGCCCGGCTCAGTCAAGCCCGTCAAGCGCTTGCCGTTGCGCTCGAAAATCACCACGCCCAGCTCGTCCTCGAGTTCGCGGATCTGCCGGCTCACGCCCGGCTGCGACGTGAACAGCGCGTTGGCCACTTCCGTCAGGTTATAGCCGCGGCGGGCCGCTTCGCGGATCGAACGCAGTTGTTGAAAGTTCATATATTTTCAGCCTTTAGGTTCTTGTTGGTTCAACGAACACGTGGAGGCGTTTCGGGCGGACTACCAAGGTTTCGCCTTCCTTCAGCTGCAAATGAGTAAAACGCTCGTTCGACATCACCGCTTCAATCAGCTCGCTGTTATCGACGCGCTGCAAGTCCAGCTGGGCCAGCGGGCCGATCGCATGGGCGCGGCTCAGCTTGACCACGATGCCTTCGGCGCCCTGCGTGTAACGGTCGATTTCCAGGTCGTGCGGACGCACATAGGCCGTGCCCTTGCTGTCGCTCACGCCCGCATAATCGGGCACTTCGAAGCTGGCGTCGCCCGTGGCCATCACGCCCTCATGCACGCGGCCGTGGAACAGGTTGACGTTGCCGAGGAAGCCGTAGACAAACGGCGAGGCCGGGTGGTTATAGACTTGCTCTGGGGAACCCAATTGCTCGACGGTCCCCTTGTTCATCAGCACGACCTGGTCGGCCACTTCCAGCGCCTCTTCCTGGTCATGCGTGACGAAAATACTGGTGACGTGCAAGTCGTCGTGCAGGCGGCGCAGCCAGCGGCGCAATTCCTTGCGTACCTTGGCGTCAAGCGCGCCGAACGGTTCGTCGAGCAGCAGCACGCGCGGCTCGACAGCCAGGGCGCGCGCCAGGGCGATGCGCTGGCGTTGCCCGCCCGACAGTTGCGGCGGATAGCGGTCGGCCAGCCAGTCCAGCTGCACCAGTTCCAGCAAATCTTTCACTTTACGGCGGATCTGGTCTTCCGACGGGCGCTCGCTGCGCGACTTCACGCGCAGGCCAAAGGCCACGTTTTCGAATACCGTCATGTGCTTGAACAGCGCGTAATGCTGGAAGACGAAACCGACTTGCCGCTCGCGCACGTGGCGGTTCGACGCGTCTTCCGCATCGAGCAGCACCTGGCCGCTGTCCGGATGTTCCAGGCCAGCAATAATGCGCAGCAAGGTTGTTTTACCGCAACCGGACGGGCCCAGCAGGGCCGTCAATTCGCCGGCGGGAAAGTCCAGCGAGATATTGTCGAGGGCGACGAAATCGCCGAAGCGCTTGTGGATGTTTTTAACTGCGATGGTCATATCAGTGCTCCGTGGAACGTAAGGCGGAATCGTCGGCGTCGCTCTCGTTCAAACGCCACTCAATAAAGGCTTTCAGGGCCAGAGTCACCAGGGCCAGCAGGGCCAGCAGCGAGGCGACGGCAAACGCGGCGGCGAAGTTGTACTCGTTGTACAGAATCTCCACCTGCAGCGGCATGGTGTTGGTTTCGCCGCGGATATGGCCGGAGACCACAGAGACGGCGCCGAACTCACCCATGGCGCGGGCGTTACACAGGATCACGCCATACAGCAAGCCCCACTTGATATTCGGTAAGGTGACTCTGCGGAAAGTGTTCCAGCCCGAGGCGCCCAGCACGATGGCGGCCTCTTCCTCTTCGCTGCCCTGCGACTGCATCAGCGGGATCAGTTCGCGCGCCACGAACGGGAAGGTGATGAAGATGGTGGCCAGCACGATGCCGGGCACGGCGAACAGGATCTTGATATCGTGCGCCTGCAGCCACGGGCCGAACCAGCCCTGGGCGCCGAACATCAGCACATAGATCAGGCCGGAAATCACGGGCGAGACGGAAAACGGCAAGTCGATCAGGGTCAGCAAAATGCTCTTGCCGCGGAACTCGAACTTGGCGATGCACCAGGAAGCGGCCACGCCGAATACCAGGTTCAGCGGCACGGCGATGGCGGCCGTGATCAGGGTCAACTTGATGGCGGAAATGGCGTCCGGATCGATGATGGCGGCGATATACGCTTCCCAGCCCTTCTTGAACGCTTCCGCAAACACGGCCACCAGGGGCACGATCAGGAAAGCCGTCAGAAACAGCAAGGCGATGGTGATCAATACCGTGCGCACCCACAATGGTTCCAGCACGACGGGGCCGACATTCGGCTCGAAGCGGCGCGCTGTCGGCAGTGCCGTGTCCACGCCAGCGGCGGCAGTCGTATTCGTACTCATGATTTCTTCGCCTTTCCGCGCGTCCATGCTTGCAGCAGGTTAATCGTCAACAACAACAGGAAAGACACCACCAGCATCACCACGGCGATGGCCGTGGCGCCTGCGTAATCGTATTGCTCCAGCTTGGTAATAATGAACAGCGGCGTGATTTCCGACACCATCGGCATGTTGCCGGCGATAAAGATCACGGAACCGTACTCGCCCGTGGCTCGGGCGAAGGCCAAGGCAAAGCCCGTCAGCAACGATGGCAGAATCGTGGGGAAGATGACGCGGATAAACGTTTGCAGGGAATTGGCGCCCAGGCTGGCGGCCGCTTCTTCGAGTTCCTTTTCCGCGTCTTCCAGCACCGGTTGCACGGTACGCACGACGAAGGGCAAGCCGATGAAGGTCAGCGCCACCACCACGCCCAGCGGCGTGAACGCCACCTTGATGCCCAGCACGCCTTCGATGAACTGGCCGAACCAGCCGTTAGACGAATACAGGGCCGTCAGGGTGATGCCGGCCACGGCCGTCGGCAAGGCGAACGGCAAGTCGACGAGCGCGTCGATGATGCGCTTGCCGGGAAACTTGTAGCGCACCAGCACCCAGGCCAGGATGCCGCCAAACACCACGTTCAGCAGGGCGGCGATCAGCGAGGCGCCAAACGTCAAGCGGTACGACGCCATCACGCGCTCGGACGTGACGGCGCTGAAGAAGGCGTCCCATGTCATGGTGAAGGTTTTCAGGAACACCGAGGACAAGGGAATGAGGACGATCAAGGCCAGGTAAAAGAGCGTGAAGCCCAGTGACAGCTTAAACCCCGGCATGACCCGAAACGGCGCTCCGCGCGCCTTGGGCGGCGCTAGTGTTGCTTCAGACATGGAAACCCCTTCTTATTACATTTTTGAGTTATAGGGCGCAATAATCACATGCAATCGTTATAAAAAGAACTAACCATTTCTCATTTGCTTAGATGGATTTTGCATACTTGCCGGCAGAATCTGCAGACGAAAAAAAACGCACCGGCGAGGTGCGTTTTTGCTTCTTAGACATATTTATACCCGAGACAAATGCTGGGGTCAGACCCGACGGGTCTGACCCCGGAATTACTTGTTGGGCTGCGGCGTGAGGCGCAGATATGGCTTGGCGGCCGTAAAGCCCTTCGGATATTTCTGCTTGATCACGTCCGGGTCTTGCACGGTCAGTGGAATGATGACGTCGTCGCCATCGTTCCAGTTGCCGGGCGTGGCCACCGTGTAGCCGTCCGTCAGCTGCAGGGCGTCGATGACGCGCAGGATTTCATTGAAGTTGCGGCCCGTGCTGAGCGGATACGTGAGGATCAGCCGCACTTTCTTGTTCGGGTCGATGATGAAGACGGAGCGCACGGTGGCCGTGACGGATTGTTCCGGGTGGATCATGTCGTACAGCACCGACACTTTCTTGTCGACGTCGGCGATGATGGGAAAGCCCACGACCGTATTTTGCGTCTCTTCGATATCCTTGATCCAGCTCTTGTGCGACTCGGCCGCGTCCACGGACAGGGCGATGGCTTTCACGTTGCGCTTGTCAAATTCCGGCTTGAGCTTGGCCGTCAGGCCCAGTTCCGTCGTGCACACGGGGGTAAAGTCGGCCGGGTGGGAAAACAGCACCACCCAGGAATTGCCCGCCCACTCGTGGAACTTGAGCGGACCGATCGAGCTGTCTTGTTCAAAATCAGGGGCGACATCGCCCAGGCGTAAAGTCATCGTGATCTCCTTCAGAAGTTGTGTGGCGAAGATGTTCATCGTATCAGGCTGCCTGACGGTGGCGCTTGTCGCTTTGTGCCAGATCAAACAGTGTTTGCAGCTGCGCCTGGCCGTAGACCCAGTCGCCAAGGCGCGATTCGGCGTTGATATGGCCCAACGCACCGCCATCAATATACTTGCAATTCCAGCGCCGCGCCCACTGCGCCGCGTGTTCGGCCGTCAGCCACGGATCCGTCTGGCTGGCGATCAGGATGCCGGGGCAAGGCAGCCGCTTTTGCGGCAATGCCTTCGCCACGCCAAACTTGTCGGGGTCGGCCGGCCCCACCAGCAGCACGCCGGCCACGCCCTGCGGGTCGCGCGCCAGGCTGTGCGCCGTCGTCAGGCAGCCGAAGCTGTGGGCGACGATCAGGGTCGGGCGCGCATCCTGCCGCCGCACCTGGTCCAGGCGCGCAGACCAGGTCGCCAGGTCGGGTTCATTCCAGTCGTCCTGCTCGACCCGCTCGAATTGCGGATACAGGCGCTGCCAGCGGCTCTGCCAGTGCTCGGGACCGCTGTTATGCAAGCCCGGCACGATCAGTACCCGGTAATCGGAAAAGCTGCGCAGCGCCATGATGGATCCTTTTAGTAACGGTCTGGCAATGGTGCCATCCGGTATTACTTAGGCTGGTAGATCTGGTCGAAGATGCCGCCGTCGGCAAAGTGCGCCTTCTGTGCCGCCGTCCAGCCGCCGGCCACCTGCTCGATGGTGAACAGGTTGACCTTGGCGAACTGCGACGCGTATTTCTTTGCCGCCTTGTCCGTTGCCGGACGGTAGTAATTCTTGGCGATGATGTCTTGCGCCTCGTCCGTGTACAGGTAGTTCAGGTAAGCCTCGGCCACCTTGCGCGTGCCATGCTTGTCGGAAAACTTGTCGACGACGGCCACGGGCGGCTCGGCCAGGATGCTGACGGACGGCGTGATGATGTCGAACTTGGTCGGACCCAGTTCCTTGACGGCCAGGTAGGCCTCGTTTTCCCAGGCGATCAGCACGTCGCCGATACCGCGTTCGACGAAGGTGGTGGTGGCGCCGCGCGCGCCGGAATCGAGCACGGGCACGTTTTTATACAGTTTGCCGAGGAAATCCTTGGCCTTCGCTTCGCTGCCGCCCGGCTGGCGCAGCGCATAACCCCAGGCTGCCAAGTGGTTCCAGCGGGCGCCGCCCGAGGTTTTCGGGTTCGGCGTGATGACGGACACGCCAGGCTTGATCAGATCGTTCCAATCCTTGATGCCTTTCGGGTTGCCCTTGCGCACCAGAAAGACGATGGTCGAGGTGTAAGGCGAGCTGTTGTGCGCCAGGCGCTTTTGCCAGTCGGCGGCCAGCAGCTTGTGCTCGGCCAGCGCATCGATGTCATAGGCCAGAGCCAACGTCACCACGTCCGCTTCCAGGCCGTCGATGACGGCGCGCGCCTGCTTGCCGGAGCCGCCGTGCGATTGCTTGATCTTGACGTTGTCGCCCGTCTTGCCTTTCCATTCCTTGGCAAATGCCGTATTCACATCCTGGTACAGCTCGCGCGTCGGGTCGTACGACACGTTGAGCAGGGTGATATCGGCAGCCTGCGCCGTTTGCAGAATGGCAAACGCGCTGATGGCGGCGGCAATGATGATTTTTTTCGACAGCATCTAAGATCCCCGTATGGTTGAACTTTCAGAGCCACCAGATTACGGCGCCGCAGCCGCAAAGAGAACGAAGCGTTTCGCCGTTTGATATTCGATTTTCGCATATGGACGGCGCGCAACGGGGATTTAGTGCTTAATAGAAGCGGTTGAACAGCACCACGGACCACGTGGCAAAGGCCAGGATGCAGGTCAGCAGCACGGCGGCGCTGCCGAAGTCCTTGGCGTTTTTCGACAGCGGATGGCGCTCGAGCGAGATGCGGTCGACCACGGCTTCGATTGCCGAATTGATCAGTTCGACGATCAGCACCAGCAGCAGCACGCCGATCAGCACCAGTTTTTCAAAGGCGGAGATGCGCAGCAGCAAGGCGATCACGGTGCCGACGACGAACAGGCCCAGCTCCTGGCGGAACGCGTGTTCATGGCGCCAGGCCGCCTTCAAGCCGTCGAGCGAGTAGAAAAAGGCGGAAAAAATCCGTTTCAAGCCGCTTTTGCTCTTGAATTCATTGACAGGTTGCATAGTTTTCCATGGTTCAAAGTCCATCCAGCCGCCAATTATGACGGCCAACATGAGAATTGTGACAATTTATTCGCTGAATATCTCGGAACATTTCACTATTTTTTCACATCATGGTATAAAGATGCATGAATACTGCATTGCACCAAATCCATCATGAAAATTGAACCGGTCGCAGCCCCAAAAACGACGATCCAGGTGATCGAACGCATGGTCGCCCTGCTTGATGCCCTGGCCAAATATTCGGACCCGGTCAGCCTGAAGGAATTGTCGAAAGTGTCCGGCCTGCACCCCTCGACGGCGCACCGCATCCTCAACGACATGGTGCTCACACGCTTCGTCGACCGCATCGAACCGGGCACGTATCGGCTGGGCATGCGCCTGCTGGAACTGGGCAATGTGGTGAAAAGCCGCCTCAGCGTGCGCGAAGCGGCGCTCGATTTCATGCGCCAGCTGCACAAGAAAACCCAGCAAACGATCAACCTGTCCGTGCGCCAGGGCGACGAGATCGTCTACATCGACCGCGCCTTTTCCGAGCGCTCGGGCATGCAGGTGGTGCGCGCCATCGGCGGCCGCGGCCCGCTGCACCTGACATCGACGGGCAAGCTGTTCCTGTCCGTCGATGAACCGAAAGCCATCCGCGCGTATGCCACGCGCACGGGGCTGGCCGGGCACAACAAGAATTCCATCACGGATCTGCAAAAGCTCGAGCGTGAGCTGAGCCTGGTGCGTGAACGCGGCTATGCGCGCGACAATGAAGAGCTGGAACTGGGCGTGCGCTGCATGGCCGCCGGCATCCGCGACGATTCGGGCAAGCTGATCGCCGGCCTGTCGATCTCCGCCCCCGCCGACCGCCTGCAGGATGAGTGGCTGGTGGACCTGGTGGAAACGGCGAATCAGATTTCCGTCACACTGGGTTTTATTCCACAGGACTAAAGCTGGGGTCAGTCTTACAAGATCGGAATTTCCTCCGTTGAGGAAATTCCCCCGGCGGGTCTGACCCCAGTCGACGCCGCCATGGACATTCGCAGTAAACTTAATTAACCGCCGGGCAGGCTCATGTTGGCGGGTTTGAGTGCCTCCAGCCACTTGCGCATGCGTCCCGCATCGGCCGTACGCGACTGTTTCCCCTTGGAATCGAGGAAGACCATGATCACGGCCCGTCCTTCGATGACGGCCTGCATCATCAGACAACGTCCCGCCTCATTGATGAAGCCCGTCTTTTGCAAGCCGATTTCCCAGCCCGGGTTGGCCACCAGATGATTCGTATTGCCAAACTGCATAGGCTGGCCGCTGGCTTCGACGATGGCTTTCGGGTCCGTCGAGTACTCGCGCAGCAGCGGATGGCGGAAGGCGGCCATGGCCAGCTTGCCCAGGTCGCGCGCGCTGGCCACGTTCATTTTCGACAAGCCGCTGGAATCGACGTAATGCGTATCCATCATGCCCAGCTGGCGCGCCTTGCTGTTCATGGCGTCGACAAACGCCGGCAAGCCGCCCGGATAATTGCGGCCCAGCGCCGAAGCGGCGCGGTTTTCCGAGCTCATCAGCGCGATGTGCAGCATATTCGCGCGCGTCAATTGCGAGCCCACTTTCAGGCGCGAGCTGCTGAACTTGGCGCGGTCGACGTCCTCGTCCGTAATCGTCAGCACTTCATCCATGTCCTGGTGCGCTTCGACCACCACCAGGCCCGTCATCATCTTGGTGATGGAGGCGATGGGCAGGGCGACATTCGAATTCTTTTCAAACAGCACTTCCGAATTGTTCTGGTCCAGCACCAGCGCCACGCTCGACTTGAGATCGAGCGGATCGCGCGTGAGGTTCAGGCCCGCCAGGTCGCCCATGGTCGGCATCGGGGCGGCCATGGGCACGGCCACGCTGCTGACTTTTTGATAGATGACCTTGCGTTTGCCGCGCACCATGACGACCCGGCGCACGCTCTTTTCGCGTGGCGCGGCCGTCGCGCCCTTGCGCAGCACGATCTTGATTTTCTTGGTGTTGTGTTTCTTGGAGGCTGAGGATTTGCCGTTCGCTTCCCTGGCGTGCACGGCCGCAGCCGGCGCCAATGCAAACAGCAGGGAAGCCAGGATACCCAGCGCAAGTTTAAACTTAGCCATTCGATAATTCCCCGTGAAGCTGTTGCCTTATTGCAGTGTAGCGAAATGCAGAGTATTCGCAAGCCTATTTAACAGTTACGACAGTATTTATTGCAGCACTGAAATACAAATCGTTGGTGATCAGCAAACAAGCTCATCTTTGAGCGGCTGTTTGCCGGCGTCCATCGCCAGCAATGTCTATTTGTCCATGAATTTAACAAAACCGGCCAGCGGCTCGCGTTCCGTGCTCAGGCGGTTTTCGATCTTGTCCGGGTCGGCATAGCCAAGGGCCATGCCGCATACCACCATTTCGCTGGCCGGTACGCCCAGCTCGTCGCGGATGATGTCATGGTAATGGATGAAGGCCGCTTGCGGGCACGTGTCGAGTCCCCGCGCACGCGCCGCCAGCATGATATTTTGCAAGAACATGCCGTAATCGAGCCAGGAACCCTGTTCCAGCACCCGGTCGATGGTAAAGATCAGGCCCACGGGCGCATCGAAAAACTGGAAATTGCGTCCATGCTGGGCCGCCATGCCGGCCGTGTCGCCCCGCTCCAGCCCCAGCAGCTGATACAGGTCCAGGCCGATCTTGCGGCGGCGCTCGATGAACGGCGCCGTCCAATGGCGCGGGTAATAGGTATACGACGCCGTGCGCGCGGGCGCATCGGGCGCCTTCGGCGCATCGTAGGCGGCCAGGATGCGGCGCGACAGGCGCAGGCGCGCCTCGCCCGACAGCACGTAGACTTTCCACGGCTGCATATTGGCGCCCGAGGGCGCGCGCGCCGCCACTTCCAGGATGCGCGCGATATCGTCCTGCGCCACCGGCGTGGGTAAAAAGGCGCGGATCGAACGGCGCGACAGGATGACGCTATCGACGGCTTGCTGCGCCGCCTGTGTTTCAGATACTGGCTTGCTCACTGCGCTGCTCCCTGCTATTTCTTGACTACAAACACCACGCCGACCACGGCCACCAGCATGCCGGCGATGCCCAGCATATTAAATGCTTCGCCAAACATCAGCCAGGCCATCACGGCCGTCGTGGGCGGCGTCAGGTACAGCAAACCCGTCACTTTCGTCGCGTCGCTGCGGCGGATCAGGGCGAACAGCAGGAAGATGGCGCCGATCGACAGCACGAGTACCGACCACAGCAAGGCGCCAATAAAATTCGCCGTCCATTGGACGTTGCTGAAATGCAAGTCCAAGCCTTCGTAATACAAGGCGAATGGCAAGACCACGACGATGGAAGCGGCAAACTGCACCACTGTGCCGGTGCGCAAGTCGAACTGCGGACAGTGGCGTTTTTGATACATGGTGCCGGCCGTCATCGACAGCAGGGCGAACACGCACAGCAGCACGCTTTCCACCGTCAGGCCCACGAGGTTGATCTTCGCGTAGACGACCAGGGCCACGCCCAGCAAGCCAAAGAACAGGCCCAGCCACTGGCGCGGGCGCACGGATTCGCCGATCAGCGGCGCGGCGCAGGCCGTCAGCACAGGCTGCATGCCCACGATCAGTGCGGACAGGCCGGCCGGCATGCCCAGCTTGATGGCGCACCAGACGCCAGCCAGGTAGCCGGCCTGCATCAGGATGCCGGCCACGGCGATCTGGCGGAACTGCCCCACGGGCCACGGCGCGCGCAACAGCAGCACCAGCGGCAACAGGATCACCAGCACGCCCAGGAAGCGCAGCAGCAAAAAGGTCAGCGGCGGTGCGTACGGCAAGCCGAACTTGGCCACGATAAAACCTGTGCTCCATAACAACACGAAGAAACCAGGCAAGGCCATCGGTGCCAGGGTCGTCAGGAAAGGGGTTTTGGAGGCTTTGCCGCTGGCGCCAGCCGCGGCGGGAAGATTGGACATGGTATCAACTCGGGAAACAGGATCGGCACCGGAGAGCTGCGCCAGTGCGGGAGGCAAAGTCTAGCATGCTGCGCCGCGATCGTCCCCGTAGCCACTGGAAATGATAGTTTAGACATAAACCATTGACACGTAGAAATCAAATATTTCTCTTTAGAAACAATGACTTTTGATGCAAATCTATTCAATTGTTGCATCGCACAAGAAACGCTTGACTTCGTTTTTTTTCGCCGTAGAATAGGGTTTGTTGCGTTGCACAATTCTTGTTCAGCTTGAAAAATTTAGATTCACCTGCTTTCCCAAACGGTACACGCAGCATCAAATTAACCAGATTTCGATTTTTTGGAGATTTATATGTTTTCAATTCCTGAGCAATTTTCGTCCGCTACCAAAGCCAACCTGGAAGCCCAATTCGCCCTGTTCTCGTCGCTGACGGGCAAAGCCTTCGAAGGCATCGAAAAGATCGTCGAACTGAACCTGACCGCTGCCAAGGCAACGCTGGAAGAATCGACCGCCGCCGCCAAGCAATTGCTGTCGGCAAAAGATCCACAAGAATTCTTCTCGCTGAGCGCTGCTCAAGCCCAGCCTAGCGCCGAAAAAGCCATCGCTTACGGCCGTCACCTGGCTGCCATCACGTCGGGCACGCAAGCCGAGTTCAGCAAAGCTGCTGAAACGCAAATCGCTGAAACCAACCGTAAAGTCCTGTCCCTGGTGGAAGAAGTCACCAAGAACGCGCCAGCCGGTTCGGAAAACGCCGTTGCCATCCTGAAAAGCGCCATCGGCAACGCCAATGCAGGCTACGAGCAGTTCTCGAAAACCAGCAAGCAAGCCGTCGAAGCCATCGAAGCGAACCTGACCTCGGCCGTGAACCAGTTCACGCAAGCGGCTGAAAAAGTCGTTCCGCGCGCTGCCGCCAAGTAATTCCTGCGCGACCGCCACGGCGGTCCGCTAAGTAATCCTCGGGGGTTACTTTAGTACCAGCTCCTCCAGGCATCCATCCCGCACTTCCCTGACGGATGCCATTATGCCCCAGCCCTGCTGGGGCATTTTTTATGCGCTTTTACTTTCCCGCCCTTACTCTCCCAGATACGCCGCCTTCACGCGCGGATCGTCGAGCATGGCCGCCGCATTGCCGCCCATGGTGACCAGGCCGGAATCCATCACATAGCCGCGGTGCGCCGCCTGCAGGGCCAAACGGGCATTCTGTTCGACCAGCAAGATCGTGATGCCTTCGGACGACACCTTGCGGATCACCTCGAAGATTTTCTCGACCATGATGGGCGACAAGCCCATCGACGGCTCGTCGAGCAGCAGCAGCTTCGGATGGCTCATCAGGGCGCGCGCCATGGCCAGCATCTGCTGCTCGCCGCCCGACAGGGTGCCCGCCATCTGCGCCGCCCGCTCCTTGAGGCGTGGAAACACGTCGAACCACTTGGCAATGTCATCCTCGACACCAGCCTTGTCCGTGCGCGTGTAGGCGCCCATCATGAGGTTTTCGCGGATCGACATGCGCGTAAACACGCCCCGCCCTTCCGGCACCATGGCCAGCTTCCGCTCCACCAGGTGAAACGATTTCGTGCCCTTGAGCGATTCGCCCAGGTAACTGATCGTGCCTTCGACTTTGCATGCAGGCAAGGTGCCCGTGATGGCTTTCAAGGTCGTCGTCTTGCCGGCGCCGTTCGCGCCGATCAGGGCGATCAGCTCGCCCTGGTTGACTTCCAGGTCGATGCCTTTCACGGCCTTGATGCCGCCGTAAGCCACGTGCAGGCCCGCCACCTTCAATATATTGCTCATGCGTGCGATCCCCCCAGATAAGCCTCGATGACGGCCGGGTTTTGTTGTATTTCGGCCGGCAAGCCTTCCGCGATGCGCTTGCCATACTCGAGCACCGTGATGCGGTCGCACAGTCCCATCATCAGTTTCACGTCGTGCTCGATCAACAGCACGGTCTTTCCTTCAGCCTTGATTTTCACCAGCAACTCGCGCAGGGCCAGCTTTTCCGTGGCATTCATGCCGGCCGCCGGCTCGTCGAGTGCCAGCAGTTGCGGGTCGGTGGCCAGCGCGCGGGCGATTTCCAGGCGCCGCTGGTCGCCGTACGACAAGAAGCGCGCCGTGCGGCTGGCGAACTGGGCGATGCCGACGAAATCGAGCAGCTCCATCGCCCGCTTGCGGATCGATGCTTCTTCCTCGCGCGCCGCCTTGTGGCGGAAGATGGCGCCGAACACGCCCTGGTGCGAGCGCACGTGGCGCCCCACCATGACGTTTTCCAGCGCCGTCATGTCGCCAAACAGGCGGATGTTCTGAAACGTGCGCGCGATGCCCGCCTTCGCCACCTTGTGCGGCGCGGACGGCGAATACGGCTTGCCGGCCAGCTCGAAAGTGCCCGTGTCGGGCTGGTACAGGCCCGTGATCACATTGAAGAAGGTCGTCTTGCCGGCACCGTTCGGGCCGATCAAGCCATAGATCTGCCCTTGTCGGATGGTAATGCCCACATCGGTGAGCGCCTGCAAGCCGCCGAAACGTTTATTTACGCCAGCGATATTGAGAATGATCTGTTCGCTCATGCTATCCCTCCCTTACGCGGACACGACGCCGGTGGATTTGTTGGGCTGGTCGACATCGTGGTCGGGCCGGTCTTCGTGCTTCGGCGATGGCCACAAGCCGGCGGGACGTATAAGCATAATAAGTACCATGGCCAGACCGTACAGCAACTGGCGCAAGACTTCAGCGTCGATGATGATCTCGCCAAACAGCGCCTTCTGCGCCGGCTCGACGACATGGCGCAACACTTCGGGTATCGAAGCAAGGATCACGCCGCCGAGGATCACGCCAGGGATATGGCCGATGCCGCCCAGCACGACCATGGCCAGCACGGCGATCGATTCCGTCAAGGAGAACGATTCCGGCGCGACAAAGCCCTGGAACGAGGCGAACATGGCGCCCGCCACGCCGCCGAACGAGGCGCCCATGGAAAAGGCCAGCAATTTGACGTTGCGCGTATTGATGCCCATGGCCTTGGCGGCGATCTCGTCTTCGCGGATGGCCACCCAGGCGCGGCCCAGGCGCGAATGCTGGAGGCGCTTGGTGACGAACACGACAGCGATGCACAGGAAGAGAAACAAAAAGTAATAGGCGTTCACGGACGGCATGGAAAAACCGGCCACCGTCACGGTGCTGTTGGTGCCCGCCTCGCCCGCCAGGTTGACGCCGAAGATGCGGATGGGGTCAACCATGTTGATGCCTTGCACGCCATTCGTGAAATTGATGGGCTCATTCAAGTTGCCCATGAAAATACGGATGATCTCGCCAAAGCCCAGGGTCACGATAGCCAGATAGTCGCCGCGCAACTTGAGCGTTGGCGCGCCCAGCAGGGCGCCGAACAGACCGGCCACGGCAGCGGCCAGGGGCACGATGATCCAGATCGACAGGTGGACGCCGTTTTCGCGGATTTCCGGCCCCATCAGTTGCACCAGGGTTTCACCCAGCACGGGATACTGATTTACCACCGATTCGAGCAGGATGGCGAACTGGGGCGACGCCAGCAAGGCCGTCAGGTAGGCGCCCACGGCGTAGAAGGCGATGTAGCCGAGGTCGAGCAGGCCGGCAAAGCCGACGACGATGTTCAAGCCCAGGGCCAGCATGATGTACAGCAAGGCCATGTCGACGATGCGCACCCACGAATTGCCGAACTGGGCGGCAAAAAACGGGAACACCATCAGCAGCGCGGCCAGGCCCAGCATGCCGGCGTAGGCTTTGGTCGGATTTTTCTTAGCGTCAAAATCGAGTAGTGCCATGATGGTCAACTCCTTGTTTTTATGGATGACGTCAGGCGCGGTCGGCCACGCGTTCGCCCATGATGCCGGACGGGCGCAGGGTCAGCACGATGATCAGCACGATGAAGGCAAAGATATCCTGGTAATTGCTACCGAGGAAACCAGCGGTGAGATAGGCGATATACCCGGCACCAAGGCTCTCGATGAGGCCCAGCAGGATGCCGCCCAGCATGGCGCCATAGATATTGCCGATGCCGCCCAGCACGGCCGCGCAAAATGCCTTCAGCCCGGGAAGCGCTCCCATCGAAAACTTTACCGAGGCATAGTTGGCGCCCCACATCACGCCCGCCACGGCGGCCAGCGCGGCACCGATGGCGAACGTGGCGACGATGACCTTGTCGGAATCGACACCCATGAGGCCCGCCACGCGAGGATTCTCCGCCGTGGCCCGCATGGCGCGGCCCATCTTGGTTTTCTCAATAAGTAAGACCAGGGATCCCATGGAAATGGCGGCCAGGGCCAGCAGCAATACTTGCGTTTGGGAAATAACAGCGCCACCGATGTGCAGCGGGTCGGTCGACAGCAACTGGGGAAATGGCAGCGGATTGCGCGTCCAGATCATCATGGCGAAGGTTTGCAGCAGGATGGAGACGCCGATGGCGGTAATCAGGGGAGCGAGGCGGGGGGCGTTGCGCAGGCGGCGGTAGGCGACCCGCTCGATGAAGATGTTGACCAGAATACAAATGGGGATGGCGCCGAGGATGGCGGTGGCCAGTTTCAAATAGCCGGGCCAGTCCGGCACATAAATGCCCAGCAGCTTGAGAATGGTCAAGCCCACCATGGCGCCGATCATGAGCACGTCGCCGTGGGCGAAGTTGATCAGGTTCAACACGCCATACACCATGGTGTAACCGAGGGCGATCAAGGCATACATGCTGCCCAACACCAAGCCGTTGATGATTTGCTGGATGAATGTATCCATGGTCAGATTGCCCTATCAAATATGCATTTTTCGGGAACAACTTCCGCCGGAACATGTCGCTGATAAAAAAACGGCACCGGAGGAAGAAATCCTGCAGTGCCATCCCTGGACCGTTCTCACCAGCATGGTGCACGCACTCAAAACGCGCGTGACCTTGCTTAGTCATAACGACAACATATTCAAGCTTGAGGCAATCATAACGATCTTTTGCAAAAACTAAGCTTGGAATAAATCGATCATTTCCGAATTAAATTCTGTTTTGAGATAACTCCTCATCGATATTCAATCGTCCCGCAGGCTCAGGCGACGTCGCGCTTGATGCCATCGAGGCCTTTCGGCATCGGGAACGTGACGGCTTCCTGCACGCCATCGAGGGGGCGCACGCTCTTCACGCCGCACTCCTTCAAGCGGTCGATGACGGCTTGCACCAGCACCTCGGGTGCCGAGGCGCCAGCCGTCACACCCACGCGCAGCTTGCCTTCCAGCCAGGCGGGGTCGATCTGCGAGGCATTGTCGACCATGTAGGCAGGCGTGCCCATCTTCTCGGCCACTTCGCGCAAGCGGTTCGAATTCGAGCTGTTCGGGCTGCCCACAACGATCACCACTTCCACTTGCGGCGCCATGAATTTCACGGCTTCCTGGCGGTTCGTGGTGGCGTAGCAAATGTCGCCTTTTTTCGGCTCGGCGATATTCGGATATTTCGCTTTCAAGGCCGCAATAATGTCGCTAGTGTCGTCAACTGACAACGTTGTTTGCGAAACATAGGCCAGGCTCTCCGGATTGGCGACCTGCAATTTCGCCACATCTTCGAGCGTTTCCACCAGATGCATGCCCATATCGGCCTGGCCCATCGTGCCTTCCACCTCGGGATGGCCGTCGTGGCCGATCATGATGATCTCGCGGCCTTCGCGGCGCATCTTGCCCACTTCCATGTGCACCTTGGTAACCAGCGGGCAAGTCGCATCAAAAATGCTCAGGCCGCGCGATTCCGCCTCGGCGCGCACGGCTTTCGACACGCCATGGGCGGAAAACACGAGCGTATTGCCAGCGGGCACGTCATCGAGGTCGTCGATGAAGATGGCGCCTTTGTTGCGCAAATCGGCCACCACATAGGCGTTGTGGACGATTTCATGGCGCACGTAGATCGGTGCGCCAAATTGCTGCAAGGCGCGCTCGACGATTTCGATCGCCCGGTCGACGCCAGCGCAGAAACCGCGGGGCTGGGCCAGTAACAGTTCTTTATCCATCGCTATTCCTTACAGGACCGAAATAAGCTTGACTTCAAAACGCAACGGCTGGCCGGCCAGCGGATGGTTGAAATCGAACAGGGCGGAGTCCTCGCGCATTTCGCGCAGCACGCCGGCAAAACGGCCGCCGCCCGGCGCGGCGAAGTCGACCAGGTCGCCGATCTTGTAGTCGGCGCCCGGCACGGAGTTTTCGTCCAGGGTCGCGCGCGAAACGGACTGCACCAGCTCGGGATTGCGCTCGCCAAAGCCTTCGCCGGCCGCCAGCTCGAACGTCTGGTGCGTGCCTTCAGGCAAGCCCAGCAGACGCTGCTCAAGGAATGGCGCCAGCTGGCCCTGTCCCAGCATCAAGGTAGCAGGATTTCCGCTGAAGGTAGTGACAATATCAGTACCGTCAACAGTAGCAAGACGATAATGCAGGGTGAGGTAAGCCGCTTCGGTGACGACTGCTGGTTGCTCGTTGGACATAGTAGTTTTCAGGTAACTGGTGCAAAACGATATTGTAAGCCACACTGGCCGCGCCTGCCCCATGGCTTCGTCAAAGAAGGCCACACTGGGGCGCGCGCCGGTGCCAAACAGGAGAACAGCATGGGCATCAAGGATTGGCCGGCCGGCGAACGGCCGCGCGAACGCCTGATCGAGGATGGCGCGCAATCGCTGTCGGACGCGGAATTGCTGGCCGTCTTCCTGCGCACGGGCGTGCGCGGCAAGAGCGCCGTCGAACTGGCGCGCGACACGGTCGAGCACTTCGGCTCCCTGCGGGGCCTGTTCGGCGCCAGCCTCGTGAGTTTTTCCGCCGTGCACGGCATGGGCAGCGCCAAGTTCGCGCAGCTACAAGCGGTGCTGGAACTGGCGCGGCGCGCCATCATCGAAGACTTGCAGGCGGGACAAGCCCTCAATTCGCCGCACGCCGTCAAAGACTATTTGCGCCTGACCCTGGGCAACCTCGCGCATGAAGCGTTTCACGTGTTGTTTTTGGACGTCAAGAACCGCCTGATCACGACACAGGAAATGTTTCGCGGCACCCTCACCCACACCAGCGTGTATCCACGCGAAGTGGTGAAACAGGCGCTGCTGCACAACGCGGCCAGCGTCATGCTGGCCCATAACCACCCGTCCGGCACGCCGGAACCGAGCGAGTCGGATCTATTACTGACGCGCGCGCTGGCGCAAGCCCTGTCGCTGGTGGACGTGCGCATCCTCGACCATTTCGTCGTGGCCGGGCGGCAAGTGCATTCGTTTGCGGAGCACGGCCAGATCTAGGCCGGCGCCAGCCGATTCACAGTTAACCATGTGTAAACAAGGACATACGTGACAGCAGAGGGACTGTTATCTAGCAGTAAACGACGCGGTTTACCAGCGGTTTCCCTATGAAGAACAGGCAAACGTTAAATTGTTAAATTTTTTCAATACAACATGACACAATTGTTTTTCGCAAGTCATTGATAAATCTGCTTATTTTGGATATACTCTCGTTTTTCCAATTTGGAATATCTTTAAGGAGTGCGCCATGGCACGTGTTTGCCAAGTCACTGGGAAGAAGCCGATGGTCGGCAACAATGTTTCCCATGCAAACAACAAAACCAAACGTCGTTTTTTGCCTAACTTGCAGAATCGTCGTATTTTTGTTGAATCTGAAAACCGCTGGGTCTCCCTGCGTTTGTCCAACGCCGGTCTGCGCGTCATCGATAAAGTCGGCATCGACGCCGTATTGGTCGATATGCGCGCTCGTGGCGAAAAAGTCTAATTAGCAGAATAAGGGAGCTATCATGGCAAAATCAGGCCGCGACAAAATCAAGTTAGAATCGACCGCCGGTACGGGTCACTTCTACACGACTACCAAAAACAAGCGTACGACGCCTGCGAAAATGGAGATCATGAAATTCGATCCTAAAGCACGCAAGCACGTCACGTACAAAGAAACCAAAATCAAGTAATTGATCTTGTGTTCTGTAAAAAGAGCCGCTCCGATGAGCGGTTTTTTTTCGCCCTGATTTTCAGCCGGCTCCCCTCGCCTTGTGCCGGGACGAAAAAAAGGCCCTGGAAACCAGGGCCTTGATATGCGGCAGCTTACTTATGCATAACTTTATGCATAACTGCGCAGGCGCAAGGAGAAGTCCTGCAGCGACTGGATACCCGACGCTTCGGCACGCGCGCACCAGTCTTGCAGCTTCTGCAGCAATTGCTCGCGCGTGAAGTGCGAACGCTCCCAGATGGCGCCCAGCTCCACGCGCATGTGGTGCATGGTTTCCAGCGCCTTGCTGTGCTGGAACAGTTCCGACAGTTGCTCGTGGTGCGCGTCGGCCAGCTTGCCCGGCTCGCGCTGCATCAGCTTGCGCGACGATTTCAGGAAGCGCTTTTCCAGCTCGGCCTTGTGCTTCAGGTGTTCCAGCTCTTCCTTCCAGGCATGCTTGATCGATTTCGCATACTTGGCCATCACGTCGTAGCGGTTGGCGATGACCGATTGCAAGGTCTCGAAGTCCGCTTCCAGCTTGCCGTGCGAGAACTTCGGCTCCGGCGCCAGCTTTTTCACCTTGGCCAGGCCCAGCATTTCCAGCGCGCGGATGTACGCCCAGCCGATATCGATTTCATACCATTTCGACGACAGCTTGGCCGACGTGGCATAGGTATGGTGATTGTTGTGCAACTCTTCGCCGCCGATCAGGATGCCGAACGGAATGATGTTGGTGGCCGCATCGGCGCAGTCGTAGTTGCGGTAGCCCCAGTAGTGGCCGATGCCGTTGATGATGCCGGCCGCCGTGATGGGGATCCACATCATTTGCACAGCCCACACGGAAATGCCGATCACGCCGAACAACACGAAATTGATGACGAACAGCGACACCACGCCCAGCCAGCTGTACTTGGTGTACAGGTTGCGCTCGATCCAGTCCGTCGGCGTGCCGTGGCCATACTTGGCCATGGTTTCCATGCTCTTCGATTCAGCGCGGTACAGCTCGGCGCCTTCCCAGAACACTTTCTTGATGCCGCGCGTCACGGGGCTGTGCGGATCTTCTTCCGTATCGCACTTGGCATGGTGCTTGCGGTGAATGGCCGCCCACTCCTTGGTGACCTGGCCCGTCGTCAGCCACAGCCAGAAACGGAAGAAATGGCTGGGAATCGCATGCAATTCCAGCGCGCGGTGGGCCTGGTGGCGGTGCAGGTAAATCGTGACGCTGGCGATCGTGATGTGCGTGACCACCATGGTGTACAAGAAAACTTGCCATGCGGACAGATCGGTAATGCCAGTGGCCATGAACTGCAAAACGTCGTGTAAAACGGAACTCAATGTCATTACTACTACTCCAAGTGGACAGGGCGTGCGCACGGTCGCTCCAGTGACTCTGGAGGTCCGGCAGAGTTAATTTTAGGCGTGATTGTACGCCCTAATGGGTGCTATCAGGCAAAAACGGAGGCAGGCAGCGAGGTTAAGGCTGGGTGCCGGATGGCGGGGACTCACCGTCTGCCGCGCTGGCGAGCGGGGCAGCAGGCGTACCAACAATACGCAATTCGCGTTGCGGAAACGGTACAGTAACCTTATGTTCCTGCAAGGTGCGCCAGATGGCGCGGTTCACATTCGACTTCACGCCGCCCGTGCCGTTTTCCGGATCCGCGATCCAGAAGCCGATCTGCACGTCGAGGCCGTCGGCGCCGAAACGCACGAGCGTCGCCGAGGGCGGATTGCTTTGCGACACGCGCGGCACCTTGGCCGTCGCCGCTTCCAGCAAGGGGAAGATGACATCGAGATCCGTTTCATAGCCCACCGACACGGCCGTCGACAGCCAGACCATGCGGTTGCTCAGCGACATGTTTTGCACGCCGCCGGAAATCAGCATTTCATTCGGCACAATGGATTCAACGCCATCGCCACCCAATAACACAGTATAGCGCGTATTGATCTGCGTGACCTTGCCCGTGAATTGACCCACCGTGATCATGTCGCCGATGGTGAGGCTGCGGTCGAGCAGGATGATGAAGCCGGAGACGAAGTTCGCGGCGATCTTTTGCAAGCCGAAGCCCAGCGCCACGCCGAAGGCGCCGCCGAACACGGACAGCACCGTCAAGTCGATGCCCACCAGCGACAGGCTGACCAGCACGGACACGAGGATCAGCACGGCGCGCCCCATGCGCGACAGCACCACGCGCAGGGAAGTGTGCAGACCCTGCATTTTCATCAGACGCTCGTCGAGCGAGGTGCCGGCCCACATGGCCAGTACCAGCAGCACGGCGACCGAAATAGCGGCTTGCAAGATGGCAGCCACGGAGACCTTGTTGCGTCCCAGCGGCACGACGATGCTTTCCAGGAAGGTATGCAGTTCCGGCCACAGGCCCGTGATGTACAGGGCCATGCCGGCCCACACCACCACCGTGAAAATCTTTTCCAGCAACAACGTGGTGGGACTGATGTCGCCATGACGGGCAAAAATGCGGCGCAGCACATAAAAGCCGAAGCGCACCAGCGCCATCGACGTGCACAAGGGGATGGCAATGCTGAGCAGGTTCACCGACTGGAACTTGGCCAGGAAATGTTGCGCAATGCCCAGCAGCATGGCCGCCAGCACGGGCGTCAAAATGCGGATGAAACTATCCGTGCGCTGCAGGGTTTCCGGCGTGGCTGGCGTCGTCGCCGCTTCCGCCCGCTTATGCAGGAACACGCGCAACTGCCGCACCAGCAGCCAGCTCAGGGCCAGGCAGGCAAGGATGACCAGCGCCTGCCACAGGATGGCCGGTTGGCGGAAATCATTGACAAAATCAGTGATCAGATTGAGCAGCGGGGTTTCATTCATGGCGGATGCGGTCCGGAAGGTGGGACGAAGATGGTACGGATGGGGAGTGATCCCATGCCGCCAGGCGGGCTGGCGGCATTGAAGGGCGCCGCTGCAGGGTGCAGCGGCGACCCGTGACAGGCTTACTCGGCTGGTTCAGCGTCAACGTCGTCGGCCGGCTTTTCATCGGCGTAGACTTTTTTCGGCATGACCTTGCGCTCGAACACGGCGGCGAAGAAGCCGTCCGTCTGGTGCAGGTGCGGCAGAAGTTTCAGGTAGTCGCCCATTTCCAGCTCGATCTTCTGTTCGGCCAGCACCTTGCTCATCGGCACCAGGGTGAAGTCGGGGTTGGCCGCCAGGAATTGCTCGGCGATCTGATCGTTTTCTTCGTTCAGGAAGCTGCAGGTGGCGTACACCAGGCGGCCGCCGCCCTTGACCAGGCGCGCCGCGCCGGCCAGGATGGCTGCCTGCTTGGCTTGCAGCTCGACGATGGAGTTCGGCTGCTGGCGCCATTTGACGTCCGGATTGCGGCGCAGGGTGCCCAGGCCGCTGCACGGGGCATCGACCAGCACGCGGTCGATCTTGCCGGCCAGGCGCTTGATCTTGGCATCGCGCTCATGCGCGATCTGCACCGGATGCACGTTCGACAGGCCGCTGCGGGCCATGCGCGGCTTGAGCTTGGCCAGACGCTTTTCCGATACGTCGAACGCGTACAAGCGGCCCGTGTTGCGCATCAGCGCGCCCAATGCGAGCGTCTTGCCGCCCGCGCCGGCACAGAAATCGACCACCATCTCGCCGCGCTTGGCGCCGACGATCTGCGACAGGATCTGGCTGCCCTCATCCTGCACTTCGATGGCGCCGCTCTGGAACAATGGCAGGTTTTGCAACGATGGCTTCTTGATCACGCGCAAGCCCAGCGGCGCAAACGGCGTCGGCGTGCTGAGAATCGGCGCTTCGGCCAGGGCCAGCATCACGTCTTCGCGCGTGGCCTTGAGCGAGTTGACGCGCAAGTCCAGCGGCGCCGGCGCGTTCAGCGCATCGGCCAGCTTCATGGTTTCCGCTTCGCCGAACTGGGCGATCAGCTTGTCGAACAGCCAGGTCGGCATATTGGCGCGCATGTTCGCCGGCATCAGGCTGCGGTCGATCTGCGTGATGCGTTCCAGCCATTCCACTTCTTCTTCCGTCAGGCCGCCCAAGGAGTCGGCGCCGACGGCTTCGGCCAGGCCGAGGATGGTCAGGCGGCGCATGGTCGGGCCGCTGCCCGCTTCGGCGAAGTCCGTGAAGAACGATTTATTGCGCAGCACGGCATAAATGCCTTCGGCGATGGCGCCGCGTTCGCGCGAACCGAGGCGCGGATGGTCGCGGAAATAGCGCGACAAGGTCGTGTCGGCGGGGGCCGTGAAACGTAAAATTTCGCGCAACACTTCTTCAGCATTGGCAAGTATCGCTGGTGGCAATCTCATTGTTATTCTTCCTGTAATATTTTATTGAGGGTCCACGCGGACCTGGCCATGCTCGACCGACAGTTTATCGTCAATGAACAGGCGGATGGCGCGCGGGTAAAGCAGATGTTCCTGTACCAGCACGCGCGCCGATAAGCTGTCTTCTGTGTCGCCGGGCAAGACGGGGACTGTCGCGCTCGCCACGGCCGGGCCATGATCGAGCTCGGCAGTTACGAAATGCACGGTCGCGCCGTGTTCCGTCACGCCCGCCTCGAGCGCCTGGCGGTGCGTCGCCATGCCCGGGAACAGCGGCAGCAGCGACGGGTGGATATTGAGCATGCGCCCCGCGTAATGCTCGACGAAGGGCGGCGTCAGGATGCGCATGAAACCGGCCAGCACGACCAGGTCGGGGGTGTAGCCGTCGATCACGGCTTGCAGCGCCGCATCGAACTGTTCGCGGCTGGCATAATCCTTGTTGGCAACAACTGCCGTCGCTATCCCATGTTCCGCGGCAAAAACCAGTCCCTGGGCATCGGCCCGGTTACTGATGACGGCGGCAATACGGGCTGGCCATTGCTCGGCTTGCGCCGCGCGCACGACCGCTTCCATGTTGCTGCCGCGTCCGGAAATGAGGATAACGATATTTTTCATAGCGCGCATTGTACCCGCTATGGCGATGCGAACCAAGAAAGGCCGCTATTATTGTTGCGGCGCAACATAGTGACCGGGCCGCCGCCGCCGCCCGATTACGCCGACCGATCAGGGCATGAAAGGCTGGTTTGGCGCCTCCGCGGCGTGAGTAGGTGCTTACTCGAACGAATAGAAGACGCGGAACGGGACTTTTTTCTCGGCCCAGTAGTCGGCCGCGTCGCGGAACACGTCGAGCAGGATCTCGCGCGCTTCCTTGTCGAATTTTTGCGTATTTGGCAATTGCTCAAGCACCACCAGGAAGCCCGTCTGCGTGCCCGCCTTGAACATGGTGTCCGTCAGGCACAGGCGCAGGGCATCGAAATTCTTCGCCAGGTTTTTCGGAAACAGGAAGGCTTCCGCAATAATGCCGATGACTTGTTGTTTGGTCTGTCCAGCGTTGCAATGCGCATATAAAAAGTGCTGCCCGAGACGGATCGCCTCGTCTTGTAATTCGGTCACGCGAAAGGCACGGATGGACTGGACAAGGTTGGGCGGCACGGTTAGTAACAAACTCATTTTTCCCTCAAATCGACCTGTTATGTATGGATTTTTTCTAGCTGCTCTTCTTATTGCATCCCCGCACGCGGGTCAATGCGCACGCGGTGATTCGATCTGTATCAACTTTTATGCGATTCAGTGCGATTTTATATAAGCCATACGCGTATTAGGGTAACGTGTTGTCCTGCATGAATCAACCCGAATATGATGTCAAACGCAAGATTTGTTACAAACCGCTGGTTTCAAGTCACTTCAACATCTTGTATCGATTGAAAGTGCATGTTACAGACTGTGGGGCAAGGGGCTTGGGCTGTTACATTTTGTTGCCATGCGAAACACTTGCCCCGCTCTGGCGGGATTACTATAGTCCCAAGTTGTAAAAAATACCCTGAAAGATTCTCTAGATAACGAGGTTACAAATGAACTTGCAAGCCAAATTGATGTTGTCAGCCGTTTGTCTCGGCACATTGCCACTCGCCCAGGCCGCCGACTTTGAAGATTTCGGCAAGGTCGTGCGCGTCGTGCCGCAAGTGGAACAGATCAATCGTCCACGCCAGGAATGCCGTACGGAATACGTGCAAGTCCAGGCACCGCCGCAACAGCGCAGCGCTGGCGGCTCCATCGTCGGCGGTATCGCCGGCGCCCTGCTCGGCAGCCAGGTCGGTGGCGGCAATGGCCGCACGGCAGCAGCAGCGGCGGGCGCGATCGCCGGCGCCGTCGTGGGCGACCGTGTCGACAACCAGAACAACTACCAGGGCGGCATGCAGGAACAAGCCGTCAAGCAATGCCGTCAGGTCGACCACTGGGAATCGCGCAACAATGGCTACCAGGTCACCTACGACTACCGCGGCCGCAACTACACGAGCATCATGTCCTACGATCCGGGCGAGCGCATCCGTCTGCGCGTCTCGATCGAGCCAGCTCAGCAGTAAGCGTAACAACCGGCCCCTACCATGCCAGCCCCAGCGGCTGGCATTTTTTATGGCGCCCCGGCACGGGCTATAATGCGGCACACTTTCAGGCCGCCCTATGCTTATCAAACGAAAATCCATCGAACAAGTCGAATCCTCGCGCCCTGCGCGCAAGCCCCGTTACGCCCCTGTCACCCTGTCGGAAATGGATGGCGTGCGCTATCTGCATTTCGGCACGGAATGGGTGCAGGGCGCCATGCGCATCCGCAAGCCGGATTGGCCGGAACTCGAATACGCGCAGCAGATGATGGCGTGGATGCTGTGGATCGAGCAACCGCAGCGCATCGCCCAGCTGGGTCTGGGCACGGCCGCGCTGACCAAGTTCTGCTACCGCCAGTTCCCGCAGGCACAGGTCGAAGCCATCGAACTCAATCCTTCCGTCATCACCATCTGCGCCTCGATGTTCAAGCTGCCGCCCAACGACGAGCGTCTGCACGTGCGCGAGATGGATGCGCTCGACTACGTCAACGATGAAGCCAACCACGGCACCCTGGACGCCCTGCAAGTGGACCTGTACGACGCCACGGCACGCGGTCCCGTGCTCGACAGCGCCGATTTCTATGCCGCCTGCTGCGCTTGCCTGGCGCCGCACGGCATCATGACGGTCAACCTGTTTGGCGACCATCCCAGCTACGCAAAGAACATCAAGGCGATGAAGTTTGCGTTTGCACAGGTGATCTGCCTGCCGGAAGTCCATGATGGGAACGTGGTGGCGATCGCGTTCAAGACGAAAGTGGCACTCGATGCCGAAGCGCAAGCCGCCTTGCTCGAACGCGCCAAGCAGATCGTCGCCGAGACCAAGCTGCCCGCCAAGTCCTGGGTCAAGGGCATCGCCAGCACCCTGTAAGCACCGGCACTCCCAGGCAAGGCCGGCAATCCTGAAAGACGCCGGCCATGCCCGCCTCCCCGCCTCCCTCTCCCATCTCGCCCGACACGCCACTGGAACTGCCGCAACTGCTGGCCTGGCTGCAGGAAGACGGCTTGCTCGACGCAGCGCAAGCGGCCGCCATCGCCACCCAGACCGCCCTGCTGCCGGCGCCCGCCTTGCATCCGCTGTGCAGCATCGCCCACGGCGCACTCACGCTCGACACCCTGTGCGCCTGGCTGGCGCAACGCGCGAGCTTGCCGTATCTGCGCATCGATCCCCTGCACATCGATTTCAGCCAGGTGGCCGACGTCATGACGGCCGGCTATGCGGCCCGCTTCAACATCCTGCCCGTGGAAAGCACGCTTGACCGCATCGTCATCGCCACGGCCCAGCCCTACGCGCTCGCTTGGCAGGCGCAGCTGGGCAACCTGGCGCCGCGCAAGCTGAGCCTGGTCATCGCCAACCCGCTGCACATCGCCGACGCCATCGCGCAATTTTTCAGCCTGGCCACCTCCGTCAAGGTGGCCAGGCAAGCATCCACGCAAGACCTGGCGCTGCGCCACAATTTCGAGCAGCTGGTGGAACTGGGGCGCAACAAGACCAGCCTCGACGCCAACGACCAGCACGTGGTGCGCATCGTCGACTGGCTGTGGCAGTATGCGTTCGCCCAGCGCGCGTCCGACATCCACCTGGAACCGAAGCGCGACGCGGGCCTCGTGCGCCTGCGCATTGACGGCCGCCTGCACCAGGCCTACCAGCTGCCGCCCGTGGTATTGCTGGCCATGACGGCGCGCATCAAGTTGCTAGGGCGCATGGACGTGGTGGAAAAGCGCCGCCCCCAGGATGGCCGCATCAAGACGCGCAATGCGCAAGGGCAGGAAATCGAGCTGCGCCTGTCGACCTTGCCCACGGCCTTCGGCGAAAAGCTCGTCATGCGCATCTTCGATCCGGAAGTGGCCGTCAAGAGTCTCGCCGAACTGGGCTTTCCGCCCGCGGACGCCGAACGCTGGCGCCAGTTGACGGCGCGCACGCATGGCATCGTGCTGGTGACGGGCCCCACGGGCTCGGGCAAGACCAGCACCCTGTACAGCACGTTGAAGGCGCTGGCCGGCAGCGAAGTCAATGTGTGCACGGTGGAAGACCCCATCGAAATGGTCGAGCCGGCCTTCAACCAGATGCAGGTGCAAACCCAGGCCGGCATCGAACTGTCGTTTGCCGACGGCGTGCGGGCGCTGATGCGGCAAGATCCCGACATCATCATGGTGGGCGAGATCCGCGACCTGGCCACGGCCGAGATGGCCATCCAGGCGGCGCTGACGGGACACCTGGTGCTGTCGACCCTGCATACCAACGATGCGCCCTCGGCCGTCATGCGCCTGCTGGAACTGGGCTTGCCCGCCTATCTACTGGAAGCGTGCCTGATCGGCGTGCTGGCGCAGCGCCTGCTGCGCTGCCTGTGTCCGGCCTGCAAACAGCCGGGCGACGCCCCGGACGACGCGTCATGGCAGCGCCTGACGGGCGGCCAGCTGGAACGCCCCCGCGCCATGTACCGCCCCGCCGGCTGCCCCCTGTGCCGCCACAGCGGCTACCTGGGGCGGGCCGGCATTTATGAACTGCTGAACGTGACGGAAACGTTCGGCCAGCTCATCAAGGCGGGCGCCGACCTGCACGCCTTGCGCCGCCAAAGCATCCTCGACGGCATGACGCCGCTGCGCCTCGCCGGCGCGCGCAAGATCATCGATGGCACGACCAGCATCGACGAAGTGCTGAAGCTCACGGCCGCCCTGCATTGAGCCATCTTCACTTTCGTGCAGGAATGCTTTGCATTCTTTTTCAACTGATATATAATGCGGCCTCTTTCGGGTCGTTAGCTCAGCTGGTAGAGCAGCGGACTTTTAATCCGTTGGTCGCAGGTTCGAATCCCGCACGGCCTACCACGAATACAGCAGTACAGATCAGGGTTAGCAAACTATCGTTTGCTAACCCTTTTTTGCGTCTTTATCCGTGATATTGCCCACATGGGGGAAATGTGCCCCGGTCACCGCCAAGTGCAGAAACTCTCCCGGCACTGCCTTAACCCATGTTTCTAAAGGACGGACAAGCAAGCATTGAGCCGCGCCTTGCGCAACACTCCCAAACCCGTGAGGAAATAAGACGCATGCCCATGGCAATGGCGCGCCACCGCGATGCCAACGTGCTCGTTGCAAATACAGCACGCGCTTCCTCCCCTCCAGCATATCCAGCTCGCCAGCTCGCCAGCTTCAACGATGCCATACAGGCAATGCGTCGAGAATGCCATTACTTGCAAAAAAGAAAATAAATAAAGGAAATTAATTATTGGCAACTAAATGCTATTCAAACAATTTGAAATAAGCAATAATGCCTCTCTCTTAATGATTACCTCCGACAAAAATGGCGTCCGTTCTTTTCAGGTACAGCATTTCGCGCGCACTGGCATACTTGCTCGCAACCACATTAATGGCTGGCTGTGGCGGCGGTGGTAGCCCAAGCGGTGGAGGCGACGGAAGCAGCGGCGTTGCCCCTCCGGTCCCAGTTACCCCAACGCCCACGCCAACATTGACATTCAGCGTGCCGACGGCCGCCGCTACCGCCGATGAGGGGAGCACGAAGGCATTGTCATTGCTAGCGACTGTGAACACGCCATCGGAATTTCAAAATGTAAACAGTGTGTTCGCCTACGTCATCGATACGACAGGCGTGATACTGCCGGAGGTACAATTTTCCCAGCTAAGCCCAGGCAGTTACAGCATTCTGCTCCAGACTGCGCCAACGCTGCCCATCGGAAAACATACAGGCACTTTTTCAGTCAAAGTTTGCAAGGATGCCGCTTGTACGCAACACTTCCCCGGTTCGCCGATGCAGTTGCCATATGCGATCACTGTCGTGCCGATATCCTTGTCACCAATGACAGTGGCGCCACTTGGCCTTCTCAACGCGACCATTTCTGAGGGAAATCCGGCGCCAGCGCCCGTCACTGTCAACGTCAGCGCGAAAAGTCGCACATGGACTGTGAACACGAACGCGGCATGGATCAAGCTCTCGACGGCAGCAGGTAACGGCGTCAGCTCGTTTACTGTCGGCTATGATGTTTCCGCGCTGACATTTGGCGTCCAGACAGGCACTATCGTAGTCACAAGCAGCGACGGGCAAATCGCCTCGCTGCCTGTCAGTGCCGAATTGCTGCCTGCCGCTTTTTCCATTGATCACGGCCAGATTACCTTCAATGGCATCAACGGCGCTCCCATTGCGGCAGCGCCCGTTAAATTTACGGCACCTAACCTAGCGGCGAACTGGAAAGCCACCGCCAGCGCGGCATGGCTAGGAGTGACCCCGACGAGCGGCACCACACCTGCCATTGCATCGGTATATGTCGACCCGGCGAACGGCAAGCTTGCCAGCGGCCGACACGATGCAATGTTAACGATTACCGCACCGAACGTCAGCGACAGCAAAGTTCCTGTCACGCTGAACTTGACGAAAGCCACCTTAACGTCCTCGATTGACAGCATCACGCTGGGAGGACCTTATGGCCGCTCGCCTGCGTCGACAGCAAGCCTGACGCTGAATCTCAACACCATGGCGAACGCTTATCCCTGGTCGTTCTCGGCACTGCCTGCATGGCTGGGCGCGAGCGCTACCAGCGGTACGGTGAATCAGGCTGGCAGCAGCATTGTGTTTTCGCAAATCGGCGCCAACCAGCCCATCGGAACCAGTGCCACGACCTTGACCGCAAGCACGCAAGTCAATGGCGATACCATCTCGGTACCAGTCACCATCACCGCCCAGCGCGATACGCGCAAACTGCTGTTCTCGGAAGTCGGCGTCGGGCTGTCTTCCACCCCAGGCTGGTCACGCCTGTCGCGCAAGGTCACCGTGCGCGACAACTTCGGGCTAACCCCTGCATGGACTGCCAGTTCCGACAAGGCATGGCTGTCCGTGCAACGCAGCGGAAATGCGCTGACACTGACGGCCGATCCATCCACTTTACCGGTCGACGCCATCAGCTATGCCACCGTCAGCCTGGCCAGCGAGAATGGTATTCAGACTTCAGAGCAGCTGCATGTTGCGATCTGGAAAGGAAGCGTCACGCCGGCCGTCACGACGAAATTGACGAAGACCTACAGCCACCTCAAGACCGATCCGATCCGACCTTTGCTGTATGCAAACAACGGCACAGGCGATATCGATGTGTATAACATCTATTCCGCCACCCAAGTCGGCACCATCAGCAACCTCGGTGGCGCGATGGGAGACATGACCATCAGCCCGAATGGCCGGCATCTTTACACCTACGATACCGCCAATCGGAATATCATCGTCGTGGACCTGGCTACGCTGACGAAAAAAACCAGTTGGCCAATGGCAGCAGCAGTCCAGCAATCGTCGGCCTTGCTGGCCCTGCGGCCAAATGGCGTAGAGATTGTGGCAGCAGCCGACGGCAAGGCATACCTGGCCAGCACAGGCGCCGTGGCGGGCATGATCGGCAACGCCGACAGCATGGCAGCATCGAGCGACGGAAGCCGCCTCTACTTGCAAGATTCAGGCTATAGCCCGGCATCGGTAAGCGCAATTGTAGTTGACTACGCCGATATTGGTGGCGGTGCCCTGTTCAGCGCTTCGGCGGGCTCCGCCGGCTTCATCAACGGCGCATCGAATGGACAAGACATCGCGGTCAGCGCTGACGGCATGCGCCTGTATATCGCGTCGGCAGCACCTTACCGCTGCAGCAGCGTAAAACCGTCGGACCTGAGCTTCATCGGCAGCCTCAGCGGCGGAGATGCCTACCCCAACAACGTCGAGGTGGGCAGCGATGATCGCGTTTACTGCGGCATCTCAGGCTGGTATTCGAGCGCCGACGTATGGGTGCACGACGCAAACGGCATGCTGCTCAAGAGTTTCAAGTTTGCCGGGTACGCGAGGAGCCTGATGACCCGCACCCTGGGTATTTCCGCTGATGGACTCATGATGGTGGGCCAGACAGACGACCCCCTGCTGGTATTTGTACCAGTAGGCCCATAAGGGGAGTGGCGGCGGAAATACTCCCTGCTTCGGCTGGTTGAGGTTCTTTTGAATATAGTATTCCTTGTCCATGGCAACGGGAACCATTAATCCCCTCCTGCCACGAAGACAGCAGTACGCACAGGGTTGTCAAACTAGCATTTTCCAAATCTTTTTTGCGTAAATTCGACCAGAGACAAGCTGAGCGAAAGCAGTGCGTGACGGATGCGGAAAGAATCTCCCCGCGAGCAATGCAATCGTGCGCCGCCAGTGCCGATATACTGGCGCATCTGCTGACGATACGGAAAGACGCACTGTGAAACTTGCCACCCTGCTATCCCCCCTGCTGTGCTCTTTGTTGCTGCCAGCCCAGGCGCAAACGCCCATCGTGCTCGACGGCCAGTACAGCGCACGCACGGACGAGATGAGTCTGGAAATCATCGGCAACCGCGTCTGCTTCGCGCCCGACAAGGCGCAATGGGGGCGCTTGCCCCGCCCTGCCGCCACGCACGATGCATGGTTTTGTTTCAGCAACGATGCCGAGGCGCGCCGCCTGCTGCGCGTGCCCGCGCGCCAGGCCGACAATTGCGGCTGGCAAGCGCGTGCGCGCATCGTCATCGATACCTATCAACCGTACGTCGAGCAAGGCGACGGCAACGACATGGCGCGCCTGGCGTCCGTAGTCAAAGTGGCGCAGCCGAACGCCATCGCCTGCGAATGAATCAACCGAGTTCGTATTCTTGCAGATAACGGGCGAACAGTTCCTCATCGGCCAGAGGGCACGCAAAACCCGCGCCCCAGTCGGCCAGCAGCAACTGCTCTTTCAATGGCAACAGCAGCAATTGCGGCATGCCATCGCTGCACCACAAATCCACCACGATGCCGTCGTCGTCCAAGCCGGCAAACAGGGTTTCCGTCTTGTCGCCGCCAAAGGCCAGCACGTTCTTGCATTCCACCCGGTAACTGCTATAGCCCGTGTAGACGGCATCATATGGCGGCATGGCGTCCGCCAGCGCCAGCCGCAGCTGGTCGGCCGTGAGGACCAGCGCGCGCAGTGGCGACGGCGGCGCCTCGGGCACGTACATGTCCGTCCAGCCGGCGCCGCTGCGGTGCGCGTCGGCGAACGCCTGCTGCTCGCCCATCTGCGTCAAACAGTGCTGCAAGTTATCCAGCGGCAGCAGTTCGATCATGCAAAAATCGTCTTCGTGGTAATACGCTTCGCGCATGTCTTAATTCTCCAGCAGATCTTGCAGTTGTGCATTGCGCCGCGCCGTCAACAGGCCAGCCCAGGTGTCGCTGGTGACGGACGGATAGCGCACGGCGCCAAAATTCATCCAGGCATCGCGGTACGCCAGCCACAGGCGCTGGGTGGCGCGGATGCCATCCTTGCCCACAGCGCCCGCGTATGTCTCGGCCGGCTTCTTCATCAGCTTGCCGTAGATGGCGTTGAGCTCCTTGTCGAGCGCCGCCACCTGTTCCTTGGACATGCTGGCTGGCAACTTGCCCGCTTCGTACTGGCGCAAGTCCTGCGCCAGCAGATCGAGCTCGGCCGTACGGGCGGCGATGCTCATGGCGGCGCGCGCCGTGCCGCTCAAGTCCGTTTCATTGGCCGCGCGGGCGTCGGCAAACTTGCTGGCCGCCGTCTGCAGCTTTTGCAGCGACGCTTGCGCCACGGCCGGCATGCTTGCACTGGCCTTGCCTGTCGCCTGCGCGCGCACGCGCTGCTTTTGCCGCGCATCGATGGCGCTGCACACGCCCATCATGTAGCCGCTGGTGATGTCGTCGCACAAGTCGATCATGCCGCGCCCGCTGGCATTGATCTTCTGCAAGTGTTCGATGCGGCCCTGCATCTCGGCCGGTGCCGCGTCGATGCTGCACGCATACTTGAGCGCCAGCAGCGGGTCTTTCTGCACGCCCTGTCCATTCTGGTACAGCATCATCAACACGGCGCTGTTCTGCGTGGCCATCGCGCAATGACGCGCGGGACGCCAGTCGGCCGGCTTGGGCGAGGACATACTCTTGGTATCGTAATACAGGTCCGTCGCCTGGCATTGCTGCAAGGACGCCACGGCGGACGGCGCCGGCAGGTCGGCTGGCGGCGGCGCCGCATCCTTGACCTTCAGGCAGCCCGCATACCAGGCCGTGCTTTCCGCATGACCCACGCCCATGGCGCTGGTGTTCGGGTACGGTGCGGCGGCGGCGGCAAAAACCGGGGCCGCCAGCAGGCAGCTCGCGCCCAGCAAGGCCGTTTTCAATAAGGGTAGACAAATTTTCATGTTCTATCAGCGCCAGCGTGAATAAAGCGGCAAGTTTAACTGATCGGATACGCGCTGCCCGCCCGATACGCGCCGCTTCCGCCTGGTAAGTAACGGTTCATGGCCTTGGCAGCGGCCGAATCGATGGGCAATAATGTTGCCCGCTGTACTTTTTTCACTATCCGGACCACGCCCATGACCTCACCCCGTCTTTGCCGTTCCCTCGGCTCCCTGCTGATCGCAGCAGCCTGCGCCTCGCTGGCTCACGCCGCCGAGACCAAGGCCACGACCCCAGTTGCCGCCACGCAAACGCAAGCCAGACACGCCATCACGCATGAAGACGTGTGGCTGATGAAACGGGTGGGCGCGCCCGTCGCCAGCCCGGACGGGCGCTGGGCCGTGTTTTCCGTGGTCGACAGCGCCTACGATAGCAAGGAACAATCGTCGGATCTGTGGATCAAGTCCCTGCTTGATGACAGCCCCGCGCGTCGCCTGACGTATTCCAAGGGCGGCGAAAGCGCCGTGGCCTGGTCGCCGGACAGCCGCCAGCTGGTGTTTGTCGCCAAGCGCGACGGCGATGAAGCGGGACAGATCTACCGCCTCGACGTGGCCGCCGGCGGCGAAGCGCAGCGCCTGACCTCGCTCACCCTGGGCGCGCGCATGCCGAAATGGAGCCCGGACGGCAAGCAATTGCTGTTCATCAGCGACATCTATCCAGGCAACAAGACGGAGGCCGACGTCAAGCAAAGCGCGAAAGAGCGCAAGGACCGCAAAGTCAGTGCCCGTTCGTATGAAACGACGGCACCGCGCTATTTCGACAAATGGCTGACGGACAAGCAGGTGCGCCTGTTCATCGTCGATGCGCAGCCTGAGACGAAAGGTGAAAACACGCCGCGCGACATCCTGTCGGGCACGCAACTGGTGGCGCTGCCGGGCTTTGGCGGCGGCCAGGGCGACGAGGGACAATCCTTGGATGCCGTCTGGACGCCGGACGGCAAGGCCGTCGTCTTCAACGCGGCCACCAACCACGATGCGGCCCAGCGCGAAGCCGTCTATTCGCAGCTGTATCTGCTGCCCGTGGCCGGCGGCGAAGCGCAGCGCTTGACGCAGGACAAGCACAGCTATGGCTCGCTGAAATTTGCGGCCGACGGCAAGACCCTGTTCGCCTTGAGCGACGCGCAAACGCCCGGTAAAGTGTATGACGTGAAACGCCTGGCCAGTTTCGCCTGGCCGATGAGCAATCCTGCGCCAACCATCCTGACAGCCAAGCTGGACCGCTCGATTTCCCGCTACGTGCTGCCCGAAGGCGGCAAGCGCGTCATCTTCAGCTATGAACATGCGGGCCTGGAAAAGCTGTACTCGATCGATGTCAAAGGCGGCGACGTGCGCGAAGAGCCATCCTTGCCGACCGGCACCATCAACTCGCTGAGCAGCGGCGGCAAGGCCCTGGTCGGCGTGTGGGAGTCGTCGATCAATCCGCCGGAAATCTATGCCTTCAACGACAAGCAGCCGAAACGGCTGACGGCTTTCAATACGGACAAGGCAGACAAGATCGACTGGCAGGCGCCCGAGCACTTCTGGTTCACCACGGCCGACGGCCGCCGGATCCACAATATGCTCGTCAAGCCCGCGAATTTCGACCCGAACAAGAAATATCCGCTGTTTACCGTCATCCACGGCGGCGCGGCCAGCATGTGGCGCGACCAGTTCGTGCTGCGCTGGAACTATCACTTGCTGGCCAAGCCAGGTTATGTCGTGCTGCTGACCGACTACAAGGGTTCCACCGGCTATGGCGAGGAATTCTCGCGCTCGATCCAGTTCGACCCATTGAAGGGCCCGGGCGATGAAGTCAATCAGGGCGTCGATGAAGCCATCAAGAAATACCCGTTTATCGACAGCACGAAACTGGCCGCCGGCGGCGCCAGCTATGGCGGCCACCTGGCCAACTGGCTGCAGGCGACCACCACGCGCTACAAGGCCATCGTCTCGCACGCGGGCGAAATGGATTTGATCATGCAGTGGGGCACCAGCGATGGCGGTTTCGGCCGTGAAACGAATGCAGGCGGCCCCGTCTGGTCGAACCTGCCCGTGTGGCGCGACCAAAGCCCGGTCATGCAAGCGGGCAACCACGAAAAAGGCACGGGCTTTACCACCCCCATCCTGATCACCGTGGGCGAGCTCGACTACCGCGTGCCGGCCAACAATGCCCTGATGAACTTTGCAGTACAACAGCGCCTGAACGTGCCGGCGAAATTGCTGGTGTTCCCGGATGAAAACCACTGGATTTTAAAAGGCGAGAACAGCCGTTTCTTCTACAGCGAAGTCGAGGGCTGGCTCGCCAAATACCTCAAGTAAATCCTGAAACGTTCTTGAAATGAAAAGCCAGGCTCCGCACATGCGGGCCTGGCTTTTTTCATGCGGGCTGGACGGCGGCCACGGCCGCCTTCTGCCGCTGGATCGCCAGCACCAGCAGCGCGGCCAGCAGGCAGGCGGCGCTGGACGCGAACAGGGCCGGATTGTAGGTCAGCATCAGGGTGCGGATGCGGCCCGCGCCATATGCGGCCACGGCGGCGCCCAGCTGGTGGCCCGCGAAGATCCAACCGAACACCATGCCCGCCCGCTCCCGGCCGAACGTGGCGCCCACCAATTTCACGGTCGGCGGCACAGTGGCGATCCAGTCCAGGCCGTAAAACATGGCAAACAGGGACAGGCCGTACAGGGTGAATTCCGAATACGGCAGCCAGAACAGCGACAAGCCCCGCAATCCGTAGTACCAGAACAGCAATTTGCGGTTGTCATAGCGGTCCGACAGCCAGCCGGACAAGATTGTGCCGAACAGATCGAAGGCGCCCATCATGGCCAGCACGGAGGCGGCCGGCACGGCGGACATGCCCGAGTCGCCGCACAGGGAAATGAAGTGCGTCTGGATCAGGCCGTTGGTGCTGAGGCCGCAGATGAAGAAGGTGCCAAACAATATCCAGAAGGTACGATTGGAAGCCACGCTGCGCAGTATCAAAAAAGGCGTGGCGAACGTCATGGCGGCCGCCGGCGCCGCCATCAGGGGCGTGGCCGGGTCGGCGCCATACGGGCGCAAGGCCACGTCCTGCGGCCGGTTGCGCATGCACAGGAAGGCCAGCACGGCAACGATGGCGCAGCTGGCAAACACGGGCATGACGGCCGTGCGCCAGCCGAAATGCTCGATCAGCCAGGCACCCACGGGCAGGAACAGCAGCTGGCCCGTGGCCGAGCTGGCCGTCAGCACGCCCACCACCAGGCCCCGGTGCGTCTCGAACCAGCGGTTCGCCACCACGGCGCTCAAGACCAGCGCCGTCATGCCCGAACCCAGCCCCAGCAGGATGCCCCACAGGGCCACCAGCTGCCAGAACTGCGTCATGCGCGTGGCCAGCAGCATGCCGGCCGCGATCAGGCCCAGGGCCACGCAGATGACATTGCGCAAGCCGAAACGCTCCATCAGGATGGCGGCAAACGGCCCCATCAAGCCAAACAGCACGAAACGCACGGCCAGGGCCGAGGAAATCTGCTCGGCATCCCAGCCGAACTCGCGGCTCAGCGGCTGCATCAGCGCGCCTGGCAAGCCCAGCGCGGCAGACGATGTCAGGGCCGTGAAAAAGGTGATGGCGACGATGACCCAGGCGAAATGGATGCCGCGCCGCTCCAGCCATTGCGAAAAGGGAAGAGAAAGCATGCTGTCCTCATGAGAAAAAATGGATGCCGGTCACTACCAGCCGGTGGGATTTTTCTCATGTTATATTATGATCGTAATTTATACAATCAAAAAACTGGAGCGGCACTGCTGCGTGCCGCTCCAGTCCTGACTTTAACGCTGCGCAGAATGTGGCTTACTTGACCTTCAAGCCATTCTTCACATCCGTCACGCCTTCCACGCTGCGGGCCAGGTCGGCGGCTTTTTTCACTTGCGCCTGGGAAGGCACGAAGCCGCTGAGCATGACAACGCCATTCACCGTTTCCACGTGCACGTCAAGCGCCTTCAAGTCGTTGTCCTTGACGAGGTCAGCCTTAATCTTGGTAGTGATGACGGAGTCGGCCACGGCCGTCTTGGTGCTGCCGGCTGCATTGCGCGTCACGCAGGCGGCCTTGGCCGTCGCATCCATGGCGTCGCAATTTTCCTTCGTCGTGGCGGGCGGATTCTGCGCCACGTTGGTGCCGGCCTTGGCGCCCGTATTGGCGTCGGCCAGCGCGGCCGTCTTCGCCGCCTTGGCATCGTTCATGCATGTGGTTTTATCGGCGCCCGTGCGGTCGCCGCACTTGGCCTTGGCCAGGTCATACTCGGCATTGGCGACATCCTTGCGGGCCTTGGTCAGCTCGCGCGGCGTGTTGCGGTATTGGGCCACGGCATCCGATTCGGCCTTGGCGCGCGCTACCCTGGCTTCTTCCACGCAGACTTTTTTCGCGTTGCCGCTGTGGCTGTCGCAGGCGGCCTTGGCCTGCTTGTAGTCACTTGACGCCTTGTCCGTCAAACTCTTGTACGAGGCATCCTGCGCATACGCGGGCGCGGCGGCAAGCAGGGCGCTGGCACTGGCGGCCAGCATGAGTGCGATCATTTTGTTCATGATGGTTCCTCTCTGGTTAGTTGATGCCCAGATTAGACCCCTGCCGCGCGCAAAGCTCCGTGCGACAGCACACGCTGACAGTCCATTCGCTTAAAAATCACCGTTTATTTGTCGCCGCTCAAACCCATCTGCCACAATACTTGCGCCTGTTCAAATGGTGAAACGGCCCCATCAAATGCGCCTGCGCCTGCGCCATCGGCCAGCGCCAGCCAGCCTTGCGTGGCGTGGGAACTGCCTACACCGCCGCCCGCAGCCTCGCCTGCCGCGCGCACGCCGCGCATCCAGGCCAGCACATCCTGATACTGGCCGGGGTGGCGTCCATGCATCCAGGCCAGGGCCACCAGGTCCGCATACCCCTCTTCGCGGCGCGTCTCGCGCAGCTCCTGCGCCAGCGCAGCCAACTTGCCGCGCTGCCTGCTGCGCGGCTCGACAAAGCCGCGCGGCAAGGCATGCCAGTCGCCCTGCGCATAGCGCCGGCAATGGCCGATCTCATGCGCCGTCATCGCTTCCATCATCAGGCCCTGGCGCGCGGGCGGCACGCCTTCCAAGACACTGTCCGCCTGCGCATTGCCGCGCAAGGACAGCACCAGCTTGCAGCGCCCCCCTTCGTAGCCCAGCGCCAGCGGCACGGCGCCGGGCGCATCCTGCGGCTGCACGATGATATCGATGGGCAAACCTTGCGCACGCGCAAACGCGATGACGGGCTGGCCCGCCTGCAGCCAGCGCGTTTCCAAATCGGTCAGCTGGGCGGCAGCCACGGCAGGCAAAGGAGAGAAAGCGATGAGCAAGCTCATCAGCAATAGCGGATTCAGCATGAAATAGGCGGGAAGAAAGGAGGATTTACCACTGCAGAGTAAGCGGTGGATGTATTTCCACAAGGAAAAACTGGCAACTTTTCGCAAATAAAGACGAAAAAAAACCGGTGCGCAAGGCACCGGCTTTTCAGACTGATAATAATCAAGGTCAGCTTATTTCTTCGCCGCCTTATCCAGCGCGCGGGCCGTGACGAATTCCGGGCGGATATCGTTGGGCACGGCCTTCATCTTGTCGAGCGCCACCTGCACTTCAGGGCGGATGACCACGTACTTGCTCATCATCGCTTGCGCGCGCGCATAGTCGCCCGTCGCCTCGATGGTTAGAAATTCACGGTCCAGGTCGATCACGGCCTGCTTGATCTTCGCAAAATCGACGCCGAATTTGCCGTCGCCCAGCGACACAAAACCGCCCTTGTCGAGGATGTAATTCATCTGGATGGCCATGCCGCGCGCATGCGAATCCGTCAGGCCGAAATGCAGCGTGCGGAAACCGGAGGCGAGGAAGGTGTTGTACAGCTTGCGCTCGGCCGCCTCGCCCTGGCCCAGGGTGTCGTTGAGCTGGCCCTTGTCCATCATGTAGCGCAGCGCGAACAGGCCCGTGATATCGGCCTTGGCTTCCTCGATGGTGGAATACGCTTCCTTCAAGTCCTGGCGCGGCGTCGATGGCTTGCCGTCGACCACGGTGGCGTGCGGGCCCAGGCCGTGCATGATTTCATGCGCGAGGATGTGCGTGAAGAAGGAATTGAAATCGACGTCCTGCTGCGCTTCCGGCGTGAGCACCAGTTTCGAGATCGGCGTCAGAGTGGCCTTGAACTTGGCTTCCTGCACGTTCTTCAGCATCACGCGCTTGGAGCCGCGCGCGCTGATGATGCGTTCGTCATTGGGCAAGTTGTAGGCGGCCGTCTGCACGGCCATGTTGCCGTCGCCGGCGCCGTACACCTGGTTAACCACCACCATCGGCGCCAGCGCACCCACTTTCGGGTTGCGGTACCGGGCGTCGAGCGGCAGGTTGTCTTCCAGCTCCTGCATGTGCTTGGCGAAGAAATTGAGCTTTTGCGTTTCGGCCTGGTCGCGGATGTTCACGTAGGCTTCGAAGGCGGCCTTGTAGCCGAACAGTTCATCGTTGTACGTTTCATACGGGCCGATGGTGATGTCGACGGGCGAATCGAGGTCCATCCAGGCGAAGTCGGACGGTAAATAATCGTTGTCGAGGAAAGCCTTGGCGCGCAGGGTCAAAAATTTCTTCAGCGATGCGTTGTCCGTGGCGGCCGCCGCTTCATCGAGCAATTTGGCCAGCTGTTTCAGCTCCACCGTGTATTCGTCCGAATACTTGACGGTCTGGTATTTGCCGTCCTTGCCCGCGCGGATGGTCGTGAAAAACCATTGCGCCTGCTGCTTGTCGTCCGCCGGCAAGCCGTTCATCCATGTTTCCAGGCTGGCCTTGGTGGCGCCCTGCGGATAGAAATTGCCCGCTTCCGGCTTGTGCGCGGGAATGGCGATGCCCGCATAGCTGGCCGGCATGAACGAGGCGTGCGCGTCGAGCACCGACCATGGGCCCTTGTTGATCCAGAAATAATTCAGGCGGGCCTGGCCCAGGGCCGACTTGTCCTTCTTCAGGGCCGCCCACAGCGCTTCATTGCCGGACCAGCGCTGGCGCAGCTGCAGCACGTCGACCAGCTTGGCCGCCTCGACCAGTTTGGCGATGGCCTGGCGGTCGCCCGCGGACAGGTGGCTGACGTCGGCCGTCAGCGCGACGGGCGCGTAGCGGGCGCTCATGGCCGTCAGTTGTTGCGCGGTGGCCGGGGCGGCTGGCGTTGCGGCGCAGGCGCTGCCGACGGCGGCGGCCATCAGCAGGGGAATCAGGAGTTTTTTCATGGGGCCTCGGTTGGATTTTTCTCAGACGCGGCTGGCGCGGATGGCGCGCTACCGCTTTCTTGCTCAGCCTGCGATTGTCCCACCTGCCCCCATGGCATGGCAAGCGGCTTACCAGACCTTGTACACCTGCCCCGTCTGCGCCCCTTCCACGCTGCGGCTGTAGGCCAGGGCCACGCGGCTGGCGGCGGCCGGCTCGAAGCCGTAGAAGAAGGGGCCGTACGATTCCAGCGATTCGGCCAGCACCGTCGGGCTGACGACATTGATGCGCACGCCGCGCGCAAGCTCGATGGCGGCGCCCCTGACAAAACCTTCCACGGCCGCATTGGTCATGCTGGCGGCCGTGCCGAAGCGGATCGGCTGGTCGGCCACGATGCCGCTGGTCAAGGTAATCGAACCGCCGTCGTTCAGGTATTCCTGCGCTACCAGCGCCACGTTGACCTGGCCCATCAGCTTGCTGTCCAGGCCCAGGCGGAATTGCTCGGGCGTAAATTCGCTCAGCGGGCCGAAATGCAGCTTGCCGGCCGTGACGACGACGGCATCGACCTTGCCGATGCGCTTGAACAGGGCGCGCACTTGCGCGATGTCGCCCATGTCGGCCTGGTGCGTGCCGCTGCGGCTGCCCACTTCGATGATTTCATGGCGTTGCGCCAGTTGGGCGGCGACGGCCGTGCCGATGGTGCCGCTGGCGCCGATGATGACGATTTTCATGCTGCTTCCTTGTGTGGGTTGAACGATGGAGCCAGTATGCGCCGCTTACAAAAAGGAATAAATACGCTAGAATTTACAAGATTACTAATCTGTAGTTTGCAATCGGGATGTCATGGATAAATTGCGCAGCATGGAGATTTTTGTCGCCGTCGTCGATGCGGGCAGTTTCACGGCCGCCGCCGAGGCGTTCCAGATTTCGCCCGTGATGGTGGGCAAGCACATCAAATACCTGGAAGAGCGGCTGGGCGCGCGGCTGCTGGCGCGCACCACGCGGCGGCAAAGCCTGACGGAAATCGGCCAGCAGTATGCGGAACAGTGCCGTCAGATCCTGGCCAGCATCCATGCGGCCGAACGGGGTGCGGAAGCCATGCGCGCGGCGCCGCGCGGCAAGCTGAAGATCACGGCGCCCGTGTCCTTCGGCAGCGAGTGCATCGCGCCGCTGATGGCCGACTACCTCGATGCGTATCCGGAAGTGAGCCTGGAACTGAACCTGAACGACAGGATGGTGGACCTGGTGGAGGAAGGATTCGATGCGGCCATCCGCATCGGCAAGCTGGAAGATTCCGCCATGGTGGCGCGCGTGCTGCGGCCGTATGCGATGGTGATCTGCGCCGCGCCCGCCTACCTGGCCAGACACGGCACGCCGCGCACGCCGGCAGACCTGGCCCGCCACGAATGCCTGGACTTCATGCAATGGACGCGCCATGTGCGCTGGCGCCTGGCCAGGAGCGGCGACGATGACGACAGCCCCGTGCGCGAGAGCCGCTTCCGCTCGAACAATGGTCAGGCGCTGCGCGTGGCGGCCCTGCACGGCTTCGGCATCGTCATGCAGGCGGAGATCCTGATGGCCGGCGATATCGCCGCCGGCAGGCTGGTGCCGCTGCTGGCCGGCTACGTGCCGGCGCCACGCCCCATGCACCTCGTGTATGCACGCGACCGCCAGCCCACGCCGAAGCTGACGACCTTCATCGATTTTCTGCTGGAACGCTACGGGCCGGCGGCGACACCGCCACCGGCCACGCTCACGTAACCGTCGTACTTAGTTGGCCTTCGCGGCGGGCGCGGACGCCAGCCTGGCCAGCTCGCCGTCCGGCTGCCAGCCGGCACCCAGCGAGCGGGCCACGGCGACCGTCGCCAGCAGGCGCTGGGTCTTGATCTGCGCGGCGGCGCGGTCCGCCGCCAGCGAACTGCGCTGGGCATCGGTGACGTCCAAGTAGGTCGAGATGCCGCGCTCATAGCGCGTGCGCGCCACCAGGTAGGCGCGCGCCGCCGCTGCCTGCGACAGGGCTTGCGCATCGCCCTGCAACTGGCGCTGCTCCACGTCGGACAAGGCGTCTTCCACTTCGCGCAAGGCCGTCAGCAGCTTCGTTTCGTGGTTCGCCACGGCTTCCGCATAGCGCGCCTTGGACAGGTCCAGATTGGCCTGGTTGCGGCCGCCGTCGAAGATCGGCAGGGACAGGGCCAGCGGACCAAAGCTGAACTGGCGCGAACCGCCCTGCGCCAGGTCGCGCAGTTTTTCCGAGGCGTAGCCGAAATTGCCCGTCAATTGCAGCGACGGGTAAAACGCGCCTTCTGCCACGCCCACTTGCGCGTTCGCCGCGCGCAGGCCCGCCACGCTGGACACGAGGTCGGGACGGTGCGCCAGCAGGCTGGCCGGCAAGCCGACAGGGATGGCGGGCGGCAGCGGCAAGATCGACGGATCGGCCGCCACCGGCAATTGCAGCGCCGACGGCGGCTTGCCCGTCAGGGTGGCCAGGCTGTTTTCCAGCTGGTTGCGCTGGCGCTTGACTTCATGCAGGTCGGCCTGCGCGTTCGACAGTTCGACTTTCGCGCGCGCCAGGTCCAGCTCATTCGTCAGCCCTGCATTGAAGCGCGCCTCGACCAGCTGCGCCGACTCGCGGCGGGTGTCCAGGGCGCCATTCAGGATCGCCATTTCCGCGTCCAGTCCGCGCAGCTGCCAGTAATTGCTGGCCACTTGCGACGACAGCATCAGCAGCACGCCGTCGCGGTCCGCCTGCGCCGCCAGCGCCTGCGAATCGGCCGCTTCGACCATGCGTTTCACGCGGCCCAGCAAATCGACTTCATACGACAGCGAGCCGCCCACGGAGAAGTTATTGCCGCTGATGGAGCGGTTGCCCAGCGCCAGGCCCTGCGAGGTGTTGGCCGAGGTGCGCGAGTTCGAGATGCCCGTGCTGACGTTCACGCTCGGGCCCTGGTTGGCGCGCGCCGTGCCGCTTTGCGCCAGCGCCTGCAGCAGGCGCTCGCCCGCCGCTTTTACACTGGGATTGTCCTGCAGCGCGCTTTGCTCGAGACGGTCCAGGGTCGCGTCGCCGTAGATGCGCCACCACTCTTTGGGCAGCTGCGCGGCATCCGCGGCGGCCGCGCCGTGGCGGAAGGTGTCGGTGCCGGCCACGTTTGCCGGGGCCGTGAAATCCTGGCCCACGGTGCCGCAGGCGGACAGCGCCACGGCAAGGGAAGCAGCCAGCGCTATTTTCGTCATTACTGTTTGCATGATGGTTTGCATGATGATTACCTTCTTGTTCTTGAGGTGCTGCACGTGCGCGCTGTGCGCGGTCAATGACCACCGCCACCGCCACCGGGAGCTTTGAGTTTGTCGGCCAGCCACAGGGGCACGATGCAGGCCAGCAGGATGGCGCCGATCAGGAAGAAGCCATCGTTGTAAGCCATCACATACGCTTCGCGGCGCACGATGCCGTCGATCGCCTGCAAGGCCTGGTTGCCGGCCGTGACGGCGTCATAGCCCTTGGCCATGAACGACGACGTCAGCTGATCGATGCGCAGCTGCGTGGCGCTGGAATAGGCATTGATCGCCTCGCCCAGGCGCTGCGAGTGGAAGTGTTCGCGGGTGCTCAGGGCCGTGGCCAGCAGGGCGATGCCGATTGAGCCGCCCAGGTTGCGCGTCATGTTGAACAGGCTCGATGCGGACGGCATGTCCTTCGGCGCGATGCCCTTCATGGCGAAGTTCGACAGGGTCAGCATGACGAAGGGCTGGCCCAGCGCGCGCACGACCTGCGACCACAAGAGCTGGTCGTAGCCGGTGGACGCGTCCATGTAGGCATTCATCATGCACGAGCCGCCGAACAGCAGCAGGCCGAACGAGCACAGGATGCGGTTGTCCACCACGGACGAGAGTTTGGCGACAAACGGCATGATGAACAGCTGCGGCAAGCCCACCCACATGATGACTTCACCGATCTGCATCGGCGAATAGCCGGCGATCTGGCCCAGGAACAGGGGCAGCAAAAAGGCCGAGCCGTACAGACCCATGCCCGTCACGGCCGACAGCACGGTGGCGACCAAAAAGTTACGCTGGCCGTACAGGCCCAGGTTGACGAACGGTTCGGCGCGCGTGGCGCTGGTGACGACCCAGCCCAAGATGCCCACCAGGGCCAGCGCGGCGAAGGTGATGATGAAACCCGAGTCGAACCAGTCCTTCGAATTGCCTTCTTCCAGGAAGATCGTCAGGCAGCCCAGGCCCAGGGCCATGAAGAAGATGCCCAGCCAGTCGGCCTTCCAGAACATCTCGAGCTTCATCGGCTCCTTGTCCAGGCCATAGATCATGCCGGCGATCAGCAGCACGCCCGGCACCCAGTTGATGTAAAAGATCGAAGGCCAGCCATACAGCTCGGAGAGGTAGCCGCCCAGGGTCGGGCCCATGGCCGGCGCCAGGGTGGCCGTCAGGCCGAAGATGGCCATGCCGACGGCGCGCTTCGACGGCGGCAGCTTGAGCATCACCAGGGTGAACGCCATCGGTATCAGGGCGCCGCCCGTGAACCCCTGCAGCATGCGGAAGACGATCATGCTTTCCAGGTTCCAGGCCGTGCCGCACAGGGTGGAGAACAGCAGGAAGAAAGCGGTGGTGCCGATCATGTAGGTACGCAGTCCGAACACGCGCGCCAGCAGCGCGGTGAGGGGAATGACGATAATTTCCGCCACCAGGTAGGCCGTGGAAATCCACGACCCCTCTTCCTGGGTGGCCGACAGCGAGCCAAGGATATCCTTGAGCGAGGAGTTGGTGATCTGGATGTCGAGCACCGCCATGAAGGCGCCCAGCATGCCGGCGGCGACCGCCAGCCAGGTGCGCCCGGAAACTTTCTCGTCAATCACGGGAAACGCTGGCGGCTTCGCCAGCGTGGTGGAGGAGCTGCTCATGGAAGCTTAGCGGGCGGTGGTCTGGGTGACAGGAGCGGCCGCGTGGCGCGGGGCCTCGGCCTTGTCCTGGGCCGGCTCGGGCTGGTTCACTTCCACTTCGGCAATCACCGACATACCCGGCACCAGGCGGCCATTCATGGCCTTGATGTCTTCCGGCTGGAAGACGATTTTCACGGGCACGCGCTGGACGATCTTGGTGAAGTTGCCGGTGGCGTTATCGGCCGGCAGCAGGGCGAATTGCGCGCCCGAGGCAGGGGCGAAGCTGTCCACGGTGCCCACCAGTTTCTTGCCCGGCATGGCGTCGATGGTCACGTGCACGCTCTGGCCGCGGTGCAGGTCGGCCAGCTGGGTTTCCTTGAAGTTGGCGGTGACCCAGACGTTGTCCTGCACGATGGCCGTCAATTGCTGGCCAGGCTGCACGCGCATGCCCGTTTCCACGTTGCGCTTGCCGATGCGGCCGGCGACGGGCGCCAGGATGCGGTTGTATTGCAGCTGCTGTTCCGCATCCTTCAATTGCACGCGCAGCACGGCCACTTGCGCCTTGGCCACGTCGCGCGCGGCTTGCGCCGCGCCGATCTGCGACTTGGCGGCCGAAGCGCTGTCGCGGCGGGCGGCCAGGTCGGCCACGGCACTCGAGCGGGCCGCGTTGGCCGCGTCGAGTTCCGCCTTCGAGACGGCTTTCATCTGGCTCGTGTACAGCTGGCCATAACGGTCCGCATCCTGTTTCGCGCGCAGCAATTGCGCATCGGCTTGCGCCACTTGCGCCTGGGCGGCACTCGCTTGCGCCTGCACTTGGGCGATCTGCGCGTCCGCTTGCAGCACTTGCTGCTCGGCGCTGGCGATCTGCGCGGCGATCTGCTCGGTTTTCACGCGCTGGTCGAACGGGTCGAGTTCGGCGATCACGTCGCCCTCTTTCACGATTTGATTGTCGTCGATGAAGACCTTGGTAACGACGCCGGAAATGCGCGCCGAGACGGGATGCACGTGGCCGGCCACATAGGCGTTTTCCGTTTCCACGAAATAGTGGCTGCGGTACCACATGCGCGCGCCGGCGCCCAGCGCGACGAGGACGATCAGGCCGGCGATGATTTTCACACGGTTATTCGGTGGTGCGGAGCTGGCGGAAGCGGCGGGCGTGGAAGGTGCGGCGGGGGCCGCGGGTGGGACGGCGCTCAGCACCTTGTGCTCTGCTTGGCCTGGCTGGTTGGACATACTCGCTCCGAAAATGAAATGATATAGGTTCATTATTGGGCAAAGAAAAGGCAAAGTCAAGAAATGAAACGATTGCATTTCATTTTAATTTGCACTACAGTGTGAGCCATCACTTACCTTCCACCTTATAAAGAGACCCAGACCATGTCCGATCCCGGCCTCAACGATCCCTTGCCCACCGATACAGCATCCGACGCCGCCGCCCAGGAGCTTTCCTGCTGCGGCAAGCCAGCCGGCCGCCCGCGCGCGGCCGACATGGAAGCGCGCATGGAAAACCTGCTGCACACGGCCGGCTGCCTGTTTCTGGAAAAAGGGTATGGGAAGGTCAGCCTGGAAATGATCGCCCGCGAAGCCCATGTGGCCGTGCGCACGATTTACGTGAAATTTGGCGGCAAGTCGGGCTTGTTCAATGCCGTCGTGGAATTGCGCCGCGCCGCCTACTTCTCGACCATGCCGGCGCTGGAAACGGATATGCGGCCCCTGCCCGCCATTTTGAGCGAGTTCGGCCTGCTGTTCGTGCAACTGGTCACCATGCCGGCGGCGATCCGCCTCAATCGCATGGTGGTGGCCGAAGCGGCCACGCACCCGGAACTGGCGGAAACGTTTTACAAGGTGGGACCGGGCCAGACGCGCGAGATGCTGACCAAGTTTTTCAGCCGCCCCGACATCGCGCCCCTGTTTCGCGCGGAGCTGACCCCATCCATGCTGGCGCTGCACCTGCTCAATTGCCTGCTGGGCGACCAGATGTCGCGCCTGCTATTCCCGCCACAGGCGCAGCCGGATGTCGCACAGCTGCGCACCAAGGTTGCACTCAGCCTGGACCTGTTCCTGCGCGGCACCCTGCGCCAGCCGCTGGCGGACTGACGCGGCACGGCTGGCCCCGGAAGTCAGCCAGGGCGGCTGCAGTCTTCCGGCAGCGCCGCTTCGACCTGTTCATCGTTCAAGCCCAGCGCACGCAGGAAAGGCTGGGCCGCCGACGCGCCATCAACGCTGAGTGAAGACTCACTTCCATCGTAGCGGTCCGGGCCGTAGCGCATCAGGTCGAACGAGGTTTCAAAGCGTTGTGCCAGGAAATACGTGCGGAAGTAATCGAAGGAAAACGCCACCTGGCCATCGGCACACAGCAGCAAGCCATGCGCATACAGCGGCGCCAGCCAGTCCCCGGCCGCCATGCTCCAGCCCTTCACGCCGCAATAGTCGCTGACAAAACGCTCGAGCTCCACCTCGCTGAGGAACACGCTCTTGGCTTCGAACATCACGAACGCCAGCTCGATGAGGAATTCGCGCGCATCGGCAGCGACGCCGGCGTCCTCGCGCCGTTGCGCGCCCGCCTTGCCCAGCAAGCCATCAAGATAGGCGCGATCGCCTGCCAGCTGCGGCAGCAAGGTGGCAAACACATACTCGGCATCCACCTGCCCCGTTTCCTGGCCATTCGGCGTGTACAGCACCGACAGGGCGAAGCTCTTGCTCACGTCATCGAACTCGCGCAGCGACACCGTCCACTGCGCGCCTGCCCCGCCGCCATCCGCCTCTCCCGTGGCGAACTCGAGCACGGAAAATGCCGCCATCTGGCCATTCGCACCGTACAGGCTGCCTGGATTGCTCTTGAACAGAATGCCCAGCGACTTCATCAGCGAGCTGGCATCGCCCGTATGCTGGTGGCCATGGAACACGGCGTGGATATTCTTGTAGTGCGCGCGCTGCTCCGCACTGGCGTGCTCGTCGGCAGAGAAAAAGCTGAAGCCGGCATTGCCCAGCGCCGCCGCGGCGACACCCTGCGCGCGGCTGCCCGGCACCAGGTAGAAACGCGCACCGGGCAAGCTGGCCGCCTGCAGCAAGGGGCGCAGGAAGTATTCGTAGACGTACACGGGTGTCGTGCCGACACAGGCGTCCGGCGCCACCAGCTGGCCCGTGAAGAAAATCGCATCGATCCTCTTGCCCGCCGCCAGGATAGCGGCCACATCCTGGTACAAGGCATGCAGCATCACGGCTTGCTCTTGCTCATCAGCCCGGCGCAAACGGACATCGGCGATATGAAGGGCGGTAAATTTTCTCATCGTTGCAAAACTTTCTTAGAGCCTATCCCAATAAGGAGCGTCTTCTGCTGGCAGTTCATCAGGAGCGCTGACAAGGCGTGAGGAAGATGCGTAGCGAGCCACGCGACGACTCCCCGCTTCCGAGGGGCGCCAGCAAGGGATGTATTCATCTGCTGGGACAGGCTCCTGGTACAGCGGAACTTGACCGATTCCCATGCTGGCAACATTGCTGGAAAAATCGCACGCGTTCATAGAAGCAAAACATGGTTACAGACCGTCATTCTGCCATTTTTTCCATACGGCAATACTCACCAATTTTCACATGGTGCCGCCGCGCCACGTTTTACCCTGCTGAAGGTCAAGGGAAATAAAAAAAGTTGGGAACACATCCCGGTTTTTTGTACTGAAAGTTAATTTTTTATCAGCGCTTGCGCGGCGGCGGTAAGTCCGTGCACACGCTTTCGTACACTTCGGTGCGCTTTTGCCAACCTGCCGATCGAGTCGCCCGGGGTCGGGTGCGGGTGGATGGTCTTGCCGATATCGGTGCCATCGCAGGCCATTTCGATGGCCAGCGCGATTTCGCCGCTTCATTTTTCACCTGTCGCCCGCATGCTTGCCGACGATGGTGCCAACGGTGAAGTATTTAATCGTATTTGGACAATAAAAAACCCCGCAATCGCTTGCGGGGTTTTGAGTGTCACAGCGCTACAACATCAGCGCTTGCGCGGCGGCGGCAAGTCCGTGCACACGCCTTCGTACACTTCGGCTGCCATACCAATCGATTCGCCCAGGGTCGGGTGCGGGTGGATGGTCTTGCCGATGTCGGTGCCATCGCAGGCCATTTCGGTGGCCAGCGCGATTTCGCCGCTTCATTTTTCACCTGTCGCCCGCATGCGTGCCGACGATGCTGCCAACGGTGAAGTATTTAATCGTATCTGGACAATAAAAAACCCCGCAATCGCTTGCGGGGTTTTTGGTGTCACAACGCTACAACATCAGCGCTTGCGCGGCGGCGGCAAGTCCGTGCACACGCCTTCGTACACTTCGGCTGCCATACCAATCGATTCGCCCAGGGTCGGGTGCGGGTGGATGGTCTTGCCGATGTCGGTGCCGTCGCAACCCATTTCGATGGCCAGCGCGATTTCGCCGATCATGTCGCCCGCATGCGTGCCGACGATGGTGCCGCCGATGATGCGGTGCGTTTCCGCGTCGAACAGCAGCTTGGTGAAGCCTTCGGCGCGGCCGTTGGCCACGGCGCGGCCGGAAGCGGCCCATGGGAAGTGGCCTTTCTCGACCTTGATGCCCTTGGCTTTCGCTTCGTCTTCCGTGATGCCGGCCCATGCCACTTCCGGATCCGTGTAGGCGACCGACGGGATCACCTTGACGTCGAAGTGCGACTTCTGGCCGGCGGCAGCTTCCGCTGCCACGTGGGCTTCATGCACGGCCTTGTGCGCCAGCATCGGCTGACCGACCAGGTCGCCGATGGCGAAGATGTTCGGCACGTTGGTGCGCATCTGGCTGTCGACTTCAATGAAGCCGCGGTCGGTGACGTTCACGCCGGCCTTGTCGGCAGCGATCTTCTTGCCGTTCGGGCTGCGGCCCACGGCGACGAGCACCAGATCGTAGACTTGCGGTGCCGGTGCCGTGGCACCCGCTTCGGCCGCTTCGAACGTGACCTTGATGCCTTCCGGCAATGCCTCGACGGCGACCGTCTTGGTCTTGGTCATGATGTTGTCGAAGCGCTTCTCGTTGAACTTCTGCCATACCTTGACGGCGTCGCGGTCCGCGCCCTGCATCAGGCCATCCATCATTTCGACCACGTCGATGCGCGCGCCGAAGGTCGAGTAGACAGTCGCCATTTCCAGGCCGATGATGCCGCCGCCGATGACCAGCATGCGTTTCGGGATCTGGCGCAATTCCAGCGCGCCCGTCGAATCGACGATGCGCGGGTCTTCCGGCACGAACGGCAGCTTCACCACGGACGAACCGGCGGCGATGATGGCCTGCTTGAACTGCACGACCTTTTTAGAACCGTCGCCTGCCGTCACTTCGATGTGGTTCGCGCTGAGGAACTGGCCCACGCCGGTGACGACCTGCGTCTTGCGCGCCTTGGCCATGCCGGCCAGGCCGCCCGTCATGTTCGAGATCACGCCTTCCTTGTACTTGCGTACCTGCTCGATGTCGATCGTCGGCTTGGCGAACGTCACGCCCGTATTGGACATGTGCGCCGTTTCGTCGATGACGGATGCCACGTGCAGCAGCGCCTTGGACGGGATGCAGCCCACGTTCAGGCACACGCCGCCCAGGGTGGCGTAGCGCTCGACGATGACCGTCGTCATGCCCAGGTCGGCCGCGCGGAACGCCGCCGAGTAGCCGCCAGGACCGCCGCCCAATACCATCATGTCGACGTCGATGTCGACCTGGCCGCTGTAATTGCCGGCAGGGATGGCGGCAACTGCCGCAGGTGCAGGTGCGGCTGCCGGAGCGGCTGCCGCCGGCGCAGGAGCGGCAGCTGGCGCGGCAGCGGCCGCACCTTCAGCCGCTTCCACCACCAGCAGCGCGCTGCCTTCGGCGATCTTGTCGCCGACCTTGACCTTGACTTCCTTGACGACGCCCGCGTGGGTCGACGGAATCTCCATGCTGGCCTTGTCCGATTCGACCGTGATCAGGGACTGGTCCACCTTGATGGTGTCGCCCACCTTGACCATCAGTTCGATGACTTCGACTTCCTTGAAGTCGCCGATATTCGGTACTTTTACCTCTACTGTGCTCATCAATCGCTCCTTACAGCAGAATTTTGCGCATGTCGGCCAGGACTTCGCCGAGGTACACGGAGAATCGCGCGCCCATCGCGCCATCGACCACGCGGTGGTCGTAGGACAGCGAGGTGCCCATCATCAAACGCGGCTGGAAGGCCTTGCCATCCCATACCGGCTTGATCGAGGCTTTCGACAGGCCCAGAATCGCCACTTCCGGCGCATTGACGATAGGCGTGAAGTGCGTGCCGCCGATGCCGCCCAGGGACGAAATCGTGAAGCTGGCGCCCTGCATGTCGGCCGGTTTCAGCTTGCCTTCGCGCGCCTGCAGCGACAGTTCCGTCATTTCGCGGGCGATCTGCGAGACCGACTTCTGGTCCGCGCCCTTGATCACAGGTACCACCAGGCCGTTCGGCGTGTCGGCCGCGAAGCCGATGTTGTAGTACTGCTTGAGGATCAGGTTTTCGCCCTTGGCATCGAGCGAGGCGTTAAACGCGGGGAATTTCTTCAGCGCGGCGACGGAGGCCTTGATGACGAATGCCAGCATGGTCAGCTTGGCCGCATCCTTGTTCTTCGCATTGGCCGCGTTGGTGTCGACGCGGAACGCTTCCAGGTCCGTCACGTCCGCTTCGTCGAACTGCGTGACGTGCGGGATCATGACCCAGTTGCGGTGCAGGTTCGGACCCGAGATTTTCTTGATGCGCGACAGCGGCAGCAATTCGGTCGTGCCGAACTTGCTGAAATCCAGCGACGGCCATGGCAGCAAGTCCAGGCCCACGCCGGAACCGCCTTTGGCAGCGGCTGGAGCATTTGGTGCGGCAACGGCGCCCGACATCACGCCCTTGACGAAGTTCTGCACGTCTTCCTGGGTGATGCGGCCCTTCGGACCGGAACCGCCGACCAGCGCCAGTTCCACGCCCAGTTCGCGCGCGAACTTGCGGATCGAAGGCGATGCATGCGCCAGCTTGCCGTTCGCTGCAGGGGCGGCGGCAGTTGCCGGGGCAGCAGCAGCGACCGGCGCCGAAGCGACGGCGGCGGCTGGCGCGGCGGCAGCTTGCGCGGCCGGTGCAGGCGCGGCGGCGGGGGCAGCGGCAGGAGCGGCAGCGCCACCGGTCGTTTCCACGACCAGCACCAAGCTACCCTTGGCGACCTTGTCGCCGACCTTGACCTTCAATTCTTTCACGACACCGGCGTGGCTCGACGGGATTTCCATGCTGGCCTTGTCCGATTCGACCGTCAGCAGCGACTGGTCGACCTTGATCGTGTCGCCCACCTTGACCATCAGCTCGATGACTTCGACTTCCTTGAAGTCGCCGATATCGGGCACGGTCACGTCGACCAGGGCCGGCGCGCCGGCAGGGGCGGCGGGTGCCGGCGCGGCCGCGGGAGCGGCGGCGGGGGCGGCTTCAGCGGCAGGTGCCGGGGCGGCAGCGGCAGCAGCTGGCGCAGGGGCCGAGGCGTCGTCCGCCACTTCCAGCAGCAGGACCAGCGAGCCTTCGGCGATCTTGTCGCCCACGTTGACTTTCAATTCCTTGACGACACCGGCGTGGCTCGATGGGATTTCCATGCTGGCCTTGTCCGATTCGACGGTAATGAGGGACTGGTCGACCTTGACCGTGTCGCCTGGCTTGACCATCAGTTCAATGATCTCGACTTCCTTGAAATCGCCGATATCCGGGACTTTGACTTCCACAATGCTCATAGCTTGCTCCGTTATTTTATTTGTCAGATGGACCCGCACACACGCCAGGGCGGCACTTTCGCACCGCCCTGGCATCATCGGGTCCGCACAACGATTACTGGGTCACCGGATTCGGTTTGTTCGCGTCGATGCCGTACTTGGCGATCGCCTGCTCCACCACCGACACGTCGATCTTGCCTTCGTCAGCCAGCGATTTGAGCGCGGCCACGGTGACATAATAACGGTTCACTTCGAAGAACTCGCGCAGCTTGGCGCGGCTGTCCGAGCGGCCAAAGCCATCGGTACCGAGCACTTTGTAGGTGCGGCCCTTCGGCATGAAGGCGCGGATCTGTTCTGCAAATGCGCGCATGTAGTCGGTCGTGGCAACGATCGGGCCATCCGTGTCCTGCATCAGCGACGTCACGTACGGCACGCGCTGCTGTTTCGACGGGTTGACCATGTTCCAGCGTTCCGCATCCTGGCCATCGCGGGCCACCAGGGTCAGCGACGGCGCCGACCATACGTCCGCGGCCACGCCCCAGTCGTTTTCCAGCAATTCGGCGGCGAAGATCGATTCGCGCAGAATGGTGCCGCAACCGATCAGCTGTACGCGCAGCTTGGCATCCGCCTTGCCTTCCTGCAGCTTGTACATGCCTTTCAGGATGCCTTCTTCCTGACCCGGCTTGATGCCTGGCTGGGCGTAGTTCTCGTTCATGATCGTGATGTAGTAGAACACATCTTCCTGGTTGGCGATCATGCGGCGCAGGCCGTCCTGGATGATGACGGCGACTTCATGGCTGAAGGTCGGATCGTACGGCATGCAGGTCGGGATGGTCGCGGCGAAGATATGGCTGTGGCCATCTTCGTGCTGCAAGCCTTCGCCGTTCAGCGTCGTACGGCCGGCCGTGCCGCCCATCAGGAAGCCGCGGGCGCGCATGTCGGCCGAAGCCCATACCTGGTCGCCGATGCGCTGGAAGCCGAACATCGAGTAGAAGGTGTAGAACGGGATCATGATGCGGTCGTTGGTCGAGTACGACGTCGCCGCGGCGATCCACGAGCTCATGCCGCCCGCTTCGTTGATGCCTTCCTGCAGGATCTGGCCAGCCTTGTCTTCGCGGTAGTACATGACCTGGTCCTTGTCGACCGGCTCGTACAACTGGCCTTTCGGATTGTAGATGCCGATCTGGCGGAACAGGCCTTCCATGCCGAAGGTACGCGATTCATCGACCAGGATAGGCACCACGCGCTGGCCCAGGTTCGGGTCTTTCAGCAGGGTCGAAATGACGCGCACGAAGGCTTGCGTGGTCGAGATTTCGCGGCCTTCAGGCGTCGCTTCCAGCACGTTCTTGAAGGCGTCCAGGCCAGGCACGGGCAGGGTTTCTTCCGCCTTCTGGCGGCGCTGCGGCAGGTAGCCGCCCAGGGCCTTGCGGCGCTCGTGCAGGTAGACCATTTCTGGCGCATCGTCGGCAGGCTTGAAGAACGGGATGTCGGCCAGCTTGTCGTCCGGGATAGGCAGCGAGAAGCGGTCGCGCATTTCGCGGATGGCTTCGTCGTCCAGTTTTTTCGTCTGGTGCGCCGTGTTGCGCGCTTCGCCCGACTTGCCCATGCCGTAGCCCTTGATGGTCTTCACCAGCAGGACGGTAGGCTGGCCCTTGTGTTCCTGGGCGATCTTGAAGGCTGCGTAGATCTTGTGCGGATCGTGGCCGCCACGGGTCAGGCGCCAGATGTCGTCGTCCGTCATGTTGGCAACCATTTCCAGCAGCTTCGGATGCTTGCCGAAGAAGTGCTTGCGCACGTAGGCGCCATCTTTCGCCTTGTAGTTCTGGTATTCGCCGTCGACGGTTTCCATCATGACGCGCTGCAGGATGCCTTCTTTATCTTGCGCCAGCAGGGCGTCCCAGCCCGGGCCCCAGATGACCTTGACGACGTTCCAGCCCGCGCCACGGAATTCGCCTTCCAGTTCCTGGATGATCTTGGTGTTGCCGCGCACGGGGCCGTCCAGGCGCTGCAGGTTGCAGTTGACCACGATGACCAGGTTGTCGAGCATGTCGCGTGCGGCCAGGCCGATCGCGCCCAGGGATTCCGGCTCGTCCATCTCGCCATCGCCGCAGAAGGCCCAGATTTTACGGTTGTCGGTCTTGGCGATGCCGCGTGCGTGCAGGTATTTCAGGAAGCGCGCCTGGTAGATCGCCATGTGCGGGCCCAGGCCCATCGACACGGTCGGGAACTGCCAGAAGTCAGGCATCAGCTTTGGATGCGGGTACGAGGACAGGCCCTTGCCGTCGACTTCCTTGCGGAAGTTCAGCATTTGCTCTTCCGTCAAGCGGCCTTCGAGGAAGGCGCGCGCGTAGACGCCGGGCGAGGAGTGGCCCTGGATGTACAGCAGGTCGCCGCCGTGGTCGGCCGTCGGCGCGTGCCAGAAATGGTTGAAACCGATGCCCAGCATGTTCGCCAGCGACGCGAACGAGGACAAGTGGCCGCCCAGGTCGCCGTCGGCGCGGTTGGCCTTGACCACCATGGCCATGGCGTTCCAGCGCATCCACGAACGCAGGCGCTCTTCGTATTCCAGGTTGCCGGGGCAGTGTGCTTCTTGTTTGGTGGGGATAGTATTGACGTAGGCGGTGGTGCTGGAGAACGGGATCTGGGCGCCGCGGCGGCGGGCCAGGTCAACCATGCGCTCCATCAGGTAATGCGCGCGTTCCGGACCTTCATTTTCCAGCACGGCTTCGAGCGCGTCCAGCCACTCCTTGGTTTCCTGCATATCCGGGTCGGTGCCGATCTGTGTCGTTACCTGGTTCAGTTGAGCTGACATCTGTTGAGTCTCCTTTGTGAACGCCCCACCCCGATTTTCCGGATCGCTGTCGGACGGTATTTCGCTGATTATTTACTATTAAGTCGGTTTAGTGTGGGGATTCTAACAGCGTATTTAGTATTTTTCAAATTACGATATAGCATTTCATATCATGAAATCACCCTATGAAATTTATGCTGCACTGCCGCAAATTCTGTCCGGAAATTAGGGTGATCAAAGTGCCAAAAACGGCGCCAAAGAACCGCAGGCCCTTGCGCTCCCTAGGCCACCAGCACACCAGCAAAACGCATTAACGCCCCAGTCGTCCGCACAGGCATACCGGGCCAAGCGGGCCTGAAAAATGTCGAGGGCAAGGCGCAGCGACGCAGACAGTACGCCAGTACGGCAAGGAGCTGCAACGCCGCCATCGGCATTTTCTCAGGCTCGCGTCTCCGGCCCGCTTTTATGCCGGGCCAAGCGGGCCTGAAAAACGTCGAGGGCAAGGCGCAGCGACACAGACAGTACGCCAGTACGGCAAGGAGCTGCAACGCCGCCATCGGCATTTTCTCAGGCTCGCGTCTCCGGCCCGCTTTTATGCCGGGCCAAGCGGGCCTGAAAAACGTCGAGGGCAAGGCGCAGCGACACAGACAGTACGCCAGTACGGCAAGGAGCTGCAACGCCGCCATCGGCATTTTCTCAGGCCCGCGTCTCCGGCCCGCTTTTATGCCGGGCCAAGCGGGCCTGAAAAACGTCGAGGGCAAGGCGCGGCGACACAGACAGTACGCCAGTACGGCAAGGAGCTGCAACGCCGCCATCGGCATTTTCTCAGGCTCGCGTCTCCGGCCCGCTGTTGTTAAGCCTTGCGCTTATAAATGCATAGCGCTGCTTAACTTAGCGGCACTGGCGCCAAAACCGCCCCTTTGCGCCGCCCGGCTTTATAATCTGTCTTTTCCCTCCCACATCTCTCAGCCCCTACCATGCCAGCACAACTGATCGACGGAATCGCCCTCTCCCAAAAACTGCGCAGCGAAATCGCCACGCGCGCCGCCGCCCTCACGGCCAAGGGCACCCAGCCCGGCCTGGCCGTGATCCTCGTCGGCGAAGACCCGGCCAGCCAGGTGTACGTCCGCAACAAGGTCAAGGCGTGCGGCGACGTGGGTTTCCACTCGGTGCTGGAAAAATATGAAGCGGACCTGTCGGAAGCCGACTTGCTGGCACGCATCGCCAGCCTGAACGCCGATCCCGCCATCCACGGCATCCTCGTGCAAATGCCGTTGCCCAAGCACATCAACCCGCACAAGGTCATCGAAGCGATCGCCACGACGAAAGACGTGGACGGCTATTCCGTCCTGAGCGCCGGCGAACTGATGACGGGCTTGCCCGGCTTCCGCCCTTGCACACCGTACGGCTGCATGAAACTGATCGAAAGCACGGGCGTCGACTTGCGCGGCAAGCACGCCGTCGTCATCGGCCGCAGCAACACGGTCGGCAAGCCGATGGCCCTGCTGCTCTTGCAAGCGAACGCTACCGTCACCATCTGCCATAGTGCGACCCCGGACCTGGGCCTGTACACGCGCCAGGCGGACGTGGTCGTGGCCGCCGTCGGCCGCCGCAACACCCTGACGGCCGACATGGTCAAGCCGGGCGCCATCGTCATCGACGTGGGCATGAACCGCGACGATGAAGGCAAGCTGTGCGGCGACGTGGATTTTGCCGGCGTGAAAGAAGTCGCCTCCCACATCACGCCCGTGCCGGGTGGCGTGGGTCCGATGACGATCACGATGTTGCTCATGAACACGGTCGAGGCCGCCGAGCGCATTTAAGAGGAGCACCTGAGACAATGCTCATGGCGGCGTTGCCTGGCCTTGAACATTTTTCAGGCGCTCCATATATGAAGACAGAATGGACGAACCGACGATGAACACCAATCCCCTGCTTGATTTTTCCGGCCTGCCACGCTTCGACGCGATCACGCACGAGCATGTCACGCCCGCCATCGATACCCTTTTGGAACAGGCACGCGGCACGGTGGCGCGGCTGGAAGCGCCCATGGAAGAAGTGAGCTGGGACAACTTCGTCGCGCCCCAGGACCAGATCGCCGAAACCCTGGGCCGCGCCTGGAGCATCGTCAACCATTTAAATAGCGTGATCGATACGCCGGAACTGCGCGCCGCCTACAATGCCAACCTGCCCAAGGTGACGGAGTTCTTGACCGAGCTGGGCCAGAACGAAATCCTCTTCGGCAAATACAAGCAATTGCAGGCCAGCCCCGCTTTCGCCAGCCTGTCGCCGGCGCGCCGGCGCATCGTCGAGAATGCCGTGCGCGACTTCCGCCTGGGCGGCGCTGAGTTGCCCGAGGACAAGAAAGAGCGCTTCGGCGCCATCCAGGAAGAACACGCGGCCGTCTCGACGCGTTTTTCCGAAAACGTGCTCGACGCCACCAATGACTACAAGTTGCTGGTCGACAATGAAGCCGATCTCGCCGGCTTGCCCGACGACGTGAAGGCGGCCGCGCGCGCCGCCGCCGACAAAGCCGGCAAGCAAGGCTATGAATTCTCGCTGCACTTCCCGTCCTACTACCCGATCCTGCAATTTGCCGACAATCGCGCGCTGCGCGAAACCATCTACCGCGCCAACGCCACCAAGGCATCGGACCAGGGCGACGTGTTCAGCAAGAAAGAGGACTGGGACAATACGCACAACATTGTCACCTTGTTGCGGCTGCGCAACGAAGAGGCACAACTGCTCGGCTACGCCAATTTCGCCGAAGTGTCGCTGGTCTCCAAGATGGCCACTTCGCCGGCGCAAGTCATCGCTTTCCTGGAAGACCTGGCCAAGTGCGCGCGTCCGTTCGCCGAAAAGGACCTGGCCGAACTGAAGCAATTCGCCCGCGAAGAGCTGGGCATCGATGAACTGCAGGCGTGGGACGTGCCGTACGCCTCCGAAAAACTGCAGGAACGCCGCTACGCGTTCTCGGCCCAGGAAGTCAAACAATATTTCCCTGAACACAAGGTGATCGACGGCCTGTTCCGCCAGATCCAGAACCTGTTCGCGGTCGAGATCAAACTGGATACGGCGCCCGTCTGGCACCCGGACGTGCGTTTTTACCGCATCGAGCGCGACGGCCAGCTGGTGGGCCAGTTCTACCTGGACCTGTATGCGCGCGCCGGCAAGAGCGGCGGCGCCTGGATGGACGACGCGCGCGGCCGCCGCGCCGACGCACAGCACGTGCAAACGCCGATCGCCTACCTGACCTGCAATTTCACGGAACCGGCCGTGGTCGACGGCCAGGCACAGCCTGCATTGTTCACCCACGATGAAGTCATTACCCTGTTCCACGAGTTCGGCCACGGCCTGCACCATATGCTGACCGTCGTCGACGAACTGGGCGTGTCGGGCATCGCCGGCGTCGAATGGGATGCCGTGGAACTGCCGTCACAATTCATGGAAAATTTCTGCTGGGAATGGGAAGTGCTCGAACACATGACGGCGCATGCCGTCACGGGCGAGCCGCTGCCGCGCGCGCTGTACGACAAGATGCTGGCGGCCAAGAATTTCCAGTCCGGCCTGCAAACCCTGCGCCAGGTGGAATTCTCCCTGCTCGACATGCATCTGCACTATGACTACGATGCCGGCACGGGCCAGAGCGTGCAGCAGCTGATCGACGGCGTGCGCGCCAAGTTCGCGCTGATCATCCCGCCCGCCTTCAACCGCTTCCAGAATTCCTTCGGGCATATCTTCGCCGGCGGCTACGCGGCTGGCTACTACAGCTACAAATGGGCCGAGGTGCTGTCCGCAGACGCCTATGCGGCATTCGAGGAAGCCAGGGCGCTGGGACCGGCCGCCACCACGGCGGCGGGCAAGCGTTATCTGCAGGAAATCCTGTCCGTCGGCGGCTCGCGCCCCGCGCTGGAATCGTTCACGGCCTTCCGCGGCCGCGAACCGTCGATCGACGCCCTGCTGCGCCACAGCGGCATGGCCGCTTGACCGTCATGAGCCGCGTCGATTTTCACAGCAACGTGCCGGACAAGCTGGCCTACGCCTGCCGCCTGGCGCGCAAGGCCTATATGGCCGGCAACAAGGTGGTCGTGCTGGTGCAAGATGGCACCCAGCTCGACGCCTTGAACAGCGCCATGTGGACCATTTCCGCCACGGATTTCCTGCCGCACGTGCTGGCCGGCGACCCGCTGGCCCCGCAAACGCCCATCATCCTGACCGATGACGCGGCGGCCGAGCTGCCGCACCACGACATCCTCGTCAACCTGTCGCAGCTGCCGCCCGCCAATTACGCCGATTTCCAGCGCGTGTTCGAGATCGTCTCCATGGATGAACAGGATGCGCAGGCGGGCCGCCAGCGCTTCCTGCACTACCGCCAGCAAGACGTGCAGCTGACGCACTTCGTGGCAGGGAAGACATGAGCCAGCCGCCATTCGACCAGGGCATCCCCCTGCTGACGGAGGTGTTGCTGGGGCCGGAGGTGGCTCCCGCCATCCCGGCCGAGCCTGCTGTCGAAGAAGCGCCGGCATTGCCGCCCAGCATGCCGCAACCGGACTGGGACGCCATCGAACAGCGGCTAACGCAGCGCATCCTGCATCAAGTGCAGGGCAAGATCGACCATCTGCTGGAAGAACGCATCGCCCACGTCCTGCAGACGGCCCTGCAAAACGCCCTGATCGGCATGCGCGGCGCCCTGCGCGAAGATTTGCAGCAGTCGCTGGAACAGATCGTAGCGCATGCGGTCAGCCATGAGCTGGGGCATCTGCATCCGCCGGCTCAGTAATCACACACCTGTCGTTGCGACCATTTCATCACCGACAAAAATCTGGGGTCAGACCCGACGGGTCTGACCCCGGCATTCCCCGTCCTTGCCGTTGGGTTATGAGCATGCCGCGCAATGTCGGGTTACGCGCTGCGCGCTAACCCGACCTACCCCGACCTGCCCGACCTACCCTATTCTTTCCTCCAACGCCATTCTTTGGTGCGCTCGCGCCTGCGAAATCGGTGCATCGCGCCTCACTTTGGTGATTGTTGCGACAAAATGTAAAAAGCCCGAAATGCGGCTTTGCGCCGCCTGTTTTTTGTTGTACCTTTCTTCACACGTACCGCCTGTCGAAGCGGTTTTCACGAGACGCCGCCGTATCTTTATCCATTGGAGAATGTTTATGCTGCTCAAGACCAAAGTCCTTCCTCTCGCCCTCGCCCTCGCCTTTGCCGGCCATGCGGGCGCGCAGGAAATCATCAAGATCGGCCACGTCGCCCCGGTCTCTGGCGCCAGCTCCCACCTGGGCAAGGATAACGAGAACGCGGCCAAGATGGCCATCGAGGATTTGAACGCCAAAGGCTTCAAGATCGACGGCAAAGCCGTGAAATTCGTGCTGGTGCCCGAAGATGACGCGGCCGATCCCAAGCAGGGCACGGCCGTGGCGCAAAAGCTGGTCGATGCCAAGGTCAACGGCGTCGTCGGCCACCTGAACTCGGGCACGACGATTCCCGCCTCGCGCATTTACTTCAATGCCGGCATCCCGCAGATTTCGCCGGCAGCCACCAACCCGACCTATACCCAGCAAAAATTCAACACGGCCTTCCGCGTCGTGGCCAATGACAACAAGCTGGGGGGTACCCTGGGCGCATATGCCGTGGGCAAGCTGCAGGCGAAGAAAATCGCCGTCATCGACGACCGTACGGCCTACGGCCAGGGCGTGGCGGAACAGTTCGTCAAGGGCGCCAAGAAGGCGGCACCTGGCGTGCAAATCGTCGGCAAGGAATTTACCAATGCCAACGCGACGGACTTCAATGCCATTTTGACCAGCATCAAGTCGAAAAATCCCGACCTGATCTTCTTCGGAGGCATGGATTCCGTGGGCGGCCCCATGCTGCGCCAGATGAAGGCGCTGGGCATCAAGGCCAAGTTCATGGGCGGCGACGGCCTGTGCACGGAACCGCTGGGCAAGCTGGCGGGCGACGCCGTCGGCGAAGACATGGTCACCTGCGCGGAAGCGGGCGGCGTGACGGGCGCGCAGCAAAAAGGCATGGACGATTTCCGCGCCCGCTACAAGCAGAAATACAATATGGAAGTGCAGCTGTACGCGCCATACGTCTACGATGCCGTGATGACCATGGCCACCGCCATGCAGGATGCGAAATCGTCGAAACCGTCCGTCTACCTGCCGTATCTGGCCAAGGTGCACTACCAGGGCGTAACGGGGCCGATCTCGTTCGACGCCAACGGTGACATCAAGGATGGCGCGCTGACCTTGTTCACCTACCGGGATGGCAAGAAAACCAAGATGGAAGTCGTCAAGTAGGCGGCTGTTCAACCACGTAATCGCGTAATCCTTCGGCCAGCGCGTCGAAGGTGGCGCGGCAGCGCAGGCTGCCGCGCAAATCTTCATGCATGGTGACCCAGGTTTCCATCGGCAGCGAAAACGCTTGCGGCAGCACGCGCCGCAGGGCCGGATCGCGCGCCGCCAGCCCTGCCTGGCACACGCCGATGCCGGCGCCCGCGCGTATCAGGGCCAGTTGCGCCAGATCGCTGTCGCTGCGCCAGGCAAAGCTTTCCCGCGTAAATCCCTGAAAGGCCGCGCCCGCGTTGCGCACGAAGGGGCTCGCCTCGTCGTAGCCGATGACGGCGTGTTGCGCCAGATCAAGCAATCGCGCCGGCGTGCCATGGCGTGCCAGATAATCGGCGTGCGCATGCAGGCCCAGTTCGATCTCGCCCACTTTGCGCGCCACCAGCTGCTCCTGGCGCGGCCGCAGCATGCGCACGGCAATGTCCGCCTCGCGGCGCAGCAAATCCTGCACCTTGTTGCTTAATACTAATTCAATGGTCAGGCCCGGATGGCGCGCGCGCAAGCGGGCCAGGATGGGCGGCAGCACTTCCACGCCCACGACTTCACTGGCCGCGATGCGCACGACGCCGGCCACGCCCTGCCCCTGGCTGCTGGCGGCGCGCTCCATCAGGGCGGCAGTGTGCTCCATGGTTTCCGCATGGGGACGCAGCGCCAGGGCCACTTCCGTGGGCAGCAAGCCCTGCTGCGAGCGCGTAAACAGCGTCGCGCCCAGCGCCTGCTCCAGGGCCGCGATGTGCCGGCCGGCGGTGGGCTGCGTGATGCCCAGCGCGCGGGCCGCGCCGGAGAGCGAACCGTGCTTCAGCACGGCCAGCAAGGAGCGGTAGTATTCCCAGGCGATGGATGGGTTCATAGTGTCAACTTGGTCATACATAAATGTATAGCTTGTACGCGATGTTCGTCAATTCCCAATTAGCCCAGCGCGGCAGATACTGGCACCATCAACCACACGGAGGTCATGATGGAGAATACGAAAACAGTATTGGTACTGGGCGCGACGGGCGGCATCGGCGGCGAGATGGTGCGCCAGCTGCTGGCGGCGGGCTGGCAGGTGCGCGCCCTGACGCGGGGAGAAACGCCATCGCCACGGCGAGATAACATCGAGTGGCTGCGCGGCGACGCGCTGTCGCGCACGGACGTGCTGGCGGCCGCCAAAGGCTGCGTCGTCATCGTGCACGCCGTCAACCCGCCCGGCTACCGGAACTGGGGCCAGCTGGTGCTGCCCATGCTCGACAACACCATCGCCGCGGCGATGGCCGAAGGCGCCACCATCGTGCTGCCCGGCACCGTGTACAACTTCGGCCCGGACGCCTTTCCCGTGCTGTCGGAAGACGCGCCGCAACGTCCGCTCACGCGCAAGGGCACCATCCGCGTGGAACTGGAAGCACGGCTGGAACGGGCCAGCACGCAGGGCGCGCGCGTGCTGATCGTGCGCGCGGGCGACTTCTTCGGTCCCCGTGCCGGCAATAACTGGTTTTCGCAGGGACTGGTGAAACCGGGCCAACCCGTGCGCAAGGTGCTGTATCCGGGCGCACCCGGCGTGGGCCACCAGTGGTCCTACCTGCCCGACGTGGCGCGCACGATGGTGCAATTGCTGGCTTTACGCGCCACCTTGCCCGCGTTTGCGCGCTTTCACATGGCCGGCCACTGGGACCACGACGGCCGGCAAATGACGGGGGCGATTGTCCGCGTGGTGCAACAGGCGACAGGAGCGGCGCCCGCCATCCGGCGTTTTCCGTGGTGGCTGGTGGCGCTGGCGTCGCCGTTCGTGGCGACCTTGCGCGAAATGCGCGAGATGCGCTATCTGTGGCAAGCGCCCTTGTCCATGGACAATGCGCGGCTGCTGGCCGTGCTGGGCCAGGAGCCGCATACGCCGCTCGACGAGGCGGTGCGGGCGACACTGGAGGGCATGGGCAATCTGCATAAGGCAGCGGGCAAAAAAAACGCGCCGGGATTGCCGGCGCGCTAATTGCAGGTACTGCGGCACAGATTATTTCTGTGCCAGTACCCATTTAACCAGAGTATGGGCTTCCGCATCGCTCACTTGCGGGTTGGCTGGCATCGGGATCGCGCCCCAGGTGCCGGAACCGCCCTTCATGACTTTCGCCGCGAGCTTGGCTTCCGCGTCTTTCTGACCAGCGTACTTGGCAGCCACGTCCTTGAACGCAGGGCCCACCAGTTTCGTGCTCACCGCATGGCAAGCCATGCAGTTCTTTGCTTTCGCCAGGTCCGGATTGGCCAACGCTGCTTGCGATGCCAGAGCCGATACGGTCAATACACTCACCAACATAAAACGTTTCATTGTCTTTTCTCCAAAGTTACTTCCTGCGGCATTTTACTGTGTTTCCGCAGATGCACCACGAGCCCAGATCAAGCGTTTCAATGTAGTCACGCAATGTCGTCAGAAGGCATAGCTATTCTGCCCCATCTGCGCGCACATGACCATGTTGTTTGTAAGGCGATGTAACGACAGGCGGCCCCGCATCGTCAAACGGGGCCGGCCGTCGCACTGACGCAACAGATCAGCGTTTTTTCAGCTGCGACAGATCCCGCACGGCGCCCCGGTCGGCCGACGTCGTCAGCGCCGCATACGCCTGCAGCGCCTGCGACACGTAGCGCTCGCGGTCGACGGGCAGCCAGGCCGCGTCGCCCTTCGCTTCCATGGCGGCGCGGCGCGCGGCCAGCTCGGCAGCCGTGATACGCAGGTTGATGGTGCGCTCGGGGATGTCGATGTCGATGAAATCGCCCTCTTCCACCAGGCCGATGGCACCGCCTTCTGCCGCTTCCGGCGAGGCGTGGCCGATCACCAGGCCCGAGGAGCCGCCCGAGAAGCGCCCGTCCGTGAACAGCGCGCACGCCTTGCCCAGGCCCTTCGACTTGATGTACGAGGTCGGATACAGCATTTCCTGCATGCCGGGGCCGCCTTTCGGGCCTTCGTAGCGGATGATGACGACGTCGCCTTCATGCACGGTGTCTTCCAGGATGGCAGCGACGGCCGCGTCCTGGCTTTCGAACACGCGCGCCTTGCCCGAGAATTTCAAAATGCTCTCGTCGACGCCCGCCGTCTTGACGATACACCCCTTTTCCGCCAGGTTGCCGTACAAGACGGCCAGGCCGCCATCCTGCGAGTAGGCGTGGGCCTTGTCGCGGATGCAGCCCGTGCTGCGGTCCGTGTCGACGGCCGCGAAGCGCTCCGACTGCGAAAACGCCGTCTGCGTCGGCACGCCGCCCGGCGCGGCGCGGAACAGTTCATGCACGGCAGGGTTGTCCGTGCACATGATGTCGTTTTGCGCGATGGCGTCGGCCAGGGTCGGCGCGTGGATCGTCGGCAAAGTCGTGTTGAGCAGGCCGGCGCGCGCCAGTTCGCCCAAAATGCCCACGATGCCGCCCGCGCGGTGCACGTCTTCGATATGGTATTTGTCCGTCATCGGCGCCACCTTGCACAGGCAAGGCACCTTGCGCGAAATGCGGTCGATGTCGGCCATCGTGAATTCCACTTCCGCCTCGTGCGCGGCGGCCAGCAGGTGCAGCACGGTATTGGTCGAGCCGCCCATCGAGACGTCGAGCGCCATGGCGTTTTCGAACGCGGCCTTGGTGGCGATGGAACGGGGCAACACCGAATAATCGTCCTGCTCGTAATGGCGCTTGGCCAGTTCCACGATCAGGCGGCCCGCGCGCAGGAACAGCTGCTGGCGGTCCGAGTGCGTGGCCAAAATCGTGCCGTTGCCGGGCAGGGCCAGGCCCAGCGCTTCCGTCAGACAGTTCATCGAGTTGGCCGTAAACATGCCGGAGCAGGAACCGCAGGTCGGGCAGGCCGAACGTTCGATCTCGGCCACGTCGGCGTCGGAGACGGTGCTGTCGCCCGCCTTGATCATGGCGTCGACCAGGTCCAGCTTGATGATCTTCTGCGTGCCGTTGACCACCTTGACGACCTTGCCCGCTTCCATCGGCCCGCCGGAAATAAACACGACGGGGATATTGATGCGCATGGCGGCCATCAGCATGCCCGGCGTGATCTTGTCGCAGTTCGAGATGCAGACCATGGCGTCGGCGCAGTGGGCGTTGACCATGTATTCGACGGAATCGGCGATCAGGTCGCGCGAAGGCAGCGAATACAGCATGCCGCCGTGGCCCATGGCGATGCCGTCATCGACGGCGATGGTGTTGAATTCCTTGGCCACGCCGCCGGCCGCCTCGATCTCGCGCGCCACCATCTGTCCCAGGTCTTTCAGGTGCACGTGACCGGGCACGAACTGGGTGAACGAGTTGACGACGGCGATGATCGGCTTGTCGAAGTCGCCGTCCTTCATGCCGGTGGCGCGCCACAGGGCGCGGGCGCCAGCCATGTTGCGGCCGTGGGTGGTGGTGCGGGAGCGGTATTGCGGCATGATGGGGTCCTTCCAAGGATGATTGATGCCTGACTGCGCGGATTTCCAGCAAAACCCTGCATACAGTGGGGGTACGCCAGATTGCCTTGCGCGCGCCCCACTGTCAAATATATGATGCACGTGCCTGTGAGTCGTTTTGCATATCACAGCAATCAATCTGCATGGAAACGCATATGAACCTTGAACTGCGCCAGCTGCGCTATTTCGTCACCGTCGCCGAGGAGCTGCACTTCGGCCGCGCCGCCGCGCGCCTGCACATGACGCAGCCGCCCCTGTCGCAAACCATCATGGCCCTGGAAGAACAGCTGGGCGCCCCCCTGTTCGTGCGCACGCGCCGCGAAGTGCAGCTGACGCCGGCCGGCACGGCCCTGCTGCCCGAGGCGCGCCGGCTGCTGGCGCAGGCGCAAGACTTGCCCGCCTTGGTGCGGCGCGCCGCGCAGGGCGAGGCGGGCCGCCTGAGCCTGGCGTTTGTCTCGTCGGCCGACTACAGCGTGCTGCCGCCATTGCTGCGCGCGTATCAAACTGCCTATCCGCAGGTGCAGATCGCGCTGCAGGAAGCCACCTCGGACCTGCAGCTCGATGAACTGCTGGCCGGGCGCACGGATGCGGGCCTGCTGATTCCGCCCCTGCCCGAGAAGGCGAAAGGGGAGCTCGATTACCTGCCCGTGCTGGCCGAGCCGCTGGTGCTGGCCGCGCCGTCCGGCCTCGCCATCCTGAACACGCCGGGCCCCGTGCGCCTGCGCGACCTGCCACCCCTGCCCCTGATTATTTTTCCGCGCGCGATCTCGCCCGCCCTGCACGACGCGATCCTCGGCGTGTTCCGCGCGGCCGGCATCACGCCGCAGATCGGCCAGGAAGCGATCCAGATGCAAACCATCGTCAGCCTCGTCTCGGCTGGCATGGGCATCGCGCTTGTGCCACAATCGGTATCGAATCTGATGCGCCCGGGCGTAGAATACAGGCCGCTGCAGGACGCCACGCCGCTGGTGGAAACGGGCCTGGCCTGGCGCCGCGACAATCCGTCCGCCGTGCTGCAAGGTTTCCTGGCGCTGCTGCGCAAGCAGATCAGCGCTGCCGCCGATTAAATTAAGTGGCCGCTAAGGCAAAAAACCGCCAGCGCCCCCATACTACGCAACCTTGGCTTTAAACAAAGAAAGAAACCCCATGCTGATACACCCGATGCCCGACCCGATAGCCATCCAGATCGGCCCGCTCGCCGTGCACTGGTACGGCCTGATGTATGTGCTGGCCTTTGCCCTGTTCATTATCCTGGGCAGAGTGCGCATCAAGCAGCCGCATATCGCCGTGCTGGGCTGGAAGAAGGAAGACCTCGACGACATGCTGTTCTACGGCATGCTGGGCGTGGTAATCGGCGGGCGCCTGGGCGAAGTACTGTTCTACCGTCCCGAATACTTCCTGCACAATCCGCTCGAGATCTTCATGGTCTGGCATGGCGGCATGTCCTTCCATGGCGGCTTCCTCGGCGTCATCCTGGCCATGTACTTGTGGAGCCGCAAGGCGGGCCGCAACCTGTTCGACGTGCTCGACTTCATCGCCCCGCTGGTGCCGCTCGGCTACGCGGCCGGTCGCCTGGGCAACTTCATCAATGCCGAACTGCCGGGCCGCATCGCGCCGGAAACCTTGCCGTGGGCCATGCAATGGCCGGGCATTCCGTATCCCGTGCACCCGTCGCCGATCTACCAGATGCTGGTCGACGGCATTTTGGTGTTCATCATCCTGTGGCTGTTTGCGCGCAAGCAGCGTCCGCGCATGGCCGTGGGCGCCATGTTCACCCTGCTGTACGGCTGCGCGCGCTTCTTCACGGAATACTTCCGCACGCCGGACTGGGAAGTCGTGTGGCTGGGCGTGCCGATCACGTCGGGCCAGATGCTGTCCTTGCCGATGATCGTCGGCGCCATCGCGCTGCTCGTGTGGGCATATAAAAGCCAGGTGATGGGTACGCCGCCCACCAAGGCCCGCGTGGCGGACGCCTGATCGGGCTGCCTACGCCTTCAACCTGTCTGTAATCACTTTCCATTGCGCCGGCGTTACCGGCGTGATGGACAGCCGGCTGCCCTTCTTGAGCAGCAGCATGTCTTCCAGCTCCGGCATCTGGCGCATCTCGGACAGCGGCAACAGCGCCGTCTTCTTCAGGCCCCGCACGTCGACGCTGATCCAGCGCGGCTGTTCCTGCGTGGCCTTGGCATCGAAATACTTGCCGCCCTCTTCAAACTGGCTGTGATCGGGATACGCGCCGCTGGCCACTTCGGCCACGCCCGCCACGCCCGGCTGCGGGCAGCTCGAGTGATAAAACAGCACGCCATCACCGACCTGCATGCCGTCGCGCATGAAGTTGCGCGCCTGGTAGTTGCGCACGCCGAACCAGGGCATGGTGTGCCCGGGCGCGGCCATCAGGTCGTCGATGCTCACTTCATCGGGTTCGGATTTCATCAGCCAGTATTGTTTCATGCGGACTCCGTGTGAAAGCGCCAGACGTAAAAAAACGGTTGCGCAGGATGCGGCAACCGTTTTCAGTTGTACTTACAAATGTACTGCAAATTGGGCCCCGCCTGTGCCGCTATGCCGGCATCCCGAACCAAACGGTTCAAGGTGGTCACGTTAGTTCAATTTCGGGTTCGTCGAACGAGCGACGCTCACTCCCATCAAACAAAATTCGCAACCGATGCGCATAAATGGTTCAAGGAATATATGGCAATCGCGAACACCGCAGGGTAGACCCAAGTTTACTCCTTTGATCGCGCATCGCAAAGACAAATCGTACCGTGTCCGCTTAAAAAAGGTTTTCCTGGGGCGTCAATGCGCTATCTAATACTGTGTGCATGGCCGAGATCTTTTGCTTCACTTCCAGGATCGTCAGCTCCGACAGCGGACCTTGCGGCGACTTCACGGAGAGGAATTCCGCGGCCACGCCCAGCGCGGCCAGCACGGCGATGCGGTCATTGCCCTTGACCTTGCCCGCGTCGCGGATGGCTTTCATTTTGCTATCGAGATAGATCGCCGCTTCGCGCAGCGCGCGCTCTTCGCCGTCGCGGCAGACCATGCTGTAGGACTGGCCCATGATATTGACATCGACACGCGGCATTACGCTTCCTTCTCGTTCTCGGCAAGATAGGCGCCCGCCTCCGAAGCGGCTTGCTCCAGGCCGGCTTGCACCAGTTCGGGAATTTTTTCCAGCAACGCTTCCACCCGCTCCTGCGCCTCGCGCATGCGCTGCACATACAGGGCGTTCTCGGCGGCCAGCGCGGCATTGTCCTTGCGCAGTTGCGCGTTTTCACGACGCAGCGCATGGGTCATTTCGGCCAGCAGGCCTATTTTGTCGGATAATTCGTTGAATTCGGAAATCATCCCGCCACTATAGGGCGGACGCTCCATGGGCGTCAATCGAATCACGCCGCTGTCACACATATTTACATCAATGCAGGTCAGTTGCCGTGAAATACACGCTTTTTCCGGCGCTTTTCGCCATCTGCACGCATCCGCCGGCGCCGCGATGCCAGCGCTTTACTCGTCGACGTAATCGGGTTCGATATCGAGACCGCCATAGCGGTTTTCGCACGAGCGGCGCGTCAATTCCTGCTTGCCGCTCTTGCCGTCAAGCACCATCGTCAAGTCGCGGCAAGTACGGTGGTAGCTGCCAGGTTTGGCGTCCGTCCGCGAGGGCGTCAAAGTGACGCGCAAGGGCACGGCATTGCCCAGCCCCTTGTTGCTCCATTCACGGGTCTTGCCATCCTCTTCATCTTTCAGGGTGCGCACGGCGGCCGTCAGCAAGGATTTCTGTTCCTTAGCATTCAGCTTGGCGATGGTCACGTCGGACAGGAAGGGCGGATACACGACGGGCGCCGGGTCCTTGCCCTGCACATCCCAACGGCCGCTGTTCTGCGAACACGTACGGCGGCTCAGGTCTTGCGACTTGTCGCCCGCCGTGACGACGAATTTCAGGTCGCGGCAGATGTGCGCCTTCAGGCTGTGTTCCGTCATGCCGGAGTTGCTGAAGTTATATGTGACTTTCACCCGCACGCCACGGTCGCCGCCGTTGTCCCACACATGCGCTTCCTGGTCGTCGTCGTCCTTGTTGAGGTCGTTGAACAGCTCGTTGAGCAGCATGTCCTTTTCCAGCGGCGTCAGGGTCGCCACGGTGATCTCGTCGAGAATCGTGGGCGTTTGCGCGGCGGCATTGCCCAGGCAGGCGAGGCCGACGAGGGCGGCACCGAGCAGGCGCAGGGCGGGACGGGAAAGAGTCGATGGCATGGTGTGCTTTCTGGTACAGGGGAATATTGATATGCAATTGCAATCATCTTATCAAAGTCCATAGCAAAACTCTGTTTCCTGTGCGTACAGGAACGCCGTTCGCCTGATGGGCATGCTAGAGTCGCGCCTGTTGCTGACGCCCGGGAACGAGGCTTGCGTTTGCGCAAACCCTGCGTAAATGCAGGCTGCGTAGAACGTCCAAGCTTATCTTCCCGGAGAATAAGCCCTTGAATAAGCCCCCTACCGTCCCTATAATTAGCACTCGTTAGTAGAGAGTGCTAACAAACTCTTTCGTAGCAATCCTCAAGACATGATGGTGTCTGCCGGGCAACAGCAGGGAACGCTACGCGGCGGGCGACGCCGCGATGCCACCACTGCCCAGCGCCGGCATGCACCCGATGCCATGGGGTTTGCTTGACCGTTGCGGGCTGCTTTCAACGGCGGTCACTGAAAGCACGCCTGGCGCTGTGCCAGGCATGTATTCATTTAGCAACACCTATCCATTGAACTTTAAGGAGTTTTGTATGAATCTGCGCCCATTGAACGATCGCGTCATCGTCAAACGCCTCGACCAGGAAACCAAGACTGCGTCCGGCCTCATCATTCCTGATGCAGCTGCTGAAAAACCGGATCAAGGCGAAGTCCTTGCCGTAGGCAATGGCAAGATTCTCGACGACGGCAAAGTCCGTCCTCTGGATGTCAAAGTGGGCGACCGCGTCCTGTTCGGCAAGTACGCCGGCCAAACCGTCAAAGTTGACGGCGATGAGCTGCTGGTCATGCGCGAAGAAGACATCATGGCGATCGTCGTCAAGTAATTGTTTCCACGTTGTAGACAGATACATCCCGAAACTCAGGAGAATTGAACATGGCAGCTAAAGAAGTAGTATTCGGCGACGCAGCGCGCGCCAAGATGGTCGAAGGCGTCAACATCCTCGCCAACGCAGTCAAAGTCACCTTGGGCCCGAAAGGCCGCAACGTCGTGCTGGAGCGCTCGTTCGGCGCCCCTACCGTCACCAAGGATGGTGTGTCGGTAGCGAAAGAAGTTGAACTCAAAGACAAGCTCATGAACATGGGCGCGCAAATGGTCAAGGAAGTGGCTTCCCGCACCAGTGACAACGCCGGCGACGGCACCACCACCGCGACCGTACTGGCACAAGCCATCGTGCGCGAAGGCATGAAGTTCGTTGCCGCCGGCATGAACCCGATGGACCTGAAGCGCGGTATCGACAAAGCTGTTGCAGCGACCGTCGAAGAACTGGCGAAAATCGCCCGTCCTTGCACCACGACCAAGGAAATCGCCCAGGTTGGCGCGATCTCGGCGAACTCGGACTACTCGATCGGCGAGCGTATCGCTGAAGCGATGGAAAAAGTCGGCAAAGAAGGCGTCATCACGGTAGAAGACGGCAAGTCGCTGAACGACGAGCTGGACATCGTTGAAGGCATGCAGTTCGACCGCGGCTACCTGTCGCCATACTTCATCAACAACCCAGAGAAGCAAGTTGCCGTCCTGGACAGCCCATTCGTCCTGCTGTGCGACAAGAAAATCTCGAACATCCGTGACCTGCTGCCGGTACTGGAACAAGTCGCCAAGGCTGGCCGTCCACTGCTGATCATCGCGGAAGACATCGAAGGCGAAGCGCTGGCTACCCTGGTTGTGAACAACATCCGCGGCATCCTGAAAACCTGCGCAGTGAAAGCACCAGGCTTCGGCGACCGCCGCAAAGCCATGCTGGAAGACATCGCTGTCCTGACGGGCGGCCAGGTGATCGCTGAAGAAGTCGGCCTGACCCTGGAAAAAGTGACCCTGGCCGAACTGGGCCAGGCGAAACGCATCGAAGTGGGCAAGGAAAACACCATCGTCATCGATGGCGCCGGCGAAGCTGCCTCGATCGAAGCACGCGTGAAACAAGTGCGTGTACAGATCGAAGAAGCGACCTCGGACTACGACCGTGAAAAACTGCAAGAGCGCGTGGCCAAACTGGCTGGCGGCGTTGCCGTGATCAAGGTTGGCGCAGCCACCGAAGTCGAAATGAAAGAGAAGAAAGCCCGCGTTGAAGATGCACTGCACGCCACCCGCGCTGCCGTGGAAGAAGGCATCGTGCCAGGCGGCGGCGTAGCCCTGCTGCGCGCACGCGCCAACATCACGGTCAAGGGCGACAATGCTGATCAAGACGCTGGTATCAAGATCGTCCTGCGCGCAATGGAAGAGCCACTGCGCATGATCGTGCAAAACGCCGGCGAAGAAGCTTCGGTCGTCGTGGCAGCCGTCCTGGCTGGCGCGGGCAACTACGGCTACAACGCTGCCAACGGCACGTATGGCGACATGGTGGAAATGGGCGTTCTGGACCCAGCCAAAGTGACCCGTTCGGCGCTGCAAAACGCCGCTTCGATCGCTTCGCTGATGCTGACGACCGACTGCATGGTCTGCGAAATCGCTGACGACAAGGCAGCCGGCGGCATGGGCGGCGGCATGGGTGGTATGGGCGGCATGGGCGGCATGGACGGCATGATGTAATCCAGGCGGCCGCGCGCGCAGGCGACGGCGCGCGCAGCCGCCACGCCGGGACGGGACAGGCAGACCAAAAGCTGCCAGCGCCTGCCCGGCAGCCCCGAGAGCCATCTTCTACGGAAGGTGGCTTTTTTTCGTCTTGCTTTTTAGAAATTTCAACGATTGCCCGCCTGCACGTTTTGCTTTAGCATGGCCGCCATCGTCCCTCTTTCTCACGCCACCATCATGCAGCCACGCGCCTCTTCTTCCAAAACCACCATCATCGCCGGCATCCTGGCCGGCTTGCTGGCCGCCGGGCTCGGCGCTTTCTACCTGCACCAGCAAGGCGCGCCGCACGGCACCAATGCCCCGGCCGCGAGCAGCCAGGTGGCGCCAGAACAGAGCGCGCGCGCCGTCGATGCGCTGATGGCATTGCCGGAGATCAAGGCCTGGTCGGCGCATATCGAAAAGGCTTCGGGCGGCCGCGCCCACGGCGCCGTGATGGAAACATCGCCCGACGTGCGTCTCATCGACGGCAAGCCCTACTATGACCTGACCTTTGTGGAAAACACGCCGGACGCGGCGCACCGCTGGGAGAGTTTCGTCGTCTCCCAGGATGGCAAGCGCATCCTCGTCGACGACGTCGTCAGCGGTGAGCTGATCAGCCTGGAACAATGGCGCAAGGACAATGCGCCCATGCAGCGCATCGCCACCCAGTAACTGCCTACGCCGGCGCCCCCTGCGGCGCCGCGCCGCGCACGCGCGCCACCCACCACACCGTCCACAGCGACAAGCCCGCCGCCAGCCAGCCATTGATGCCGTAGCCGCTGATGTGGCCGGCCGCATCCGTCTGCAGGGTCAGGCCACCCAGCCAGGCGCCCAGGCCGCTGCCAAAGCTTTGCAGAGCCGAATTGGCGCTGAGAAACGCGCCCCGCTTGTGCGTTTCCGGGATGGTCGTCAGCAGCGCCTGCAGCGGCACCATGCGGCCCGAGACGAGGGCCATAAAGAAGGGAAACGCCAGCATCAGCCCCAGCAACGGCAGCTGGGGCAAGTGCGTCATGAACAGCAGCGGCGCAATCGACAACAGGGACACCCAGCGGTACACCTGCTGCTTGCCGGCCCGGTCCGCCCAGCGGCCGATCAGGCGCGCCGTAAAGATCGTGGCGCAGCCGCCCGCCAGATACACCCAGGTGACATCGGCCGGCGCCAGCCCCATATTGCCCACGAGCACGGGCGAAATGAAGGGAATGACCAGCATGCCCGTCGTCATGTTGACAATCGACAAGGAAAACGCTTGCAGGTGGCGCCGCTCGCGGAACAGCGCCAGCAGGTTCGGCAGCACCTGGCGCAGCGGCGTGACAGCCGCGCCCATGTGCGCCGTGAGCGACGGCAGCACGCGCGCCGCGCCCAGCCAGACCAGCAGCGACAGCACGACCAGCAGGAAAAACGGCGAGGCCCAGCCAAAGTGCGCGGCCAGCACCACGCCGATGGGCACGCCGCCCACGGCCGCCATGGCAAACGAGGTCATGACGATGCCGGTGGCCGCGCCGCGCCGCTCGGAAGGAATCACGTCGCCGATGATGGCCATGACCATGGCGCCCAGCACGCCGCCCGTCAGCCCCGCAAACGCGCGCGACCACAGCAGCACATAAAAGTTCGGCGCCAACGCGCAAGCGAGGTTCGACAAGGTGAACAGGCAAAACATGGTCAGCAGCAGCTTCTTGCGGTCAAAGCGGTCGATATACGTGGCCGCCAGCAAGCCGGACAGGCCCGCGCACCAGGCGTAGGCCGAGACGGCGCCCGAGACGGCGGCCGGGCCGATGTGGAAAGCCTGCATCAGCTGGGGCGCCAGCGGCATCATCACCATGAAATCCATGATGACGGTAAATTGCGTCAGCGCAAGCAGCCACAGCATCGTGCGCTCGCGCGCCGGCGTCAGCACGGGAACAGGCGCGGCCGTCATGCCAGCGCCTCGACAGCGCTGCGGGCCTGGCGCAGGATGGCGCGGATGGCATCGAGGCGCGCGGCATCCGGCTCGCCCGCGCGCCCGCGCGCCAGCACGGCCGCCTTCAGTTCATGCATCAGGTGGCGCAAATCGTCGTCCGCGCCGGCCGGCGCATCGACCCTGGCGGCAATCGCGTCAACATAGGCGCGGTTCGCCTCCAGGAAAGCCCGTCCCTCGGGCGTGATGCTGTGCAGCTTCTTGTTGCCATCGAGGCTGACGGCCACATAGCCGTGGCCCACGAGGCCGTGCATGAGCGGATAGATGGCGCCGGGACTCGGGGCATACGCGCCGCCGGCGCGCTGTTCGATGGCCTTGATGATGTCGTAGCCGTGGCGCGGCTTGTCGGCGATCAACTGCAGCACCAGGTAGCGCAAGGTGCCCGCGTCAAACATTTTCGGCCCGCGGGCAACGGAATGGCCAGGCGTGCCTGGCGCATCGCCTTGGCCATGGGCTGCCGCGCGCACGGGGTGCATCCCGTGCAGAAGATGGAACATGATGACTCCTTAAGATATATCGCAATAAGATATATCTTATTGTCGAAAACGCAGCAACGCAAGGTTTACTTTCTGGCATCGAAGCCCGATACTCGCCCACATGTCCGCCACCACCGTCCGCCCCCTGACGCCCGACGACGTTGCCGCCTACCGCGCGCTGCGTCTGGCCGGCATCGCCGAACTGCCCGCCGCCTTCTGCACCACGCACGCGGCGGAGAGCGGCTTGCCGCTGGCACGGATAGCCGAGCGCTTGCGCATCACGCCCCACCAAATAATATTTGGCGCTTTCGACAAGGATCAATTGATCGGCATTGCCGGCCTGCGCCGCGAACCGATCGCCGTCGTGCATGACAAGGCCAGCCTGTGGAGCGTATACGTGGCGCCGCAGGCGCGCGGGCGCGGCGCTGCACGACAACTGCTGCAGGCCGCCATCGCCCATGCCTGCGCCATCCCCGAACTGGCCCGCCTGCGCCTGGCCGTGGCGCAGGACAACCACGCGGCATTGACCCTGTACCTGGGCTGCGGCTTTACCCTGGCGGACGGCCCCGCATCGGACGGCATGCTGCAAATGCAGCTGTGGCTGCCGCGCCCGGCGTGTGCAAGTGCAAGCGCAAGTGCCGAAAGTAATGTCTTTATGAAAATCAATACCTTACAAATCCCTGCGAAATAGCGGACAGGCCGTTTTTTCTGTTGCAAGCAAACGCGGCAGGCCTTAGCATCGCGGCTTACAAAAAAAACTTGGGGGAGAGCCAATGTCATCGGCCGAGACACAAACCGCCACAGGCAAAATGCCGCGGCAAATACCGTACATCATCGCCAACGAAGGCTGCGAACGCTTCAGCTTTTACGGCATGCGCAACATCCTGACGCCATTCCTCATCAGCACCCTGCTGCTGATGATCCCGATCGACCAGCGCACGGGCGAAGCCAAGCACGTGTTCCACACCTTCGTCATCGGCGTGTATTTCTTCCCGCTGCTGGGCGGCTGGCTGGCCGACCGCTTCTTCGGCAAGTACAACACCATCTTCTGGCTCAGCCTCGTGTATTGCGCGGGCCACGCCTGCCTGGCCCTGTTTGAAAACAGCGTCAACGGCTTCTATTTCGGCCTGTTCCTGATCGCCTTCGGTTCCGGCGGCATCAAGCCGCTCGTCGCCTCGTTCGTCGGCGACCAGTTCGACCAGACCAACAAGCACAAGGCCAAGCTGGTCTTCGACCTGTTCTACTGGATCATCAACTTCGGCTCCTTCTTCGCCTCGCTGCTGATGCCGATGTTCCTGCGCGACTTCGGCCCGTCGATCGCCTTCGGCATCCCCGGCCTGATGATGCTGGCCGCCACCGTCGTCTTCTGGATGGGCGCCAAGAAATACGTGCACGTGCCGCCGGCGCCGCCGAATCCCGATTCGTTCACCCGCGTGGCCCGCACGGCACTGCTGGCGCGCGTCGACGGCGGTTCGCGTCCCGGCCTGTACGTCGCCTACGTGGGCGTGATCGGCGCCCTGTACGCGTTCTACAGCATTCCCGAATGGGGCTTCGTGATTTCCGCGTGTACGGCGCTGGTCTTGCTGCTGGCCTTCGGCAGCATCGGCACGGCCATGCAGCTGGAACGCGCGCGCGGCATCCACCCGGACGAAGCCGTCGAAGGCGTGCGCGCCGTGCTGCGCATCCTCGTCATCTTCGCCCTCGTCACGCCGTTCTTCTCGCTGTTCGACCAGAAGGCCTCGACGTGGATCGTGCAGGCGAACACCATGGAAAAACCGAGCTGGTTCCTGCCGGCGCAGATGCAGGCGCTGAACCCGATGCTGGTGATGCTGCTGATCCCGTTCAACAACCTGGTGCTGTACCCGATGCTCAACCGCTTCGGCCTGGAAGCGACGGCCCTGCGCCGCATGACGGCCGGTATCGGCTTTTCCTCGCTGGCGTGGATCGTCATCGGCTTGCTGCAGCTGGCCCTCGACAGCGGCAACGCCGTCTCCATCATGTGGCAGATCCTGCCGTACGCCCTGCTGACGTTCGGCGAAGTGCTGGTCTCGGCCACGGGCCTGGAGTTTGCGTACAGCCAGGCGCCCGTGTCGATGAAGGGCGCCATCATGAGCTTCTGGAACCTGTCGACCACGGTGGGCAACCTGTGGGTGCTGATCGTCAACCGCAGCGTCATGAATGAAGGCGTGATCGGCAAGATCGCCGAGAGCGGCATCAGCGTGACGGCTTTCCAGATGTTCTTCTTCGCCGCCTTTGCCGCCGTCGCCATGCTGGCCTTCGGCCTGTATGCGAAGCGCTACAAGATGGTGGACAACTACCGCCAGGCGGCTGTCCCGGGCAAGGCGTAATCATACAAGTAGGTCGGATTAGCCCAAAGGGCGTAATCCGACAACGCTGCTGACAATGTCGTCGGATTACGCGTGGCGATGCCACGCTAATCCGACCTACGCGCCCTTTTTTTACGTCGTCACCGTCGGCGCGTCGCGCCCCGTGCGTGCGCGGATCTGCGCCACTTGCTCGGCCACGGCGATCAATCCCGCCAGCGCTTGCTGGGTCGGGATGTCATGCTGCGCGGGATCGGCCTCGTAGCGCTCCAGGTACAGGCGCAGGGTGGCGCCCTCGGTGCCCGTGCCGGACAGGCGCAGCACGATGCGCGCGCCGTCCGTCATGACGATGCGGATGCCCTGCTGCGTCGCCACGGAACCGTCGACGGGGTCCGTGTAGCTGAAATCGTCGGCCAGCGCCACCGTGTAGCCATCGAACTGCTGGCCCGGCAAGGCGGCCAGCTGGCCGCGCACGGCCGCCATCAGCTGCGCCGCGCCAGCGCTGTCGATGTCTTCATAGTCGTGGCGCGAGTAGTAGTTGCGGCCATACGTGGCCCAGTGCGCGCGCACGATTTCTTCCACCGATTGTTTTTTCTCCGCCAGCAGGTTGAGCCAGAACAGCACGGCCCACAGGCCATCCTTTTCACGCACGTGGTTCGAACCGGTGCCGTAGCTTTCCTCACCGCACAGGGTGGCCATGCCGGCGTCGAGCAGGGTGCCGAAGAATTTCCAGCCCGTGGGCGTCTCGTAGCAGGGGATGCCCAGCGCGCTGGCGACCCGGTCGGCCGCGCCCGACGTGGGCATGGAGCGGGCGATGCCGGACAAGCCCGCGCGGTAGCCGGGCGCCACGGTGGCGTTGGCGGCCAGGATGGCCAGGCTGTCCGAGGGCGTGACGTCGAAGCGCCGGCCGACGATCATGTTGCGGTCGCCGTCGCCGTCCGAAGCGGCGCCGAAGTCGGGAGCATCGTCGCCGGCCATGCGCGCGATCAGTTCCTGCGCGTTGACGGGATTCGGGTCCGGATGGCCGCCGCCGAAGTCTTCCAGCGGCACGCCGTTGATGACGCTGCCCTTCGGTGCGCCCAGCATGCCTTCCAGGATGGCCGTCGCATACGGGCCGGAAACGGCGTGCATGCCGTCAAAGCAGATGCGCAGGCCGCCTGCGAACAGGGCGCGGATGGCGTCGAAGTCGAACAGCTGCTGCATCAATTCAGCGTAATCAAGCACCGGATCGATCACTTCGACCGTCATCTGCTCGATGCGCACAGTGCCCAAGGCGTCGAGGTCGATGTCGGCCGCGTCGCTGATGCGGTATTCGGTGAGCGTTTGCGTGCGCGCAAACATGGCTTCCGTGACCTTTTCGGGCGCCGGGCCGCCATTGGCGATGTTGTACTTGATGCCGAAATCGCCATCGGGGCCGCCCGGATTATGGCTGGCCGACAGGATGATGCCGCCGCTGGCGCCATGCTTGCGGATCACGCAGCTGACGGCCGGCGTCGACAGGATGCCGCCCTGCCCCAGCAGCACGCGCGCGTAGCCGTGCGCGGCCGCCATGCGCAGCACCGTCTGGATGGCGGCGCGGTTGTAGTAACGCCCGTCCCCGCCCAGCACCAGGGTCTGGCCGCGGCAGTCGCCCAGCGTGTCGAACACGCTTTGCACGAAGTTTTCCAGGTACTGCGGGGCGCTGAAGACCGCCACCTTCTTGCGCAAGCCCGACGTGCCGGGCCGCTGGCCGGCCATCGGCGCCGTATTAATAATTTGAATAGCCATCTTGCCTCCCTGTTAACTTCCCATGTTAACCGATGCCGGCCGCCCGGCAAAGCGTTGTACGCCTGCCACGGTGCGGCAAGCCGCTTAACGCCGCATCCCGGCATACCGTATAATGAGAATCATTCTCATATGCGGCATTCCTCGCTGCGGACTCATACATCGGACGCCGTGGTTGCACGCTATTACCAAGAACTGTTGAACTTTTGCTGGCGCAGCTTGCGCAACCGCGACGCTGCTGCCGACTTGGTGCAGGAAAGCTATGCGCGCGTGCTGGGCGAACAGGCCGTGCGCGAACCGCGCGCGCTGCTGTACCGCACGGCGCGCAACCTGATGATCGACCAGCACCGCCGCGCCGCCCTGCGCCAGCACGAGGAACTTGACGCCCTGCCGGAAGCGGCGCATCCGGCAGGGCCGCTGCATTTGCAGCCGGAACAGGCACTGGAAAGCAGCCGGGACTGGCAAGCCTGCGTGGCCGCCATCGACGCCCTGCCGCCCCGCTGCCGCGACGCCTTCGTGCTGCACGTCTTCGAGGAATTGCCGCACGCGCAGATCGCGGCGCGCATGGGCATATCCGTGAGCATGGTGGAAAAACATATCGCGCGCGGCATGCTCAGTTGCCGGGCGCAGTTGCTGCAGTTGCATTCCTTGCGCAAAGCCACATAATGGCGCCCATGACCGCCCGCCCGCCCCGCCATGAGTTCGGCCCGTCCGCCCAGGACGAGGCGGACTTGCGCGAGTATGCCGCTTTTACCGCCACACAAGACCCGGCAGCGCTGGCGGCGGCCACCTGGTTCAGCCGGCGCCATGACCTCGATGCGCAAAGCCAGGCCGAGTTTGCCGCCTGGCTGGCGGCCGATGCGCGTCACGCCCAAGAATATGCGCAGCTCAAAGACACGCACCGCGCCGTGCGCCGGATTCCCGCGCACGTCGCCGCGCGCTGGACCGTGCCCCAGGCTTCCCCTGCGCCAGTGTCCGCTCCCCGCCGGCACTGGCTGCGCGCCTTGCCGTATGCGGCCGCCGCCATGCTGCTGCTCGGCGTGGGCGCGGGCGGCTACCAGTGGTGGCAGCAACCCACGTTCAGCCAGTCGTATGCCACGGCGCGGGGCCAGCGCCTGGCCGTCGCCCTGCCCGACGGCAGCAAGCTGCAGCTCGACACGGCCACGCAGCTGCACGTCACCGTGTACCGCCAGCGGCGCGAAGTGCGCCTGGCGCAGGGCGAAGCGCTGTTCCAGGTGCAATCAAAGCAAGGGCAGCCGTTCGACGTGCTCAGCGGCCCTTTGACGGTGACGGTGGTGGGTACACAGTTTGCCGTGCGCAACACCCTGGCCCAGGACGGCCAGCTGCGCGTGGCCGTGCAGCATGGCCACGTGCGCGTGGCGGGCGCGCGGCAAGAGCAAGTCGACCTGACGGCCGGCCAGGGCGTCAGCAGCGATGCCGGCGGCCGCCTGTCGGCCGTCGCCAGCCTGGCCCCCGGCAGCGTGGCGCCGTGGCGCGACGGCAGGATCACCTTCGACAACGTGCCGCTGGGCGCGGCGCTGGCCGAGTTCGAGCGCTATGGCGACACAGGCCTGCTCGTGCGCGATCCGGCCGTGGCGCGCCTGCGCATCGGCGGCAGCTTCAGCCTGACCCAGCTCGACCGCTTTGCCGCCGCCCTGCCCCAGCTGCTGCCCGTGCAGCTCGTGCACAGCGGCACTGCCAGCGAGATCCGCATGGCGGCAACAATGCCTGCGCAGGCGCCCGCCATGCATCTGCAACAAAATAAATGAAAATAAGTCGCATTCGCAGGTGAGGATTTTATCCACTGCCGCGTCTACCAGGTGTATCGACAACAAGTAACCTGGAGAATGCCGCATGTGGTCCCCCCGCTTCAATCTGCAACCTGCCCCCCTCGCCCTGGCCGCCATGCTGGCCCTGGGCACGCTCAGCGCCGCACAGGCGCAAACTTTGCCCACCGTCAAACTGTCCATCGCCGCCCAGCCGCTGGGGCAAGCCCTGAATGAACTGGCGCGGCAAGCCAATCTGCAACTGCTGTTTTCGCCCGACCTGGTGGCCGGCAAGACGGCGCCCGCCATCAACGCCACGCTCAGCGTGCGCAACGGCCTCGATCGTCTGCTGGCCGGCAGCGGGCTGCAGGCGTCGATCGACGGCAATGCCGTCATCATCAAGGCGGCGCCCAAGGCCACGGGCGAAACGGCGACCCTGTCGGAAATCACCGTGACGGCCAATGGCGAGCGCACGGCCACCAGCGAAGGCACGGGCGCCTACACGACGCGCGCCGTGACCCTGGCGGGCACGGAACGCGCGCTGCGCGACACGCCGCAATCGGTGTCAGTGGTCACGCGCCAGCAGATGGATGACAAGAACCTGTTCACCTTGGACCAGGTGCTGGAGCAAAGCACGGGCCTGACGCGCATGAACCGCAGCTTCGGCTCGCATGAATTCCTGTCGCGCGGCAATGCCCTGTCTTACCTGATCGATGGCATGCCCGGCATTTCCGACAATGCCACGGGATGGCTGATCCCCGACATGGCCGTGTATGACCGCGTCGAAATCCTGCGCGGTTCGGCCGGCCTGATCGTCGGCGCCGGCACGCCGGGCGGCGTCGCCAACCTGGTGCGCAAGCGCCCCCGCGCCGAAGCGCACGCGGATGTGACGGCCACCGTGGGCAGCTGGCAGCAGCGCCGCGTGGAGCTCGACGCAGGCGCGCCCCTGAACGCGGCCGGCACCGTGCGCGGGCGCGCGCTGGTGGCCTATGAAGAGCGCGATTACTTTTATGACGCGGCGCACAGCCGCATGCCATTGTTCTACGGCATCGTCGAGGCGGATCTCGACGCCGCCACCACCGTGCGCGCCGGCGCGCGCCGCCAGCACACGGTGACGGACGGCTACTGGCTGTTCGGCCTGCCCCGCTACAGCGACGGCGCGACCTTGCCCGTGCGGCGCTCGACGTCGCTGGCGCAGGACTGGAACCGCCACGACGCCACCATCGGCGAACTGTTCGCCGACCTCGAACACCGTTTTGGCGGCGACTGGAAGGCCAAAGTTGCCCTCAACCGCACGTATGGGGCCTTCGACCAGCAGGCGGCCATCGTGCGCGGCAGCATAGCCCCCGCCACGCAGCAAGGGGCGCGCCTGTACACGGTCAATTACCGCAAGCAGGATATCGTCACCACGGGCGTGGACGCCAACGTGGGCGGCAGCTTCCAGGCCTGGGGCGGCAGGCATGAGGTACTGCTGGGCATGAATGCCTCGCGCGCCGTCACCGACGATCATGCGGCCTCGACCTCGCCCGGCCTGCCCTTCGACGTCTTCCATCCAAACAATACGCTGCTTGCCCGTCCCCCGCATCCGGCCTGGGACGCGCTGCCGCACCTGAACGAGCAGCACTACGGCGCCTACGCCAGCACGCGCTGGGAACTGCGGCCTGACCTGCATCTGCTGCTGGGCGGCCGCCTGAGCTGGTTCGACAAGCAGACCACGGGCAAGCTGGAGACCGACCCCGTCAGCCGTTACAAGGAAAGCCGCGAATTCACGCCGTACGCGGGCCTGGTGCTCGACCTCGACAAGCGCTGGTCCGTGTACGGCAGCTACGCCAGCATCTTCCAGCCGCAGAGCCTGTACTACACGCTGGGCGGACAACCGTTGAAACCCGTCGTCGGCGACACCTATGAAGCGGGCGTGAAGGGCGAGCTGTACGACGGCCGCCTGAACGTGGCGCTGGCCGCTTTCCGCATCGACAAGCGCGACACGGCCGTGTACGACGAGGCCAGCAACGACGATTGCCTGAAGTGGGACGTCACGGGCAGCTGCTACCGCAATGGCCGCCCCATCCGCAGCACGGGCATCGACGCGGACGCCAGCGGCGAAGTGCTGCCGGGCTGGCAGCTGTCGTCCGGCTACACCTACAATATCGCGCGCGGCGAAGGCGACGAAACGCCGCCCACCGTCACGCCCAAGCACATGCTGCGCGTGTCGACCAGCTACCGCCTGCCCGGCGCGTGGAACCACTGGACGGTGGGCGGCGGCGTCTCGGCGCAAAGCGGTTATGTCTACCGGGCCGACGACAATCCCGACGTGCGTTTCCGCAATGGCGGGCGCACGGTGTGGGATGCGCGCGCCGCGTATATTTTCAACCGCCACTGGAGCGCCAGCCTCAGCATCGCCAATGTAACGGACAAGACCTACTGGGCCGCCACGGGTGAATTGCGCCGTGGTAATTACTTCGGCGAACCGCGCAACATCATCCTCACCGTGCGCTACACGCCGGCGCTGTAAGCGCCCGCGCAGCCAGCATCGCGCGCCACGGCCGCCCCCAGTACCGGGCGGCCGTGCGCGTTTACAACATCGCACTCTTGCATGTCTCACAACCCCGCACTATAATAAGAATAGTTCTCATTCACATTTGGACTCGCCAGAGTCTGCACGCAGTCGCCTGACTGCCATATGGCTGGATGACACGCTGCGCCAGCCAGGCCACACCGCCAAGCAAGCCTCCCCTACCAAAAACGCCCGCCGTCCGACGGCGGGCATGCGAGAAGAAGGATGTTTCATGGCGCGAGCAGTTTCGCTGGCCGGCATGGTGGCCGGCCCGTTTTCCCCAACCGTTGGCAATACCGCCCTGCGTCCGCTGGCCGCCGCCGTGCAGGCGGCATTGCTGGCGGCGGCCCTGGGCGCAGGCACGGCGCTGGCCGCCGATACGAGCGCCAAGCCGGAGGAAGCCACCCTGAGCGAAATCAAGGTGCAAGCCCAGCAAGACAAGGCATCGACCGAGCATACGGGTTCCTACACGACAAGGGAAATGGCCACGGCCACGCGCATGGGCCTGTCGATGCGCGAAACGCCGCAATCGATTTCCGTGGTGACGCGCCAGCGCATGGACGACATGGGCTTGAACAGCCTGGCCGAGGTGCTGGTGCAGTCGACGGGCGTGACGGTGCAGGAAAACGACAGCGAACGCACGAGCTTTTCCGCGCGCGGCTTTTCCATCGGCAATTACCAGATCGATGGCGTGGCCGTCAATTCGGGCTCCAATGCGTTGTTCGACACGGCCATCTACGACCGCATCGAAATCGTGCGCGGCGCGACGGGCCTGGTCAGCGGCAATGGCGACCCGTCGGCCACCATCAACATGCTGCACAAGCGTCCCGGCAAGGAGTTCGCCGCCTCGGCCGGCCTGACGCTGGGTTCGTGGAGCAAGGTCCGGCTCGAAGGCGACATCGGCGCGCCGCTAAATGCGGACGGCAGCATCCGCGGAAGAGTCGTGGTGGCCGGCCAGAACCGCCATTCCTACATGGACCTGTACAAGGAACGCAAGCTGGCGGGCGCCGTCATCGTCGAGGCGGACCTGACGCCGGCAACGTTGCTCACGGCCGGCATCGACTATCAAAAGAACACGCCGAAAGGCACGAGCTGGGGCACCACGCCCCTGTTCTTCGCGGACGGCACGCCGGCCAACATGCCCCGCTCGTTCAATATGGCGGCCAAGTGGAGCAGCTGGGAACGCGAGTTTCAGAACAAGTACGTCTACCTCGAGCACCGCTTCGCCAGCGACTGGAAGCTCAAGGCCGCCTACGGGCGCCTGGACAGCTCCTCGAACGGCAAGCTGTTCTACGGCGGCAGCGGCTATCCGAAACGCGACGGCAGCGGCCTGGAAGTCTGGAGCGGCGCCTTCCCCTACGAGGAAAAGCAGGACAATTTCGACCTGTCGGCCAATGGCAGCTTCCCCCTGTTCGGCCGCCGGCACGACCTGGTGCTGGGCGTGAACGGCTGGAAGCGAAAGGGCACGACGAATGAAACCTTGCTGCCCGATCCGCTGCCGTTCGCCACCACCATCCCCGACTTCCGCAACTGGACGGGCGACGTGCCCGAGCCGGCGCTCACGCGCACGGGCGCGCGCGACGTCGCCACCACCAAACAGTCGGGCGCCTTCATCGCCACGCGCATCAACGTCGCCGACAGCGTCAAGGTGCTGGCCGGCGCGCGCGTGTCGAAGTGGGAAACGTATAACGACCGTTACGACACCGGGGGCCGTTTTGTGAAGCGCAGCTCCGCGTATAAAACGGACGATGTCGTCACGCCGTATGCGGGCCTGGTGCTCGACGTGAGCAAGAGCACGTCGCTGTACGCCAGCTATACCGACCTGTTCAAGCCGCAAAACCTGAAGGACAAGAACAACGCCTTCCTCGACCCGATCACGGGCAGCAACGTGGAAGCGGGCGTGAAGAGCGAATTCCTCGACGGCGCCGTCAATGCCTCGTTCGCCGTGTATGAAGCGAAGCAGGACAATCTGGGCGAGGAAGACAAGTCGGTGCCGCCGACCTTCGTGCTGCCGGATGGCAGCCGTCCGTATATATCGACGGGCAAGGGCACGAAAAGCAAAGGTTACGAAGCAGAAGTGTCGGGCAGCCCCTTGCGCGGCTGGCAGCTGTTCGCAGGCTACACGCACAGCAGCTCGAAGACGGGCAAGGGCGTGGTGACCAACACCATCCAGCCGACCAACATGCTGCGCGTCTCGACCACCTACCGCCTGCCGGGCGAGCTGCAAAATCTCACCATCGGCGGCGGCTTGAACTGGCAGAGCGAGATCTGGACGATGGCCACCCTGCCGAACAAGAGCAAGATCCGCGTCAGCCAGGGCAGCTACGTGCTGGCCAACCTGATGGCGCGCTACCAGATCAGCCCGAAACTGTCGGCCAGCCTGAACGTCAACAACCTGTTCGACAAGACGTATTTCCGCCGCGTGGGCTTCTATAACGGCGGCTATTACGGCGAGCCGCGCAACGTGGCGCTGAACCTGCGCTACCAGTACTGATGCAGCGCCGGCCGCTTTTTCCACTCACATAACAAGATAAGCAAGATAAGGGATACACCATGCACATCGCTTCCATCGCGCGCCCCGGCGCCCTCGCCACCGCCCTGCTGGGCGCGGCCCTCGCCTGCGGCAGCGCCAGCGCGCACCAGATCTGGCTGCAGCAGGACGGCAAGGCGGCCAGCGTGTACTTCGGCGAATTCGGCGACAACCTGCGCGAAGCGTCGCCCGGTCTGCTGGACAAGTTCAGCATCAAGAACGTGACGTGGCTGTCGGCCAAGGGCGCGCAGCCGCTGCAGGCGAGCAAGACGGCGGGCGCCTTCCTCCTCAATGGCAAGGTGGGCGCCGGCGAAAGTATCATCGTCGAGGAAAACGCCTACCCGTCATGGGAAGAGAAAAAGGATGGCAAGACCACGCGCACCGTGTGGGTGCCGGCCGCGCGCCTGATCGCCGACGGCAAGGCGCAAGCACCCGCGCTGACCCTGGACCTGGTGCCGACCGGCACGCCGGGCCAGTTCCAGGTCAGCTACCAGGGCAAGCCGCTGGCGCAGGCCAAGGTCAACGCCGTGGTGCAGTCGGGCTGGGGCAAGGAAGCGTGGAGCGATGCGCAAGGCCTGGTCAGCTTCCCGCTGCCATGGCAAGGCACGTATGTGCTGGAAGTGCAGCACACGGACAAGACGGCCGGACAGCGCGGCGCGCAAGCGTATGACAAGGCCATGTTCGTGACCACCCTGAGCCTGGTGCAGCCGCAAGGCGTGACGCCGCTGCCGGCCGGCCCAGCCCAGCCGCCGAGCAAGGATCACGACTGACCATGCAAGCGCCTGCCATCATTAAAATGCCGCGCCTGCGGCTCTCCGCCGGGGTCGTGTACCGCCTCGGCGTGGCGTCGCGCAGCGTGGCCGCCATCGCTGGCGGCTACGTGCTGGCCGCACTGGTCACCATGCTGCTGTCGGTGAGCCTGCCCATGGCCCGTTCCGAAGCCGTCATGACGGCCACCCTGCTGTCGTTTGCCATCTACACCTGCGCCGTGATGTGGGTCTTCGCCACGCGCAGCGCCCTGCGCGCGTGGCTGGGTCTCCTGATTCCGGCCGCCGTCATCGCCGCCATCCTGCAGTCGATGGGCGCACTATCCTGGAGTCTCGCATGAAAGAAGGTTTCCGCCAGTCGATGGCATGGCTGCACACCTGGTCCGGCCTGCTCGTCTGCTGGATCTTGCTGCTGGTGTTTTGCGCCGGCACCGCCAGCTACTACCGCAATGAAATCACCTTGTGGATGCAGCCCGAGCTGCACGGCGCCGCCGCCAGCGAAGTGAGCACCGAGGAAGCGGCCAAGGTCGCGCAGCAGGCGATGGAAGAGCGGGCCGAAGGCGCCACGCGCTGGTTCATCAGCTTGCCCGGCGAGCGCAGCCCCGCCACGCAGCTGGGCTGGAGCAAGCCGTCGCAACCGGGCGAAAAGAAACGCGGACGGCGCGGCAATTTTCATAGCGAAAAAGCCGACCCGGCCACGGGCCAGGTGCTATCGAAGCCGCGCGAGACGCGCGGCGGCGAATTCCTCTACCGCCTGCATTTCGACCTGCACTACATGTCGGCCATCTGGGGCCGCTGGATCGTGGGTTTCTGCGCCATGTTCATGTTCGTCTCCATCATCAGCGGCATCGTCACGCACAAGCGCATCTTCAAGGACCTGTTTACCTTCCGGCCGAAAAAGGGCCAGCGCTCATGGCTCGACGCGCATAACGTGACGGCAGTGCTGGCCCTGCCCTACCACATCATGATCACCTACACGGGCCTGGTCACCCTGATGTTCCTGTACATGCCGTCCGGCGTCACGGCCGCCTACAAGGGCGACCAGGACGCCTTCTTCGCCGAAGCCTTCCCGGGCCGCTCGGGCGACAGCAAGCCGGCCGGCGTGGCCGCGCCGCTGACGCCGATCGCGCCCCTCGTGCGCCAGGCGGAACAGCATTGGGGCGGCAAGGTCGAACGCATCTCCGTCAATCACCCGGGCGACGCCAACGCCACCATCACGCTGACGCGCGCCGGCGGACGCGACATGTCGTCGAAGCAGCCGTCGATGGAATTCGATGGCGTGTCCGGCAAGCTGCTGTCGACCGACGGCGAGGCGCAGCCTGGCGCGGCCGCCACGCAAGGCGTGATGGTCGGCCTGCACGTCGCGCATTTCGGCGGACCGCTGCTGCGCGCCCTGTTCTTCCTCTCCGGCCTGGCCGGCTGCGCCATGGTCGCCACGGGCGCCCTGCTGTGGGCCGTCAAGACGCGCCAGAAGCAGGCCAAGGCGCTGGCCGCCGGCAAGCGCGCCAGCTTCGGCCTGCGCCTGGTCGAAGCGCTCAACATCGGCGCCATCGCCGGCATCCCGATCGCCTTCGGCGCCTACTTCTGGGCCAACCGCCTGCTGCCGGCGGCGATGGAGGAGCGCTCGAAAGAGGAAATCGCCTGCTTCTTCGGCGCCTGGGCCCTGGCCGCCATCATCGCCCAGCTGCGCCCGTCGCGCGCCATGTGGCGCATGCAGCTGGCCGCCGGCGCCTTCCTGCTCGCGGCGCTGCCCGTGCTGAACGTCTTCACCACCCATTCGCACCTGGGCGTGACCCTGTTCCTGGGGCGCGGCCCCGTGGCGGTGGCCGCCTTCGACCTGGTGGTGCTGGTGCTGGGACTGGGTCTCGCGTATGCGGCGTTCAAATTGAAACCGCTGCCCGTGAAAGCCTCCAAACCAGCACCGGCCAAGCCGGCGCCGACGACGATGGAGGCCGCGTGATGGAACCGCTAGCCAATTTCCTCGTCTTCGCGCTGTGCTACGCGGGCCTGTCCTCGCTGTGCCTGGCCATGGACCGCCACTACGCCGACCTGCACGGGCGCGGCGCCGAACCGCCCGCCCCGCTGCGCCGCCGCCTGCAGTGGACGGGCTGGCTGGCGCTGGCGGCCGGCCTGGCCTGGGCCATGCACATCGCCGGCGGCGGCTATGGCCTCGTCTACTGGGTCGGCAGCCTGACGGGCTGCGGCTTGCTGCTGATCTGGCTGCTGCCGTATGCGCCGCACCAGGCCATGCGCCTGGCGCGCGTGATCGGCGGCGCGGCCGTGCTGGCCGCCGCGCTGCTGGCGGCGCTGTCCGTCACGCCGGGCTAGGCGACTTGAGCAGCACCTCGATGCCCTCGGGCGCCATGGCGCGGCCGAGAAAATAGCCAAATGCCTCGTCGCAGCCCATCTCGGCCAGCAGTTCCAGCTGCTCGCCGCTTTCCACGCCGCCGGCGATGGTGCGCAGTCCGAGCGTGCGCGCCATCGCCACGATGGCGCGCACCATGGCGCCATCGCCGCCCGGCTTGTCCAGGTCGTCGATGAAACACTTTTCGATCTTCACGGCATCCGTGGGAAAGCGTTTCAGGTAAGTGAGCGAAGCGTCGCCCGTGCCGAAATCGCTGATGGCAATCGCCATGCCCAGCTGGCGGAACTGGCGCAGTATCAGCTCGCAGTTCTGGTTGCTGTCGATCAAGATGCCGGCGGCGATTTCCAGTTCGATGCAATGGCCCGGCACGCCGGCCGCCTGCAGCGCGGCGGCGAAATTGCGCGCGATATCGCGCTGGTAGAACTGGCGCGCCGACAGGCTGACGGACACCGTCAGCATCTGCCCCTGCGCAATCCAGCCGCGCGCCTGATCCACGGCCGTGGCCAGCACCCAGGCGCCCACCGGCAGGATCAAGGCGCTTTCCTCCAGCACCGGCAAGAAGTCGAGCGGCATCATCAAGCCCAGTTCCGGGTGCTTCCAGCGCAGCAGCGCCTTCACGCCCGTGATCCTGCGCGTCTTCAAGTCCATGCGCGGCTGGTAGAACAGGGCGAATTCATCGCGTTCGAGCGCGTGGCGCAGGGCCGTCTCGAGGATGGTGCGCGAATACGACTGCGTCTGCATGCGCGGCGCATAGCGCTGGCAAGTGCCGGGGGCGTGGCGCTTGGCCGCATACATGGCCAGGTCGGCCTTTTCGATCAGCGCATTGACGTCGTCGTCGTCGTCCGGATACAGGGCCACGCCCACGCTGGCCGCCACCGACAGGCTGTACTCGCCGATGACGAAGGGCGCGGCGATGGCGGCGACGATCTTTTCGGCCACCCGTTCGGCATCGTGCGCCGTGCGCAGTTCCGTCAGCAGGATGATGAATTCGTCGCCGCCCTGGCGCGCCACCGTATCGACCTTGCGCACGCACTGCTGCACCCGGCGCGCGAACTCCGTCAGCACCTGGTCGCCCACGTCGTGCCCCAGGCTGTCGTTGATGGATTTGAAACGGTCGATGTCGACAAACAGCACGGCCAGCAAACCCTGGTGGCGGCGCGCGTAGGCGATGCCGTGCTCGAAGCGGATCTGGAAATGCAGGCGGTTCGGCAGTCCCGTCAAGCCATCGTGGTGGGCGATGAATTCCAGCTGCTGCTCGGCGCGCCTGCGGGCCGACACATCGTGCAGCAGCAGCACCGCGCCGCCCTGCGCCAGCGGCGCGCAGCTGTACTGCACGTCGATGCGCTTGCCGTCGAGATGGCGCAGCAGCACGGCGCCGCGCGCCACTTCCAGCACCTCCTGCCGCGCCACGCAGTCGCGCACCTGGCGCGCCGCATCAATGGGCGTGCCGTCATGGAACAGCGGCAGCAACCCGGTCACGGGCTGGCCCAGGCCAGCGTCGCCCAGCAGCCCGCCCATGGCGCTGGCGCGGGGATTCAGATACTGCACCACGCCGTCGTGGTCGGTGCCGATGACGGCCGCCGGCAAGGCGTGCAGCAGCGCCAGCGCCTCCGCCATGCGCCGCGCCTGCGCCGCCTGCAGCACCGCGCCGGTCGCATGACGCATGCGCCACGTGCGCGCCGCGCGCCACTGGCAGGCCAGCAGCACGGCGAGCACCATGGTCAGGGTCAGGCACAGCGCCAGCAGCAGCGCCGTCATGCGTCACCCGGCAGGCGGAACGTAGGGAACATGGTTTTCCTTTGCAACGCGCGCCATGCGGCCGGGCGCAGATACATGCTGAAAGGAAATAGTATAAGAATTTTGGCGCGATATTTGCCTGATCGGGTGCCGCTTGACTGGCATCAAGCGGCGCAGGGCACGCCGGCCTCAGGCCAGCGACAGCTTTCGCGCCAAGGCGGCGCCCGCCGATGCGGCCACACCGGGCGTGCCGTGCAGCTTGAAGATGCTGACGGCGTCGGCCAGGCTGGCCGCCTGCTGCTGCAGCGCGTCCGCCGCGGCGGCGGCCTGCTCCACCAGGGCCGCGTTCTGCTGCGTCACGCCATCCATCTGGCTGATGGCGATGCTGATCTGTTCGATGCCGTCGCGCTGTTCCACGCTGGCCACGGCGATCTCGCCGATGATGGCGTTCACGCGCTGCACGCTGCTCACCACCTCATCCATCGTGCGCCCGGCCTGGCCGGCCAGCACGCTGCCCTCTTCCACCGTGCGCACGGATTCGCCGATCAGCTGCTTGATTTCCATGGCCGCCGCGGCCGAGCGGTGGGCCAGACTGCGCACTTCGCTGGCCACGACGGCGAAACCGCGTCCCTGCTCGCCCGCGCGCGCCGCTTCCACGGCCGCATTCAGGGCCAGGATATTCGTCTGGAAGGCGATGCCGTCGATGACGGCGATGATATCGACGATGCGCTTCGAGGAGGCATTGATATGGTTCATGGTCTGCACCACCTGCGCCACGGCCGCGCCGCCGCGCTGCGCCACGTCGGACGCGCCGCCGGCCAGCTGGCGCGCCTGGTCGGCGTTGTCGTTATTCTGCCGCACGGTGGTGGTCAGCTCGATCATCGAGGCGGCCGTTTCTTCCAGCGAACTGGCTTGTTCTTCCGTGCGCGACGACAGGTCCATATTGCCGCTGGCAATTTCACCGGACGCCAGGGCGATGGCGTCCGTGCCGACGCGCACCCTGCCGACGATGGCGGCCAGGTTGCCGCTCATCGCTTTCAGCGCACGCAGCAGGTCGCCGATTTCATCGCGGCTGCCGCCGGCCACCACGGCGCGCAGGTCGCCGGCCGCCACTTGCTGGGCGATGCCGACGGCCGCGCCCAGCGGTACCGTGATGCTGCGGATCAGCCACCACACGGTGACGCTGCCGACGACCAGGGTCACCAGCACGGTGACGAGCATGGCGATGCTGGCGCTGCGGTGCGCGGCGTCATCCTGCTCCTTCATCTGCGCCATCAGGCCGTGCGACTGCTTGCCGATGGCCGCGACGATGGCGTCAATCTGCCGCGTCGGTTCGCGGTCCATGCCCTTGACCAGCGCATCGACCGTCTGGGCGCTGTCGGCGCGCGCGCCATCAAATTTTTGCAGCGCCGCCAGGTAGCTCACGCCCAGCGCATCGTGCGCCTGCAGCGCACGCTCGACGGGCGCCGTATCGAGTTTCAATGCCTCCATCATGGCCTGCAGGCCTTTCAATTCCTTGCGCGTCTGCGCGCCGCTGGCGACGAACGCTTCGCGGTAGCGCTGGAAGGCGGCCGCGTCGCCGCCGCGCAGCAGGATGTTTTTCCATTCCTGCACCTGGATCTTGAATTCCACCTGCGCGCTGCGCGCCGCGTCGACGGCTTCCGTCAGTGCCACGGAGCGCTGCATGGCTTCGTTGCTGCGCGCGCTGGCCGCGTCGAGCGCGCTCCAGCCGCGTGCGCCGACGAACACCAGCGCAAGAAAGAAGAAGGCGCCCAGCAGACCCAGGCGGACGGAGATTTTCAGATTCGCGAGTTGCATATGTTTCTCCCGGCGGCAAGAACAGGATGGCAACAAAGGCGTCGCCAAATCTATCCAATTCCCACCAAACAGGGAAATCATGCGGCCCGCCCCGCGAAAAACCAAGCGGCGCTTTCGCTAGAGAAACACTTTCAACATAGAAACAACAAATTACACGGGAAGATTGACTGTCTGGCCATATTCCCATCGACGCAGCATGGCCGGGCCGGCAATCTTGCCGGCCCCGTCAGCGCGTTGCCGCCGCCGCCCCCGCGAATTCTTCGCGCAACAGCGGATACAAACGCCGGTAGCGCGCCAGACGTTCGTCCAGCACACCGGAGGCCTGCGGCGCCACCGTTTCCTGCACGGCCGGGCGCGTGCACACTTGCGCAGGCGGCAAGCCCGTCGCCGCCATCTGCGCCAGGCGCGCCGCGCCCAGGGTGCCGCCGGCCACGCCGTGATCGTGGCGCAGCACGTGCAAGCTCGAGGCATTTGCGCACAGCTGGGCCCAGAAGCGGCTGCGCGAGCCGCCGCCGACGAACGACGCTTCCTTCAGATGCGTGCCGGCGCTGCGCAGGGCCGCATTGCCGTCGGCCATGGCAAAGGCCACGCCTTCCATCACGCTGTAGGCCAGTTCCGCGCGCCCGTGTTCCGTCGACAATCCGAAAAACACGCCGCGCGCGGAAGCGTCGTTGTGCGGCGTGCGCTCACCGCTCAAATACGGCAGGAAGACGGGGGCCGTGCGCGCCTCGACGTTTTCCGCCAGCGTCACCAATTCGCCGATGTCGTTCGACTGCGTCAGCCGCGCCACCCAACTGAGGCTGGACGCGGCGCTGAGGATCACGCTCATCTGGTGCCAGCGCTCGGGCAGGCAATGGCAGAACGCGTGCACGCCCTGGCCCGGATTGGGCGCGAAGCCGTCGCTGCCGGCGAACAGCACGCCCGAAGTCCCCAGCGACAGCAGGCCGGCGCCCGGCTCCACCACGCCCAGGCCGACAGCCGCCGCGGCGTTGTCGCCCGCGCCGCCGGCCAGCACGACCGCGTGCGCAATGCCCCATTCCTGGCACAGCGAGGGCCGCACCTGCGCGGCGGCATGGCTGCCTTCGACCAGGCGCGGCATGTGCTCACGCGTGAGGCCCGTGGCGGCCAGCATGCGTTCGGACCAGTCGCGTTTGGCCACGTCCAGCCACAGGGTGCCGGAAGCGTCGGACATGTCGGACACATACTCGCCCGTCAGGCGCAGGGCCACGTAATCCTTGGGCAGCAGGACCTTGGCCGTGGCGCGGAACAGCGATGGCTCGTACTTTTGCAGCCACAGCAGCTTGGGCGCCGTGAAACCGGGCATGGCCTGGTTGCCCGTGATGGCGCGCGACTCGGGCACCAGCGCTTCGAGTTCCACGCATTCGGCAAAGGCGCGCGTGTCGTTCCACAGCATGGCCGCGCGCAGCACGTGCTGCTGCTTGTCGAGCAGGGTGGCGCCATGCATCTGGCCCGACAGGGCGATGCCGCGCAAGCCGGAAAACGCCACCGGCTGCGCGGCGCGGATGGCGGCGATCACGTCCAGCGTGGCATGCCACCAGTCTTCGGGATTCTGCTCCGACCAGCCGGGATGGGGGCTGGAGACGCGCAGGGTCACGCCAGCGCTGGCAAGGATGGTCTGCGCGTCATCGGTGAGGATGGCCTTGACTTCGGAAGTGCCGATATCGATACCGAGATAAGTCATTTGATTCCAAAAGAGAGTTAAGAATGGCCGTCGCCGGACGGCTCGGGCATGTTCATCAGCAGGCAGGAGCGGAACTTCGACGGCGACATCTGCTTGTGGGCCAAAAACTGGCGGTTGAAATTGGAAAGGTTGTTGAAGCCCGTGCGGTAGCAGATATCGGTGACCTTCATGTCCGTGTTCATCAGCAGCTCGCAGGCCAGCGCGATGCGCTCCTGGTTCACGTATTGAATGAACGAGGTGCCCGTATGCTTGCGAAAAAAGCGCGTAAATTTCAAGGTGTTCATCTCCGCCACGTCGGCCACGTCCTGCTCGCAAAAATCGAGCGTGATGTTCTGCTTGATGTAGGCCAGCACCAGGTTGATGGTCGACGACATGTAGCGGCCCGCCTGCGCCAGATAGGTCACGCTGGCCAGGGGCCGCCGCTCGCGGCACTCGCACAGCTCGCCGAACAAACGCGTAAACAGTTCGACCCGGCGCAAGCCCTGCGCCGTCGTCAATTCCTTCATCAGCGGCACCAGGCGCAGGCCCAGCGCATCGGGAAATTGCAAGCCCCTGGCGGCCTCGCCCAGCAGGCTTTTCAGGGGCGCCATTTCCGGGAACAGCAGCGCGCAACGTTCGATGAAATCGCTGGAAAACTGCAGCACCAGGTCGCGCTCGGGCAGCACCACGCCTTCCGGCAGTTCGCTGACCCAGTTATGCGGCAGGTTCGGCCCTGTCAGGATCAGATTGCCCGCCCCGTAACTGCCGATATGGTCGCCGATAAAAAATTTGCCGTTCGATGTGATGATGAAGTGCAGTTCGTACTCGGGATGAAAATGCCATTTCGCCACGGTGTGCGGAAAGCCGTGCGCCCACGCGCGAAACGATTCGTGGATCGGTTTGTGGATCAGTTCCAGGTCAGGCGTCACGGCAGTTCCCTTGCGCGGTCTCGTTGCCAGCTATTCTAACCACTTACCTGAGTACCGACCGCCACGGCCAGCCCGCTGTCGGCGTCGAACAGGTGCATGTGCTCCTCGTCGAAGGCCAGCGCCAGGGTCTGCCCCACCTGCGCCGCGCTGTTGGCCGCATTCGCCGGCAGCAGGGCCGACAGGCTCAAGGCGCCGCACTGAAAGCTGATCAGCGCTTCGGCCCCCAGCAGCTCGACCAGGTCGATCACGCACGCCAGGCCATGCGTGCCTGACGGCTCCCGCGTTTGTGCCTGCGCTTGCGCCGCGCGCAAGTGGTTCGGGCGCAGGCCGAAGACCACGCGCGCACCCGCCTGCAGCGCCGCGAAGCGGGGCGACGTCAATGGCCAGCGGTAGCCGGCGCACACGAGCACCGTTTGCCCGCCGTCTTTTTCGACGATGCCGTCGATAAAGTTCATGGCCGGCGTGCCGATGAAGCCAGCCGCGAACAGGGTGCGCGGATGGTTGTACAGTTCCGCCGGCGTGCCGATCTGCTCGATATGCCCGCCCTTCATCAGCACCACCCGGTCGGCCAGAGTCATGGCCTCGAGCTGGTCGTGCGTGACGTACAGGGTGGTGGTGCGCAGGCGCCGGTGCAATCGCTTGATGTCGGCGCGCAGCTGCGCGCGCAGCTTGGCATCCAGGTTCGACAGCGGTTCGTCGAACAGGAACACCTGCGGCGTCTTGATCATGGCGCGCGCAATCGCCGTGCGCTGCTGCTGGCCGCCCGACATGGCGCGCGGCTTGCGTTCCAGCAGGCTGTCCAGGCTGAGGATGGCCGCCACCTCGCGCACGCGGCGCTCGATCTCGTCGTTCGGCACCTTCAGGCGGCGCAGGCCGAAGGCGATGTTGTCGTACACCGTCATGTGCGGATACAGCGCGTAGTTCTGGAACACCATCGCCACGTTGCGCGCGCGGGGCGGCAAATCGTTGACGATGGCCCCGCCGATCAACAGCTCGCCGCCGCTGATGTCTTCCAGGCCCGCGATCATGCGCAGCAGGGTCGACTTGCCGCAGCCCGAAGGCCCCAGCAGGACGATGAATTCGCCGTCGGCGATCTCCAGGTCGAACGGCTGCAGCACGGCCGTCTTCTGGTCATAGGTCTTGTGCAGCTGCCTGCAGGCGATATTTGCCATGATCAGTCTCCTGCCAGTTCGATTTGTATCTTGACGTCGCGCGGATGGCCCTGGGCCGCTTCCTCGAACGCCTGCACGCCGTCGGCAAAGCCGAAGGTGCGCGAAATGAAGGGTTTCACGTCGATCTTGCCCGAGGCGAGCAAGGCGATGGCGCGCGGGAAGATGTTCGCGTAGCGGAACACCGACTCGATGCGCACTTCCTTGGCCTGGATGGCGACGATATCGAAAGGCACCTTATCCGGCGGCATGCCGACCAGCACCAGGCAGCCGTTCGGGCACAGCAGGTCGACGATGTGCTCGTAGGCGCGCATGCTGCCGCTGGCCTCGAAGACGATGTCGGCGCCCCAGCCATCCGTCAGCACGCGCACCGTGTCGGCCAGGCTGGCCTGGCGCACGTCGACCGTGGTCACGGCCGTGTTATCGGCGAACAGGGCCAGCTTTTCCGGCACCAGGTCGGCCAGGATCACGCGCGAGCAGCCGCCCGCCAGCGCCGCCAGCGCAGTCATCGCGCCAATGGTGCCGGCACCGATGACCACCGCCACGTCGCCCGGCTTGATGGCCGCCTTCTTGGCCGCCTGCAGGCCGATGGCCAGCGGCTCGACGATGGCGCCTTCGCCGAAGCTGACGTTGTCGGGCAGCTTGAAGGTGAATGCGGCAGGATGCACGACGTACGGCGTGAGGCAGCCGTGGATGGGCGGCGTGGCCCAGAAGCGCACGGCCGGGTCCAGGTTGTACAGGCCGCGCATGGTGGCCGGCGAGTCGAACTGCGGCACGCCCGGCTCCATGCAGACGCGGTCGCCCGCTTTCAAATGCGTCACCTCATCCCCCACTTCCGCGACCACGCCGGACGCTTCGTGGCCGAGCACCATCGGTGCTTCGACGGCGAAGGGGCCGATCTTGCCGTGCTTGAAGTAATGCACGTCGCTGCCGCAGATGCCGACAGTATGAATCTTGATCTTCACGTCGCGCGGGCCGACGACGAGCGGCATGTCGATGTCGCGCAAGGTGATTTTTTCCGCCTGTTCCAGTACGAGTGCTTGCATGATGAATTCCTTATTTATGTTTGAGCATGGAGTTGAGCAGCCGTCCCAGGATGCCGACGAACAGCAGCGGCGGCAGCGCCAGCAGCACGGTGGAAGCGTTCACCACGCCCCACGGCACTTCCTGGCCCATCGAGGTAAACGCCGACGCCACCACGGGCAGGGTCATGCTTTTCGACGAGGTGAGCGCCAGCGCGATCATCAGTTCATTCCAGACCAGCACGAAGCTGAAGACGATGCCGCCCATCAGGGTCTTCGAGGCCACCGGCAGGGCCACGTGCCAGAACACCTGGTAAGGACCGTAGCCGTCGAGCGCGGCCGCTTCCTCGATCTCCTTCGGAATGCGGGCAAAGGCGGGAATCGACAGCCAGATGATGGTCGACAAAGTCACCAGCAGATACGTCACCACCATCGACAGGCGCGAGTCGTACAGGCCCAGGTCGATCCAGATCGAGATCAGCGGAATGGCGACGGCCACGGGCGGCAAAAAGCGCAGGGACAGCAGGAAGAACTGGATATCCTTCTTCGCCGGAATCGGATAGCGGGCGATCGCATATGCGGCCGGCACACCGAGCACGGCGCCCAACAGCACGGCCACGCCGACGATGGCCACGCTGTTGCCCAGTCCCGTGAGTACCTCGGGGCTGGCCAGCACCTGCTGGTAGTTGGCCAGGGTCGGGCTGAAGAAAAAGCGCGGCACGGGCGTGACGATGTCCATCAGCTCCTTGAAGGAATTGAGCACGGCCCACAGGATGGGAAACAGCGCCACCAGGATAATCACGGTGGTGATGGCGGCGGTGGTGACGGCGCCAGCGCCGCGCGTCAGAGTCAGTTTTCCCATTTGGCGACCCGCTTCCAGAGTAAAGTGAAGATGACAGTCGTGGCCAGCATCATCAGCACGGCCATGCTGGACGCGTACGACACCTTGCCCATCAGGCCGATGCCTTGCGCATACGCGTACATATCCAGCGTTTCGGTGGAGATGCCGGGGCCGCCCTTGGTCATCACGTAGATCAGGTCGAACGAGCGCAGCGACTCGACCATCTTGATGAACACGAGGCTCATGATCGGCACCTTCAGCATGGGCAGCGCGATGTAGGCATACACCTGGAGCGTGCTGGCGTAATCGAGGCGCGCCGCTTCCAGCGGTTCGGCGGGCAGGGTTTCCAGCAGCTTCAGGATGACGGCGCCAAAAAACAGGCCCCACTGCCAGATATCGACCAGCGCCACCGCATACAGGGCCGTGACGGGGTCCGACAGCAGCGCCGTGCCGCCGAGGCCCACGCATTCGAGCAGCCAGTTGAGGATGCCCATCAGCGGCGAATACATGAACTTCCAGATGAAGGCGGCCGACACGCGCGGCAGCAGCACGGGCACGATCAAGAGCAGCGCGAGAAGATCGCGCGTGCGTCCCTTGACTTTCTCGAACAGGAACACGGCCAGCAGCACGCCGACGAGCAGCGAGCCGGCCACGGTGACCACTTCCCAGATGGCCGATACCTGCACGGCATTGAGGAAGCGGCGGTCGCCGAACAGGCGGATGAAATTGGCGAAGCCGACGTAGTCGCTGTCGCTGTAGCGCAGCACGCGGTTTTGCAGGGCCAGGTTGATGGCGGCGATGCTGGGCACCAGGCCCAGGATCAGCAGGACCAGCAGCGGCAGCGTCAGGAACACGGCCGGCAACCAGGTGTGGCGTTTTTTACGGATGGTGTGCGGCATGGTCATGGCTTTCAAACGAGAACGGACAAGCGCTGGCGTTACCCCAAAAGCAAGAGCTGGGGTCAGACCCGTCGGGGTCTGACCCCTGGTTTTAGCTGGTGGAGTCGTTGGCGATATGGGCTTATTTACGCTTGCTGGCCCGCTGCATCACTTCCGTCGCGTACTCGTTGGCCTCATCGAGCGCGCTCTGCACGTCGCCGCGCGTGCCCGTAAACACTTCTTCCAGCACGACGCCCAGGTTGTCGCCGATGTCCGGCCACTCGGGGCTGGGCCAGATGGTGACGCGCGAGACGGGCGTGGTGTCCGTCAGGCCCGCCTGGATCTGCGGCTTGACGTGCTTGCGGAAGTACTCGCTGGCGATGGTGCTGCTGCGGTTGTAGTCGCTGAAGACGTTGTCCTTCAGGCGCGCCTGTTCCTGCTCCTTGCCCGTGGCCCAGGCGATGAACTTGCCGGCCGCCTGGCGCGTGCATTCATCCTTCGCGCCCGTGGCGGAGATGGCCAGGCCATGGCCATACGCGGCCGATGGCAGCGGCGATGGCGGGCGCACATAGCCCACCTTGTCGACCACCGAGGATTTTTTCGGGTCTTCCATCCAGTCGGCGAACGGCGTAGATTCGATCATGAAGGCCACCTTGCCCGACCTGAATGCTTCGAGCGCATTGCTCCAGTCGTAGGTGGCGCCGCCCGGCGGCGAATACTTGAACAGTTCGCGGTACAGGGTGGTGGCCTTCACGGCCTGCGGCGAATTGAAGGCCGGCACGCCATTGTTTTCCCACTTGCCGCCGGCGGCCAGCATGAACGGCGCCCAGCGCCACACATTCATGCCCGAGCCGCGCTGGCCCCGCGCCGCCCAGCCGTACACGTTCGGCGGGTTGTTGAGTTTTTTCACGGCGGCGACCAGTTCGTCGAGCGTCTTCGGCACGGCGATGCCGGCCTTTTCCAGCAGGTCGCGGCGGTAGAACAGGAAGTCGCTGCCGCCGATCAGGGGCGCGAAATACGCCACGCCCTTGTACGAAGCGACGGCGCGGCGGCCCGGCAGGAAGTCGTCGTAGTCGGCGTCCTTGGGCAGGTATTTGAGCAGGGGAACGACCCAGCCGGCCGTGGCGAATTCGGCCACGTTGGCTTCGTCGATGTAATAGATCTGGTAGGAGCCGGCCTTGGTGGAAGCGTCGAGCCTGGCCTTGGAGCGGCGATCGTTTTCGCCGAAATAGCTGATCTGCACCTTGGTGCCGTTTTTCTTTTCATACTCGGCCAGGGTCTTTTCCATCACGGTCAGGCCCAGGCTTTTTTGCGCCAGCACCTTGAGGACGGGCACCGAGCAGCTTTGCGCCGATGCCGCCGGCATCGATGCACAGGCGGCGGACATGACGCCGCCCCATGCAATAGCAGTAACGATTTTCATCACGAGTCTCCAGTTTTTATAGTCCGGCGGTTTTCCACCGGTATGCCAACTATAAAAACAAAGCCCGCGCGCCACCACTACAAAAGACGCGGCTTTCTAAATACTTTTTTTCACTTTTCCGATACGGATTTGCCGCGTCAATCCAAACGAAAATCGCGGCGGTAGACATTCGTATCCTTGCCCGACGGCGGCATGCGCGTAAAGCGCTCGAAGCGCAGCCCCAGCTTGTTGAGCAGATTGATCGACGCCTGGTTCTGCAGCGACGTGATGCCGTACAGGGTGGGCAGGCGCAGCACGTGCTGCGCATGCCGCACGATGGCCGCCGTCGCCTCCCAGGCATAGCCTTGGCCCCAGTAGGCGGGACGCATGGCGTAGCCGATATCGGGGCCGGGCAGGCTGTCGCGGCGCACCAGACCGGCCATGCCCACGGGCGCGCCATCGCTGCGGCGCTCGACGATGTACAGCGAATAGCCATGCTCGCGGAACTGCGCCATCGGTCCCGACTCCAGCGCGGCGCGGGACGCTTCCAGCGTGTCGATGTTGCGCTGGCCGATGTTGGCGATCCACGACGGGTCGTTGACCAGCTCCATGTAGAAGGCCGCATCGTCCAGGGTGGCGGTGCGCAGGCGCAGACGGGGCGTCTCGATGACGGTAATCGGCTCTGTCATGGCGCCGCTCATGCCGGCCACTGCATCGGGTCGGTCAGCAGCTGGTACATCACGTAGGCGTCGACATAGCCCAGCTGCGCGTGGCGGTAGGCCAGCGGCAAGGTGGCGACCACCGTGAAACCCAGCTTTTTCCACAGGGTGACGGCGGCCAGGTTGGTGCTGACGACGAAGTTGAACTGCATCGCCAGGTAGCCCGCGCGGCGCGCTTCTTCCATGCAGTGCACGCCCATCAGGCGGCCCACGCCCACGCCTTGCGCGGCGGGATCGACCATGAACGAGGCATTGGCCACGTGCGATCCATGGCCCGGCTGGTTCGCCACCAGCTTGTACATGCCCAGCAGGCGCTCGCTGCCCATCACGGCGACGAAGCTTTGCACGCCGGGACCGAACCAGTAGGCGTGGCACTCTTCGCGCGTGGTCCCGGCGGGGAAGGTATAAGTGTCGCCGCCGGCGACCAGGGTCTGGAAGATCGGCCACATGGCGTCGAAATCGCCTTCATTGGCCGGACGGATATCAATTTCTTTCAAGGCGGTGCTCCCGATAACAAGTGATGGCCGATTGTATCAGCGCCCCAGGCGGAAGTTCACACTCTCGGGCCGCCCCGGCAGATGCAGGCGCGATTGCGCGCGCGGCGCCTCGCTGACGACTTTCCCGCGGCGCAGCACCAGGCGGCGCGCGGCGCGCAGGCGCAGCGCTTCCACCGTGGAGCCGCAATCGAGGATCAGCAAATCCGCATGGCAGCCGGGCGCGATGCCGTAGCCGTCCAGGCCCAGGATGGCGGCCGGCGTCTCGGTGACTGCCAGGAAGCACTCGTGCATCGCCTGCTGGCCCGTCATCTGCGCCACGTGCAGTCCCATGTGCGCCACTTCCAGCATGTCGCCGGAACCGAGGCTGTACCACGGATCCATCACGCAGTCGTGGCCGAAGGCGACGGGAATGCCGGCGGCCAGCATCTCGGGCACGCGCGTCATGCCGCGCCGCTTCGGATACGTGTCGTGACGCGCCTGCAGGGTGATGTTGATGAGGGGGTTGGCGATGGCCGCCACGCCCGCCTCGCGGATCAGGGGCAGCAGTTTGCTCACATAATAATTGTCCATCGAATGCATGGACGTCAGGTGCGAGCCCGTCACCCTGCCCTGCAACCCCAAGCGCTGGCTGTGGAAGGCCAGGGTTTCGATGTGGCGCGACAGCGGGTCGTCCGATTCGTCGCAATGCATGTCGACCATCAGGCCACGCTCGCAGGCGAATTCGCACAGCAGGCGCACGGATTCCGCGCCGTCGGCCATGGTGCGCTCGAAATGCGGGATGCCGCCCACCACGTCGACACCCATGGCGATCGCGCGTTTTAGATTATCGAAGGCGCCGGGACTGCGCAGGATGCCGTCCTGCGGAAAGGCCACCAGCTGCAAATCGAGATACGGCGCCACTTGCCGCTTGACGTCGAGCAGCGCTTCGACGGCCAGCAGGCGCGGGTCGCAGATATCCACGTGCGAGCGGATCGCCAGCAGGCCGCGCGCCACGGCCCAGTCGCAATACTGCAGGGCGCGTTCGACCAGCGCGTCCTGCGTCAGTTGCGGCTTCAGCTCGCCCCACAGGGCGATGCCTTCGAGCAGGGTGCCGGACGCGTTCACGCGCGGCAGGCCATAGCTGAGCGTGGCGTCCATGTGGAAGTGGGCGTCGACGAAGGGCGGCGTGACGAGGTCGCCGGCGGCGTCGATCTCTTGCACGCCCGTCACGGGCAAGGCGGGGCCGACGGCGGCGATGCGGCCGCCCTCGATGGCGATATCGATGGCGCGGCGCCCGTCGGGCAGGCTGGCATTGCGGATGACTAGGTCCATGCGGACACTCCTTCGGTTGACGACTGTGTCTGGTGTTTCAGTTAATGATCATTTACATATTTCTCGCGGATGTTGCAGTGCAAGAAACAAGGCACTGGCAAAAGCGTAGCCATAGATTCCTTGGCAGCGCTTTGCGCGCGCGCAAACTTCCCGCAAATGCCGCCAGGCGCATGAATAGCGCAAAACATACGGCGCACGCCCTTGAGAAAATAACTTTCAACTAACTCGAATCACCGCTAGAATATTCATATTGCGTTGCATCATAAAAAGTCTATGATCAGCTATTCAGCACGCTACCCACTTTACAAAACGCGGCCAACTCTGGTTTTCGGGATTTTGCAGAGCGTTTTGCCAGCATTTTAATCCGTACAAAGGAGTAAATATGTTTCCGCTTCCTGAACAATTTTCCAGCGCCGCCAAGTCGCAACTGGAAAGCCAGCTGCAAATCTTCAGCCTTCTGACCAGCAAAGTCTTTGAAAGCGCCGAAAAAATCATCGCCCTGAACCTGAACGCCGGCAAGGCCGCCATTTCGCAGACGGCGGAAACGGCGCAGCACCTGCTCGTTACGCAGGACCCGCGCGACTTCTTCAGCTACAGCACCAGCCAGGCGCAGCCAAGCATCGAGAGCGTGCTGGCCTACAGCCGCCAGCTGTTCGGCATCGCCTCGGGCACGCAGGCGGAATTGCTGGCCTCGGCCAAGGCCCGCCTCGATGCGGCCGCGCCAGCCGCAGCAACGGCCCCGGCTCCTGCCGCAGCCAAACCTGTCCTGGCCGTCGCGGCGCCCGCTGCCGCGCCTGCCGCTGCGCCTGCACCAGCACCGGCCGCGGCGCCTTCCCCCGTTGCCGCCAAGCCTGCTGAAGTAGCCAAACCTGCCGCCGCCCCGGCAGCCAAACCGGAAGCAGCGCCTGCCAAGGCGGCCGAGAAGGTCGCCGACAAGCCTGCCGCCAAAGCGGTGGAAGCCAAGCCGGCGGCCAAACCGGCAGCCAAGCCTGAAGCAGCCAAGCACGCAGCGGCACCCGCCGCCGCACCAGCGAAAGCCGCCGCGCCAGCCCCCGCCAAGCCAGCCGCGAAGTCATTTCCTTCCAGCAAACCCGCCGCCAAGCCGGCCAGCACCGCCGGCAAGACCGTGGCCAAGGCCGCCGTGCAGCACGCCGCTGCGCCAGCGGCCAAGCCGGCAGCCAAGGCAGCGCCCAAGGGCACGCCATCGAAACAGCTCGACATGCTGGGCGGCGGCAAAGGCAGCGGCCGCAAGTAAGCCGCGCGCACGGCACTGACGCAGCAAAACAACGGGCTACGGCCCGTTTTTTGCGTGCTCGTCCACAGCGCGCTTTTCCGCCTTGTTGTATCCTACGCGTACTTTCCGTCCGCGTGCCCGTCCTTCCGCCCCGCGACACCCCATTACTCAAAACAAAAGGTAACCATGAGTTTATCGAGGCTCATCGCCGGCTTCGTGCGTCAGCATTGGCCGGCGTATGCCGCCGCCGCCGTCATGCTGACAGGCGTGGCAACACTGACCGTCTGGATCCCGCGCCGCGTGGGCGCCATCATCGACGCGCTGGCCGCACACCGCATGACGGCCGCAGAACTGTGGCTTGAGCTGCTGACTCTGCTCGCCGTCGGCGTCGTCATCTACTTCCTGCGCGTGGGCTGGCGCATCACCCTGTTCAAGGCCGCCTACCAGCTGGGCGTGATGCTGCGCACGCGCTTCTACACGCGCATGTCGCAGCAGGGCGCGTCGTTCTACCAGAATCAGCGCACGGGCGACCTGATGGCGCTGGCGACGAACGATATCGACGCCATCGAAATGGCCGCCGGCGAAGCCATGCTGGCCGGTTTCGACGGCACTTTGACCCTGCTGATGGTGCTCGGCATCATGCTCCTGGGCGTGGACTGGCGCCTGGCCTGCATCGCCCTCTTGCCCTTCCCGCTGATGGGACTGGCCTTCTGGCGCATTTCCAGCCATATCCATACGGCGTCGACGGATTCGCTGCAACGCTTTTCCGCGCTGAACGACCATGTGCAAGAGTCCTTGTCGGGCGTGCGCACCCTGCGCGCGCTGGGCCTGGAAGAGCGCAGCAGCAAGCAGTTCTCCACCCTGGCCGGCCACGCGGCCAACGCCAGCCTGACGGCGCAGCGCTGGGAAGCGGCGTATGAACCGGCCGTCGGCCTGACCCTGACGGCGGCCACGGCGCTGACCCTGGGCCTGGGCGGCTACCTCGTGTGGCAAGACCAGCTGACCATCGGCGCGCTGACGAGCTTTTCCATGTACCTGGGCCAGCTGATCTGGCCCATGTTCGCCGCCGGCTGGGTACTGTCATTGATCGAACGGGGCCGCGCCGCCTGGCAGCGCCTGCAGCCGATGCTCGACGCGCCGCTGGCCATCGACGACCATGGCAGCATCGCCACGCTGACGCCCGGCCCCCTGCAATTGCAGGACGTCGGCTTTGCGTATGCGGGCCAGACGGCGCCGGCCCTGTCCGGCATTTCGCTGCGCTTGCAGCCGGGCCAGACCCTGGGCCTGGTCGGCCCGACGGGCAGCGGCAAGTCGACCCTGCTGCGCGTGCTGCTGCGCCAGGTCACGCCGCAATCGGGCACGGCCACGTGGAATGGGCACGCACTGGACGCCTACACCTTGCACGCGTTGCGCGCGGCGATCAGCTGGGTGCCGCAGGAGTCCTTTTTATTCTCCGCCACCATCGCCGACAATATCGCGCTGGCCCGCCCCGGCGCCACGCGCGAAGAAGTGGAGCGGGCGGCGCAGCTGGCCGACATCCACGCGGACATTTTGCAGTTCCCCGAAGGCTATGCCACCCACGTGGGCGAAAAGGGCATCACCCTGTCCGGCGGCCAGCGCCAGCGCGTGGCGATTGCCCGCGCCCTGCTGGCCGACAACGGCTTGCTGCTGCTCGACGATGCGCTGTCCGCCGTCGACACGGGCACGGAAACGCGCATCCTGCAGCACCTGGAGGAATTGCGCCGCAAGCGCCCCGAGCGCAGCGCCATCATCGCCAGCCACCGCCTGAGCGCCGTCGTCAACGCGGACCTGATCCTCGTGCTGCGCGACGGCCACGTGACGGAAACGGGCAACCACGACGCGCTGATGCAGCGCGACGGCTGGTACGCCAGCCAGTGGCGCTATCAACAACTGGAGGCCAGCCTCGATGCCATCTAAGAACGACCAAGCCAACACCGCCACGCCATCCGTGCGCCGCCAGGCCGCGCAAGCGATCGGCCTGCTGCGCCGCGCCGCCGCGCCCGACCTGCGCCATTTATACTGGGCCACGTTCTGGCTGATCCTCGCCGCCGCCCTCGAAGTCACGGGTCCCATTTTAGGCAAGGCCCTGATCGACCAGCATCTGCTGCCGCGCCACCTGGACTGGACGCGCATGTCGCTGCTGCTGGGCGGCTGCCTGCTGACGGGCTGGGTCGCTTCCGGCCTGCGCTATTTGCAGCTGGTGCGCCTGTCCGGCCTGGCGATGCGCTCGGTGCAGCGCCTGCGCGAAACCGTCTACCAGCACGTGCTGCGCCTGCCGATGAGTTTTTTCGACCGCGCCATCACGGGCCAGCTGGTCAGCCGCGTCACCAACGACACGGAAGCGGTGAAATCGCTGTACGTGCAGGTGCTGTTCGTCATCCTCGACAGCTCCATCGTCCTGGTCGGCACCATGGCCGCCATGGCCTTCCTCGACTGGCGCTTGATGCTGATCGTGCTGGCCCTGCTGCCGGCCGTGCTGCTCATCGTCTTTTTGTACCAGCGCTGGAGCGCGCCGGCCGTCACGCGCGCGCGCGCCCTGCGCAGCGAGATCAACGGCCAGATCGCCGAATCGATCGGCGGCATGAGCGTGCTGCAGGCGAATAACGCGGAAAAGCGCTTCGGCGCGCGCTTCACGGGCATCAACCAGGACCACTACACGGCGCGCATGCAGGAATTGCGCGCCAACGCCTGGCTGCTGCGCCCCGCGCTCGACATGCTCAACATCGTGCTGCTGGCCGTCGTCATCTTCAGCTTCGGCCGCCGCGACATGGGTGCCGTGGAAGTGGGCGTGCTGTATGCGTTCATCAGCTACATCGCGCGCGTGATCGAACCGCTGATCCAGATCACCATGCAGTTCAGCCAGCTGCAGCAGTCGGTGGTGGCGACGGCGCGCGTCTCGGCCCTGCTGGACGAAGCGCAGGCGCTGGAACACGCACAGGGAAGGGAGACACCGGCCCTGCGGCAGGCGAAAACGGGCAGCGACGTGCCCGCCGTCGACATCGCCCGCCTGACCTTCGCCTACGTGGAAAACCAGCCCGTGCTGCACGACCTGTCGCTGCAGATCCCGCAAGGCGCGTTCTTCGGCATCGTCGGCCACACGGGCAGCGGCAAGTCGACCCTGCTCTCCTTGCTGCTGCGCTTCTACCCCGTCACGCAGGGCAGCATCGCCATCAACGGTGTCGCCCTCGACAGCATCGACAACGAGCACTTCCGCGCCGACGTGGGCCTGGTGCCGCAAGACCCCTTCCTGCTGGCCGCCTCGGCGCGCGAAAACATCGACATGGGCCGCGGCTACACGCAGCAGCAGATCGAGACGGCCGCGCGCGCCGCGCATGCGCACGACTTCATCGCGGCGCTGGAACACGGCTACGACACGCCGCTGGGCGAAGGCGGCTCGCGCCTGTCGTCGGGGCAGAAGCAGCTGATCGCGATTGCCCGCGCGCTGGCCGGCCAGCCGCGCATTTTGCTGCTCGACGAAGCGACGTCGCGCATCGATAGCCAGACGGAGCAGATCGTGCAGACGGCCCTCAACGAGTTGCGCGGCAAGGTCACCATCATCGCCATCGCCCACCGCCTGTCGACCATCCGCGAAGCGGACCGTATCATCGTGCTCAACCATGGCCGCATCACGGAAGCGGGACCGCACGAGGAACTGATGCAGATCGAAGGCGGCCTGTACCAGCGCCTCTACCTGCTGCAGCAACTGGCAATTTGATAGCCATGGGGCGCCGTTGCATGGCGCCACTTTTTTTCTGTACGGCATTAAAAATGCCGTACAGACGGGAGTATATTCATCTGGCGGGCAGCGCCAAAGGCCCCAACCACACTTCCGGGGGATACCATGCGCAGCAAACTGTCGATCAGGAATATCTTTGCCGCCATTTTTCTGCTCAGCCTGGCGCTCTCCGTCATCAGCCTGTGGGCGCTGTTCCGCGTGGCGGGCAAGCAGGCCGAGGCGAACCGCGTCACTGAAACGCGCTACCAGTCCTACCTGCTGGCCGACGAACTGCGGCAAAGCTCGGACGACCTGACCCGGCTGGCCCGCACCTACGTCGTCACCGGCGACGCCAGGTACGAACAGCAATACCTGGACATCCTCGACATCCGCAACGGCAAGAAGCCGCGCCCCGCCCATTACGAGCGCATCTACTGGGACTTCGTGGCGGCAGGCGTGCCCGTGCCCGCATCGACGGGGCCTGCCGTGCCGCTGGCAGAACTGATGCGCAAGGCCGGCTTCAGCGAGCAGGAATTCGCCAAGCTGCGCGAAGCGCAAGCCAATTCGGACGGCCTGGTCAAGACCGAGGTGATCGCCATGAACGCCGTCAAGGGCCGCTTCGACGACGGCAGCGGCAACTTCACCAAAACCGGGCCGCCGGACCTGGAAATGGCCCGCGCCATCATGCACGATGCCCAATACCACAGCAACAAGGCGAAGATCATGCAGCCGGTGAATGAATTCCTCACGTTGCTCGACCAGCGCACGAGCGCGGCCGTGCAGACGGCGATGAGCGGCACCATGGCCGCCTACTCCGTGACGGTCGGCGTGCTGCTGGTATCCGTCATGGTCTCGCTGCTGTGCCTATTCCTCGTGTACCGCCACATCAAGCGCAGCCTGGACCAGGCGATCGCCACGGCGCAGCTGATCGCCGGCGGCGACCTGAGCATCGACGCCGTCATCGAACGAGCCGATGAAATCGGCGTGCTGCTGCATGCGATGAACACTATTAACGCCAACCTGACGGGGCTGATCGGCGACATCCGCAGCGGCACCGGCGAAATGTCGGTGGCCACGCACGAAATCGCGCTGGGCAATGCGGACCTGTCCGCGCGCACGGAAGCGCAAGCCAGTTCCCTCGAAGAGACGGCCAGCTCGATGGAAACGCTGACGGCGACGGTGCGGCAAAACGCCAGCAACGCCGGCGAGGCGAACCAGCTGGCCGCCACCGCCTCGGCCGTCGCCGTGCAGGGCGGCGCCGTCGTCGCCCAAGTGGTCAGCACGATGGGCGCGATCAAGGAAAGCTCGAGCCAGATCGCCGACATCATCGGCGTTATCGACGGCATCGCCTTCCAGACCAACATCCTGGCCCTGAACGCGGCCGTCGAGGCGGCGCGGGCAGGCGAACAGGGACGCGGCTTCGCCGTCGTCGCCGGCGAGGTGCGCAGCCTGGCCCACCGCAGCGCTGCCGCCGCCCAGGAAATCAAGACCTTGATCGGCGCCTCCGTGGAACGGGTCGACGCCGGCAGCAAGCTCGTCGACGAGGCGGGGCGCACCATGGCGCTGGTGGTGGAATCGATCCAGAAGGTGGCCGCCATCATGAGCGAAATCACCAGCGCCAGCCACGAGCAAAGCGCGGGAATCAGCGAGGTCAACCAGGCGGTCACGCAGATGGACAACATCACGCAACAGAACGCCGCCCTGGTCGAGCAGGCGGCCGCCGCGGCCGAAAGCCTGCAGGAACAGGCACAAGCCCTGATCGCGGCCGTCGCCATCTTCCGCCTGAAAGGCAGCCCGCCGGCCACGGCCGCCCTGCCCCTGCGCTGACGTGCGGCCAAAGTGTGCACTTTCGCAAATTTCCGCGCACTGCATGATATTTCTGGATTGCAACAGAATATAATCTGTTACAGACAGGTGGTCATTGCGGGAGCGGGACGTTGGCAGGCAGACAGAGACGGGCATCATGGCGAAAGGCGCATTGGCTGCTGGTATTGGCCTGCTTGCTGCCGCCTGCCGCACACGCCCAGGTCAGCGACCTTGAGCAGTATCTTGCCGCCGTGCGCGACGACGGCCGCTACGTGCCCGCGCGCGCGCTGCAACGGCTGCAGGAAGTCGAAACGCAGGCGCGCAGCGCTCCCCTGCCCGTGCGCGCGGAATTCCTTACCCAACTGAGCAACGCCCGCATGCGCCTGGGGCAGAACGACATCGCCATGCAGCTGGCCGAGGAACTGATTGCCTACGCCCGCATGAACAAGAGCGACGTGGCGCTGGCAAAAGGCATACTCAACAAGGCCTACATCACGTTTGCCCGCAACGAGCGCCGCGCCTCGCACCTGCTGGCATTTGAGGCGGAAAAGATCGCCAATGGCACGGACGACTTGCCCGTGCGCGTGCAAGCGACCATCAGCGCGGGCCAGTCGTGGGCCGAGGAAGGCAATTTTCCGTTTGCGCTGGCCAAGCTGCAGGCAGCCGTCGACCTGGCGCGCCAGAGCAAATCCCCGTCCAGCCTGGCCGCCGCCCTGAATGCCCTCACCCTGCTGTACACGCAGATGCGCGAATACGACAAGGGCTTCGAAGTGCTCGACGAATTGCTGGCAGTCTCCGCGAGACTGGCGTCACCGGGCCGCATGGCGCAGGCAAAGAATACGGAATACGGGCTGGCGCTCGACGCGCAGCAGCCGCAGCGGGGCCAGCGCGCCCTGCTGGCGGCCCTGGCGCTGGAACGCCAGCTGGGCGCGCGCGGCATGGTGGCCGTCACCCTCGTCAACCTGTCGGACAGCTATCTCAAGGAAGGCGACTACGCGCGCGCCTTGCGCTATGCAAATGAAGCGATCACGGCGGCGGACCTCGTCAACGATGAACAGGTGGAGGCGACGGCGCGGCTGAACATCGGCCAGGCGCTGATCGGCCAGGGACGGCTGCAGGAAGGCAAGCAAAGCGTGGCCACGGGCCTGGCCTACTACGAACGCACGGCCAACCAGCCGGAAATGCAGGCCGTGCTGCTGGAATACGGCATGGCGCTGGAAAAGGCGGGCGACCTGCGCGGCGCCGTCACCGCGTACCACCGCGAGCGCGGCATTTCCAACCAGCTGTTCGAAAAGCAGCGGCAAAAGGCCGTGTATGAACTGCAAGAAAAGTATGAGGCGGAAAAGAAACAGCGCCAGATCGAGCTGCTGAGCCGCGAAAATCAGCTGAAGAGCACCGAAATCGACAACCGCCGTCTGCAGCAGCGCGTGTGGTGGCTGCTGGCGCTGGTACTGGCCATGGCGTCCGCCATCGTTGGCTTGCTGTACCGCAAGGTGCGCCATGCGAACGTGCAGCTGAAGGTAAAAAACCAGGAACTCAAGCGCCAGAGTTCGCGCGACCCGCTGACGGCCCTGTACAACCGCCGCCATTTCCAGGAATTCATGCGCAGCCATGCGGGCAAGCCGCAGCCCGCCTATGCCGGCGACGATGTCGTGGGCGCGCTGTTCCTGCTCGACGTCGACCACTTCAAGCACATCAACGACGCTTACGGCCATGCGGCGGGCGACCTGGTGCTGACGACGATCGCCGAAACCCTACACGACGTGTTGCGCGAAACGGACATGATCGTGCGCTGGGGCGGCGAGGAATTCCTTGCCTTCCTGCCGGCCGTCGCGCGCGAAGGGCTCGACGAGATCGCGCGGCGCATCCTCAACGGCATGGCGGCGCAACGCATCGACTACCAGGGCCAGACCATCGAAGTGCACGTGTCCGTGGGCTTTGCGCCCTATCCGCTGGCGCCGCTGGGACGGCCGCTCACGTGGGAACGCAGCGTCAACCTGATCGACATGGCGCTGTACCTGGCCAAGGCGCACGGGCGCAACCGGGCGTATGGCTTGCGCGGTTTTCATCATGTGGAAAGAACGACCCTGGAAGTGGTGGAGCAAGACCTGGAACGCGCGTGGCGCGACGGCTTTGTCGATTTGAGCGTGGTACTGGGGGGTACGGACGAGGCGGACAGGCCGGAGACGGCTGGAACGCAGACGTTGACGCCAGGCGGCCAAGCGGGCGATGGCGTCGCCGCAGCTGCCGTCACCTGACGACAGCTGCGGGAACCGGGCCGGCGTTAGCTGGTCCTGGCGCGGTGATGACGGTGATTACTTGTGCGCGGCGTCCTGCATCTTTTCACCGGCTTTTTCCACTTTCTTGCCGACGGCATCGGCCGCTTCGCTCATTTTCTTGTCGGCGTCAGCGGCGACCTGGTCCATCTTGGCGCCCGTATCGGAAGCGGCCTGGCTCACGGCGGCGTCAGCTTTGGTTGCTGCGGCCTTGATGTCGGCTTCAGCCTTGGCAGCGGCCGCATCGATCTTCTGGCCAGCTTGTTCCGCAGGACCGGCGGCGACATCGCTCTTCTTCTGGCAGGCAGCCAGGGCCACAACCATCATGCCGGCGGCGCACACGGTCATCCAATTTTTGCTTGCTTTCATGGTATTCCCTTTCATTGTTATCAAAAGACACAGATCAGTTCGCAATATACACCTGCCTAAAATTTTCTAGCGTGCGCTAACGCACATAAAAACAGGCTTTTGTAGCGTAGTTGTAAGCAATGGTATCTTGATATCTTTTTGGCATGCGTTCAGTGTGCCGCAGGGGCCGGCCGATAGCCATCCGTCAAGGTATGCAGGAAGGCGATCACGTCGGCGATCTCCGCTTCGTTCAGGGCCGGCGCCTGGCCCGGCAGCCGGTCGAACGGCGCTTCCACGTTGACGTTCGCTTCCAGCCCCGGCGGCAAATCGTCGTATTTGCGCACCTTGCCGTTTCGCTCTGCCGGATACCATTTTTGCGGCGCCGTATCGCGCTGCACGTAAAAGCGCAGCACCTGCTCCAGACTGTCAAAACTGCCGTTGTGGAAAAACACCTTGCGCAAGGCGACGTTGCGCAGGGATGGCGTCTTGAAGCTGCCGCAGTACTCCTTGTGCTCCATCAAGTCGGTGCGGTCCGGGCCGCACAGTCCCATGTCGAAGAACGCCGGGTCCGCATTGACGGGCAGCTTGCCATTGCGCGGTACGCCGATATTGATCAAGCCGTAATCGGTAAATTGGGGAAAGGCGCCGCCGGAAGTGATCTGGCTGATATGGCAGGACGCGCAATTGCCCTTGCGCTCATCGTTGAACAGGGCCAGGCCGCGCGCTTCCTGCGGACTCAAAACGGCCTGCTTGCGCAAGACGGCGTCGTACTTGCTCGTGTACGGATAGAAATCTAGCGGGCTTTCCTGGAACACTTCCAGCGACATCAGCGCCCAGCGCAAGGCCTGGCCCGGCTGCTCGAAGATATCGGCGCCATACGTCTGGCGAAATTGCGCCGCCAGGGGGCCAGCGCGCAATTTGGCGACGACGGCCGCCGCGTCGCGGTTGCCCATCTCGCGTTGGGAGAGCAACGGCGCCAGCGCCTGCTCATGGCCGGATTGGGCGCGGCCATCCCAGTTGCGCCCGCCCGTGGGACCCGCATCGACGCTGTCGTCGCCATCGTCGTCATGAAAATGTTCGGTGAATGCGGGTGCGGTCTGCAGGTAGCGCAGCGAGGGCGCCGCGCGCGTGCCCGCGTCCTTCAGTTCCGGGCCGCCCAGCTGTACCGCCAACCCGTTCGGCGGCCCATACGCGTGCTCGGGACTGTGGCAGCTGGCGCACGACATCTTCCCCGACACGGACAGGCTGGGCTCGAAAAACATGGCGCGGCCCATGGCCGTCATCTGGGCCACGGAAGGCTGGCGTGGCAGGGTGGGCGCGTAGGCGCCCGCCAGATAGGCGGGCTTGGCTGCGGCTTCCTTTTGCGCTGCCGGATGGCAGGCGGCCAGCAGGCAGGCGGCTACAAAGGCGAGCAGCAGTGAGGGCTTCGTTTTCATCATGGGCTGGCAGCGTAGCAACGGTATGTGACCGCTGCGTGACAAGTCCCTGCAAAACGTAATGTATCAAGTCCGTACATTACGTCATGTAACAGACGCTGACATGTCACGCAGCTGACATATTGCCTGCCTAGCATGCGACGTTTTCCACCCAGAAGGCATGAACAATGAAACCGTACGCTCGCCCTGTCTTACGTCCCCTGCCAATCTTGCTGTCGCTGGGCCTGGCCGCCTGCGGCAGCAACTATGCGATCACGCCCAGCACCACGGGCCAGGTGATCGGCAGCTACTATGAAAACGCCCAGGTATGCCTGGAAAGCGGCACCGCCAAGCTGACGTGCGACAGCGGCTCGCCAACGGTGCGCACGGCCGCCGACGGCAGCTACGCGCTCGACGGCCAGGGCGCCGTGCTGGTGACCGTCGGCACGGACGCCATCCGCCATGAAGCCATCGGCGACAGCGGCAGCAAGGTGACGCAAAAACTGCTGCTGCGCGCCCCCGCCGGCCACAGCGCCTTCGTCAGCGCCCTGTCGACGGAACTGGCGCAAGTCATGGACGGCAATGGCGGCGACTTTGCGGCCGCCAGCAGCAAGCTGGCCGCGCGCATCGGCGTGTCCGAAGCGGGCCTGGCGTCCGACTTCAACAAGGCCAGCGGCGACGAGCTGGCGAAACTGAAGGCGGAAAACGCCAGCGTGACGGCCTTGATCGCCAGCGCCAGCGCGCAGGCGGCACCGGCCGACGCGCTGGCCGCCCTGAACGGCGCCCTGGCGCTGAACAATATCCAGACCATCGTCGTCATCTACGCGGAAAACCGCGGCTTCGACAACTTGTACGGCCTGTTCCCGGGCGCGAATGGCGTGCCGGGCGTCAATCCCACGTCGACTTCCAACTATGTGCCGCAGAAAGACTATGACGGCAGCACCCTGCCCGTGCTGCCGCCCACCTGGGGCGGCATGACGGCGGCCGGCCAGAGCACCGTCATCACGCAGGCGCAATCGGCCAACCTGCCGAACAAGCCGTTCCAGATCGACGATGCCGGCAGCCCCCTGTACCTGCCGCAATCGGTGATCACGCGCGACCTCGTGCACCGTTTCTATAACAACCAGATGCAGATCAACGGCGGCGCCAACGACAAATTCGCGGCCTATTCCGACGCGGGCGGCCTGTCGATGGGCTATTACGACGGCAGCAAGATGCAGCTGTGGGACATCGCCAAACAATATGCGCTGGCCGACAATCTGTTCATCGGCGCGTTTGGCGGCTCCTTCCTCACGCACCAGTATCTGATCTGCGCCTGCGCGCCCACGTATCCGAACGCCGACACCTCGGTGGCCAAGGGCTCGATCGCGAAGATCGACGTCGACGCCAACGGCAACTTCGTGCGCCTGACGCCGTCCGCCACGGCGCCGACCACGGTCCTGAACGGCGCGCCCGCCTACGCCAACGACGGCGCGCTGACGCCGGCCGACGGCACGGGCATGTTCTACGCCGTCAACACCATGCAGCCGCCGTTCCAGCCCAGCAGCAACGCCCCGGCATCGGCCGACAGCAGCAAGCTGTATGCGGACACGGGCAAGGCCAACACGCTGCCGCCGCAGACGCAGACGAATATCGGCGACTTGCTCTCAGGAAAAAATATCGACTGGGCCTGGTATGCGGGCGCCTGGAAGGACACGACGGCCCTGGCCACGGCCAGCGCGCGCGCCGGCAGCTTCCCGAATCCGCCGAACTTCCAGTTCCACCACCAGCCGTTTAACTATTTTGCCAACATGGACCCCGTGAAGGCGCCCGCCTACCGCGCCGCCCACCTGCGCGACTTCGACAGCCAGTTCCTGGCCGACGCGGGCGCCGGCAAGCTGCCGCCCGTGACTTTCTACAAGCCGCAGGGCAATTTGAACCAGCATGCTGGCTACGCCAGCGTGGCCGACGGCGACGCGCACATCGCCAGCGTCATCGCCCAGCTGAAGAAGAGTCCGCAGTGGAAGAACATGCTGGTCATCGTCACCTACGATGAAAACGGCGGCTTCTATGATCACGCCGCGCCGCCGAAGGGTGACCGCTGGGGCCCGGGCACGCGCGTGCCGGCCATCCTCGTCTCGCCGTACGTGAAAAAGGGACTAGTTGACCATACGCAATACGATTCGGCTTCGATCCTGCGCGCCATCACGCACCGCTTCGCCCTGCCCGTGCTCGACGGCTTGAGCACGCGCGACAAGGCGCTGGTGGCCAACGGCGGCAAGCCGATGGGCGACTTCAGCGCCGCGCTGGCGCTGGTACCGCAAGAGTAGGGCTGAGTAGGTGCACCCGCCCGGCGTGGCCGCGACGGGCGTTTTAGCTGTTGGCGCTACTGGCCCGGGGACGCATCGAGCAGCGAGCGTTCGAGCAATTGCGACAAGGCCGCGCGCAGCGCCTGCGTGCGCGCCGCCAGCTCGGGCCGCTTGTAGCGCTCGGCGGCGATCAGGCTGTTTTCCAGGCAGACGCGGTCGCCCTTGGCCAGGCAGGCGTCGGCCAGGTCGAGCTGGGCGCTGGCTTGCGCCACTTTCACTTTGGCGTCGAGTTCCAGGGTGTCGGGATCGTCGCCCCAGCGCTTCACATAGGCGGCCAGGCGCGTGGCGGCCAGCTCCGGCTTGCCCGCGTCGAGGGCCTGGTTGACGCTGCCTTGCAGCGCCGCCCACGCCTGCGCCCGCTGCTGTTGCCTGTCGCAAGTAGCGGCGGACTTGCTGATATTCGCCTGCAAGCGCTTGATCTGCGCGGCGGGCGCCTTGGCGCTTTTCAGCACGGCCAGCGCGCTGCGCGCCCCATCCAGGTCGCACTGCGCCGCCAGCGCGGTGGCGGCCTCGACCTGTTCCGCCACGCTGGCCGGCTTGTCGGCCGGCTTGTTATAAAACCAGATACCGGTCAGCACCACGGCCGCCGCGATCCACGTGCGCAAGCGCACGGGCGGGCGCGGCGGCGGCACCGAGCCCCTGCCGGCAGGCTTGGCGGGCGGCGCCTTGGCCGGCGCGGCAGCCGGCGGCGGGGCCGGCTGGGGAGCGGAAGCTGGCTGAGGAGCGGGTTGCGGCGGGGCTTGCGGCGCCGGTTGCGGCGTGGAAATCGGCGGGGCGACGGGCACCGGCGGCGGCATGCGCGGCACCGGGGGCGGCGCCACTACCTTCTCCAGAACAGGCGCTTGCGCCACCTGGCGCGCGCCGCAAAACGGACAATGCGCCACGCGTAGCGGCAAAGTCCGGCCGCAGGCGGCGTTGATGCAAACGTCATTCACTGTTTCAAGCACATTCCAACCTTTTCCTGGAGTCATTCCACTGCGTTCTGCCGCAATATTACCTTACGCGGCCAAGGCAACGGCGCACCGGCCCCGTGTTCCCTTGCCTTGATACCAATCAAAAAACCTCCGCCGCCGCGGCCTAAGCTACAAGCACAGGCCAAGGACAAGGAGAACGCCATGTCAGCCCACCTGATCATCGAAGACGGCCAGCCCTGGTGGGACAGCGCCGATATCTGGGTCGTGCCCGGCAATGATCCGAATGGCCCGCCCGGCGCGCCCATTGCCGGCACCAGCAATTACCTGTGGGGCCGCGTGCACAACACGGGCAACAGCGCCTCGAACGGCGTGCGCGTGGACTTTTACTGGGCCGATCCTTCCGGCCAGATCGCCGTCGGCGCCGCCACGCAGATCGGCTCCGCGTTTGCCGACCTGCCGCCCGGCGCCACGCAGGAAGTGCTGTGCCTGGTACCGTGGGTGCCCGTCATCGTCAATGGCGGCCACGAATGCCTGCTGGCCGTGGCCCACGGGCCTGGCGACGTCAACCCGCTGCCCGACCCGCTGCCCAACGGTTTTCCCTTCCAGCCCAAGCAGCATGACCAGATCGCCCAGCGCAACGTCAACGTGGTGCTGGCGGCCAGGCGCGCGCAGTTGCTGGCCATCGCGGTGGCGGCCCTGCCCCGCGAAACGAAAAAAGTGGAACTGCAGATCGAGTATGGCGGCGAGCTGCCGGAGCGCCTGCTGGCCACCCTCGGGCTTGAGCGATGGCAGCCGGCCAGGGACGCACACCTGGTCGCAGGCCTGGCGCGTACGCCCCATTGCAATGGCGACGCGCCCGGCGAGCAAACACTGGTGCTGGAAGTGCCGCGCGGCCAGGCGCAGGCCGTGTATCTGAGCGTGCGCGCCGAAGCCTTGCCGCCACGCCAGTATGCGCTGCTGCGCGTGCTGGAAACCCAGGATGGCAAGCTGCTGGGCGGCGTCACGTATGTCGTCACCGACCTGGAGAAAGAGCAAGCGCAAGAACAGCAAAGCCCCGAGGAGCAAGCATCATGAGCGACACACCCCTGCAGGTGCTGACGCGGCCGTTCGCGATCGAGCCCGTCACCAATATCATGCTGCCCGATGGCATCTTCGACAATGCCATCTATGGCTTGCGCATTGCCGCCCACGTCACCAATATGTCCGGCAGCGCCCTGACGAATGTCACGGTGTACCTGGAAAGCGTGGGCGACCCCGGCATCGTGCCCGTGGCCCGCACCTTCTTCTTTGCCAGCATTCCCGCCGGCGCGGCCATGCTGGTGATGTGGGATGCCGATTTCCAGCATGCGGCGCCCGGCAAGAGGCTCGTCAGCTTTGTCGCCAAGGCGGACGGCTACACGCCGCACCGCTCGATCCAGCAAATCTTCGTGTCGCAGACGCGCTTTGACAGCACGACCAACACCTACACGTGTACGGTCGAGGAAGGCACGCTGGAACTGTCCAAGCCGCAGGGCCATCTGCCGGGCAAGCGCTGGGGCAGCACGGGCACGGATGGGAAGGAGTGCCGCTGCCCTCCCGGCCTGGGCCCCATCGTACCGACCGGCATGACCCTCGTCTGGACGCCGAACCCCGCCTATGCGGGCACGCATGGCGAGCTGCCGTTTTCCGACCCGTGGTGGAAGGTTCTCGCCATCATCATCGCCATCATCGCCGCGCTGGTGGCCATCGTTGCCGCCGCGCTCGGCTCCGGCAAGGCCAGCTTCAGCGTGGGCGGCAGTTTCGAGGAAACGGAACCCGACGTGCATTGCTGTTCGCTGGAAGGGGCCGGCTCCGGCCAGCCCGAGTTCACGGTGGCGGGCGTGGCCTCGGCCATCGCCTCGGGCGCCATCGCCGTCGCCTGCTCCGATATCGCCGACCCGTTCTGGCGTGGTCAGGAAGCAACACCACCGGCCGCAGGCGAACTGACCCTGGCCGAGCGCGTGGTGGCGAAATGGGTCTTGCCGGAAGCGCCGAATGCGGGCCTGCCCTATACGGCCGACATCAGCTGGGAGTACGATCGTTTCACCACGGGCGCCACCTACCAGCATGCGGTGACCGAAACGCAAGTCAACATCCACGTGGCGGGGCCGGTGGAAACGGATACGCCCGCCGTCGTGCAAGCCTACGAGCCGTTGTGGCTGCGCGCCAGTTTCAAGCGCGACAACGGCAATGTCTTCCGCGGCACGGAGCTGTATGCGTTCGTGCTGTTCCAGGCGCCGCAGGGCCTGTACTTCGTCGAATCGCTGACCGACGACGGCCTGGGCTTCGACCCGGGTGCCAACGACGGCGTCTATGCAGGCAGCCTGGACTTGAAGCGCGCTTACCGCACCCTGCTGCAATATGATCAAAAAGTCTACGGCACCTGGAGAGTCTTCGTCTTCGCCCAGGACGTCAACCTGACCAAGCCCGGCACGCCGCCTGAAATCGCCGCCCAGCACATCGGCGGCATGTTCGTCGCCAGCGCCATCGAAATCACCTTCGACGATACCCTGCCCTGCCCGCTCAAGGCGCAGGCGAATATCATCGTGGTGTAGCAAGGGGCGAGAAGCAAGAAGCGAAGTCAGGCGTAGGTCGCGTAGGTCGGATTAGCGGGGAAACGCCCCGCGTAATCCGACACATTGTTGACTCCAAGCCCACGCGACAGTGGCCGCGCAAGCATGCAGGGCCAAGCGCCACCCCGAAGACAGTACGCCAGGACCGAGGGAAAGGCTACAAACTGTGGCCTTTCGTACAACCATTCGTAAGCGCGCCAAGAGCGGCTGAGAAAATGCTCAGGGCTAGGCGCCGCCTCGAAGACAGTACGCCAGGACCGAGGGAAAGGCTACAAACTGTGGCCTTTCGTACAGCCATTCGTAAGCGCGCCAAGAGCGGCTGAGAAAATGCTCAGGGCTAGGCGCCGCCTCGAAGACAGTACGTCAGTACGGCGAGAGGCAGGCAACAACGCCTTGGGCGTTTTATCAGCCGCTCTTACACCTTGACCGCGTCGGCCTTGGCAATAACCGTGCGCGGAATGATATCCATCGCCGGACACGTATCCATCGCATCCGAATACGCGAGCCAGCGCTGCAGGCTTTCCATGCGGCGGATGGTGATGCCCTTGCCATTGATGTAGCCGATCTGCTCGAAATTGGCGGGGCTGGTGGTCAGTTTCGACACGGTGGGCGCATTGTCGACCAGGCGGTCGTAGGCCTTGCGCGCCTTGTGCTCCCACTTGGCCAGCGCGGGGTCGTCAAAGCGGTTGCTTTCAAAATACACGGTAATGGTGCGGTCGTGGTTGGCAAAGCCGACGATGGCCGCACCTTTGCGTATGGTCAACAGGACATCTTCCTTGACGCCTGTGACGGGAACGAACACGGCAGCACGGCCATCCGCATCCGGCCGTTCCATGGGAATATCTTGTCCGATTATGCTCATCACATCACACTCTTAGTCTTCGCCTGTTGGCTTGTTGTCCCTGCTTCACTGAAAGCATGCCACCGTGCGCATGCGCGCCTTTGCCGCTGCGCCAGGCCGCTGCCATGCCCTGTCATACCGGTTCATACCATTTTTCAAATAATACATTGCCGGAAAGCACTACACAAGATAATCAGGGGCGCGGCAGCCGCCGGTCCTCCGCCGGATGGGGAATGGTGACGGCCGGGGCAATCGCCTTATAATGCTGCGATTACTTCACGCCCCCACCTTCGCACCATGACGCTTCCCGAGAATGACACCAGCCGGCTCGACGCCATCAGCGCCGCCGCCACCGAAGTGGCCGCGCAAAACGTGGCCGACCTGCTGGCCATGGCCATCCGCCACCGCCCGGACGAACCGTCCCTGATCGTCTGCGACAAGCGCAGCTGGCTCAACGTGGTGCTGACGGAAGCGTACCGCCAGGCCTTGCCGGACGCCGCCTTCATCGATTTCGACGACGTCACGCCCGACGCCGTGCTGGCCGCGTTTGCCGAACTGCCGGCCGGCAGCCTCGTCGTGCTGATCCAGTCGACCAGCTTCCGCCTGGAAGCGTTCCGCATCCGCATCGAACTGTTCAAGCGGGGCCTGAAAGTGATCGAACACGTGCATCTGTCGCGCATGCCCGGCGTACAGGGGCTGCACTACATCGCCTCGCTGGCCTACGACCCGGCCTATTACCGCGGCGTCGGCCATGCACTGAAAGCGCGCATCGACGGTGCCCGCCACGGCATGGTCGACAGCGGCGGCGAGCAGCTGGTGTTTGCTTCCCCGTTCGAACCGGCCAAGCTCAATATCGGCGACTACAGCGGCATGAACAATATCGGCGGCCAGTTCCCCCTGGGCGAAGTATTCACGGAAGCGCAGGACCTGGAAGCGGTGAACGGGCGCGTGCGCATCTTCGTCTTCGGCGACACGCACTTCATGGTCAACCGCCCCGATACGCCGATCACCCTGATCATCGACAAGGGCAGAGTCACGGGCACGGAGCACGCCACGCCGGAATTTACCGCCATGCTCGAGATCATCCGCGCGCATGAAGGCGAAGTGTGGGTGCGCGAACTGGGCTTCGGCATGAACCGCGCCTTTTCGCGCGAGCAGCTGGTCAACGACATCGGCACGTATGAACGCATGTGCGGCATCCATCTGTCGCTGGGCGCCAAGCACGGCGTGTATACAAAACCGCAATTCAAGCGCAAGGATGCGCGCTACCACGTCGACATCTTCGCCGTCACCGAAGCCGTTTATCTCGACGACGAGCGCGTGTATGCCGATGGCGCCTGGACGGTGGAACCGGTCGCGTTCAATTGACCGTCAGCTGAAAACTCCGGCCGCTGCCAGCTCGCGGTCCCACGGCGGCACGGGCTGGTATTCGGCCACCAGGAAATCGATCAGCGCGCGCACCTTGGGCGAAGGCTGGCGGCTGGCCGGATACAGGGCGCTCAAGTGATTCAGGGGCAGGTCCCAGCCGGACAGCACGGGCAGCAGGCTGCCATCGAGCAGGTTGCGCCAGGCGAGAAACGTGGTGCTGTAGACGATGCCAAGTCCCCGCTGCGCCGCCTGGTGCAGCACCAGGCCGTTATTCGCCGTAAAACCCGCCTGCACGCGCACGCTCACTTCCTCCCGCTGTTCCCCGTCTCCGCGCTGGAAATGCCAGTTCGTGCCATCGGTCAAATGGCTGAAATGCAGGCACTGGTGCTGCAATAAATCCTGCGGCGTCTGCGGCATGCCCCATTGCGCCAGGTAGGCGGGACTGGCGCACAGCACGGCGCGGCACGGCGCCAAAGGCCGCATGGCCAGCGCGCTGCTGTCCGGGATGCCGCCCACGCGTATCGTCAAGTCAAAGCCGTGGCGTATCGGGTCGAGCAGCGCATCGTCGACAAACAGTTCGGCCCGCACCTGCGGGTGCAGCAAACTGAAACGGGCAACGGCATCGGCCAACCACGCGCTGCCGAAGCTCGATGGCGCCTGGATGCGCAGCGGCCCGGCCAGCTCCGCCCCCGCTCCCGCCTGCGCAACGTGCGCCACCATGCGCGCCGCTTCCTGCGCCTGGCTGACGGTGGCCATGCACGGGGCCAGGTAGGCGCGGCCCGCGTCCGTCAAACTCACTTCGCGCGTGGAGCGGTGCAGCAGGCGCGCATTGAGGCGCTCTTCCAGCTGCATGATGGTCTTGCTGACCATGGCGCGCGTCAGCCCCAAGCGCTGCCCGGCCGCCGTAAAGCTGCGCTGGCGCGCCACCTCGACAAAGATTTCCATCGCTTTTAGTTGATCCATGTCAAAGATTGTCATCGCTTTGGCGACAATCTGTCAACCAGAGGGCGATTGTTTGCGCACTGTCCCCATCCTACAATGGCGCCTTCTACCAATCTCCGGAGCCGCCGCCATGCTGACGATCGAACAACAGGAACAATACCAACGCGACGGCTACATCATCCTGCCCGATTTCAAGGGCGCGGATGAAATCGCCGCCCTGCGCGCGCGCGCCGAGCAGATTGTCAACGAATTCGATCCCAGCGTCAGCCAGTCGATCTTCACTACGCGCGACCAGGCGAAGAACACCAACGATTATTTCCTCGCCTCCGACAACACCATCCGCTGCTTCTTCGAGGAAGAGGCGTTCGGCGCGGACGGCCAGCTGAAGCAGGCGAAATCGCTGTCGATCAACAAGATCGGCCACGCCATGCACGACCTGGACCCCGTCTTCCGCGCTTTTTCGGCCGACCCGAAACTGGCCGAAGTGGCGCGCGACCTGGGCCTGGCGGATGCGCAGGTATGGCAATCGATGTATATATTTAAACAGCCCGGCATCGGCGGCGAAGTGCGCTGGCACCAGGACGCCACGTATTTCGAGACCACGCCGATCAGCGTGACCACGTTCTGGTTCGCGCTGGAAGACGCGACCCTGGATAACGGCTGCCTGTGGGCCGAACCGGGCGGCCACCGTGGCCCCCTGCGCGAACGCTTCATCCGCAACGGCGACCAGGTGCGCGTGGAAAAACTCGATGCCATGCCGTGGCCCGACGACAGCACGGCCGTGCCGTTGGAAGTGAAGGCCGGCGCCCTCGTCTGCTTCCACGGCTTGCTGCCCCACTACAGCGCGCCGAACCGCTCGCCCGTCTCGCGCCACGCCTACACCTTGCACGCCACCGACGGCCAGACCGAATACGCGGCGCACAACTGGATACAGCGCGACGCGGCGTTCCCCGTGCGGGGCTTCGTCTGATGCGCATCGACGTCTTTGCCGCCCACTGGGGCAATAACGAGCTGCCGCCCGACGTCTTCATCGACAAGGTACTGGCGACCGGCTTCGACGGCATCGAAATGTCGCTGCCGCTGGACGCCGCCCTGCGCGAGGAGTGGACGGGGCGCATCGCCGATGCGGGCCTGGACCTGATCGCCGCGCAGTGGGAAACCGTGTTCCACGGCGACTTCGAGCTGCACCGCGCCGCCCTGGCGGAACTGCTGGAAAACGCCTGCCTGGCGCGCCCCGTGCTGGTCAACACGCACACGGGCAAGGATTACTATACCCAGGCGCAGAACGCGGCATTGATCGACCTGGCCGCCGCCATCTCGGCAAAGCACGGCGTGCCCATCGTGCACGAGCTCCACCGCAGCCGCTTTTCCGGCCACCCGATGCTGCTGCTGCCGTATCTGCAGCAGTATCCCGAACTGCCTTTGACGGCCGACCTGTCGCACTGGTGCTGCGCCTGCGAAACGCTGCTGGAAGACCAGCCGCACACGCTGGCGCAAGTGCTGCCGCTGGTGCGCCACGTGCATGCGCGCGTGGGCCATGCGCAGGGTCCGCAGGTGGCCGACTTCCGCGCGCCGGAAGCCAAGCCGGCGCTCGACGCCCACCTGGCCTGGTGGGATGCCATCGTCGCGCTGCGCCGCGCGGCTGGCGCCGAGCGCATGACGTTCACGCCGGAATTCGGCCCAGCGCCGTACACGCAAACGCTGCCCTGGACGCAGCAGCCAGTGACGGATGCGTGGGAACAGAACGTCGCCATGTTGCAGCTTTTACGCCAGCGCTATCCTGCGGATTGAGCAAGCGGCGGAAGCTGCGCAAAATTGGCCTGCACGAAATCGATGAAGGCGCGCAGCGGGGCCGGCAGGTGGCGCCGGCCCGCATAGTATAAAAACGGGCCGGGAAAGGGCATCGCCCAGTCTTCCAGCACGGGTCGCAGCTGGCCCGCATCGATATACGGCTGCAACCACTCTTCAAACAGATACACCAGACCATGGCCGGCGATGGCCATGCTGACCGCGAAGTCGGCCGCCGTCGGCGTGACGATCACGGGGCCGTCCGGCTCCACGCTCACTTTTTGCCCATCGCGTTCGAACTCCCATGGGGGAATCGCGCCACTGAGGAATTTTCCCAGCAGGCAGGCGTGCTGCAGCAGCTCGCGCGGATGCACGGGCACGCCCCGCTGCGCCAGGTAGGACGGTGCGCCCGCCACCGCGAAGCGCTGCGTGCGCGGGCCGATCGGGATGGCGATCATGTCCTGCTCCAGCCGCTCGCCATAGCGGATGCCGGCGTCGCAGCCACTGGCGACGACATCGACAAAATTATTATCGACCACCAGCTCGACCCTGATCTGCGGATAGGCGCGCAGGAACTGGTCGACCATGGGCTGCAAAAAGAAACGCGCCGCGTTGACCGGCACGTTCAGGCGCAAGGTGCCGCGCGGACTGTCGCGCAAGTCGTTCAGCACATCGAGCGCGCTGCTCACTTCCTCGAGCGCCGGACGCAAACGCGTCAGCAACAACGCGCCGGCTGCCGTCGGCGTCACGCTGCGCGTGGTGCGTTCCAGCAGGCGGATGCCCAGTTGCTGCTCCAGCCGCCGCAGCGCCTCGCTCAGCGCCGACGCCGACTGCCCGCTTGCGCGCGCGGCCTGGCGAAAACCCCGGTGCCCGGCCACCAGGGCAAAGGCGGACAGGTCGGCCATGGAAGGGTTGTCTGCATGCATAAGGAGAGCTTTCACGGGATGAGATTGTGCGCAAATAAGTACAGCCTGTGCCGGATTGACCCGATTATCATACAGCGCATTCGCCCTTACGATGGCGGCTCCCGTCCCTTACCACTACACAGGAGCTCCCATGCACACGTATGACCCCGCCAGCGACCAATTCACGCCCGCCCATTGCGACATCGTATTCAACCGCCTCGGCTACGGCGCCATGCAACTGGCCGGCCCGCACGTCTGGGGCCCGCCGAAGGACCGCGCCGCCGCCGTTGCCGTGCTGCGCGACGCCATTGAACTGGGCATCAACCATATCGACACGTCGGACTTTTACGGCCCCCACATCACCAACCAGATCATCCGCGAAGCGCTGCATCCGTATCGCGGCGGCTTGACCATCGTCACCAAGATCGGCTTCGTGCGCGGCGCCGACCAGTCCTGGCTGCCGGCCGCATCGCCGCAGCAGCTGCGCGACGCCGTGCACGACAATCTGCGCAACCTGGGCCTGGACGTGCTCGATGTGGTCAACCTGCGCGCGCCGGGCATGGAAGGCCCCGACGGCTCGTCGCTTGCCGAGCCGCTGTCCACACTGGTGCAGCTGCAGCGGGAAGGCCTGGTGCGCCATATCGGCCTGTCCAATGTCGATGCCGGCCAGGTAGCCGAGGCCCAGCGCATCGCTCCCATCGTCTGCGTGCAGAACCACTACAATCTGGCACACCGCGCAGACGATGCGCTGATCGACACCCTGGCCGCGCAAGGCATCGCCTACGTGCCCTTCTTCCCCCTGGGCGGCTTTTCGCCGCTGCAGTCCGATACCTTGAACCAGGTGGCGGCCGCCCTGCAAGCCACGCCGATGCAGGTGGCGCTGGCCTGGCTGCTGCAGCGCGCGCCGAATATGCTGGTCATTCCCGGCACCTCGTCCATGGCGCATCTGCGCGAGAATGTCGCCGCCGGCGCGCTCAGGCTCGACGCGCAGGCATTAGCGGCATTGGGGTCGCTTGCAACTAAGTAGCGCACTATATATACTGTGCCCATGGATACCACCACCGCCCCCAACCCCTTGCACCAGGTGCCGCGCCTGGACGGCCAGCTGTGCTTTGCGCTGTACTCGACCTCGCTTGCAATGAACAAGCTGTACCGCAAGCTCCTGCGCAAGCTCGGCCTGACCTATTCGCAGTACCTGGTGATGATGGTGTTGTGGGAGCGCGACGGCCTGACGGTGTCGGAAGTGGGCGAGCGCCTGTTCCTCGACTCGGCCACCCTGACGCCCTTGCTCAAGCGCATGGAGCAATCGGGGCTGCTGACGCGCACGCGCGCCGCCAGCGACGAGCGCCAGGTCATCATTTCCCTCACGCAGCAGGGCGACCAGCTGCGCCATCAAGCGGCCCTGCTGCCCGAAGCCATCCTGACGGCCAGCCACTGCAGCGTGGAACAGATTGTGGACATGAAACAACAACTGAACCAGTTGCGCGACAGCCTGATGAAAAGTGAGTAAAAGCGCTGCTTTCCCGAGCAAAATCAGATAAAGCATCCACCTGACGGCGCCCGGCAAAAGCCGGTCCATCATCCGCCTTTCTTTATTGCAGATCAAAACAAGAATGGCCCACCCTGCGTATAGAATAGTTGCCACTATTTCCTTACAACAACGTCAGGGTGACCATGCGCATATACCTTTCTGCTCCCCCCGAAGACCTACCGCACCGCCTCCTGCGCGCAAGGTCACGCCTTCGCGCGTGGAACTGTTCAAGAGCGAAAAATCACCCAAGGAGAAGCTGATGCGCGATTTTCATCCGCCGTTGAAAGGCAAGAGCAATGGCTCGGCCAAGGGCGACGCGGCATGAAGCGCTGGCGTGCGCTGACGGCCGTCACGCTGGCCTGCATCAGCATGGCGGCGGCCGCCCATAACTTCCACATGGGCATCGCCGACATCAGCTATAACGCGGCCAGCGGCAGCACGGAAGTGGTGCACACCTACACGGGCCACGACGTCGAGGCGCTGCTGACGAATCTGTACCAGCGCCGGTTCGACCTGGGGCAGGAAGACAGCGAAGCGGCGCTGCGCCGCTATGTCGAGAAACAGTTTTACCTCGTGGGGCCGGATGGCAGCCGATTGCGCCTGAACTGGGTCGGCATGAAGGTCAACGCCGACAACGTGGTGATCTTCCAGGAGATCGAAGGCACACGCCTGGCCCCCGCCACGCGCATCCACAACCAGTTGCTGACCGACTTCCTGCCCAGCCAGCGCAATACCCTCAACGTGCAGGACAGCGGCAGCATCCAGACGCTGATCTTCGACCGCCAGAACACGGAACTGCCGATCCGGTAATGCCCGGCTCCCCCATACACCCATGACGCCACGCTCCCTTCCCCTCCTCCTCGCGGCCCTGTTTTCCACCACCGCCGCCCACGCCGACGACCTCTTCCAGCGCGTGCTGGTCGACGGTTCGCGCCTGAACCAGCTGGGCGTGGCCGATTCGGCCAACGCGGGCAGCGTCACACAACAGCAGCTCGACGCGCGCACCAGCTACCGGCCCGGCGAATTGCTCGAAGCCGTGCCGGGGCTGATCGTCAGCCAGCATAGCGGCGAGGGCAAGGCCAACCAGTTCTACCTGCGCGGCTTCAACCTCGATCACGGCACGGACTTGCGCACCACCGTCGACGAGATGCCTGTCAACCAGCGCAGCCATGGCCACGGCCAGGGCTGGACGGACCTGAACTTTTTGATCCCCGAACTGGCCATGCGCCTCGATTACAAGAAGGGGCCGTATGCGGCGGCGCAAGGCGATTTTTCCTCGGCGGGCGCGGCGTCCGTCGTCTACGCGAACCGCCTGACGCAAGGCATCGCCAGCGCCGGCATCGGGCAAAACGGCTTTCGCCGCGCCCTGCTGGCCGACTCCATCAATGCGGGCGACGGCAGCCTGCTGTACGCGCTCGAAGCGCAGCATAACGATGGCCCGTTCACGCAGCCGGACCGCTACCGCAAGCGCAATGGCGTGCTGCGCTACAGCGAAGGCTATGCCAACAACGGCTTCAACGTCACGGCCATGGTGTACGACGCCAACTGGAACGCCACGGACCAGATCCCGCTGCGCGCCGTGCAGGACGGCAGCTTGGGCCGCTTCGACGCCGTCGATGCCAGCGACGGCGGCAAGGCGCAGCGCTACAGCCTGTCGGGCGCCTGGCGCCAGACGACGGACGACGTGTCGTCCAGGGCCAGCGCGTACGTGATCGCCAACCGCCTGGCCCTGTTCTCGAACTTTACGTATGCGATGGACGATCCGCTCAACGGCGACCAGTTCGCCCAGCCCGACCGCCGCGTGACGGCCGGCCTCGACGCCAGCCACACCTGGCACCGCCACACGGACCGGGGCAGCAGCGACACCACCATCGGCCTGCAGCTACAGAACGACAATATCCACAATGGCCTGTACCACACGCGCCGACGCCAGATCCTGTCGACCACGCGGCAAGACCATCTCGTCGAAACGAGCATCGGCGTGTATGGCGAAAACAGCACGCGCTGGTCGCGATCGCTGCGCACCGTGGCCGGCCTGCGCGCGGACGCCTACCGCTTCGACGTGCGCAGCGACCGCGCCGCCAATTCGGGCACGGCCAGCGACCATTTGTTCAGCCCCAGCCTGAGCGTGATCGCGGGGCCGTGGCGCGAGACGGAAGCATATGTCAACATCGGCAACGGTTTTCACAGCAACGACGCGCGCGGCACGACCATCACGGTCGATCCGAAGACGGGCGAGGCGGCTGGCAAGGTCACGCCCCTGGTGCGCTCGCGCGGCCTGGAACTGGGCTTGCGCAGCGCCGCCATCGCCGGCCTGCAAACCTCGCTGTCGCTGTACCGCCTGGACTTCGATTCCGAGCTGCTGTTCATCGGCGACGCGGGCGCCACGCAGGCGGGCCGCCCCAGCCGCCGCTACGGCATCGAGTTTTCCACCTACTACAAGGCGGCCCGCTGGCTGTCGCTGGACCTGGACCTCGCGTATGCGCGCGCACGCTCGCGCGGCAGCGACCCGGCGGGCGACTTCATTCCCGGCGCCATCGAAGGCGTGGCCCAGCTGGCCATGACGGTGACGCCGCCGGGACCGTGGTCGGGCTCCTTGCGCCTGCGCTACTTCGGTCCGCGCCCCCTGGTGGAAGACAACAGCGTACGCTCCGCCGCCAGCGTGGGCTTGAACGGGCGCATCGCCTACCAGGTCGACAAGACCCTGCGCATGGAAGTGGAAGGCTACAACCTGGCCAACCGGCGCGACGCGGCCATCGATTACTACTATGCCTCGCGCCTGCCCGGCGAAGCGCAGCCCGTGGACGATATCCACTTCCATCCGGTGGAATCGCGCTCGCTGCGTCTGACCCTGGTAAAGAATTTTTAAGTAAACAAGAATAATTCCTGTTGCACTGCACAGGAAACGCCGCGAAGTCGTAGAATGCCAGGCTGGATAAACTGAGACAGGCCGCATTGCGGCCGGCACCGCCATGAGCACTTCCGCACCGATCTTTACCGCCCCGTCCCACGTCAAGGAAGCCTTGCGCGATGACGGCTATGCCGTCCTGCGCCCGCAGGACGTGGCCGCGCTGGCCGGCTGTCCGCTGGACGCGCTGCGCGCGCTGGAACCAAGCTGGAATACCCTGGCGCTGGACAATTACCTGAAGGATGGCGGCCGCTATCGGCGCCGGCGCCATTCGTGCTTCGTGCAGGATGGCGAGCGCCTGACGCAGACGGCGCACCGTCCGCACTGGCAGCCGGTGGAATACAACGCCCTGCACGGCGGCATGCACCGCCTGTTCGAACCGGTCGACCCGGCCATCGTCGCGCAAGCGGCCTGGCAGCAGCTGATTCGCGCACTGGGCGACGCCTGCTCGCAGGTCAAGGGCCGCCAGCCGTGGTTCATCGAGGCGCACCAGTTCCGCATCGATACGACCGACGGCATCGGCCGCCCCACGCCGGAAGGCGCGCACCGCGACGGCGTCGATTTCGTCGCCGTGCTGCTGATCGGGCGCGAACAGGTCAAGGGCGGCGAGACGCGCATCTTCGAAGCGGAGGGCCCCAACGGCAAGCGCTTTACCCTGACCGAGCCATGGTCGCTGCTGCTGCTCGACGACGCTGCCGTGATCCACGAATCGACGCCGATCCAGCCCATCGGCGAACACGGCCACCGCGACACCCTCGTGCTGACCTATCGCGCCGGCCAGTTCCAGGGCGAAAACTGACAGGCGGCCACAGCATTCCCTGTGGGCAAAATAGTTACTTGGAAGTTACTTTTACAGACCTAAATCCGATATAGTCATACGATGTCGATATTGCGCGCTCACCGCGCCCAGCATCACCACACTGAAATCCTAGGAGAGGTCTGTGGACTCCAACAACCAAATCAAGCCTGACGAAATCGAGATCCTGATCGTCGAGGACAGCCCGACCCAGGCGGAGCGCTTGCGCCGCCTGATCCAGTCGCTGCACTATAACGCGCGCGTGGCGGCCAATGGCCAGCTGGCCCTGGCCGCCATCCGCGAGCGCAAGCCGCACCTGGTGCTGTCCGATATCGTCATGCCTGAAATGAATGGCTACGACCTGTGCCGCGCCATCAAGTCCGACCCGACCCTGCGCGACATCCCCGTGATCCTCGTCACCTCGCTCAACGACCCGAAGGACATCATCCGCGGCATCGAGTGCGGCGCCGACAATTTCATCCGCAAGCCTTACGCGGAAGACTACCTGCTCAACCGCATCAGCCACATGCTGATGAACCAGAAGCTGCGCAAGAACCAGAATGTGGAAATCGGCATCGCCCTGTACCTGGGCGACCAGAAGCACTTCATCAATGCGGAGCGCCAGCAAATCCTCGATTTGCTCATTTCCACATATGAACAGGCGGTGCAGGTCAACGGCGAACTGCAGGCGCGCGAACGCCAGGTGATCGAGCTGAACATGCGCCTGGCGCACCATGCGGCCGAACTGGAAACCATCAACCGCGAAATCGCCCTGAAAAACCTGGAACTGGCCGAGGCGAGCCGCATGAAGTCCGCCTTCATCGCCAACATGTCGCATGAACTGCGCACGCCGCTCAACGCCATCATTGGATTCACGGGCGCGCTGCTGATGAAACTGCCCGGCCCCCTGACGTCGGACCAGGACAAGCAGCTCAACACCATCCGCGCCAGCGCGCGTCACCTGCTCTCGCTGATCAACGACATTCTCGACGTGGCCAAGATCGAGGCGGGCAAACTGACCCTGTCGATCGAACCAGTGCACTGCCAGGACCTGATGGCCGAAGTGGCCGACACCCTGCGCCCGCTGGCCCAGCAAAAAGGCCTGGCGCTGGAAATGGCGCTGGGCGAAGCGGGCCGGCCGCCCGCCATCATCGAGACGGACCGCCGCGCACTGACGCAAATCCTCATCAACCTGCTCAACAACGCCATCAAGTTCACGGAACAGGGCACGGTGCGCATCAGCCTGGCCCAGCGCGAGGAAGACGGCGTGCTGGTGACGGAAATGAGCATCGCCGACAGCGGCGCCGGCATCAAGGAAGAAGACCAGGCCAAGCTGTTCCAGGCCTTCTCGCAACTCGATTCCACCTCCACGCGCCACGTGGAAGGCGCGGGACTGGGCCTGTACCTGTGCCAGAACCTGGCCAACGCCATCGGCGGCGCCCTGTTCTTCAACAGCGACTACGGCTCCGGCAGCACCTTCACGCTGGCACTGCGCAGCAAGGCCTGAGTTTCTGTGCGCCGCAGCATGAAATGCTGTTTTTTTGCCATCAACAAGAGATGAATACAGTAGTTCTACGGTATTGCACCGCACCATTTTCAGCGCTATAGTGGAACTGTCTCCTCCAATTCGTTCCCTGAACATTGGATTCAGCCCGCGCCAGTTCGCGGGCTTTTTTTTTGCCCGCGTTTTACCGCATCTTCATCTTTCCTTAACTAAATCAAGCGATTTAGTTATATCAATCGTTTGAGATATATGATTAAATCTCCGACATGATTGAAAAAAACATTTCCCCAACACCAAGCGCCGACGACGGGCGCAAGCCCCGCTCCGATGGCGAGCAGTCGCGCGAGCGCCTGCTGCATAGCGCCATCCGCCTGTTTGCCGGGCAGGGCTACGCCAAGACCTCCACGCGCGAACTGGCGCAGGCGGCCGGCACCAACGCGGCGGCCATCCGCTATTATTTTGGCGACAAGGCGGGCCTGTACCGCGCCGCCTTCTCCCATCAACTATCGAATCCACAAGACAATATCGCCCTGTACGAGCAACCGCATTTCACCCTGCGCCAAAGTCTGGAAGGCTTTTATGCGCAATTGCTCGCCCCCATGCAGCAGGGAGAAATCGCGCGCGATTGCATGCGCCTGTGGTGCCGCGAGATGCTCGAACCGACGGGCCTGTGGGCGCGCGAGGTCGACCAGAACATCCGTGCCGAACACGAGGCGCTCACGCGCGTGCTGGCGCGCCACCTGGGCACGCCAGCCAACAGCGACGACATGCACCGGCTGGCGTTTTCCATCGCCTCGCTGGCCCTGCAGCACATGGTGGGCGCCGACGTGCTGCACACCTTGCGCCCGCAACTGCTGGAATCTCCGCACGCGATCGACACCTGGCTGGCGCGCTTGACCGACTACGCGCTGGCCATGGCCGACGTGGAACGCCGGCGCCTGGCCACTCCCCCCTCTACCACTCAACGACAAGCAGAAGGACCAGCATGACGATTATTCGATGCACCGTTCAACGCGCCCTGGCCGCCGGCATCGTGCTGGCGCTGGGCGGTTGCGCCCTGCAAGGGCCGCCCGCCGCGGTGGCCGCCAGCGCACCCGCGCAGTGGCAGGCGCCGCTGCCGCACAACGGCAAGCTGACGGACCTGGCCAGCTGGTGGCTGGGCCAGGGCGACAGCCTGCTGGTGGAATTGATCACCGAGGCGCAACAGGTCAGCCCCACCATCGCCGCCGCCGGCACGCGCATCGTGCAGGCGCGCGCGGACAGCATCGCCAGCGGCGCCGCGCTGGCGCCCAAGCTCGACGCGACGGGCAGCGTGGTGCGCACCAGCCAGCAATCGGCGCAGCCCAGCGGCACCACCTCGCAGGCGGCCTTGCAGGCGTCGTGGGAAATCGACGTGTTTGGGGCCAACCGCGCCACGCGCGACGCGGCGCAGGAGCGCTACGGCAGCGCCCGCGCGCTCTGGCATGAAGCCCGCGTCTCGGTGGCCGCCGAAGTGGCGAACCAGTACTACGCCTTGCGCACCTGTCAGCAATTGCAGGCCGTGTCCGAACAGGATGCGGCCTCGCGCCGCGACTCGGCACGCCTGACGGAGCTGAGCGCCGGCGCCGGTTTCCAGCCGCCCGCCAACGCCGCCCTGGCCCGCGCCAGCGCCGCCGAAGGCGCCAGCCGCGCCATCGAACAGCGCGCCGCCTGCGACGTGAACATCAAGGCGCTGGTGGCCCTGTCGGCCATGCCGGAAGCGTCGCTGCGCCAGAAGCTGGCGGCCAGCCCTGCCATCCTGCCCTCGCCCGTGGCGATTGCGGAACTGCCGGCGCAAACCCTGGCCCAGCGTCCCGACATCTACAGCGCCGAACGCGAAGTGGCGGCCGCCAGCTTCGAAGTACGCGGCGCGCAGGCGCAGCGCTATCCCCGTCTGAGCCTGGCAGGCTCGATCGGCAAGGGCAATATCCGCGCCGGCGGCACCAGCATCACGGCCAGCACCTGGAGCATCGGCCCGCTGGCCGTCAGCCTGCCCATCTTCGACGGCGGCACCCGCCGCGCCCAGGTCGACGCGGCCACGGCGCGCTACGACGAAGCCGTGGTGAAATACCGCGCCGGCGTGCGCCAGGCCGTGCGCGAAGTGGAAGAGGCGCTGGTTAACCTGGCCAGCACGGACGCGCGCAGCGCGCATGCCAAAACCGCGCTGGAAGGCTACCGCGTGTCGTTTGTCGCCACCGAAGACCGCTACAGGAACGGCCTGGCCAGCCTGATCGAACTGGAAGACGCCCGCCGCACGCGCCTGGCCGCCGAAAACACGGTGGTCAACCTCGAGCGCGAACGCAGCGCCGCCTGGGTGGCGCTGTACCGCGGCGCCGGCGGCGGCTGGAACGGCAGCAGCGCCATCGCCAACAACGCACCTTGACGGATACGACAACATGAAAAAACTGATTTTGACACCCACGGCATTCGCCCTGGCCGCCCTTTGCGTAATGCTGGGCGCGGGCGTGGCCCTGTACCCATCTGCTTCCACGGCAGCCGACGAGGCGAAGGACAAGAAGGCGGCGCAAAAACCCGCGCTGACCGTCACCACGGCCAAGCCGCAGACGGCCAGCCTGCCCATCAAGCTGAGCGCCAACGGCAACGTCGCCGCCTGGCAGGAAGCCGTCATCGGCAGCGAGTCGAACGGCTTGCGCCTCACCGACGTGCGCGTGAATGTCGGCGACGTCGTGCGCGCCGGCCAGGTGCTGGCCGTGTTCTCGAACGACACGGTGAACGCCGACGTGGCGCAGGCCAGGGCCGCCGTGCTGGAAGCGGAAGCGAATGCGGCCGAGGCGGCAGCCAACGCGCAGCGCGCCCGCTCGCTGCAAAGCACGGGCGCCATCAGCGCGCAGCAGATCAGCCAGTACCTGACGGCAGAACAGACGGCCAACGCGCGCATCGCGTCCGCCAGGGCGCAGCTGGCGTCGCAGCAGCTGCGCCTGAAATACACGCAGGTGGTGGCGCCCGACAGCGGCATCATTTCCTCGCGCTCGGCCACCGTGGGCTCGGTGGTGGGCGCCGGCACGGAATTGTTCCGCATGATCCGCCAGGGCCGCCTCGAATGGCGCGCCGAAGTGACGGCCACCGAGCTGCTCAATTTGAAACCAGGGACGCTGGCGCAAGTGAAGGCGGCCAATGGCAGCGTGTTGACGGGCAAGGTGCGCATGATCGCCCCCACGGTCGACCCGCAGACGCGTTCCGCCCTCGTCTACGTGGACCTGCCGGCCAGCACGGGCAACCATGCGCCGTTCAAGGCAGGCATGTACGCCAGCGGCGAATTTGAACTGGGCACCTCGGGCGCGCTGACGGTGCCGCAGCAGGCGATTGCCGTGCGCGACGGCTTCAGCTATGTCTTCCGCCTCAATCCCGACCAGCGGGTCAGCCAGATCAAGGTGCAGGCCGGACGGCGCCTGAGCGACCGCATCGAGATTTTAGGCGGCATCACGGCCGACACGACCATCGTCGTCAGCGGCGCCGGCTTTCTCAATGACGGCGACCTGGTACGCAATGTCGCCACCCCGGTAGCGGCACCGGCGGCAGCCAAGCCTGCTGCGCCGGCCGCCGTGGCAGCGAAAAAGTAAGGCAAGCCATGAATTTTTCCTCTCTCTCGATCAAGAATCCGATCCCGGCCATCATGCTGTTCGCGCTGCTGACTTTGGCAGGCCTGCTGGCCTACAAGGCCAATCCGGTGCAGGATTTCCCCGACATCGAACTGCCCATCGTCACCGTCAGCGCGGTGCTGCCCGGCGCCGCGCCGGCCCAGCTGGAAACGGAAGTGGCGCGCAAGATCGAAGACTCCGTCGCCACCCTGCAAGGCGTGAAAAACATCTACACCAAGGTGCTCGATGGCGTCGTCACGGTGACCGTCGAATTCATTCTGGAAAAGCAGATCGCCGAAGCCGTCAACGATGTGCGCGACGCCGTCGCGCGGGTCAAGGCGGACATGCCGGCCGAGCTGCGCGATCCCACCGTCACAAAGGCGTCCACGGCCGGGCGCGTGGTGCTGACCTTTATCGCCACGGCAAAACCCGGCGTGGACAACCCGCTCGACTCTCCCGACCTGTCGTGGTTCGTCGACAACACGGTCGCCAAGCGCCTCCTGACCGTGCCCGGCGTGGGCGCCGTCACCCGCGTGGGCGGCGTCTACCGCGAAATCCAGGTGGAACTCGACGAGGCGCGCATGGCGGCATTGAAAGTGTCCGCGCTCGACGTCTCGCGCCAGCTGCGCCTGGTGCAGCGCGAAGCGCCGGGCGGCCGCGGCGACGTCAGCGGCGCCGAGCAGTCGGTGCGCACCATCGCCACCGTCAAGACGGCCGATGAACTGTCGCGCGTGGAAGTGCCGCTGCCGGACGGCCGCCATGTGCGCCTGGACCAGGTGGCCACCGTGCGCGACACCATCGCCGAACCGCGCGCGCTGGCCGAGCAGGATGGCAAGACCGTGGTCGCCTTCGAGGTGTTCCGCACCAAGGGCGCCAGCGAAGTGGCCGTCGCCAAGGGCGCGCGCGACGCCATCTCCGACCTGCAAAAGGAAAACCCGAATGTGGTGCTGCAGCAGTCGATCGACAACGCCTTCCCCGTCGAGGAAAACTTCGACGGTTCGATGGAGTTGCTGTACGAAGGCGCGCTGCTGGCCGTGCTGGTGGTGTGGTGGTTCCTGCGCGACTGGCGCGCCACCCTGGTGGCCGCCGCCGCCCTGCCCCTGTCCGTGATGCCGGCCTTCCTCGGCATCTACTGGTTCGGCTACACGCTCAATACCGTCACGCTGCTGTCGCTGGCGCTGGTCGTCGGCGTGCTGGTCGACGATGCCATCGTGGAAATCGAAAACATCGAGCGCCATCTGCGCATGGGCAAGTCGCCCATGGAAGCGGCCATGGAAGCGGCCGACGAAATCGGCATGGCGGTGATCGCCACCACCTTCGCGCTGGTGGCCGTGTTCCTGCCGACGGCCTTCATGAGCGGCATTCCCGGCCTGTTCTTCAAGCAGTTCGGCTGGACGGCCGTGCTGGCCGTGCTGGCCTCGCTGGTGGTGGCGCGCCTGCTCACGCCGATGATGGCAGCCTACATATTGAAACCGCTGCCGCACAAGGAAGAACAGGATGGCTGGCTGATGACGCGCTACCTGACGGTCATGCGCTGGTGCCTGAACCACCGCGGCATCACGGCCATCGCCGCGGCCCTGTTCTTTGTCGGCGCTATCGCGCTCGTGCCGCTGCTGCCGACCGGTTTCGTGCCGGCCGCCGACCGCGCGCAGACGCAGATCAACCTGGAACTGCCGCCCGGCTCCACCCTGGCGGAAACGCAGGCCGTGGCAGCGCTGGCGCGCGACGCGGCCATGCGCACACAAGGCATCCAGGGCGTCTTCAGTTCGATCGGCGGGGGCTCCAGCGGCGACGCCTTCGCCCCCGGCGCGGCGGCCGAGGCGCGCCGCGCCGTGCTGACCCTGACCACCGTGCATCGCACGGAGCGCAAGGAATCGATGGCGGACCTGGAAACGCAGCTGCGCCACAAGCTCGATACGATCCCCGGCGCCCGCTTCACGGTGGGGCCGCCCGACACGGGCGTCAAGATGCAGCTGGTGCTGCGCTCGGAAGACCCGGTGGCGCTGATGGCCGCGGCGCAAAAGGTCGAGCGCGAACTGCGCGGCCTGAAAGGCATCGGCAACGTCAATTCCAGCGCCTCGCTGGTGCGTCCGGAAATCATCGTGCGCCCCGATTTCGCCAAGGCGGCCGACCTGGGCGTGACCGCGGCAGCCATCGGCGAGACCGTGCGCGTGGCCACGGCCGGCGACTACGACACGGACCTGACGAAAATGAACCTGCCCGAGCGGCAGGTGCCGATCCGCGTCAAGCTGCCCAACAGCGTGCGCGCCGACCTGGCCGCCATCGAGCGCCTGACCGTGCCCGGCAAGAATGGCCCCGTGCGCCTGGCGAACGTGGCCACGGTGACGATGGAAAGCGGCCCGGCGCAGATCGACCGGTTGAACCGCAGCCGCAACGTCACCCTCGACGTGGAACTCGGTTCGCGCACGCTCGGCGAACTGAATGAAGAAGCGCGCGCGCTGCCGTCGATGAAGAATCTGCCGCCGTCCGTGAAGATCGCCGAACTGGGCGACGCGCAGGAAATGGCCTCGCTGTTCGCCAGCTTCGGCCTGGCCATGCTGATCGGCGTGCTGTGCATCTACTGCGTGCTGGTGCTGCTGTTCAAGGACTTCATGCAGCCGGTGACCATCCTGGCGGCGCTGCCGCTGTCGATCGGCGGCGCCTTCGTGGCCCTCCTGATCACGGGCAGCGCCCTGTCGATGCCGTCGATGATCGGCCTGATCATGCTGATGGGGATCGTCACGAAGAACTCCATCCTGCTGGTCGACTATGCGATCCTGGCGCGCCAGGCCGGCATGAACCGCTTCGACGCGCTGGTCGACGCCTGCCACAAGCGCAGCCGGCCCATCCTGATGACGACGATCGCCATGGGCGCCGGCATGATGCCGCTGGCGCTGGGCTGGGGCGCCGACCCCAGCTTCCGTTCGCCGATGGCCATTACCGTCATCGGCGGCCTGATCACCTCGACCTTATTGAGCCTGCTGGTGGTGCCGGCCGTGTTCACCTACATCGACGACCTGGAGCACCTGCTCAAGCGCGGCATGGCGAAACTGCGCCGCCAGAAGGCGCCGCTGCGGCGCGATGACAGGGTGGCGCTGGAAAAATAAGCGCCAAGGCTGATTGTAAAAACGCCCCCTGCGGGCAAGGAAGCGAGGGACCGGTCGCCAGGCCGCGCTCCCTCGCTTTCATCTATCTGGCATACTGCGCCCATTCTCCATGACCGCAATCTGCCCTGCCTATGAATTACCGCACCCCGCTCGTCCTGCTGATGGTCTCCGCACTGCTCGGCGCCTGCTCGGACAAGACCACCCCCGCCAGCGCTGGCCTGGCAGCCGACGTGGCAGCCGCCGTCCCCGCCGCCGCCGATGCAACGGCATCGGTCGAACACGTGCCGCCGCCGTCCGCCACCGCGCCCAGGACGGAAGCGATGAACACGCCGCAGGCGCGCGAGCGCGAAGCGACCATGATGCGCGCCGTCTTCGGCAAGGCCTACCGCGACGACAGCGACGATGCACTGGCCGACCTGCCCGATCCGGACAACCACGTCGACAAGCTCAGTTACGTGGTCAGCGCCGTCAGCCACAAGCTGCTGCCTGATGGCAGCGCCATCCTGGTGGCGAATGCGGAAACGGCCAATACGGAAGGCACGGCCGAATCGGCGCATGCCTCGCCGGGGCTGCTGAATGTCTTTTTCCTGGCGCCCAAGGGCACGCCGGAAGACGGCCAGTGGCAAGTCGTGAAACGCCTGGAAAACATCGCCGCCCTGGGCTCGTCGGGGCAGCTCGGCGAAGTCCACTGGGTCATGCTGGGCGCGAACAAGCCGGGACTGGCGATCCGCTACGGTTATACGGGCCAGGGCTACACCATCACGCAACTGGCCCTGTTTGAAATCGGCGACGGCAAGGTCACCTCGCTCGATGGCGCCATCGACCTGTACTCGGACAATATGGGGGCCTGCGGTCCTGAAACGGACGAGTGCTGGATGGTCAAGGGGAACTGGCGCTTCGCGCCAGCGCGCAATGGCGGCGCCTACGATGACTTGCTGATCGACTTCAAGGGCGCCTCCGAAAAGATCAAGCCGGGCGTCAAGGTCAAGCAGGATGAAGACCCGCCGCGCATCGCCACGCCACTGAACGGCCACGCGCGCTATGGCTTCGACGGCAAGGGGTACAAACTGCTTGAAGGGAAGAATCCAGTGCCAGGCGTGTAAGCGTATCCGCGCCAGGCACCGGCAAACCGGCTAGCGGCGCGCGGCCTCCAGGCGCGCCAGCAGCGGCGCATACATCGCCCGCGTATGGCTGCTCCAGCGGGCCATGGCGCTGTCGATATCGAGCAGCAGGCGTTCCGACAGCACCTTGTCGCCCTGCTGCAGCGCCCAGATCGCGCACTCGGCGCGGCACTCGAAGCTGTTGTAGCGCGTCAGCGCATCGTCGAATTCCGCTTTCGCTTCTTGCTGTCGCCCGCTTTGCGCCAGCGCGCGCGCCGTCAGCAGGGACACCATCTCGGGACGGAAATGGATATCCGTGCGGCGGATGAATTCCAGGTGCGTCAGCGCTTCGGCGCCGCGCGCGCATTCCAGATAGGCGCGCGCCGCGCCCAGGCGAATTTCCAGGTCCGATGAAAACGCGCCCCGCAGGCAGGCTTCGTACGTCGCTGCCGCTTCCTGCGCATCGCCCGCCTCCAGCTGCGCGCTGGCCAGGCGCATCTGGTTTTGCGCCGTCGGCGTGTACTCGAAAGCCGCTTTCGCCTCGCGCAATTCGCGGTTCGGATCGAGCACCTGCACGGCCACCGAAGCGACCTTGCGCGCGCCTTGCGGCAGGCGCGAATTGGGCAGGTAGATGGCGAAAAAATACACCACGCTGCCCAGCAGCGGGAACATGAATAAAATAAGCAGCCAGTACAGCTGCTGCCCGTTGCGCACCACGTGGATCGCAAAAAATACCGCGATCAGGATGTGGATGCCTATGCCAAAAATCGTCATGCTGCGACCTCGTTCGTTCGTGACGGGAGCAGCTGGCACGGCGCCGCCGCTTTCCCTGCTCAGAATATTACACTGGCCGCACCGTGCACACGCGTCTATTGCGCCTTGGCCGACCAGCCGCCGCCCATGGCCCGATACAAGTCGACCGAGGCGACGAGGATGCGCGTCTTCAGCTGCAGCAGTCCCACGTCGGCGCTGTACAGGGTGCGCTGGGCGTCGAGTTCCTCCAGGTAGGAGGCGTAGCCATTGCGGTAGCGGTTGTGCGCGATGCGCAGGGTGTCCGCCGCCGCGGCGCGGCGCGCGTCGTTTTCCACGGCCTGCTGCTGGAGGCGGTAGAGGGCGCCCAGGCTGTTTTCTGTTTCGGCGAAGGCGTTGCGCACCACGTTTTCATACGCGTACACGAGCTGGTCGCGCTGCGCGCCGGCCGCATCCGTCTGCGCCTGCACGCGGCCGCCATCGAACAGGGGGCCGGCCGCCAAGGCCGTCAGGCGCCACAGGGCGGTGGGCGCATGCAGGAAATCGGTGAGGGTCGTCGCCTGCCCGCCGCCGGCCGCCGTCAGCTTGAACGAGGGCAGCAGCTGGTCGCGCGTGGCGGCCAGGCTGGCGTTGGCGGCCGCCAGGTTGTGTTCCGCGCGCGCGATGTCGGGCCGCCGGCGCAGCAGTTCGGACGGCAAGCCGGCCGGCACCCCAGGCGCGGCCAGCTCGGCCAGCGGCAAGCCGCGCGCGATGGGGCCGGGATTGCCGCCGACGAGGACGGCCAGCGCATTTTCCTGTTCGAAGATCTGCCGCTGCAGCTGCGGCACCTGCTCGGCCGCCGCATGGTATTCCGATTGCGCCTGCAGCCATTCCAGGCGCGAGCTGTAACCCACCTCGAACTGCTTGCGCGCCAGCTCGCGCGACTGTTCGCGCAGCTGCAGGGTCGATTGCGTCAGCGCCAGCTGCGCGTCGAGTCCCCGCAGGTTCAGGTAACTGGTCGCCACACTGGCGGCGATCGACAGAGCCGCCGCATCGAGGCTGGCCTGCTCGGCGCGGTAGCTCTCGCCGGCGGCGTCGCTCAGACTGGCCAGCCGGCCCCACACGTCGATTTCATAGCTGGCCTGCAATTCGGCCTGGAAGACATTCGTCACATACGGTTTGCCGCTGGACGCCAGGGTGCGCGTGCGCGTGGGCGAACCGTCGAAGGCCAGATTGGGCGCGCGGTTCGCGTCGGCCTGCGCCAGACGTGCGCGGTACTCCTGCACCCGGGCGCGCGCCACGCGCAAATCGCCATTGCGCGCCAGCGCCTCGCCCACCAGGTCGCTCAAGACAGGATCGCCGAAGGCTTGCCACCACAGTTGCTCGACATGGGCACCCGTCGCCGCAGGTGCGCCGATCGCTTGCGCGCGCCAGCCGGACGGCAGCTGCAGTGCCGATGCGGGCTGCGGCGGCGCGTTGGCGGCGCAGCCGGCCAGCGCCAGCGCACCGGCCATCAGCAGGTGACGGCGCTTCATGGCTTGGCCTTCTTCGGTGCAGGCGGGGGCGCCGGGTTGTCCGCCGAATCGTTCAGCACGGCCGACGTGTCGACGCTGACCACCACCGACATGCCCGGCACGAGGCGGCGCGCATTCGCCTGGCCCGGATCGATGCGGATGCGCACGGGAATGCGCTGGGCAATTTTGAGGTAGTTGCCCGTCGCGTTATCCGCCGGCAGCACGGAAAACTCGGAACCGGTGGCCGGCGAAATGCGCTCCACCTGGCCCGTCAGCACGGCGCCGTCGAGCGCGTCGACGTGGAAGGTGGCGCTTTGCCCTTCCTGCACGCCGTTCATCTGCGTTTCCTTGAAATTGGCGATGACCCACATCTGGCGCGGCACCAGCGCCATCAGCTGCGCGCCCGAATTCACATAGGCACCCTGGCGCACCGTCACCTGGCCCAGCTGGCCGTCGGAGGGCGCGACGATGCGCGTGTTATCGAGGTCGATCTTCGCCGCCTTGACGGCCGCCTGCGCGTTGGCCACGGCAGCCTCCAGCGCCTGCTTGTTGACCACCACGGAATGCACGCTTTGCTGAGCGATGTCGAGATTGGCGCGGGCCTGCGCCAGCGCGGCCGCCATCTGCGCCTGCGTGGCGCGCGACTGGTCGTGTTCGCGCTGCGACAGCGAACCGTCGGCCACCAGCTGCTCCACCCGGCTCAAGTCCGCGCTGGCCTTGCGCGCCTGCGCTTCCGCGTTGGCCAGCGCCGCCTCGCTGACGGAAATGCCCGCCTGCGCGCTGGCCTTCTGCTGCGCCCAGTTCGACAGCGCCGCCTGCTGCGCGGCCAGCTGCGCCTGCGCCTGCTCGTAGCGCTGCTGGTAGATGCGGTCATCGATGCGCACCAGCAGCTGGCCTTCCTTCACATCCATGAAGTCCTGCACCGTCACTTCCACCACATAGCCCGACAGCTGCGTGCCGATGATGGTAACCTGCCCCCGCACGGTGGCGTTTTCCGTCGTCACGATGGGACTGGTGAACGGCGGCAAACGCCACGCATACAGCACGATCAGCACGCCCACCAGGGCCACGGCCGCAAAGGCCAGCGCGGACAGCCACTGGTGACGCCGGTCCGGCTGCGGCGGCGTGCTGCTGGCCGCGGGCGCGGGTGGCGCTGCGGGTGCGGATGGCGGTGCAGGCGTCGGTACTGGCGGCGGGGTGCTATTTTCTGTCATTGCTCGGTTCCGAATTGGTAATGGGGACGATGGCCATGGCCGTCTGCGCATCGCGCACGGGGCCGACCAGACGGCGCGCGCCGGTGGTGATGCGGGTCCAGAACTGGCTGACCAGCATCCAGATCAGGGTGGCGACGGCGACGCCGGCGATCATCAAAAAGACGTCGTTGTAGGCGAGGACATTGGCTTCGCGCGTGGCGACGGCGCCCAGGCGGGCCACGCCCTGGGCGCTGCGCAGGGCCGGGTCCGTCAGCACGCCGCCGTAGCTTGCGGCACCGGACTGCACGCGCGCGGCCACCTGCGGGTCGAGCATGGTGAGGTGCTCGACCAGGTAGCTGGAATGGTATTTTTCGCGCGCCGTCTGGATGGTGCCGACGATGGCCGACCCGAGCAAGCCGCCCAGGTTCTGCGTCATGGTAAACATCACGGAAAAACTCACCAGGTTGCGCGGTTCGGCGATCACGGCGCCCATACCGGCCACCATGGTGGGACCGAGGAAATACGTGCCGCCAAAGGCCAGCAGGAACTGGCTGACATACATGTTGACGGGGCGCGTCTGGCTGGTGGCGTGCGCGTCGATCAGGGCGCCGGCTGCGATCAGCAGCAGCGCGAACATCAGCGAGCGGTTCAGGGTGGCCGGATTGATCGTCAGCGCGCTGACCACCAGGCCCGCCACGCTGCCCAGCAGGACCACGATGAACAGGTTCTGCATCTGGTCCGTGTTCAGCCCCAGCGCCTGCAAAAAGCCCACGGCGCCCGTCGATTCGGACAGCACGATGCGAAACAGCAGCACCGATAAAAACAGCTTGGCGATCTTGCCCGTGGTGAGCCAGCGCGTGTTGAGCAGCGGGCGCGCGCGGTTATGCTCGATGGCCAGCGAGGCGGCGATCAGCACGATGGAGCCCGCCAGGCACACGCCCACCCACTCCGATTCCATCCACCACGCCGTGCGTCCCTGCGCCAGCACGGCGCACAGCAGGGCCACGCCGGGCGCGAACAGAATAAAGGTGAGGAAATCGAGCGGCTCGAACGTCTGCACGCGGTCGCCGGGCGGCAGCTTCAGGGCCAGCACGCAGCCCAGCGCCAGCAGGGCCAGTCCCAGCTCGAACAGGTACAGGCCGTGCCATTCGCCGATCTGCAGCAGTTCAGACGTGAAGATGCGCGCCAGCGGCAGCGCCAGCTGGGCAAAGCCCAGGCCCAGCACCACGCCTTTCAGCCGGTGCCGCGCGGGAAACGCCTGCAAGGTGTAGTACAGCCCCAGCACGCCCAGCGCGCCGCCCACCATGCCATGCGCGGCGCGCACGGCGATGGCCGACGGCAAGGTATTGGCATACAAGTGGGCGAACGTCACCAGCGCATACAGCACCAGGAACGCTTCCGTAAACAGGCGCAGGCCGAATTGCTGGCGGAACTTCACCAGCAGCAGATTCATGGACACGATGGTCATCACGTAGGCGGCCGGCAGCCACTGCATCTGGTAGGCATAGGCGGCCAGCGAACCTTGCAGGTTCAGCAAATTGGCCGTCACCAGGCCATTACCGAGTCCCCCCGTCAGCGCGACGATCAGGCCGACGATGAAATACGCGACACGCTTGGGCGTCGAATGTTCGGGCATCGATGGCGACCCGGGCAAGGTCGGACGTTCGCCCGGCCCCCAGGTGCGAGGTGTGTACTTGTCCATGCGGTAATCGCGATCCGGTTTGCTGAAGCCGTTCTTTGCTGCAGTGATAGAAATAGTTGCAAATGAACAGTTCTAGTCAGCAGCATATCATCGCAGGACGTTTTTCTTGTTTACATTGTTGCGCACTGTTGCGCACGGTTACGCCAACGGGGCAAGCCAGGCCGGCCCCGCTGACGCTCAAACGGACATCACACGCGGGGCGGATCCGTTTCGCGCGCAAACGCCCGGTGCGCGGCCAGCGCCTTTTTAAAGGCCGCCACGCCTTTCGCCACGTCGCCCGCCGGCACGACGATGATGGCGGGGTCCGGCTTGCCGTCGGGCAGGGTCACCGGCACGCCAGCCTTGTCCAGCAAGCCCTTGCCCGCGCCGATGGCCAGCATCGGCTTGCAGTGCCGGTATTGCAGGCGCAGGAAGTCGAGCGCGTTGGCGTCGCTGCCCAACTGCTGCACGGCGCCCTGGCCATCCGGTATCACGACGGCGTCGAACAGCACGGACGGTCCCGTTTCGAGCGAGATTTCCACGTCGAGCGGCGCGCCGCCGCTCGTGTCGACTTTCCCCAGATGGCTGCCCACCAGGCGCGGCACGGCGCCCTCGGCCAGCAAGGATGCATAGATGTTGCGCACCTGCGCCCCATCGCTGCCCGGCCCGACGAGGATGGCCACGCGCAGGGTATGGATGCCTGTCTTGCCGGGGCGGAAAAAGAGCGACAGCGCCGGCGACGGCGGATACGCAGGAATCGGCAGCATGGACACGGGCGGCATGACGGGCGGCAGCGCCAGGCCCAGCGCATCGGCCAGGCGCTGCGCCAGGGTCTCGTCGACATTGCGCAGCATGGCGACGATGCGCTTGCGAATCGCCACCGTCTGCACCTTGCTCAGTTCAAAGCGGAACGCATGCACGATATGGTCTTGCTCGACCGGCGTCTGGCTGATCCAGAACAGCCTCGCCTGGCCAAAGTGCTCGGCGAATTTCTCGGGCTTGCCGCGCACCTTGTCGCCCTCGGCGGAGGCGGGAAAACTGTTGAAGCCCCTGGCGCCGGCCTGGAACGGGCAGCCGCCCGCCAGCGAATTGGGCTCGTACGCGACCCGGCCCCGGTTGATGGCCTGGCGGTGGATGCCGTCGCGCTGGTTGTTGTGCACGGGCGCCAGCGGCGAGTTGATGGGGATTTCATGGAAGTTGGCGCCGCCCAGGCGCGTGATCTGCGTGTCGATATACGAGTGGATGCGGCCCTGCAGCAGCGGGTCGTTGGAAAAATCGATGCCGGGCACGATGTGCGCCGTGCAAAAGGCCACCTGCTCCGTCTCGGCGAAAAAATTGTCGGGATTGCGGTTCAAAACCATTTTCCCGACGGGTATCAGGGGCACCACCTCTTCGGGAATCAGCTTGGTGGGGTCGAGCACGTCGAAGGGAAACGCTTCGGCCTGCGCTTCCGTGAAGACCTGGAACGACAGCTCGTATTCGGGATACTCGCCGCATTCGATGGCTTCCCACAGGTCGCGCCGGTGGAAATCGGAATCGGCGCCGCTGATCTTGACGGCTTCGTCCCACACGAGCGAGTGCGTGCCGGCCATGGGCGACCAGTGGAATTTACAGAACACGGACTGGCCCTTGGCGTTCACGAGACGGAAGGTGTGCACGCCGAAGCCCTGCATCATGCGGTAGCTGCGCGGGATGGCGCGGTCGGACATGACCCACATCAGCATGTGCGTGATTTCCGGCGACAGCGAGGCGAAATCCCAGAAGGTGTCGTGCGCGCTGGCCGCCTGCGGCATGCCGTTGTGCGGCTCGGGCTTGACCGCATGGACCACGTCGGGAAATTTCATCGCATCCTGGATGAAGAAGACGGGGATGTTGTTGCCGACCAGGTCCCAGTTGCCTTCGTCCGTATAAAACTTCACGGCAAAGCCGCGCACGTCGCGCGCCGTGTCGGTCGAGCCGCGCTCGCCGGCCACCGTGGAAAAGCGCACGAAGACGGGCGTGCGCTTGCCCGCCTTGGCGAACGGCGCGGCGCGCGTCAGCTTGCTTTGTTCCTTGTAGCATTCGAAATAGCCGTGGGCGGCCGAACCACGCGCATGCACGACGCGCTCGGGGATGCGCTCATGGTCGAAATGCGTGAGCTTTTCACGCAGGATGAAATCTTCCATCAGCGTGGGGCCGCGCAAGCCCGCCTTCAGCGAGTTCTGGTTGTCGCCCACGGGCACACCCTGATTGGTCGTCAGCACGCAGCCGCTGTCGTCGCTGCGGGCGCCATCCAGCGAGCTATTCAGCGCATTCTCGCCCAGCGCGGGCTGGCCATCGCCCGTCTTCGGCGACGCCAGCGTTTCGCCCGTGGTGCTGGCCGTGGCCAGCGGTTCGCCGGCCGCCACATGCACGCCTTCGATCGGAGTGCGCGCCGCCTCGCCATACTGGCCATCTTCCTTGGGATTGTCGGCCATGGCGGCGGACAGCTGCTGGCTGGCGGCCGTCTTTTGCAGCAGCGCGCGGGTCACGTCATTGTCCGTGCCCAGGTTGTTTGGCGCATTGCTGTCGGATGGGCCGGACATGCTGCTCAATACGGAACCCGCACCGTCCGTGGACGGCGTTTTCTTGGTGGTAGCCATTACATCTCCTGTGAGTAGTTTGCCCCGGGAAGTAACGCTACAACTCCCTCATTCAGCGCACGAACAGGGCAATCAAAATAATGATGGGAATAGGTATGTCAATCAACCACAACAAAATGGAGCGCATCATCACTCTCCTTTACTGCTTGCTACTACCTTGTGTGCGTGGGCGCTGGCCCTCTCCGCCATGACGGCGAAGGGAACAGCGCCCACGACAAATGCTTCCAGGAAGGCGTAAAACTTATTTACGCGAACCCAGCAATTTCGACAGGCCATAGCCGGCCGCGGCCGCAATCAGCAGGGACATGGCCGGGCGCTCGCGCACATAATCGCGGCCCGTTTCGCCAGCGCGCTGGCAGGCGACGCCCAGTTGCTTGCCGCGCGCCATCAGGCGCTCCGAGGCCTTGCTGACGGTGTCGCTGACTTGCTCGATGCGGTCGCCCACCTGGTCCACGCTGTCATGCGCGCGCGTGGCGACCTTGTCGGCCAGAGGCTGTGCCTGGCTAGCCACCTTGTCGATGGTGCGGTGCAAATCCTGGCGGGTATCCTGGGCGGTGCCGTTCATCTCGGAGCTGGTTTTTTCAATCGCGTTCATGATGGTTTCCTTTAATAGTGAATAAATCAACCATGCTCGATGCCGTGACCGAATCATGATTCTCCTCGCTTCTGGGAAAAAGAAGCGGCTAAACGCTGCCGGGCTGAGCCATATCAAACACTGGATCAGCAGCAAGCTGTTGGCACTACCTTAACCGCGCCCGCCGCGCGCCACCGTGCGCTGCCACACCTTGAGGCACAGACTTAAATTCCTGATGGAAATAACAATCCCCGCCGGCCTGGTGGGGCGGACGGGGATCGGGGTGAAATGGTGTTATTTAGGCGTAGGTCGGGTTAGCGGAGCGTAACCCGACACATCGTTGACATCACCGCTTACGCCCGCAACCGCGCATCGAGCGAATAGCGTCCCGCGCCACTGATGGCAATGGTGCCGAAGACGATGATCAGCAGCCAGCCGAACTGCCCGTCGGCGATGCTCCAGTCCGGATGCACGAGCAGCATCGACACGCCCAGCAGGAACAGCAGGGGCAGGCAGGCCAGGCGCGTCAGCAGGCCGGCGGCGACCAGCAGCGGGCAGACGATTTCCGCGAACAGCGCGCAGTACAGGGTGACGGCGCGGCCCAGGTGCAGCGGGTCGTCGATGTGCGCCAGTTCCTCGGAAAAATGCAGCAGCTTGGGCAAACCGTGCACGTGCAGCACCAGCAGTGCGCCCGCCACGCGCGCAAACAGCAAGCCGGCATCGGGTAAAAAGGGGCCGGCCAGCGCCGCCATCCAGTGTTTCTTCATCTTCGCTCCAGTGGAAAAGGCAAGCGGCGCGGCGCGCCGCCGCCAGCCATCATAGGCAGGCGGAAGACCCGGCGCGACTGGTCTTTTGGCAGAGGCGCCGGCGCGCGCGAAGGCCTAGACTGGCCGCTGCCATCACTGGTCCAGGCCGTAAGCGGCCCCTCCCCCATCCCCGAAGGAAAGCATCATGTCGAAGAAAATCGAAGCCGAAGAAGTCAATTCCCGCCGCAAGCTGCTCGTCAGCGTCGCCGGTGTCGCCGCCGGTGCGGGCCTGCTGGCCGCCGGTGGCGCCAGCGCCGCCGCCAAGCCTGCCGCTGCCGCCGCCGCCGCGCCGGGCAAGCTCACCGTCAACAAGGTCACCGTCAAGGACGGCACCGTCATCCATTTCAAGGACTGGGGCACGGGCACGCCCGTCGTCTTCAGCCACGGCTGGCCATTGCAGGGCGACGCCTGGGAAGACCAGATGATGTTCCTGGCCAGCCACGGCTACCGCGTGATCGCGCACGACCGCCGCGGCCACGGCCTGTCGAGCCAGCCATGGCAGGGCAATGACATGGATACCTACGCCGACGACCTGGCCGCCCTGCTCGACGCGCTCGACATCAAGGGCGCGACCCTGGTCGGCCATTCGACGGGCGGCGGCGAAGTGGCGCGCTATATCGGCCGCCATGGCGAAAAGCGCGTGGCCAAGGCCGTGCTGGTGGGCGCCGTGCCGCCGCAGATGGTCAAGTCGGACACCAATCCCGGCGGCTTGCCGATGTCCGTCTTCGACGGCATCCGCGCCGGCGTGCTGGCCGACCGTTCGCAATTCTTCAAGGACCTGACCGTGCCCTTCTTCGGCGCCAACCGTCCCGGCAACAAGGTGTCGCAAGGCATGCGCGACACCTTCTGGCTGCAGGGCATGCAGTGCGGCATCAAGAACGCCTACGATTGCATCAAGCAGTTTTCCGAGACGGATTTCACTGCCGACCTGAAGAAAATCTCCGTGCCGACCTTGGTCGTGCACGGCGGCGACGACCAGATCGTGCCGATCGACGCTTCCGGCAAGGCCGCGGCCAAGCTCATCAAGAACGCCAAACTGGTCATCTATGAAGGCGCGCCGCACGGCTTGCCGGCCACCCACAAGGACCGCCTGAACGAAGACTTGCTGGCCTTTATCAAGTCCTGATCCGCTCTTCGCACCGCCGGCCCGCCCGGCGGTGTTTCCCGCCCCTGCCTTGCAAAAAAACCGTCCGCCTCCCCCATTCGTATAAGTGCCCCGGCGGCGATGCCATGCATACTTGTTGCAATGCGGCATACGCCGCGACAGCACAGGAGCACGGCGATGGCCAGCATGCATTATTTCCCTCAACAGCAAGACCCCGGCCTGGCGCAGGCCCAGCGCATGGGCAGCATGGGCGGCATGGGCGAATTTGCCGCATCGGTCGCGCACGAGGTGCGCCAGCCGCTGGCGGCCATCGCGCTCAATGCCGATGCCGCCTTGCGCTGGCTCGACCACGATCCGCCCCGCCTCGACGAGGCGCGCGCGGCGCTGGCCCTGGTCGCCAGCGCCGGCAGCCATGCCAGCGCCGTGCTGCGCAGCGTGCATGGCCTGGCCTGCCATGCGCCGGGCAGCCATGTGCAGTTTGTCACCGACGACGCCGTGCAGGAGCTGCTGCCGCTGCTGCGCGCGCCACTGCAACGCCACGCCATCGACCTGCAAACGCGGCTGGCGCCGGGCCGCCCGCTGCTGCATGCCGACCCGGTGCAATTCCGGCAAGTCCTCCTGAACCTGCTGATGAACGCCATCGAAGCCTTGCAAGGCACCAGCGGCCGGCCGCGCACGGTGCTGCTGTCCTCGCGCCTCGATGGCGGCGTGCAGCATTTCAGCATCGCCGACAATGGCGCCGGCATCGCGCCGCAGGCGGCCGAGTACCTGTACCACGCCCTGTATTCCAGCAAGCCGGACGGCATGGGCATGGGCCTGGCCATCTGCCGGCGCATCCTCGACGCGCATGGCGGCCGCCTGTGGCATGCGCCTGGCGCGCCCCACGGCAGCGTCTTCCACTTCACCCTGCCAGCACCATGAGCACAAGCATGCACACGCCCCGCGACAACGACACCCCTATCTCGCTGCTGATCGCCGACGACCACCCGCTGATCCTGGCCGGCCTGGCCTCGCTGATCGCATCGCTGCCGGGTTTACGCCTGCTGGGCCAGGCCGGCACGGGCAGCGCCGCCGTGGCGCTGTACCGGGAGCTGCGTCCCGACGTGGTGCTGATGGATTTGAACATGCCGGAAATGCATGGCGTCGAGGCGATCGAGCGTATCTGCGCGGACGACGCGCAAGCGAAGATCGTCATCCTCACCACCTACCAGGGCGAGGACAGCGTGCACCGGGCCCTGCGCGCCGGCGCGCGCGGCTACCTGCTGAAGGATTCCGGCTTCCTGCAACTGACGCAATGCATCGGCCAGGTGGCCGCCGGCAGGCACTACCTGCCGCCGGAACTGGCGGCGCAGCAGGCCGGCCGCATCGAGGCGAACCGCCTGTCGAAACGCGAGCACGACATCCTGCTGCACCTGTCTGCGGGCAAGAGCAACAAGATGATCGCGCGCAGCGCCGGCATCGAGGTGGGCACCGTCAAATTTCACGTAAATAATATTTTGACCAAGCTCAACGTATCAAGCCGCACCGAGGCGGCCACGGTGGCCGCCCGGCGCGGCTTGCTGGGCGCGTTCTAGCGTTTTGACCCGGCAAACGGGGTTCAGGCGGCGCCGTCATCCTGCTGCTGCGACTCGGCCTTGGCCACTGTCGGTTTCGCTTCCACGCCGCTGATCTTCGGCACGCATTCGCTGCGCAGCCACGACACGGTCACGGCTTCGCCCGCCATCAGACGCTTGACGCTGGGGACGATCTGTTCGCCGATCAGCATGCCCAGCAGGCCGATCAGGGCAATGGCTGGCGGCGCCGGCGAGCGCACCTGCAGGACGGCATAGATGATGCCAACCAGCAAGCCCACGGCCAGCGAAATCACATATAACTTCATGGCGCATTCCTTTCAATAAAAAAAACGCCGCGCGCGGTCAGGCGCGCGGCGCATGGCATGGCCGTGCGGCGTTTACTTGGCCGGCACCGGCGCCAGGGTGGCGTGTTCGCCATGGATGCGCTGCGGCGCCTTGTGCACCATCGTGTAGGCATAATCGACGCCCATACCGTAGGCGCCCGAATGTTCGCGCACGATGGCCATGACGGCATCATAGGTCGCCTTGTGGGCCCAGTCGCGCTGCCATTCCAGCAGCACCTGCTGCCACGTCACGGGCACCACGCCGGCCTGGATCATGCGCTGCATGGCGTAGTCGTGCGCTTCCTTCGAGGTGCCGCCCGATGCATCGGCCACCATGTAGATCTCGTAATCGCCTTCGAGCATCGCGCACAGGGCGAAGCTGTTGTTGCACACTTCCGTCCACAGGCCCGAGACGACGACTTTTTTCTTGCCGTTGGCGGCCAGCGCATCGCGCACCTTCTGGTCATCCCACGAATTCATCGAGCTGCGCTCGAGGATATCCTTGCCGGGGAAGACGTCCAGCAGTTCCGGATAGGTGTGGCCGGAGAAGCTTTCCGTTTCCACCGTGGTGATGATGGTGGGGATGTTGAACACCTTGGCGGCCTTGGCCAGGCCCACGGTATTGTTTTTCAGCGCCTGGCGGTCCATCGACTGCACGCCGAACGCCATTTGCGGCTGCTGGTCGATGAAGATGATCTGGCAATTGTCGGGGGTAAGGACTTCCAGTTTCGGATTGGTCATGATGTCATCCATGAAGAAAGGGTTGAGTGGGTACTGCCATGCATCGTATGCCTGGCGGCGTGCCCGCACCACTATCTAAATATAGGCTCCCCCCGAGCAATCCCCCTCTGCAGGCTGGCGGGCGCTGCGGTAAAATACCTTTTGCTTACCATCTTCCGACGACTCTTGATCGATCACTCCTCTTTGCCAGGCAACGTCATGCGCAGCGATACGGCACCGATACGCGTGCTCATCGCCGACGACCACCAATTGCTGCTCGATGGCATCGCGGCCCTGCTGCGCGCCTTTCCCGGCGTGGCGCTGGTGGGCCAGGCCACCGATGGCCAGCAGGCGGTGCAGCAATTTGACGCGCTGCAGCCCGATGTCACGCTGATGGATTTGCAGATGCCGCGCATGAGCGGTCTTGACGCCATCGGCGCCATCCGCGCGCGCCATCCGCAGGCGCGCATCATCGTGCTGACCACCTACAAGGGCGACACGCAGGTGCTGCGCGCCATCCGCGCGGGCGCGTGCGGCTATGTGCTGAAAAGCGCGCTGCGCCACGAGTTGCTGGCGGCGATACAGAACGTGCACGCGGGGCGGCGCCACATCACGCCCGAGATCGAGGCGGAGCTGGCCCTGTATGCCTGCAGCGACGTGCTGTCGAACCGCGAACTGGACGTGCTCAAGCAGGTCGCGCAAGGCAATTCCAACCGCGAAACGGGCGCCCTGCTGCAGATCAAGGAAGAAACCGTCAAAGCGCACATGAGCACCATCCTGGCCAAGCTGGGCGCCAGGGACCGCACCCATGCCGTCACCATCGCGCTACGGCGTGGCATCCTCGACGCCTGAACGGCGCCAGCGCTGCCACCAGCGTCGCAAGGGCCCGTACGCCGCCGGCCAGGCGCGCCGCGCGGGTACCCGCAGGCGCCACTGCGTGCCGCCCCCGTCGCGCCCGTCCACGGACAGGCGCGCACCGAGCCTGGCGGCGCGCTCGCGCATGCCGGGCATGCCCCAGTGTCCGGGAATCTGTCCGTTCGCCGCGACCACCGGCGGCAAGCCCTGGCCATCGTCGCGCACGACCAGTTCGATGCCGCCGCGCGCATAGCGCACCGCCACCTCGACCACCTGCGCACGCGCGTGCTGGAAGGCATTGCGCAGCGCTTCGCTGGCGATGCGGTAGATTTCGTGCGCGGCGCGGGCATGCAGCATGCGCGCCTCGCCCTCCTCCGCATAGCGGAACACGATGCCGTGCTGCGCCGCCAGCCGTTCGCCTTCGCGCCGCAGGATGGCGCTCCAGCGCGCGCCGCCATCGTCGCCGGCGCGCAAGTCGTGCACATGGTCGCGCCCCTCGCCCAGCATGCGGTCGGCATCGTCGAGCGCGCGCAGCATGGCGGCGCGCGCGGGATCATCCTCGGCGATGGCCATGCTGGCATTGTGAAAGTGCAGGATCATCGCCTGCGTGCCCTGCAGCAGGGTATCGTGCAGCTCGCGCGCGATGCGTTCGCGCTCGGCCTGTTGCGCCTCCATCCGCACCTGCAGGCGCGCGGCGTGCTGGCGCAGCCGCCAGCGGTAGGCGCCGTATGCGGCGGCCAGCAGCAGCGCCGCGCACAGGCTGCGGAACCACCAGGTCTGGTAAAAGGCGGGCAGCACGCGGAACGGCAGTTGCGCCACAGCGCTGTCCACGCCGTCGCCATTCGCCGCGATTACTTCGAAGCGGTAGCTGCCCGGACCCAGGCCCGTGTACTGCGCCAGGCGACGGCCGCCCGCCTGCTGCCACTGCATATCGTAGCCGTCGAGCCGGTAGCGGAACTGCAAACGCTCCGGCGTGCCCAGACTGGCGGCGTTGTAATGGAATTGCACGTCGCGCGTGCCGGCCGCCAGCTGCAGGCTCGCGCTTGCGGGCGGATCGACGCGCCGGCCGTCTGCCAGCAGCGCGCCGATTTCCACGCGCGGCGCCGGCAAGGCCGCAAGCGCCTGGCGCGGATCGATCCAGAACGTCGCGCTCTGGCGCGAAAACCAGATCTTGCCATCGTCCGCTTCGGCCACCGAGCGGTTGTGCAGCATGCCGATGCTGCCGTTCAAGCCATCGACGGCGTCGTACGAGGTGGCGCGCATGGCATGGGCGGCGTCGCGCAGCGCCAGTTCCACTTGCGCGGCGGGAATCTGCGCGGCGCCGCTGCCATGATTGAGCCACAGGCTGCCGTCGCGCGCGCGCAGCAGGCCCACCACGCCCTCGGTGGCACTGGCCGGCTCGCTGCGCAGGGCGACGAAGCGGCCGCCGCGCCACAGCGCCACGCCACGCTGCCCGCCCGCCCACACCTGCCCGTGGTATTCGATCAGCATGGGAATCTTGCCCAGGTCCAGGCCCTGCGCGGGACCGAAGGCGTGCAGCCGCCCCTTTTCCAGCATGGCGACGCTGCCATCGGCATACGACAGCCACAGGCGCCCGGCCGCGTCGGCCAGCAGCGCCAGCGGCACTTTCGCGCCGCCATCGGGCAGCAGCGGTTCGCGCCGCCAGGCCCCGTCGCGGTACTGGAAAATGCCGGCGCCGCTGAACACGCCCCAGATGCTGCCATCGGGCGCGAGCACGCCGGCGCGCATGCGCTTGAGCGCGGCCGCGCCCGAGGGATAGGCGATCGTGCGCAGCACGCGGCCATCCTCGCCAGCCAGCTGCTGCAGGCCCGCGCGGGCCGCCACCCACAGGCCGCCTGGCGCTGCCAGGATGGCGCTGACGGGCCCCAGGCGCGGCGCGCGCAGCACCGTGCCGTCGGCCCGCGCCAGCAGCAGCGGCCCCAGGACGTCGTCGCGCGACAGCCACATCGCGCCTGCCGGCCCGGCCAGCATTTCCTGGGTACGGAACACTTCGGCCACATCGGGCGCGGCACGCGTGCGCAGGACCACGGGCGCGGCCTGGCGGAAACGGTCCAGGCCGCCGTACGTGGAAACCCATACATTGCCTTCATTGTCGTCGCACATGGAGCCGACGAGGACATTGCTCAAGCCATCGCGCGGCAGGAACGATTCCGTGTCGCTGCTGATGCCCAGCTGCCCCTGCGCCAGCGCGCCGCCGCTGCGCGTGCGGTGCAAGCCGTACTGGCTGTCGAACCACAAGGTGCCCGCGCGGTCGACCAGCATGCTGCCGCTGGTGCCGCTGGTATCGCGATAAATCCACCGATGATCGAGCTGCTCGTAGCGTTCCAGCGACTCGATGATGCGGATGCCGCGCATCTCCAGCAAGTAAATGCGGCCGTCCGGCCCCTGCTGCGGCGGCGCGCGCAGGTCGAGCCGGCCGATGGGCGGCGCGAAGCGCGACTGCGTCGCCTGCCATATGAACAGGCCTTTTTCACTGAACACGGCGATGCGGCCATCGCGGTCGGCAAACACGGCGGACGCCTTTTGCGCCGTGTAGCCCTGCGCCGGTCCCATCGCCTGCCAGCGCCGGCCATCGAAGCGCGAGATGCCGGACACGCCGGCCGCCCACACGGCACCGTCGCCGCCGATGGCAAAGCCCCAAATGGCGCCCGCCTGCACGCCCTGCGGCTCGGCATAATTGCGCACCACGCCATCCTTGACGTGGCTGATGCCGCCCACTTGCCAGCCTATCCACATGCCGCCGTCGGCGGCGCGCTTGAGCGCCAGCGCCACCGTGTCGGGAAAGCTGCCCTGGCGCGCGCGCACGGGCTCGAAGCGCAAGCCGTCGAAACGGCGCACGCCCGCATGCGTGCCCAGCCACAGGAAACCGTCATTGCCCTGTGTCATGACGGTGATATCGTCGGGCGCGCCGTCGCTGGCCGTCCAGCGCGTGTGCTGCAGCTGATGGATGCCGCGTGCGGCATCGATGGCCAGTCCGCAAGGACTGGCCAGCATGAGTATCAGCCACAGCAGGAAGGCGCGCATGGCGGCTGTCAGGACACGGGCACGGCGGTCCGTCCGCTACGCTGCTCCACCACGATCAGGCCGCCCAGCAGCACCAGCGGCACGGCCAGCGCCGCGAAACCGAAGACCAGGTAGCCAAAGCCGGCAGCGATGGCGCCCAGCGCAAAGGCCAGCAGCGGCCAGAAGAACTTTCCGCAGCGCGCGCGCGTGCCTCCATCGCCAGCGCCGCGCAGCACGTCGACGGTGTCGAGCACGATCTGCGTCACGTTCCCCGTCATCATGGAGGTGGGCGCCAGATGCGCCAGCAGCAGACGGCTGGTGGCGCTGTGCACGCCCATGGCGGCCGTGCCCAGCAAGCCGGCCAGCATCGCCAGCGTGCCCACTTCCTTGCCGAGCGGCTCGGCCAGCACGCCGAACACCATGAAACCGGCCAGCAAGATCCATTGCAGCAGGAAGGCCAGCGTCAGCGCCGGACCGCCGCGGCGCTCGATGGCCAGCACCATCAGGCGCGTGACGACGATGCCGGCGATAAAGGCGGGAAAGGCGAGGATTTTCAGCAGGATGGGGATACGCGTCGGTTCGGCCAGCGCGGCGCCGATCAGCACGAAGTTGCCCGTGACATGGGCGGTAAACAGGCCGAACAGGGCGATAAAGCCCAGCGTATCGACATACCCGGCCAAAAAGCCCAGGCTGGTGCCGTATAAACGGCTGTGTGGTGCTTGATCCATGAGGACTCCCTGCGATGCGGTAAACCGCGATAAAAAATGCATCCGGACGCATGCCCAGCCGCTACTGCCGGCATGGTAATCCATGTCGCGCGCCGCCGCACCCGCCCTTAGACCAGTCGGCGCGCCGCCATACCTGCCATACCTGATCTTTTGGCCCGTGTCCGCTCCCGGGCCCTGGGCTACACTGACCGCAGATCCTGGCCGCGCCCCGGCCTCCCCCCGCATTGCCACCATGGAGCCGCATCATGACCGAACCGACCCTTTCCTCCGCCGCGCCGCTGATACTGATCAACGGCTGCTTCCACACCGTCGACAAGTCGTGCCCGCAGGCGAGCGCCGTGGCCATCGCCGACGGCAAATTCCTCGCTGTCGGCGATGCCGACGACGTCATGCGCCACCGCAAGCCGGACAGCCGCGTGATCGACCTCGGTGGCCGCACCGTCATTCCCGGCCTGAACGACTCGCACCTGCACCTGATCCGCGGCGGCTTGAACTACAACCTGGAACTGCGCTGGGAAGGCGTGCCCTCGCTGGCCGACGCCCTGCGCATGCTCAAGGATCAGGCCTTGCGCACGCCGAACCCGCAATGGGTGCGCGTGGTCGGCGGCTGGAACGAATTCCAGTTCGCCGAAAAGCGCATGCCCACCCTCGATGAGATCAACGCGGCCGCGCCCGACACCCCCGTCTTCATCCTGCACCTGTACGACCGCGCCTTGCTGAACCGCGCGGCCCTGCGCGTGGTCGGCTACGATAAAAATACGCCGAACCCGCCCGGCGGCGAAATCGTGCGCGATGCTGCCGGCAACCCGACGGGCATGCTGATCGCGCGGCCGAACGCGATGATACTGTATGCGACCCTGGCCAAGGGCCCGACCTTGCCGCGCGAACTGCAAGTCAATTCCACGCGCCAGTTCATGCGGGAACTGAACCGCCTCGGCATCACCAGCGCCATCGATGCGGGCGGCGGCTTCCAGAATTATCCGGAAGACTACGCGGTGGTCGAGGAACTGGCGCAAAAGGAGCAGCTGACCATCCGCATCGCCTACAACCTGTTCACGCAAAACAAGGGCCGCGAACTGGAGGATTTTGAAAAATGGACGGAGATGGTCACGCCGGGCCAGGGCGACGATTACTACCGCCATAACGGCGCCGGCGAAATGCTGGTGTTTTCCGCCGCCGACTTCGAGGATTTCCTCGAGCCGCGCCCGGACCTGGCGCCCGGCATGGACGACGAACTGGAAAAGGTGGTGCGCCACCTGGTCTCCAAACGCTGGCCCTTCCGCCTGCACGCCACCTACGACGAATCGATCGACCGCATGCTGACGGTCTTTGAAAAGGTCAACCGCGATATCCCGTTCGACGGCCTGCACTGGATGTTCGACCACTGCGAAACCATCACGCCGAAAAACATCGACCGGGTCAGGGCGCTGGGCGGCGGCATCGCCATCCAGCACCGCATGGCCTTCCAGGGCGAATACTTCGTCGACCGCTACGGCGCGGAAGCGGCCAAGGCCACGCCGCCGATCGCCCGCATGCTGGCCTCGGGCGTGCCCGTGGGCGGCGGCACGGACGCCACCCGGGTCGCCAGCTACAACCCGTGGACGGCGCTGTACTGGCTGGTATCGGGCCGCACCGTGGGCGGCTTGCGCCTGTACGACGCGGGCAGCCGTTTGTCGCGCGACACGGCGCTGGAACTGTGGACGGCGGGCAGCGCCTGGTTCTCCAGCGAGCAAGGCAAGAAGGGCCGCATCCAGGAAGGCATGCTGGCCGACCTGGCCGTGCTGAGCGCGGATTTTTTCAGCATCGATGAAGAGGCGATCAAGTCGATCGAATCGGTGCTCACCGTCGTCGGCGGCAAGATCGTCTACGGCCAGGCGGAATTTGCCAATCTGGCGCCGCCAGCCATCCCCGTGCTGCCCGACTGGTCGCCCGTGAAAAACGTGGCCGGCCACTACCGCGCCGCGCCGCCGCAAAAGACCAGCGCCATGCAACAGCACCAGTGCCAGGGCGCCTGCGGCGTGCACGCCCACGCCCACGACGTGGCGCGCAAGAGTTCCGTACCCGTCTCCAGCCACTCCGGTTTCTGGGGCGCGCTGGGGTGCAGCTGCTTTGCGTTTTGAGGCATGGTGATGCGTGCATTCTCATGCGCTGCCGGCGCCCTTGCGCTGGCGGCCGCCCTGCCCAGCCAGGCGCAGGAAAACGTGCAGCTGTACGGCCGCCTGAACGTGGCGCTCGAAGCGCTGCACTCGTCCGGCAGCGGCGACAGCGTGCAGCGGCTGTCCAACAACCGCTCCGTGCTCGGTTTTCGCGGCACGGAAGACCTGGGCGGCGGCTGGCAGGCGCTGTTCCAGGTCGAGGGCACCCTGGCACCCGACTCGGGCGCCGGCAGCCTGGCCGCGCGCGACACGCGCGTCGGCATTGCCGGACCGTGGGGCACGCTGTTTGGCGGCAACTGGACCCTGCCCTACAACAGCGCCACGTCCGCGCTCGACCCGTTCTATTCCACCACGGCCGGCTACATGAGCTTGATGGGCAATGGCTCCGCCTCGAACGATAGCAATACCAGCAACACCTACTCGTTCGACCGGCGCCAGCAGAACAGCCTGCATTACTGGTCGCCGCCATGGCAGGGCTGGTCGCTGCGCGTGGCGCGCGGCATGGGGGAAGAGCGGCCCGCCAGCGGCGCGCATCCGGCACTGACTTCGGCCGCATTGATCTACGACGGCGGCGCCCTGTACGCCACCCTGGCGCAGGAAGACCATCACGACTACCAGGGACGCGGGCTGACCGACCGTGGCAGCAAGCTGGCGATCGCCTGGCGGATCGACAGCGCCACGCAGCTGGCGGTGGCAGTGGAAAGCCTGCGCTATGCGACGCCCACGGGTGAGCTGCGCCGCCGCACGGCCTACTTTTCCGCCACGCGCCAGTTCGGCCCCCATGGCTTGCGTTTCGGCCTGGCGCATGCCCAAAGCGCCAGCGGCGGCGCGCTGGAAACCATCGGCACGGTGCGCGCGGGAACCGGTACGGGCGCCACCCACGCCACCGCCGGCTACGACTACCAGCTGTCGAAACGCAGCAGCCTGTATGCCTACTACACACGCCTGGCCAACGGCAGCAACGGCGTCGCCGACTTTGCCATCAACAGCCTGGGACGCGACGCAGCAACCAAGGGCGCCACCTTGTCGGGCGTGACGCTGGGAATCCGGCACAATTTCTGAGCCACGATTTCCAATACGGCGGTTTTCGTGGACAACCCCGCGCGCGGCGGGTACAGTCAGCAATCGGCAACCAGGGCGGGCATCCACGGACAAACACCATGAAGCGAGCACCAACGCCAGCGCGCAGCGACTGGGTCAAGTGCGCCGAACCGGTACAAGGGGTCGAACGCATCGAGGCATGGTTCAAGGGCAAGGCCTATGCCATGCACCGCCACGACACTTACGCCATCGGCCGCACGCTGGCGGGCGTGCAGCGTTTCAGCTATCGCCGCGGCCAGCGCGACAGCCTGCCCGGCAATACCATGATCCTGCACCCGGACGAGGCGCACGATGGCCAGGCGGGCACCGACGCCGGCTTCCGCTACCGCATGCTGTATATCGAACCGGCGCTGTTCCAGGATGTGCTGGGCGGACGCGCGCTGCCCTTCATTGAAGGCGGCGTGTCGACCGATCCCCGCCTGGCGGCGGCCACGTCCGCCTTGCTGCCGCACGACGGCCACCCGCTCGAAGCGCTGGAACAGAGCGAGGCGCTGGCCGAGCTGGCGCATGCGCTGGCGGCGGCAGCCGGCACGCCGGCGCAACGTCCAAAAGGCGACTTCCTGGCGGCGCGGCGCGCGCGCGACTATTTGCAGGCGCACTGCACCCACGCCGTTACGCTGGCGCAGCTTGAAGCGGCAACGGGACGCGACCGCTGGAGCCTGTCGCACGACTTTCGCGTGTTCTATGGCACCAGCCCCTACCGCTATCTGACGATGCGGCGCCTGGAGAGGGTGCGGCGCCTGCTGCTGGCAGGCAGCACGCTCGCCTCGGCCGCCATGGCCGCGGGCTTTGCCGACCAGAGCCACATGACGCGACATTTCCTGAAAACCCATGGACTGACGCCTGGCCGCTGGCTGCGCTACGCCAGCGGCATCGGCCAGGATTGAAAACACCCACGATCGTTCAATACGGCCGGCAGGCGCCTGCGTATTCTGGCTGTATCGCCATTTGAACGGAGCACCGCATGACTATCACCACCACCACGCGCGGCCAGGGCCGGTCCATCGACCTGGCAGGCAAGGTCTCCCTGTTAGAGGGGCACTGGCAGCCGCGCGTCATCGCCGAAATGAATGACTACCAATTCAAGGTCGTCAAGGTACTCGGCCAATTCCAGTGGCACCGGCACGCCGATACGGATGAAACCTTCATCGTGCTGGACGGCGAATTGCGCATCGCCCTGCGCGGCCCTGGCTACGCGGAAGGACACGCCATCGTGCTCACTGCCGGCCAGATGGCTGTGGTGCCCAAGGGGGTCGAACATAGACCGTGCGCCCTCGCCGAAACCCGGCTGCTGCTGATCGAACCGCGCGGCGTGGTCAACACGGGCGACGGCGACGCGGGCGAGCGCACTGTGGAGAACGATCAGTGGATTTGAAGCAGGAAAGATAACAGTGACAAAAACAAAAAACCCGCTGACTTTTGCAAGTCAGCGGGCTTTCTGATGAAACCTGGTGCCGTTGGCCGGAATCGAACTGGCGACCTTCACATTACGAATGTGCTGCTCTACCAACTGAGCTACAACGGCGAAGACCCACATTCTACAAACAATGCACAAAATTTGCTAGTGTCAACGCGAACTTTTTTGCATTTTTTTAGCAGCCCGGCTGCGGGCCGCTGAAAATCGTGGAAAAGTGCGGCTTTTTTACTCGGCGTGATACGCGGTGACGCGGGCCACTTCGTCCTTCGAGCCGAGGAAGACGGGCACGCGCTGGTGCAGCTTGTGCGGGGCGATGTCCATGATGCGCTGCTGGCCGTCGGTGGCCGCGCCGCCGGCTTGCTCGACGATGAAGGCCATCGGGTTCGCTTCGTACATCAGGCGCAGCTTGCCCGGCATCGAGGTGTCGCGCAGGTCGGCCGGGTACATGAAGATGCCGCCGCGGTTCAGGATGCGGTGCACGTCGGCCACCATCGAGGCGATCCAGCGCATGTTGAAGTTGGTGCCGCGCGGGCCCGTGTCGCCGGCCAGCAGTTCGTCGACATAACGCTTCACGGGCGGATGCCAGTGGCGCGCGTTCGACATGTTGATGGCGAATTCCTTCGTCGTCGGCGGAATCTGCATATTGCTTTGCGTGAGGACCCACGAACCCATCTCGCGGTCCAGGGTGAAGCAGTTCACGCCATTGCCGAAGGTCAGCACCAGCATGGTTTGCGGGCCGTACACGGCGTAGCCGGCCGCCACTTGCTTGCTGCCCGCCTGCATGAAATCCTGCTCCGTCGGCTGGCCCATGCCGTCCGGCGCCTTCAGCACGGAAAAGATGGTGCCGATCGAGACGTTGACGTCGATGTTCGACGAGCCATCCAATGGATCGAACAGCAGCATGTATTCGCCCTTCGGATAGCGGTTCGGGATAGGGTGGATCGATTCCATTTCTTCCGACGCCATGGCCGCCAGGTGGCCGCCCCATTCGTTCGCTTCGAGCAAAATCTCGTTGGAGATGATGTCGAGTTTTTTCTGCACCTCGCCCTGCACGTTTTCCGTGTCGGCCGTGCCCAGCACTTCACCGAGGGCGCCCTTGCCGACGGCGTGGCTGATGGTCTTGCAGGCGCGCGCGACGACTTCGATCAGCAGGCGCAGTTCGGCCGGAATGCTGTTGTTCGAGCGCTGCTCTTCAACCAGGTATTGCGTAAGACTGATGCGTTTCATGAAACCCCTTAGTTAGTGTTTTAAATACGTCTCGTGCGGTGATTGTCGGCTTACGCGCCGTTGGCGCTAAGCCGACCTACGAAATCATGACGCCGTGTAGGTCGGATCAGCCCGCAGGGCGTCATCCGACAGCCGTCAATTGGCCAATGCCTTGCTGACCACTTCCATCACGTCGTTCGACAAACTGGCCTGGCCGGCGACTTGCTCCAGCGCCGTGCGCATGTGGTTTTGCAGCGCCGGCACGTAACGGCGCCAGCGGTCCATGGAGCGCGCCAGGCGCGCGGCCACTTGCGGGTTCAGGGCGTCGAGCGCGATGACCTGCTCGGCCCAGAAGACGTAGCCGCTGCCGTCGGACGCATGGAATTGCGATGGATTGCCGTTGGTGAAATTGAAGATCAGGCTGCGCGCGCGGTTCGGATTCTTCAAGGTGAAGGCCGGATGCGTCATCAGCTGGCGCACGGCTTGCACGTCGGTCGTCGGCGCGGCCGCCTGCATGGCGAACCACTTGTCGACCACCAGCGCCTCGTTCTCGAAGTCGGCATAGAAGCTGGTCAAGGCCGCCTGCGCATGCGGCTGCGAGCCGGAATGAATCAGCGCCGCCAGCGCCGCGGCGCGGTCCGTCATGTTGCCGGCATTGTCGAACTGCAGCCGCGCCAGGTCCAGCTCCGCCGCTTCGGGCGCGATCAGCAGATACGACAGGGCCAGGTTTTTCAGCGCGCGCTTGCCGGCCGACAGGGCGTCGGGGCTGTAGTCGCCCGGCGTCTGGTTGGCGTGGTATTGCGCCAGCAATTCAGGTTTCAGGGCTGCCGCGATGGTGCGGCGCATGAACTGGCGCGCCGCATGGATCGCCTGCGGGTCGACTTGCGCCATGCGCTCGGCGATGATGGTTTCCGACGGCAGGATCAGGGCCAGCTCGCGGAAGGCAGGATCGAGGGTGTCGTCGGCCAGCAAGGCGCGCTGCGCTGCGATGAAGGTGTCGTCCAGCGCCAGGGTCTCGCCGGCGGCGACGGCGGCGGTCAGTTTCAGCAGGCGCTCCATGGCCAGGCGCTGGCCCGCTTCCCAGCGGTTCACGGGATCGCTGTCGTGGCGGAACAGGTGCAGCAGCTCCGCATCGGTATAGCCGTATTCGAGCACCACGGGCGCGGAAAAATCGCGCAGCAGCGATGGCACGGGTTCTTCCATCACATGCGTGAAGCGGAAGGTCTGCGACGCCTGCGTCAATTCCAGCACGACGCTGGCCGCGCCGTTCGACGCCACGCCATCCACGTGCAGCGGCAGGTCGCTGCCATCGGCAGCCAGCAAGCCGACGGTGACGGGAATGTGGAAAGGCAGTTTTTTCGGCTGGCCCGGCGTGGCGGGGCAGCTTTGCGCCAGGGTCAGCTCGAACGTCCGGCTGGCGGCGTCGTAGCGCGTGGAAGCGGTGACGACGGGCGTGCCGGCCTGGCTGTACCAGCGTTCGAACTGGCTGAAGTCGCGGCCATTCGCGTCCGCCATGGCGGCGCGGAAGTCGTCGCACTGCACGGCCTGGCCATCGTGGCGTTCGAAATACAGGTCCATACCCTTGCGGAAACCGTCGCGGCCGACCAGGGTCTGGTACATGCGCACCACTTCGGCGCCCTTCTCGTAGATGGTGACCGTATAAAAGTTATTGATCTCGACGAAAGAGTCGGGACGCACGGGATGGGCCATCGGGCCCGCGTCTTCGGGGAACTGCGCCTGGCGCAGCGTACGCACCTGGTCGATGCGCGTGACGGCGCGGCCCGTGTCCGTGCCGATCATGTCAGCCGAGAATTCCTGGTCGCGGAATACCGTCAAGCCTTCCTTCAGCGACAGCTGGAACCAGTCGCGGCACGTCACCCTGTTGCCGGTCCAGTTATGGAAGTACTCGTGGCCCACCACCGCTTCGATGCCCGCGTAATCGACGTCGGTCGCCACGCGCGGATTGGCCAGCACGTACTTGGTATTGAAGATGTTCAGGCCCTTGTTTTCCATGGCGCCCATGTTGAAGTCGCCCACGGCGACGATCATGAAACGATCGAGGTCCAGCTCCAGGCCGAAGCGTTCCTCGTCCCAGCGGATCGAGTTTTTCAGCGACTGCATGGCATAGTCGGTTTTATCGAGGTTGCCCTCTTCCACCCACACCTGCAGCAGCACTTCGCGGCCGGACTGGAGCGTGTAGCGCTCTTCCTGGCACACCAGGCGCGCGGCGACCAGCGCGAACAGGTAGGACGGCTTCTTGAACGGGTCTTCCCACTTGGCGTAATGGCGGCCATCGCCCAGGTCGCCCTCTTCGATCAGGTTGCCGTTCGACAACAGCACCGGATAGTGTTCCTTGTCGGCGCGCAGCATGACCGTGTACTTGGCCATCACGTCCGGGCGGTCCGGGAAGAAGGTGATGCGGCGGAAGCCTTCCGCTTCGCACTGCGTGAAGAAATTATGGTTCGACACGTACAGGCCGGACAGAGAGGTATTGTCCTGCGGCGCCAGCACGGTCTCGATATCGAGCAGCACCTCGTCCGGGGCCTTGGGGATGGTCAGCATGCCGGCCGTCAGCTTGTATTGCGACGGTTTCAGCTGCTTGCCGTTCAGGCGCACCATCACCAGCTCGATGTGTTCGCCGTGCAATTCGATGCTGCGGCTGGTGCTGGCAGGGTTGTGGCGCATGCGGATCCGGCTCGCCACCACTGTGCGGGCGGGATCAAGATCGAAACCAAGTTCGACGCTGTCGACCAGGAAGCTGGGCGGCGTGTAATCTTTGCGGTAAATCGTCTGAGGGCTGTCTGTGCGCATAGGGATTTGGGTGGGAGCGGAGGCAAAAGCCTATTTTACCAACACCAGCCCCCGATGGTCGCGATTCAGCTCAGGAATGTTGGATTCCCTTACACGCCGACATACCAGGTAACATTCTGTAATAATGAATAGAAACAAATAGAACTATTCTTATAATACTAAGCGATGAATTGCGTCTACTAATCAGGAGGTCATGCAATGAAACGATATCTCACCATCATGATGGCCGCATTGACCGTGTTGCTGACCGGATGCGCCACCACCATACGCAGCGATGTGACCGTCTTCCATGAGTGGCCTGCGCAATTGCAGGACAAATCGTATGCGTTTGAAACGCCAGATGCCGAAAATGACACGCTGGAATACCGCAGCTACCAGAACCTGGTGCGCGCGGAACTGGCCAAGCACGGTTTCGGCGAAGCTTCCGGCCCTGCGGCAGCCAATTTGCGCGTGGCAATGCATTTTTCCACCGTCGACTATCCTGAGCGCGTGCTGCAAGCCACCGACCCATTCTGGTATGGTCCTGGCTACTGGCCTGGCCGCTACGGCTACCGCTACGGCGCATGGCCAGGCTATGGCCGCTTCGGCTACAACCCCTACTGGTATGGCCCGATGGATGTCGAGGAAAGCGTGCGCCACAAATACGAACGCGAATTGCGCATCACGATCAATGACCGCAACGGCAAGAAACTGTACGACGTGACCGTGCAATCGACCAGCAACAAGCGCGCCACCTCGCAAGTGATGCCAGCCATGGTAGCGAGCGCCTTTGCCGACTTCCCCGGCCAGAGCGGCGTGCCCCGCAAGGTCGAAGTGAAAATAGAATAATTTCGTGGCAAGACAAAAAAACCGGCTGGTGCAGCGATGCGCCAGCCGGTTTTTTCATGCCTGTTTTATGCCTATGAGTAATACGCCTCGGCGGCAAAGGTGAGCGCGCCGATCAGCGCCACGGCCAATAACAGCACGATCAGCAGGCGGCCGAATTTCGGCGTGCCGTCACTGCCGCCGCTCATGGCACGATGATGGTCGAACCGGTCGTCTTGCGCCCTTCCAGGTCCGTGTGCGCCTGGGCGATATTGGCCAGGCTGTAGCGCTGGTTGATCTCGATCTGCACTTCGCCGCTGCTGACGACGCCGAACAGCGAAGTGGCCATCTCTTCCAGGTTGGCGCGGTTCGAGGCATAGCTGAACAGGGCCGGACGCGTGATGAAGAGCGAGCCGCGCGAGGCCAGTTCGCTCAGCGTAAATGCCGGCACGGGACCGGAAGCGTTGCCGAAGCTGACCATCATGCCCAGCGGCGCGAGGCAGTCGAGCGAGCCCGTAAACGTATCCTTGCCGATGGAATCGTAGACCACGGAGACGCCCTTGCCGCCCGTGATCTCGCGCACGCGCTCGACGAAGTTTTCCGTGTTGTAGTTGATGACATGGGCCGCGCCGTGCGCCTTGGCCAGCGCCGCCTTTTCATCGGAACCGGCCGTGCCGATCAGGTTCACGCCCAGCACCTTGGCCCATTGGCAGGCGATCAGGCCCACGCCGCCCGCGGCCGCGTGGAACAGGACGGTATCGCCCGCCTTCAGCGCCACCGTGCGGTGGAACAGGTATTGCACCGTCAAGCCTTGCAACATCATGGCGGCGGCCGTATCGAAACCGATGCGCTCGGGCAGCACCAGCAGCAGGGCCGCCGGCAGGTTGCGCTGCTGCGCATAGGCGCCATTGATGCGCGCCGCATAGGCCACCCGGTCGCCGACCTTCACTTCCGTGACGCCCTCGCCCACCGCCTCGACGATGCCCGCGCCTTCCACGCCCAAGCCATTCGGCAGCGGCTGCGGGTACAAGCCCGTGCGGAAATACACATCGATGAAATTGAGGCCGATGGCCTCGTGTTTCACGCGCGCCTCGCCGGGACCGGGCGGCGGCAGTTCCACGTCCACGTATTCCATCACTTCCGGGCCGCCCACGCGCTGTACGCGGATGGCTTTGGTGGTAATCGTTGCGCTCACAATATGCTCCTTGAAGAAGAATCGGGAAAAACGTCAGGCGGCCGCGCTGGCCCGCGCCTGCAGTTGCGACAGCACCAGGTGCGCCGACGACAGATTCGTTGCGCACGCCACGTTGTGCACGTCGCAGGCGCGCACCAGGGCGTTGATGTCCGGCTCGTGCGGCTGCGGCGTCATCGGGTCGCGCAGGAAAATCACGCAATCGATCAAGCCTTCCACCAGCAGCGAGCCGATCTGCAAGTCACCGCCGAACGGGCCCGAATGCTTGCGCTCGACGGCCAGGCCCAGCTCGTTGATCAGGCGGCCGCCCGTGGTGCCCGTGGCCGACAGTTCGCAGCCCTTGAGGAAATCCAGGTATTCGCCCGCCAGGGTAATCATGTCATCTTTTTTCTTGTCGTGGGCAATCAGGGCGATGCGTGTTTTCATGGTGCGGACCATTTCAGTGAGTGAAGGAATTATTTCTTTTTCGACAGCAAGTAAATACCGGCCAATACCAGGCTGGTGCCAGCCAGTTGCCAGTTGGTGATCGGTTCGTCGAGGATCATGGCACCGAGGAACAAGGTCGACACGGGGCCGATCATGCCCGCCTGCGAGGCGACGGGCGCGCCGATGCGCTCGACGGCGATCATCGTCATGAAGACGGGCATCACCGTGCAAAAGATGCCATTGAGCAAAGACAAGCCATACACGGGCATGGGCTGGATCAGCAATTCGACGGGGCGCAGGATGAAAAACTGGGTGATGCAGGCAAAGCTGGCCACGCACATCGCGTAGCTGACCAGGCGCATCGAGCCGATGCGTTTCACCAGCTCGCCCGAGCCCAGCAGATACACGGCATACGAACAGGCCGAGCCCAGTACGAGGGTGGAACCGAGCGCCACATTGCTGGCGCCGCCCTGCAAATCGTGCACGAACACCAGCACGATGCCGCAATACGAAGTGAGCAAGGCCAGCCATTGCAGGCGGCTGATGCGCTGCTTGAAGTACACGGTGGTAATCAGCAGTACGAAGGTGGGCGTGAGAAACAGGATCAGGCGCTCGAGCCCCACGGAAATGTATTGCAGGCCCAGGAAGTCCAGATAGCTGGACAGGTAATAGCCGACCAGGCCCAGCCCGACGAGGCGCCAGCGGTCGCTGACCGACAGTGGCGGCTCCGTGCGCATCTTCCACCAGGCGATGACGGCGAACACGGGCAGCGAGAAGATCATCCTGAAGGCGATCAGGGTGACGGCGTCGATCTGGTAGCGGTACAACAGCTTGGCGACGATGGCCTTGGTGGAAAACAGCACCGCCCCGCCCACGGCGATGGCCAGGCCACCGAGATAGACGGAACGGGGAATAGATGGAGGGGTTGCTTGTGGGGAACTGGAGCTCATGCCCAGATTGTAATGGCAAAAGCCAAAGGCGGCGTGGGTGGGGCGTAGGTCGGGCGTAGGTCGGGTTAGCCCAAAGGGCGTAACCCGACACCACCGCAATGTAACCCGACACCACCGCAACGTAACCCGCCCCCCATCCCCGCCAACCATGTTGTCGGATTACGCGCGGCATGGCCGCGCTAATCCGACCTACCCTTACGCCACCACCACCGCCGCCGCGCCCGCCGTGACCGTGGCCGTCGTCACGCGCGCAATCACGTTCGACGGCGCCGCCGTGCCCATCAGTTTATTCACCTGCTTGAACTGCGCCACCAGCTTGCCTGGCGTCAAGGTGACCACCGTGTAGCCCTGCGCATCCGTATTCAGGTGCTTGATCCACGGATTGTTGCCAAGGCCGGACAATTGCTGCGCCAGGCCCAGCAGGGTCACACTGAAGTCAGTGCTCGCTTTCAAGCCAGCCTGCACGGCTGATACGGTCGCGTCCAGCTGGGCTTCCGGCACGCCCTTGGCGGCCAGGGCGCCGCGCAGTTGCACGCGCAACTGCTCCAGCAGGCTGTCGACGGTGGGTGCGGTCTTGCCCATGGTGTAGTCGAGCAGGTTGACGTCGAGGTTGACCGTGCCCAGGCCCGTGACGGGAATGGCCAACGGATAACTGACGAGAGTGCCGATGTCGCCCAAGGCGCCAGCGGCCGACTTCAGGTAGCTGAAGAAGGAATCCGAGCTGACGCCCGCCGAGACCAGGTCCACCATGACGGGCGTGCCGCCGCCGGCCGCGTCGAAGTCGTCGCTGACCGTGCCGGCAAAAAACGAGTGGATATCGCCGGTAATGGCGACCACATTGCCGATGGCGTTGTTTTTCAGGTGCGCCATCAAATTCTTGCGCTCGCTGTTGTAGCCATCCCACTGGTCGCAATTGAGCAGAAAGCGCGTGAAGAACGGCGCCAGCGCCGCTTGCTGGCCCGACGCGGCGACAAAGCTGGACGCCGCGCCCTTGGCCTGCACGTCGGGCTTGATCCAGCCGAAGGCGATCACTTGCGCGGCGGCGGCCGGCGAGCCGCTGTTGTAGGCGGCTACCGTGATGCCGGCCTGGGCCGCGCTCAAGCCGGCTCCGACGGCAGCGGCGCCCTGCGCGCCGGCATTGGCTGCCGCGCCGGCAATGGCCATGGCCGCCGCCTGCGCCACGGACTGCGATGCACCGGCCGTCGAGGCGGCCACGATGGCGCAGGCCAGCGGCACGCTGCCGCCCACCAGCGGCAAGGTGCTGGCGATGGCCTGGCCCACGTTCGACATCGCGCTCAGGGCCAGCAAAGTGGCAATCGCATCCGTGCCATTCAAGCCCATGCGCAGCAGGGACACTTCATTGCCCCACAGCTTCCAGGTCGAGGTGGCCGCCTTCATCTTGCTTTTCCACCAGTCGCGCTGCGTGCTGCCCAGCATGGCAACAAAGGCCAGCGAGTCGGCACCGGCTTTGGTGGCGGCCGCCATTTTCTGCCCTTCCACGCTGTCGAACAGCGCTTGCGGCACCAGGTAGCGGCTGCCGATGCTGCCCAGCGGCTTGCCCGTGGCCGGGTTGATCGTCGACTCGGCGATCGCATGGTCGGCGCGGTACAGGCGCTCGTCCGTCATCACCAGCTGCATCAGTTTGCCGAACTGGAAATCGCGGTAGATCTGGATGTTCTGGAACGTTGTCGCGGCGGCATCGAACGTGACGTCGGCCGGCATGTATTCGAACCATGCCTGGTTGGCGCTGCGGCGGCGGGCCGGCTGGTGCAGATCGCTGCCATCAAGCGCCACGATGCCTTCGTAGGTGGAGGCATCCTGCCAGGCGTCGTCCGTGAATTCATGGTCGTCCCAGATGGCGATGAAGGCAAAGCGCTCGTGCACGGCTTGCAGGCGCGTATCGGTGCGGTATTTCTTGTACAGGTAGCGGTAATCGGCCACCGTGGTCGCGTATTTCGCGCCGGAGGTGCCGCTTTTATACGTGCCGTCGGGCAATTTCAGCTGGTCGTGGCGGCTTTCCACGGCACCGCTCTGGAAGGCCTCGCCCACCGTTTCATAGATGTAATCGCCCAGGTGGACGATGAAATCGAGCGATTCGTTGGCGGCGATGTGCGACAGCGCGCCCCAATGGTTGATGCTCCAGTCCTGGCACGTCAGGTAGGCGAACTGCAGCTGCGACACGTCGCTGGTCGCGGCGGGCGCCGTCTTGAAGCGGCCCACGTTGGAGCGCACGTCGCCGGCGATGAACTGGTAAAAATACACCTGGCCCGGCTGCAGGCCCGTCACCTTGTGGCGCAGCGTATTGTCGAAATCGGCTTTCAGGGGCAGCTTGGCGTCGACGATGGGCGTGCCGGCCAGGGCCGTATTGCCGCCCAGGGCGGCCGTATTGTCGCTGGCGCTGACGATCAGGCGCACGGCCACGTCCGACTTGCCGGCCACGGCGGGCGCGACGGCGTCGAAACTGGCGGGCACGACGCGCGTCCACAGCATGGCGCTATCCGGACGCGGGTCGCCCGAGGCCACGCTTTGCGGGAATTTCCAGTGGCTGCCCGAGGCCAGCGGCACGCCAGGATCGCTGTGATCGGTGCTGCCGCAGGCGGCAAGGCCGACGGTGGCCACGGAAACCGTAATAAAGCCGCCCAATTTCAGAAATTGCCGCCTATCCATTTGACTTGCCATGATGTCGCGCCCTCGATATGGTGAAAGCGCGTCACTTTAGCAACAGATTGTGTCATCCTGATGACGGAGCCATGCCGCTTCGCAGGGGGCCGATATGCTAAAATGTCGGCCACAATTGAACACCCGTCTAAGGAAGATTCGACATGGCAGGACATAGCAAATGGGCCAATATCAAGCATAAAAAGGCTGCCACCGATGCCAAGCGCGGCAAAATCTGGACGCGCCTGATCAAGGAAATCACGGTCGCGGCCCGCATGGGCGGCGCCGACGCCATCACCAATCCGCGCCTGCGCCTGGCCGTCGACAAGGCGGCTGACGCCAATATGCCGAAAGACAACGTCCAGCGCGCGATCAACCGCGGCAGCGGCGGCGTCGATGGCGCCAACTATGAAGAAGTGCGCTACGAAGGCTACGGCGTGGGCGGCGCGGCCGTCATCGTCGAATGCATGACCGACAACAAGGTCCGCACGGTGGCCGAGGTACGCAACGCCTTCAACAAGAACGGCGGCAACATGGGCAATGAAGGCTCCGTTGCCTTCATGTTCCAGCACTGTGGCCAGTTGCTGTTCGCGCCGGGCACCGACGAAGACAAGCTGATGGAAGCGGCCCTGGAAGCGGGTGCCGACGACGTCATCGCCGATGAAGAAGGCGGCTTCGAAGTGCTCACGCCCGTGCACGATTTCGCCGCCGTCAAGGAAGCGCTGGAAGCGGCCGGCTTCAAGGCCGAAGTGGCCGAAGTCATCATGAAGCCGGCGACGGAAACCGTGTACGCGGGCGACGACGCCGTCAAGATGCAAAAACTGATCGATGCGCTGGAACTGCTGGACGATGTCCAGGAAGTCTTTACGAATGCCTTGATCGAAAACTAAGCAAAAATATGCTGTACACCTCAAGGGCGGCACCGCCGCCCTGCAACCCACACTGAACGAACGGTCCCTATGAAAATTCTGGTAGTCGGCTCTGGCGGCCGCGAACACGCCCTGGCCTGGAAACTGGCCCAGTCCGAACGCATACAGATGGTGTATGTCGCACCGGGCAACGGCGGCACCGCGCGCGATGCGCGCCTGGTCAATCTGGACATCAGCGACCCGCAATTGCTGGCCGACTTCGTTCAGCAGGAACACATCGGCCTGACCGTCGTCGGCCCGGAAGTGCCGCTGGCGGCCGGCATCGTCAACCTGTTCCGCTCGCGCGGCCTGAAAATCTTCGGCCCGACTAAGGAAGCGGCGCAGCTGGAATCGTCGAAGGACTTCGCCAAGGCCTTCATGCAGCGCCACGGCATCCCGACGGCCGCCTACCAGACGTTTTCCGACGTCGCTCCCGCGCATGCCTACGTCGACGCCATGGGCGCGCCTATCGTCATCAAGGCCGACGGCCTGGCCGCCGGCAAGGGCGTCGTCGTCGCCATGAGCCTGGAAGAAGCGCACCAGGCGGTCGACATGATGCTGTCCGATAACCAGTTCGGCGACGCCGGCGCGCGCATCGTCATCGAGGAATTCCTCGCCGGCGAAGAAGCGAGCTTCATCGTCATGTGCGACGGCAAGAACATCCTGCCGCTGGCCACCAGCCAGGACCACAAGCGCCTGAAGGATCACGACCAGGGCCCGAACACGGGCGGCATGGGCGCGTATTCGCCGGCGCCCATCGTCACGCCGGCCATGCATGCGCGCGTCATGCGCGAAATCATTGTGCCGACCATCCAGGGCATGGCCAAGGACGGCATCACGTTCACGGGCTTCCTGTACGCGGGCCTGATGATCGACGACAAGGGCACGCCGAAGACGCTGGAATTCAACTGCCGCATGGGCGACCCGGAAACGCAACCGATCATGGCGCGCCTGAAGACCGACCTGGTCACCGTCATGGAACACGCCGTCAACGGCACGCTGGACGCCGTGGAACTGGAATGGGACCGCCGCACGGCCGTTGGCGTCGTGATGGCCGCCGCCGGCTACCCTGACGATCCCGTCAAGGGCACGCCGATCGGCGACATCCCGGCCGAAACGCCGGACGCCGTCACCTTCCATGCGGGCACCCGCATCGACGGCGAACGCCTGGTCACCAACGGCGGGCGCGTGCTGTGCGTGGTGGGCCTGGGCGACAGCATCAAGATGGCGCAGAAGCAGGCATATGAAACCGTGGAAAAAATCCATTTCGACGGCGCGCAGTACCGCCGCGACATCGGCTGGCGCGGCCTGAAGCACTAAGCACCCAGCACGCCGCTTTGCGGCAAACGGCGGGGCCGGCGCGGAAGTCATCCGCCCCGGCCCCGTTCATATTGGCGCGCCGGGAAAACCGGCGTTGCGCTAAGATGCAGCCCATGTCCAGCCCCAGCCAACTCCCCCCCGCCCTCGCCCAGGTGCGCCAGCTCGGCCTGATCACGGACGATGAACTCGACGACGCCATCGCCGAACTGGACATTATCGAACTGCAACGCAGCCATAACGAAGAAGAGGATATCGACGTGCCGGAGCTGGCCGCTGACGCGGGGCTGGTCGACACCCTGGCATGGCTGCTGCTCACGGACCTGCTGCCGCAGCACGGCTTCCTGCAGCGGGTGCGCGACCTGCCGCGCCAGCATGGCGGCGCGGCCCTGCTCGAGCGCCAGCAACTGGCCGCCGACGCGCTGCGGCAAGTCAACCGCCAGGCCATCGACACCCTGTACGACGAGGACCTGATCGACCAGTGGCAGCGCGACGCCGCGCACGCCAGCTTGCCTGCGGACCGCCTGCTCGCCTCGCCGGTTGCCGCCCTGTGCGACATGCTCCGGCAAGGCACCTTGTCCGCGCCCCAATTTGAAGCGCTGCGCCAGCGCGCCCGCCAGCGCGGCTCGGAACTGGCCGTCATCATCGTCGACGCCGCCGCGCGCCAGACCCGCCGCGAGCTGCCCGCCCATGCGCGCCCTGGAACGTGGGTGAAGGCCGCGCTGATACTGCTGGTACTGGCCTTTGCGGCCAGCGCCATGATCAGCAAGCAAGTGCCCAGTCCCGCCGCCGCCACCGCTGAGCAGGGCGCCGAACGGCATGATCTGCAGCAGCGCGCCGCGCAGGCCGTGGAAAGTGCGCGCCTGCCCGGCGCCGGACCGGACCTGTCCGTCACCGTGGAGCAGGACGGCGCCGCGCCGCCGGCACGCTGAACCACAGCGCACTTCCCGCGCCGGCGATGATGATGGCATACTGCCGTTTTGCCACCAATGCGGGGAAACCATGGCCTGGAATGAAGGATACGTGTCGGATATCGAGTACACCAACGGTTTTTACAGCGACCTGAGTCCGCATCACCTCAATTTCAGCTGCATCCTCAACGGCATCGAACCGGTCCCCCTGGATCAACCCTACACCTACTTTGAACTGGGCTTCGGGCGCGGCCAGACGCTCAACGTGCTGGCCGCCGCCAACCCTAACGGCCAGTTCTACGGCAACGATTTCAATCCGGCCCATGTCGCTGGCGCACGCGCCCTGGCGGCAAAGGCACAGTTGGGCAATCTGACCCTGCTGGAAAACAGCTTTGAAGAATTGGCGCAGGGCCGCGTGGCCGATCTGCCGCAGTTCGACTTCATTACCCTGCATGGCATCTACACCTGGGTCAACCGGGAGAACCGCCAGCATATCGTCGACTTCATCGCGCGCTACCTGAAACCGGGCGGCATCGTTTCGCTCAGCTATAACGCCATGCCGGGATGGAGTTCCGCCCTGCCGCTGCAACGCCTGCTGCTGGAGTTTGCCGCCAGCTTCCCCGGCCGCAGCGACATGCAAATGCAGGCTGGCATCGCCTATGTGCAACAGTTGCAGAATCTGCAGGCTGGCTACATCGCGGACAATCCCGCACTCGCGCCGCGCCTCAATGCGCTCATCAACAGCGATCCCCATTACAGCGTGCATGAGTATCTGAACCAGGACTGGGAACCGCTGTACCACGCCGACGTGATGCGCGATGTGGCGCGCGCCAAGCTCGATTTTGCCGGCTCCGCCGACCTGCCTTTGGCCTTTCCCGAGCTGTACCTGAACGCCGACCAGCAAGCCACCATCGACTTGCTGCCCGATGCGGCCAGGCGCGAAACGATGAAGGACTATTTTCTCAATACCAGCTTCCGCAAGGACGTGCTGGTACGGGGCGCGCGCCGCATGGGGGCCGTGCGCCAGGCCGAATGTTACGCCGACGTGCACCTGGCCATGCTGGTACCGCGCGCAAAAATGACCTTTACCTTCCAGACCAAGGCGGGCGTCGTGACAGGCAACGAGCAGGTCTACGGCGCCGTCTGCGACGCGCTGGCCAACGGCCCGCATAGCCTGGCCGAACTGGCCGCACTGCCCTCCTTGCCCGGACAGAGCGTGCAAAGCCTGGTGGAGGTGGCGGCCATGCTCGTCACCGGCGGCCAGGTCGTGATGTATTTCCCGAGTCAGGCGCACGCCGACAACGGCGACGCAGCCGCGCACCGCCTGAACCGGACCGTCGGCGCGCAGCTGCGCTACGGCGACGACTACCGCATCCTGTGCTCGCCATTGACAGGCAGCGGTATCGATACGGAATTCATCGACCGGCTGCTGTTTTCGCTGCTGACCCAGGAGCGGGAGCAGCCGGACCTGGCCACCCTGCAGGCGCAGGCGGCCACCGCCATGGCGCGCTGCGGGCGCCGCCTGCTCAAGGATGGCGCTGCATGCGCCGACGAGGCGGCGCACCAGCAGCTGCTCAACGCGGCCATCGAGGAATTCATGCGGGACACGCTGCCCGTGCTGCAGCAATTGCGCGTGCTGTAGAAGGCGCTGGCCGCGGACGGTGTGCGCGGCCAGCCCAAAACCACAGCGCAAGCGCCGCCCTATCACAAAAACGCGTAACAGGGTACAATCCGTCCTTACTTTTTTATTTCGGCCTCGTCGGCCCACGCGATGTCGTCAACTCCCTCTCCTTCGGCCGTCAAGGCTTATTTGCTCGATTTGCAAAGCCGTATCGTGCAGGCGCTCGAAGCGCAGGACGGCAAGCCCTTCCTGACCGATGCCTGGCAGCGCCCCGAGGGCGGCGGCGGCATTTCGCGGCTGATCGAGGAAGGCAATGTGTTCGAGCGGGGCGGCGTGAATTTTTCGCACGTCACCGGCGCCGCATTGCCGCCATCGGCCGCGGCCGCGCGCCCTGAACTCGGTGGCAAGGCATGGGAAGCGATGGGCGTGTCGCTGGTGCTGCATCCGCGCAATCCCTACGCGCCCACGGTGCACATGAATGTGCGCTTTTTCAGCACCGTGAATACCGATGGCGAACCCGTATGGTGGTTCGGCGGCGGCATGGACCTGACGCCGTACTACGGCGACGCGGGCGACGTGAAGCACTTTCACCAGGTGTGCCATGACGCGCTGGCGCCGTTCGGCGGCGAACTGCATCCGAAGTTCAAGCAGTGGTGCGACGATTATTTCTACCTGAAGCACCGGCGCGAAGCGCGCGGCGCCGGCGGGATCTTCTTCGACGACTTCAACGCCCTGGGCTTTGACGACAGCTTTGCCATGCTGCGCAGCGCAGGCGACGCCTTCATCGACGCCTATGTGCCGATCCTGGCGCGCCGCAAGGACACGCCGTACGGCGAACGCGAACGCGATTTCCAGTGCTACCGGCGCGGACGCTATGTCGAGTTCAACCTGGTGTTCGACCGCGGCACCCTGTTCGGCCTGCAATCGGGTGGACGCACCGAGGCGATCCTGATGTCGATGCCGCCCCTGGTCAAGTGGCGCTACGACTGGCACCCGGAAGCGGGCAGTCCCGAAGCGGCGTTGTATACTGACTTCCTCGTGCATCGCGACTGGCTGCAGGCGTGAAGGAAAGTGGTACGGCATGCGTGGCGCTACTCGGTGGCAGCTACGATCCGGTGCACATGGGCCACGTCGCGCTGGGCACGCATTTTTCCAGCCTGCTGCACGCCGACGAACTGCGCGTGATTCCGGCCGGCGCGCCCTGGCAAAAGAGCAAGCTGGGCGCCACCGGCCAGCAGCGCGCCGAGATGGCCAGCCTGGCCTTTGCCGGCCTGCCCCTGCCCGTGGTGATCGACCGCCAGGAAATCGAGCGCAGCGAACATGGCCAGGCCAGCTACACCATCGATACCTTGCGCCAGGTACGCGCCGAGCTGGGACCGCGCGCTTCCATCGTTTTCCTGATGGGCGCCGACCAGCTGCAGCGGCTCGCGACATGGCGCGAATGGCAGCAATTATTTGAATACGCGCATATCTGCGTCGCGGCCCGCCCCGGCTTCGCGCTGAATGACACAGCAGTACCGCAAGTGGTCGCCGACGAGTTTTCGCGCCGCCTGGGGTCTCTGAAAAGCATCCGCAACACGCCGCACGGTCTGACTTATCTGGCACAGGACTTCGCGGTGGATATCTCCGCCACCGAAATACGTGCGGCATTACAACGGGGGAATCGGGCAAACTCGCTTCTTTCCCCGCTAGTGCTAGACTATATTGAACAACATAATTTATACAAAAGCTAAATGGACATCAAAAAACTGCAAACCCTCGTCGTTGACGCCCTGGAAGACGTCAAAGGCCAAGACATCGCCGTCTTCGAAACGAGTCATCTGACCAGCCTGTTCGACCGCATCGCGATCGTGTCCGGTACCTCGAACCGTCAAACCAAGGCGCTGGCCGCCTCGGTGCGCGACAAGGTCAAGGACGCTGGCGGTCAAATCATCGGCATGGAAGGCGAGGAAACCGGTGAATGGGTGCTGGTCGATCTGGGCGACATGATCGTCCACATCATGCAAGCACCTATCCGCGCCTACTACCGCCTGGAAGAAATCTGGGGCGACACTCCGGTCAAGCTGGGCGCCGCCAAGCGCGCGCCGAAAAAAGCGGCCGGCGACGAGCCGAAAAAGGTCAGCGGCCATCTGGCGGCAAGCAAGGCCAATGTGGAAGCTTCGCCCGTGATCGAAAAGAAAGCGCCAGCGAAGAAAGCCACCGCTGCCACCGCCGCCAAGAAAGCCCCGGCGAAAAAAACCACCGCTTCCAAAGCCGTCGGCAAGACCGTGAAAGTCGCGCCTACCAAGACCGAAGCAGCTGCCGTGAAAGCGCTGAAAGCGCTGCCGGAGAAAAAAGTGCGCGCCCCACGCGCGGCCAAGCCGGCAGCCGATGCTGCACCGGCAAAAACCGTGATCAAGCGTATCAAAAAAGTCGAAGCGTAAGCCTCGATGCAGCTCATCATCGCTGCGGTCGGCCATAAAATGCCGGCCTGGATAGAGACGGGCTTCGCGGAATACGCGAAGCGCATGCCGCCGGAATTGCGCATCGTGCTGAAAGAAATCAAGCCGGTGGAGCGCTCCGGCAGCAAGACCGCCGCCACGGCGATGGCGCTCGAACGCGAGCGCATCGAAGCCGTCCTGCCCAAGGGCGTGCGCATCATCGCCCTCGACGAACGCGGCAAGGATCTGACCAGCGTCGGCCTGTCGCAGCAATTGATGGCGTGGCAGCAGGATGGCCGCGACACGGCTTTCCTGATCGGCGGGGCCGACGGCCTCGATCCGCAACTCAAGGCGCGTGCCGAAGGCATGCTGCGCATTTCCAGCATGACCTTGCCGCACGGCGTGGTGCGCGTGATCCTCGCCGAGCAGCTCTATCGTGCCTGGTCGATCACGCAAAACCACCCCTACCACCGTGTCTGAACTCCCCCATGAAAACGGCTGATCACAAGATCTACCTCGCCTCCAAAAGCCCGCGCCGGCGAGAACTGCTGCGCCAGATCGGCATCGATTTCGAATTGCTGCTGCTGCGCAGCGACGGCCCGCGCGGCGCCGACGTCACCGAGGAAGTCCTCCCCGGCGAATCGGCGCTCGACTATGTCGCCCGCGTGTCGAATGAAAAAGCCGCCTTCGCCTGGGACCTGGTGCGCCGCCGCCACCTGACCCCGCGCCCCGTGCTGGCGGCCGACACCACCGTCACCATCGACGGCGTCATCCTCGGCAAGCCGGCCGACCGGGCGGAAGCTGTGGCGATGCTGCAGCAGCTGTCGGGCCGCACGCACGAGGTGCTGACCTCGATCGCCGTGCACTACAAGGATTTCGCCGAACAGCGCACGCAGGTGTCGCAAGTGCGCTTCGGCGTGCTCTCGCCCGCCTCGATCGCCGCCTATTGCGCCACGCCGGAACCCTACGACAAGGCCGGCGGCTACGGCATTCAGGGCAGCGCCGCGCTGTTCGTCGAGCATATCGAAGGCAGCCATTCCGGCATCATGGGCCTGCCCCTGTACGAAACCGCACAGTTGCTACGGCTGGCAGGTTTGCCCCTGCCCTGATCCCGGGTATGATGTCATTCGTTGCCTCCACTCCCGCGCCCCCATGAACGAAGACATCCTGATCAATATCACGCCGCAAGAAACGCGCGTCGCCCTCATCCTGCAGGGCGCCGTGCAGGAATTGCACATCGAGCGCACGCTCACGCGCGGCCTGGCCGGCAATGTGTACTCCGGCAAAGTGGTGCGGGTGTTGCCGGGCATGCAGTCGGCCTTCATCGACATCGGCCTGGAGCGCGCCGCCTTCCTGCACGTGGCCGACATCTGGGAAGCGCGCGGCCACGACGGCCAGAATGCGACGCCGGCGCCGATCGAAAAAATCCTGTTTGACGGCCAGGTGCTGACGGTGCAGGTGATCAAGGACCCGATCGGCACCAAGGGCGCGCGCCTGTCGACGCAGATTTCCATCGCCGGGCGCATGCTGGTCTATCTGCCGCAAGACAAGCACATCGGCATCTCGCAGAAAATCGAAAAGGAAGCGGAGCGCGAACAGCTGCGCGTGCGCCTGCAAAGCCTGCTGCCGCCCGATGAAAAAGGCGGCTACATCGTGCGCACCATGGCCGAAGACGCATCCGACGCAGACCTGAAGGCCGACGTCGACTACCTGAGAAAAACCTGGAGCACCATCACGCACGGCGCGCGCACGCGTCCCGCCACCAGCCTGCTGCACCAGGACTTGAGCCTGGCGCAACGCGTGCTGCGCGACTTCGTCGGTGATGAAACGGCCACCATCCAGGTCGATTCGCGCGAAAACTATGTAAAACTGCGCGAATTCGCGGAAATCTACACGCCCAGCGAACTGACGCGCCTGCAGCACTACACGGGCGAGCGCCCCCTGTTCGACCTGTACGGCGTGGAAGAAGAGATCTTGCGCGCGCTGGGCCGCCGCGTGGATTTGAAGTCCGGCGGCTACCTGATCGTCGACCAGACGGAAGCGATGACCACCATCGACGTCAACACGGGCGGTTTTGTCGGCGGGCGCAATTTCGCCGACACGATTTTCAAGACCAACCTGGAAGCGGCGCACGCCATCGCGCGCCAGCTGCGCCTGCGCAACCTGGGCGGCATCATCATCCTCGACTTCATCGACATGGACAACGCCGAGCACCGCAACGCCGTGCTGGCCGAGCTGAAACGCACCTTGTCGCGCGACCGCACCAAGGTGTCGGTGAGCAACTTCTCGCCGCTGGGCCTGGTGGAAATGACGCGCAAGCGCACGCGCGAATCGCTGGCCCACATCCTGTGCGAACCGTGCCCCGCCTGCGCCGGCAAGGGCCAGGTGAAAACTTCGCGCACGATCTGCTATGAAATCCTGCGCGAACTGCTGCGCGAGGCAAAACAGTTCAACCCGCGCGAATTCCGCATTCTCGCCTCGCAGGAAGTGGTCGATCTGTTTTTGGAAGAGGAATCGCAGCACCTGGCCATGCTGGGCGACTTCATCGGCAAGAAAATCTCGCTGCAGGTGGAGAACGCCTACCACCAGGAGCAGTACGACGTCATTCTGATGTAGCCATGCCCGGCACCACCGCCTTCTGGCGCGACCCGGCTCTACCCCACGTGGAGAGCCGGCGCGCCTGCCACAGCCGCGCGTGCTACAAGCCGCACAGCCATCCCACGTTTTCCATCGGTGCCGTCGATTCGGGCGGCAGCATCTTTACGGGCAGCAAAGAAGGCAAGGTGGCTCTTGGCAATGGCAGCCTGGTGCTGGTGCCGGCTGGCTGCGTGCACGCCTGCAATCCCCTGCCTGACGCCGTCTGGAGCTACCAGATGCTGCATCTCGATGCGCAGTGGCTGCATATCCACGTGCCGCGGCTGGATGCAAGCAGCGCCAGCGTACTGCACGAACCTGTCCTGTATGCGCAGTTCTGTGCCATGAATGCGCTGCTGTTCTCGCCTGCAGCCGCGGCCGCCAAGCAAGAGGCCCTGCTGGCCTTGCTACACGCCTGTGCCGATGCCGGCGGGGCAATCCCCCTCCCCTCGCACGCTGCCCGCATCCCGATGCAACTGCGCCCGGTAGTGCAGCAGCTGCAGTCTCAACCGCTGGCCAGCCTGGCGCAACTGGCCGAACTGGCCGGCATGAGCCGCTACCAGCTGATCCGCGCCTTCCGTGCCGCCACCGGCATGACGCCGCATGCGTACCAGCTGAATCTGGGCGTCAACCGCGCGCGCAGCGACTTGCAGGCGGGCAACGCCCTGGCCGACATCGCCTGCGCGCTGGGGTTTGCCGACCAGAGCCACCTGCAGCGCGTCTTCAAGGCGCATGCCGGCATCACGCCGGGACGCTATCGCGGCTGAAGTGCCTGCAATTTTCTTCAATACAGACCGGAGCGTCCCCCCGCATACTCGCGCATCGCCATTGCCGGAGTCGCGTTTCATGCAGGATTTTCTCCTTATCGCCGCCGCCCACTTCCTCGCGCTGCTGTCGCCGGGGCCCGATTTTTTCCTCGTCGCCCGCAGCGCGCTGGCGCACGGCTGGCGCGGCGCCATGCCAGCGTGCATCGGCATCGCACTGGCCAATGGCGTGTTCATCGTGGCGGCGTTTGGCGGCGTCGCCGTGCTGCATCCAGGCAGTCCCCTGTTTATCGCCGTGCAATTGGCGGGCTGCGCTTATCTGCTGTACCTCGGCGGCCTATTCCTGCGCCATGCGGGCACCACGACGCTGACGGCAGCGCCGGCCGCCACGCCCGGCAAGGCGCACTGGCGCAACGGCCTGGGCATGGGTTTCCTGTCTGCCATCCTGAATCCGAAGAATGCGCTGTTCTACGTGAGTCTGGCGTCCGTCGTCGCCAGCCGGCAAACGGGCAGCGGCTCGGTCGTGCTGTATGGCGTGTGGATGGTGTGTGCGGTGCTGGCGTGGGACATGGCGGTGGCGCTGGCCATCGGCAATGGCGCGCTGCGGCAGCGCTTCGCGCGCGCCCTGCCGTTGCTGGAACGGCTGTCGGGCGCCGTGCTGATCATGCTGGCGGTGCTGCTGCTGGTAAATGTCGCCAGCAGCAGTGTCTGACGGATCAGGCCGGCAGCGGATCCAGGTAAAAGACGGCGTACACTTTCAACGGCGTGGTTTCCGTCGCTTTTTCCGAGCGCACGACGGAGCAGTCGTCGGCAGCCAGGCTGCGCCAGTTCTGGATGCCGGCCTTGGCGAACATCGCGTGCGCGGGGGCATTCGCGGCCAGGTCCAGCACCAGGCAGGCGTTGCGCGGGCCGGCGCCGTAGTTGACGGCGCGGATCTCGATGCCGAAGGTTGTCATCCACGGTTCCCACAAGCCCTTTTCCTTGCCGGCCGCCATGCGCTCGAGCATGTCGCCAAAGCTCAAGCCTTTCTTGACGGTGCTGCGCAAGGCGGCCAGCGACGGCGCCAGGCGGGGATCGGGCTGCTTGTTGCCGGCGCGGATCTCGGCGATCGCCTTCAATTCCTTGATGATGGCTGCGTCGCGCTCCGTGTAGTCGCGCATGCGCGCGTAAAACTCGGCGTCGAGGAAGGGATTGACGGTCAGTTTGGCGACGCCCTCTTCGCGGCGTTTCGGGGAAGGCGTGTTGGTTTTGGTCATGGCGGTAGAGGGCAAGAGAAACGATGAGGGGCGCCAGTTTAACATCATGGCGCGTCGGCGGCGGCGTTAGCGCCGCTTTAATGTTGCGCCTGGCGGGTGCGGGGCGGCCACTACGGCGCGCGCACCGGGCCGCATGAAGCCACGCCGCGGCCCGAACAGGAAGACGGCGCCGGCATACAGTCCCGCCAGGGGGAAGCGCACCTCCCTGAGCAACTGGTGGAAAATGGCGATCGACTGCGCGCGGGTGACGGGCATCTCGGCGCGCCACTGGCACAGCACGTCATGCACGAGGCTGGCATGGTAGGTGGCGGGCAAGCCCAGGTGCTGCGCGCCATCGGGCGTGCCCACATAAAACAGGCCGAGCACGCTGATACAGGGCGAACAGCCATCCCAGGCATAACCGGCACGGATGCGGATGGCCGATTCGCGTATCGTCACCCACTCGTTTTCAAATTCAATGCCTTCGAGTAGCGGCGAGCAATAACCATAGTCGCTGCCCAGTGCATAGCGCCAGGCGTTGCCGGGCATGCCGAAATTCTTCGGCATCAGCGGCCTCCCTGCTGTGCATGCTTTTCCGTCGTCTGCATGGCGTTGTCTTGATTAATATCAATATCAAGATTTAAACATACTCTGGCAAAAGAAGGGCAACAGGCTCAGGCGCGCGGCGGCGCTGTCGACTCGCGCACCACCAGCTCGGGCTTCAGGCGCACGTCGATCACCGGGGAGTCGGGCGAGGCGATGGTTTGCAGGATCAGCCGGGCCGCTTCCGTGCCGATGCCGTGGTGGCGGATGCGGATGGTGCTCAAAGGCGGACGGATCATATCCATATAGGGCATGTCGTTGTGGCCCACCACGGAAATATCTTCGGGACAGCTCAAGCCCAGTTCGCGGATGGCGTCGTAGCAGCCGAGGGCCACCAGGTCGCTGCCCGTCACCACGGCCGTCGTTTGCGGCGACTGGCGCAGCAGTTCCAGCAGGGCCGCCTTGCCGCATTCGCGCGAATAGCCGCTGCTTTCAAAGACGAACGCTTGCGAGGGGTCGAGTTCGCTGGCCTGAATGGCGGCCAGGAAACCGAGACGGCGCACGTGGCCCGTGGACAGGTTTTCCGGGCCGGCAATGTGCGCGATATGGCGGTGACCGAGCGCCAGCAAGTGTTCCACGGCCAGGCGCATGCCGACCACGTCGTCGCTGACGACGCAGGAAGCGACGCCCGTCTCGTCGCTGCGGTTGACGGTGACGACGGGCACATTCTGGTCGATGCACATCTTGATGACGGGATCGTCGCGCCGTGCGGTAGCCAAAATCAGGCCATCGACCTGCTGCCCCAGCAGGCGGTTGATGACGAACAGCTGCTCTTCCTCGTCGGCGCCCACATTGGCGACGATGGCCAGGTAGCCATGCTTGCGCAAGCCCTCTTCGATGCCCAGCAAAATCGGCGGGAAAACAGCGTTGGTGATGTCGGGCAAGACCACGCCGATGATGCGCGACTTGCGCGTGACGAGGGTCGAGGCGGCGCGGTTCGGCCGGTAGCCGAGGCGGCCCGCTTCGGCCAGCACGCGCGCGGCCACCTCGGCGCTGACCATTTGCCGCGTTGCCGGGTTCATCACGCGCGACACGGTGGAAAAGTGCACGCCGCTGGCCCGCGCAACGTCGCTTAAGGTGGGGTTCTTGTTTGTCATGGGCTTCCCGGATCGCAATACTGTGATTTTATCGTAAAAATTCCCCATTTCGTCAAAAACCGAGCAAACGCTTGCATTGAAATAAAGCCGTTGCCCAAAGCGGTTTTGGTACGCTTAAGTACATTCCAGCCTTGACAGCGTGCAAACGCTTGCATACCATGGCTCGGACTTACCACTCGGGCCTGGTTGCCCCTCCCAGAATTCCTATGTCTACTTCGCACAGCAAGCATGCCGAACAGAACGGCGAAACCTTCAACCTGAAAGAAGCCGCCCTCGCCTATCACGCACAACCCCGCGCAGGCAAGATTTCCGTCACGCCCACCAAACCGCTGGGCGACGCGCGCGCCCTGACCCTGGCGTACTCGCCGGGCGTGGCCTTCGCCTGCGAAGCCATCGTGGAAGATCCGCGCACGGCCGGCACCTACACGTCGCGCAGCAACCTGGTGGCCGTGATCACCAATGGCACGGCCGTACTGGGCCTGGGCGATATCGGCCCGCTGGCCAGCAAACCGGTGATGGAAGGCAAAGCTTGCCTGTTCAAGCAGTTCGCCGATGTCGATGTGTTCGACATCGAGCTGGCCGAGAACGATCCCGACCTGTTCATCGACACCGTGGTGCGCATGGAGCCGACCTTCGGCGGCATCAACCTGGAAGACATCAAGGCGCCCGACTGCTTCTACATCGAACAGCAATTGCGCAAGCGCATGAACATTCCCGTCTTCCACGACGACCAGCACGGCACGGCCATCATCGTCGCGGCCGGCATCCTGAACGGCCTGGAGCTGGTGGGCAAGGATATCGGCAATGTGAAAGTGGCCGTCTCGGGCGCCGGCGCGGCCTCGATCGCCTGCCTGGACTTGCTCGTCTCGCTGGGCCTGAACAAGTCGCTGCTGAAAGTGTGCGACAGCCAGGGCGTGATCTACCCGGGCCGCGATGCCAACATGGAAGAGAACAAGGCGCGCTACGCGAACGATACGAGCGACCGCGACCTGGCCGATGCCATGGTCGGCGCCGACATCTTCATCGGCGTCTCGAAGGGCGGCGTGGTCAGCGCACAGATGGTCGAATCGATGGCCGCCAAGCCTTTGATCTTCGCCCTGGCCAATCCGCATCCGGAAATTGCCCCGGAAAAAGTGCACGCCGTGCGCGACGACGCCATCGTGGCGACGGGCCGCTCGGATTATCCGAACCAGATCAACAATGTGCTGTGCTTCCCGTACATCTTCCGCGGCGCGCTCGACGTGGGCGCCACCACCATCAATGAAGAGATGAAGCTGGCCTGCGTGCGCGCCATTGCCGCGCTGGCCAAGGAGCCGTTGCCAGGCCACGAGAGCAGCGCCCTGACGCCGTTGCAACTGATCCCGTCGCCGTTCGACGAGCGTCTGCGCAGCTGGGTCGCGCCTGCCGTGTCCCAAGCGGCCATCGCCACCGGCGTAGCCACGCGCGTGCCGGCTACCGCCTGATGCGCAAGGCAAGGCCCGCCTTGCCTTGACAAAATTACAGCAAGTTACCATTGCTTACAAAAAAACCATGGTTCAAAACCATGGTTTTTTCCTTTATACCCTTGGGCTTGGCGAATTGATTTCAAAAAAGCAATTTTTACGTCGGCGTTTTTGCATGAACCTTCGATTACAATGACGCCTGCTTTATGTTGCTACAGTTGCCATAATGGCGACGACGTGCGTTACCAAGGATATTCATGCTCGGCTTGACCTCTGTTTGTGTTTTTCTCTTTTCGGCATTGGCGTTGGCTGTCACCAGCGGATATTCCCTTGGCGCGCTGGTTCTGCTGCTGGCCAGCAGCTGGTTGCTATGGAAACGTCCCCGCCTGAACCTGCAACGCCAGGATTATCTACTGCTGGGCACGCTGTTGCTGTATTTCTGTGTTTTCACGGCCAACATGCTGTACCACGCGGATCCGGCCCGTGAACTCGACATCCCCCTGCGCGCGCTGCTGGCGGCGCCCGTCATGCTGCTGTTGATCGCCTATCCGCCGCGTGCGGCCGCATGGTGGGGCGGCTTGGCTGTCGGCGCCATTAGCGGTGCCGCTCTGGCATCCTGGCAACTGCTCATGCTTGACATGCCCCGTCCTCAGGCCGCCACCAGCAATGCCATCCATTATGGCAATGTGAGCATACTGCTGGGGATGTTATGCCTCTGCGGTCTGGGCTGGGCGCGGGCCAGCAGCTATCGCCTGGTATGGATCAGCTTGTTACTGGCCGGTGGCGTGGCGGGCATCCTCGGTTCCATCATCAGTGGCAGCCGTGGCGGCTGGTTGGCCTTGCCCGTCTGCGGCTGCGTGTTTTCCTTCTATTACTCGAAGGGCCGCAGCACCTACTACCTGGGCGCTCTGATGAGTGCACTTGTCGCCGTGTCCATATCTGCCTACATGCTGCCCGACTCCCCCGTACCGCAACGCGTCAAGGCCGCGTTAGAGGACATCAAAGAATTCAAAGACAACGATAATGCGACGACGTCCATCGGCCAACGCATGGAAATGTGGCGTACCGCATGGGCTCTTTCCGATGAGCATATCTGGCTTGGCATGGGGCGCAGCGGCTACCTTGCCGCCAAGCAAAAGCTTGCGGAGGGGGGGGAAATGGACGCCAGCATCAAAGACTACACCAACGCCCACAATGATTACCTCGATGCACTCGTCAAACGCGGCATCGTCGGCGTACTGGCCTTATTGGCGCTTTTCCTCGTGCCGTTGGCTCTGTTTGTGCGAGCACTGCGTCACGGCCATGGCAGCGCCAGGCCGTTCGCGCTGGCCGGCGTGGTGCTATGCACCTGCTACATGATTTTTGGCCTTACGACGAGCTCGCTCACCCTGAATATCGGCATCATCATGCTGGTCTTCCCGATGGTGATATTGTGGGCCCTGTTGCGCCAGCAAGAGCGCACCGCTTGAGCTCGTTTTTCGCCTGACCGTTTTTGCTGCCCCCTGCAAGGAATCATACCGATGCTCACGCCCGACCTGAAGCGCCTTACCGCGCTGCACGCGCCCTATAAGAAACACCTGGCCCTGGCCCTGCTGGCGATGGTCGTCACGGCGGGCACGGAACCGCTGCTGCCGTATGCGCTCAAGCTGCTGCTCGACAATGGTTTTGGCGGCAAAGTGCGTTTTTCCTTCTGGCTGGTGCCGCTGATCGTCATCGGCATCTTTGCCATCCGCGGCGCGTCGACGTTTGCCAGCAGCTACCTGATGAGCTATGTCTCCACGCGCATCCTCAACGAATTGCGGCGCCGGATGTTTGCCAGCATGCTGAACTTGCCCATCGACTTCTACAACACGCACACGGTGGGCAAGGTCATCAACTCCATCATGTTCGAGGTGCAGCAGATCATCGAGATGGTAACCAAGGTGTTTACCTCGATCGTGCGCTCCTCGCTGACCGTGCTGGGCTTGCTGGCATGGCTGCTGTACCTGAACTGGGCACTGACCCTGGTGACCCTGGTGCTGCTGCCCGTGCTGACCATCGTCGTGCGCACCACGGGCAAGCGCCTGAAAAAACTCAACCGCGACTCGCTGGCCGTCAATGCCGAGCTGACCCAGGTCATCGAAGAAACCACGCGCGCGCAGCAAGTGATCAAGATCTTCGGCGGCCAGGCCTACGAGAAAGCGCGCTTCGAAGAGCGCGCCGAACAATTGCGCCGCTACAGCATGCGCATGACCACGACCTTTTCCGCCACCGTGCCCATCACGCAGGTAATTACGGCCGCCGCCGTGGCCCTGGTCATCGTGATGGCCCTGTTCCAGTCGGAGCAGGGGGAGATCACGGTCGGCGGCTTTGTATCCTTCATCACGGCCATGCTGATGCTGCTGACGCCGTTGAAGCAACTGGCCGAAGTCAACGGTCCCCTGCAACGCGGCATGGCCGCCGCCGAAGAAGTCTTTTTGCTGATCGACAAGACACCGGAACGCACGGGCGGCAAGCCGCTGGCCGGCCGCAGCAAAGGCCGCATCGAGTTCAAGGACGTGAGCTTTGCCTACCCCGGACATCCGGAACCGGCCCTGCGACACATCGACCTGAACATCGCGCCGGGACAAACGGTCGCCTTTGTCGGCATGTCCGGCGGCGGCAAATCGACCCTGGTCAGCCTGCTGCCCGGCTTTTACTCGGTCAGCAGCGGTGAAATCTTGCTCGATGGACAGAATATCGATGCCATCGCCTTGACCAGCCTGCGCAGCCAGATCGCCATGGTCAGCCAGCAAGTGGTGCTGTTCGACGATACCCTGGCCGCCAATATCGCGTATGGCGATGCGGCCCCGGACCGGCAGCGCATTGAGGCCGCCGCCGCGGCAGCCTTCCTGTCGGACGTCATCGACGGCTTGCCCGACGGCCTGGAAACGCGCCTGGGCGACAATGGCTCGCGCCTGTCCGGCGGCCAGCGCCAGCGCGTGGCCATTGCCCGCGCGATCTACAAGGATGCGCCCATCCTGATTCTCGATGAAGCCACCTCGGCACTGGATACGGAGGCGGAACGGGCCGTGCAAGCGGCACTGGAACACCTGATGCAAGGAAAAACCACCTTAGTTATTGCTCATCGCCTATCAACAATTGAACGGGCGGACCGTATCGTGGTATTGTCACATGGGAAAATAATGGAAACCGGCAGTCACCAGCAATTATTGGACGCCAACGGCGCCTATGCCAATCTGCACCGCCTGCAATTTTCCCAGCAAGTGGCATGACACCATCCCACCCAGTGGTATGACACCATCGAATGAATACCTGAAATCGTACTGATACATGACGCCCTTGATTCCCGCCGAACTGCTACAAAAGTCGGACAAAATTCTGTTCATCGCCCATCTGGCGCTGGGAGACTTCACCTACCTGCAAAACGGCTTCCGCGCCTTTGCCGCGGCCTACCCGCATATCCAGATCCACCTGTGGGTCGATGAAGTCCGACGCACGTCCGACGCCAAACAATGGGAAAGCTTGCGCACCTATTCGCTGTATGACTGGGTGGAACAGTCGGGCCTGTTTTCCAAGGTGTACCGCAAGACTTACAGCCCCGCGCTGTACGAAGAGTCGCTGCGCGAAGCCAAGGCGGAGCACTATCCTGTCGTCGTGTCGCTGGCCCACGTACGGCCACAGCAATATGCGGACCTTGCCCGCGCGATCAGCCCGCACGGGCTGGTGATCGGCACGCGCAAGCCGTTCAGCCCCTTGCGCCCCTGGCATTACCTGGCCTACCGCAAGATCGATGCCGTGCTGGCCTCGTATGCGGGACAGGATGCCGGCGAACACCATATCAGCAGCGTGTATGCGGACTGGTTCCATCAATTGACGGGACTCGACATTCCCGTGGCCGAACGCTATCCCTTCGTGCACATTCCCGAGCACGCATTGCAGCAGGCGCAAGAGCAGCTGGCCGCCTGGGGCTTTGCCCCGCGCCAGGGTCCGCTGGTGCTATTGAACCCGTTTGCCAAGTCGCACAAGCGCGGCTGGCCCCTGGAGCGCATTGCCGAGCTGATCACGCGCATGCAAGCGATGCCGAAATGGCAGCATGCCTGCTTCCTGATCAATGCCATGCCGCAGGAACTGGCCAAGGTGGATGCCGTCGTGCAGGCGCACAACTTGCCGCGCACGCAGGCCTTCAGTGCCGTCGACAACTTTTTCCAACTGCCGGCCATGCTGGCGCAATGCGACCTGATTATTTCGGTGGAAACATCGATCATGCATCTGGCAAACGCCGTGCATGTGCCCGTGGTGGCATTGATGCGCAAGAAGAATCCCGAATGGGCGCCCTTCGACAGCGCCAACAGCACCGTCATCACGGTGGCGCGGCGCAGCGACTGGGTCAAGGCAATTTCAAGCGATCAGGTATTGAAGGCGATCGCCTAGAGAACTCTTCCTCGGCTAGCCGGTGCCCAGCATGCTGATGCGCACCAGGTCGGCCACATTATCGACGCCCAGCTTGTCCATCAGGCGCGCCTTGTGCACTTCCACCGTGCGTACGGAAATACCGAGCGCCGGGGCGATATCGCGGTTGTGCTGGCCCGTCACCACCAACTGCATCACTTCGCGCTCGCGCGGCGTCAAGGCGCGCAGCAAGGCGAGCCCTTCCACCTGGCGCTGCAACTGGCCGCGCGCCTGCGCCTCGCGTGAAAACGCTTCATCGATGGCGGCCAGCAGCTTGTCGTGGTCAAATGGTTTTTCCAGGAAATCGCTGGCCTGCGCCTTGAATGCCTGGCGTGCCAGGGCCACGTCGCCGTGCCCCGTGATGATGATGATGGGCAGCATGCATTTGAGCTCCAGCAAGCGGCGCTGCAGGCTCAGGCCATCCATGCCCGACATGCGGATATCGATCAGCAGACAACCGGCCCACTCGGGCCGCCAGCTGTGCAGGAAATCCTCGCCGCAGGAAAACAGCGCCGTGCGGTAGCCGCGTATGCCCAACAGCAAACCCAGCGCATCGCGCACGGCGGGATCGTCGTCCACGATAAACACCGTCAAATTACTTGTCACCATACTCTCCCTTGGCAGCTGCACCGGCGTGCGCCAGGGGCAGGATAAAACGAAACATACCATGCTTGCCCACTTCAGCCCATAGCTGGCCGCCATGCGCTTCGACGATGCTGCGGCTGAGTACCAGCCCCAGCCCCAGGCCGCTGGCCTTGGTCGAGACGAACGGTTCGAACAGGCGCGCGGCCAGGCTGTTGGAAATGCCGGGCCCGCTGTCTTCCACGGACAGGCGCAGCCGGCCGCCCTCGAGCGGCTCGGCCGACACCGTGATGCGGCGCTGGCCGCGCGGCTGGGCCATCACCGCATCCTGTGCATTGGCCAGCAAGTTACGCAATACCAGTTCGATTTGCAGGCGGTCCGCATTGACGGCCAGCGGCGACGGCGGCGCCAGTGCCAGCTCGATGCCATGCTCATGGAACAGCGGCGCGAACTGGCGCGCCAGGCCCTCGATCAAGGCGCTCGCCTGCACCGCCTCGAGCTGCATCGCGCCGGTACGGAAAAAGTCGCGCAGGCGGCGCACCACGTCCGCGGCGCGTCCCGATTCAACGATCATGTGCCCGATGGCGCCCTGCAGCAAGGCGCCGTTCTCGCCCCGTTCCAGCAGGTATTCGCACGCCTTGCCATAGGTCGACAAGGCCGTCAGCGGCTGGTTCAGTTCGTGCGCCAGGGCGGCCGCCATTTCGCCGGCCGCCGCCAGGCGCATCGTGTGCTTCAGTTCGTCGGCCACCTGCCGCATTTCATCGACGACGATGCCGATAAAAAAGCCCACCAGCGCCAGTACGGCGTCGAGCAGTTGCAATTCATAAAACTGGATATCGACGGCATGCGTCCATTTCACCAGGGTAATGATGCATAACTGCAATACAAACACGGCCAGCACGGCGCCATGCAAGCCCTGGCGCGAGGCGGCCCAGATGACGGGGAGAAACAAAAAATAGAAATGCTTGTATTCGGAACGCACGATGGAACCGAAGACGCTCCACAGCACGAAGCAGGCCAGGGCCAGGTACGCCAGGGTTTCCCAGCGCCAGACGGCGGCATGCAGGCGCTCACGCCCGCGCTCGCTGAACAGCACCCAGATCAGCGGCATCGACACCAGCATGCCGACCGTGTCGCCGATGCCGAAACGCCAGACGGCCGTGCCCCATTCGGCGGACGGTATGCGCCCCGTGAGCGACAGCAATGAAATATAGCCGATTGCATTGAGCGCGGTGCCAAGCAGCACGATGAGAACCCAGGCGCTCAGGCGGCGCCGGTTGTCGAAGATGTCGCTGCTGCTGAAACTGCGGCGCAAGACTACGCCGATACCGCCATAGCCGAGCACCAGCCACGCCGAACAGAGCAGGGTCAGGGGCAGGCCTGCCGGCATGCCGCGCACCAGCACCTCGCCGGCCACCAGGGCGATGAACCATGGCAGCGCCGCCTTGCGGCCGTGGATCAGCCAAAATACCAGACCCAGCGCGGGGTCGGGATTCCACGGGGTGATGTTCAGCCCGTACATCGGGTCAATATACGTGGCCCAGTCAAACAGCAGGTACAGGCCGACAAAGGCGGGATACGGCAGGTAGCGGGACAGGAAGGGGCGCATAACGGTGTTTTTTAAACTGTTCCGCATTATGCATCGCAAGCGTGCGCCACGCCATGCCATCTTGCGTTATAGGCACATGAAATAATTTTCAGACAATATCGCAAAGCCTGCCAGCGCGGTCAGGCTACGGCCAGGGGCAAGCGCACCTCCACCAGCAAACCCAGGCCACCGTTACCGCTGTGCAACTGAATCGTGCCGCCATGCTGGCGTACGACGGAAGCGACGATCGACAAGCCCAGGCCGCTGCCTGGCTGCGCCTGCTGCGGCGCGCGGAAAAAGCGGTCGAACACGCGGTCATACAGTGCCGGCGCGATGCCCGGTCCCTGATCGGCCACATGCAACACGGCCTGGCCCCGCTCCGCATGCAGCGACACCGTCACGCTGCTGCCGCGCGGGCTGTACTTGATGGCGTTTTCCACCAAGTTATCGATCAGCGACACCAGGCTCTCGCGCTGTCCGGGCACGCTGAGCGAGATGCTGGCTTGCAATTCAAGCTCGATATCGCCCGCCTGGGCCAGGCCGGACAGGGCCGCCAGACGATCTTGCAGCAAGGTATCGAGCGCCTGCCGCCGCGGCAACTCGCCCGCGCCCGCCTGCACTTCACTGCGCGTCAGCTGCAGCAGCTGGCCCACCAGACGCGCGGCCCGGTTGCCGCTGTTCAAGATACCGTCCAGCAGCTCTTGCTGGCGCGCATCATGCACCTGGCCCTGCAAGGCCTCGACATTCACACGCATGGCCGCCAGCGGCGTGCGCAGCTCATGCGTGGCATCGGCGATGAAGCTGCGTTCGCGCGCAGCGCTGGCATCGACCCGCTGCAGCAGCGCATTGATATTGTCAACCAGTGCCGCCAGTTCGCCATGCGGCGGCTTGAAGGTCAGCGGACGCAAATCCTGCGGCCCGCGCGCCGCCACCTCCTGCGCCAGCTTGCGCCACGGGCGCATGGCAAGGCGGATCGACAGCCAGGCCGGCACCAACAGGAACGGCAAGCTGATCAGCAACGGCAGCAGGTAGTAACCGCGTGAATTGATGGTGATGAACAATTGCCAGGCGCCTCCCGCTTCCAGCACCGTCACGCGCGTGCCGCCCTCTGCCAGGCTGCGGCTGCGCCAGGCCTGGCCCTTGATGTACACGACTTCCATCTGTTCCGGGCCGGCGCTGCGGATCCCGCTGGGCGCATCGGGCGACTTGTAGACCAGCTTGCCTTCGCGCCAGACCAGGATGCGCGGCGCCAGTTCCGGCACCTGCCCCGTTTCAAACTCCTCGCGCAGGGCTGCGTCGATGGCGCGCAAGCTTTGTTCCTGGCGCTGCGGCTGCTCGGCCAGGTTATCGGCCACGCTGATAATGGCATGCAGGACGCCGCGGCTGACAGTGCTCGCTTCATCCGCGCCCTCGACCAGCACATACGCCACGGCCAGGCTCCACACCATGGTCAGCATCAGCATTTGCGCCATCATCAGGCGGCGTACCAGGGTAGGCTGGCGCAGCATGGCCCAGAAACGCCCCATCATGCGCCGGCACCCGATGGGGTGGATGATTCGCCCTGCTGGTCGATCACATAGCCGACGCCGCGCACGGTACGGATATAGCCTTCGCCTATCTTGCGGCGCAGGTTGCCCATATGCACGTCAAGGGTATTGCTGGCATTGGCGAGCCCGCCGGGCAGGATATGTTCTTCCAGCACGCGGCGCGTGATGACCCGGTTGGCGCGCATCAGCAAGGTCTTCAGCAAGGCATATTCACTGGCCGTAAGCTCCACGGGCCGGCCATGCACGCTGACACGGCGCGTGGGCACCTGCAGCAGCAGGCCGCGCAACTCGATGGTGTCGCCGTCGAAGCCATAGCTGCGGCGCGCCAGGGCGCGCACGCGCGACAGCAGCTCGGCCAGCACGAAGGGCTTCACCAGGTAATCGTCGGCGCCGCCATCGAGGCCCCGCAAGCGCTGCTCCAGCGTGTCGCGGGCGCTGAGGATCAGCACCGGCAAGCGGGCCGCGCGCAGCCGGGCCAGCAAATCGAGGCCATCGCCATCGGGCAAGCCCAGGTCCAGCAGCACCAGCTCGCAACTGTCGTGCTCGATGCTGCGCGCCGCATCCTCCAGGCTGCGCACCCAGACCACTTGCATGCCCTGGTCGCGCAAGGCGATCCGCACGCCGTTGCCCAGATCCATATCATCTTCAATCAGCAATATCTTCATGGTGGGTATTAAACCACCGCAAGCTGAAGAAAGGGTAAAGAAGCGCTCTTCATGCAATCTTAATAAAAGGCTCATTTTTCCTTCATGGCAAGGACAGATACTACCGGCAGTCAATCGAGCCACTCCGGACTCGGTTCTCATCTGACGGAAAACTCCATGCACGCACCCACAACCCTGCTGACCTCGCTGGCACTTGCCAGCGGCATGATCCTCAACCCGCTGGCCGCCGCGGCGGCCGAACCGCCGGCGGAAAATGTCTTCACCATCGGCGGCGGTGTCGCCGCCGTCTCCAGCTATTCCGGCGCCGACAAGTTGTCGGCCTCGCCGCTGATCATCCTCGATTACGCCATGGCCAATGGCCTGTTCTTCAGCACGTCGCGCGGCATCGGCTATGGCGGCCAGGCAGGCGCCTTCAGCTACAGTGCAGCACTGGGCTACCGCGGCAACCGCGAAGACCACAAGCGCACGGGCGCCAACGGCTGGGGCGGCAGCGATTACCTGAAGGGCATGGGCGAAGTCAAGGGCAACGCCAGCGCCCTGCTCAGTGCCGGTTATTCGCCTTTGCCGGGCCTGTCGCTGAGCGTCACGAGCGACATTCCCCTGTCGAACCGCGAAAATGGCGCGAACGTGCATTTCGGCGCCACAGGACAGATCTACGGCCGGGCCGATGCCAAGGGCGTGCAGCAAGACAGCGTGACCATCGGCGGCCAGCTGGGCTGGGGCGAGCGCAAGTACGTGCAGACCATGTATGGCGTGACGGCCACCCAGGCCGCCAATACCTCGTTCAAGCAATACACGCCCAAGGGCGGTTTCTACGAAGCGCAAGCCACCGTCAACTGGGAACACCGCTTCGATGCACGCTGGGGCATCAATACGCTGATCGGCGTCGAGAGCCGTCTGGGCGACGCGGCCAAGAGCCCCATCGTGCAGCGCAAGACATCGCCGATCGGCGCCGTGTATGTCACTTACCGCTATTAACAACACGCGAACATAAGGGAAACCCGTACGCTGTTTCGCCAATTTACAGCGGATACGGGCATGGATAAGATGACACGGTTTTTCCACCACGGCCATCTTTTCCATGCATGCATCGCGCCTTGCCCCGCAACGCCCCCGCGCCCCGGACAGCGCCGCGAGCGCCTGCGGCAAGCCGGGCCAGGATACCTTGCTGCTGCTCTTGCCCGTCAAGCGCGCCAGCGACATCATCTATGGTGCGCGCTACGCCAGGCGCCTGCAGGAATGGGGCATCAAAGTGTGCGTCAGCCTGTTGCACGTGACACCGGCGCCGCGACGCTGCGCCGATGGCCTGCCCCGGCACAGCGCCAATGAATGCGATGCCCTTGACCTGGCCACGCAGCACATGATGCACGAGGCGGGACTCTACCTGAGCCGCTCTCATATCGATTTCAGCACCCACATTTTCGCCGGCGAGCCGCTGTTTACGATCCTCGATACGGCTGAGCTATTGGGTTGCCACGAAGTCGTCTTGCCAGCACACAAGCAAGGCGGCTGGCCGCGCCGGTTTTCAGGCGGACTGGCCGGCAAGCTGGCGCGGGGCAGCCGCGGCACCACCATCCTGCTGGCAAACCACGAGGGCGTCAGCAGCCCTGTACCCGTCTGAGCCGGAACGGCTTCGACGCTCCTCCTTTATCATGGACATGCGCACGATGATGCCAACTATTACCCTGTCTGACGGCTTGATGGCGATGCCGAGCGGCATGCGCCGCTGGCGTGAACTGCTCAAGCTGCATCTGCGCGCCCGCGTGCAACAGCGCCAAACCCGACTATGGCTGCAACTGCTGAACTCGCATCCGGTGTTTCATGATCTGGTACATGCCTATCCGCACATGATCCACAAGGTCTACCGGCCTTACCTGAGCCTGACCTTGAATTGCCACCAGCGCGTGGAATTGCTGGCCGAACACTACCATTTCATCTTGCAGCAAGGTTGGGGCAAGCTGATGGCTCAAGCGGCGCACGGGCCCGTACGCCTGGGCACAGTGGCGGGCAAGTCGGGCGCGTCCTACCACCTGCAACTGTGTTCGCTGCATCCGATGGACCGCGAAGGCGAGATGGTGCTGCAACTGGTGGATGACGACGACGTCCTCTATTCGATCGCCTTTTCCTTCTTCGGCAGCCAGTTGCGCGCCACCCTGGGCATGCGCATCGGCTGCCTGCAAGGCCCGAAGGGCGAGGAAAGCGCACACCGCGTGCGCGAGGCAACGCGCGACTTGCACGGCTTGCGTCCCAAGACCCTGATGGTGCGCCTGGTGCGCCAGCTGGGATATGAGCACGGCTGCCGCAAGATGCTTCTTGTCGGCAATATCAACCGCGCCGTACACCACTCCGCCAAGAAAGGCCGTTTGTTCGCCGACTACAATGCGCTATGGCAAGAACTGGGTGCGCAAGTACGCCAGGATGGCGATTTTGAGTTAGCGTGCGAAAACCTGCCTTTGCCGGCGCTGCAAGACATTCCTTCCAAAAAACGCTCGGAAGCACGCAAGCGCCACGAATTGACGCTGGCCATGATCGCCAGCCTGCGCAGCGGCCTCGACGCCCATCGCAGCCCGATGCAAGCCGCCACGGCAGGTGCTGCGGCCGCCGCCAGCGAGGCGCGGCAAGCGGCCATGCTCGATGACGACGACTACGCTTCCGTTGTCGCCTGAGCGCCGCCCCCACCTGCGGCACACGCTACAACCCGTGCACGGCGCAATCCTGTTACGCTAGCGCTATCGGTACGCATTACGGTGCGCCGGTTCCCCCAACGCTTACTAGGAGGCATTCATGCGCGTAGACATCTACCGCCGGGCCGAGCACGACGGCATTTTTTCCTACCTCGCCGTGCCGGAAGGAAAACTCATTCCGGAAGAAGTGACCAATACCGACTGGCAGCTAGAAGTACGCGCCAGCGAAGTGGCCGACGATGCCCAGATATTGCCGGACTACCATATCGAACAGCCGCACCAGCAGATCGCCGCCAAGGGCTATGCGATCACGGGCCTGAAAGACATGTAAACGTAAAAAAAGCCAAACCAGCATGTCTGCGGTTTGGCTTTGTCGTATGCCACGAACGGTGCCGGTCAGTATTCGACCGCCACCTCTTGCGCACCCAGCATTTGCTCCAGCGCCATCTGCAATTCATCCGATGGCGCCACTTTCCACTCATCACCAAACTGCAGCACGCAACTGACGCCTTGCGGGCTGACCCGCGCGGCGATCGGCAAGCCCGTCTCGGCTCGGTGCGGCATGATCACGTCTCGGATGCGCTTGGCGTCCAGGGTGGCCGGCAAGGTCAGGCCCAGCTGGCGGCCATATTGCACGCGCGCGGCGATGATGTCGAAAGCGCTCTCGGCCGTGATCCGCAAGCCGCCCGAAAAACGGTCTTCCGATACCTTGCCCACGACGGCCAGGAATTCATCTTCCTTGAAGATTTTCCGGTTGGCATCGAACAGTTCGCCATACACCGTCACTTCCACCGTGCCGCTCTTGTCATCGAGCGTGACGATGAGGATCTTGCCGCGCTGCGTCATCTGCGTGCGCAAGCCCGTGATGACGCCGGCCATCATGCGCGGCTCGCGCGAAGGCGACAGTTCCGACAATTTCGTGCGCGCGAAACGGCGCGCCTCGGGCGCATACGAATCGAACAGGTGGCCGGACAGGTAAAAGCCCAGCGCGATCTTTTCTTCCGTCAGGCGCTGTTTATCTGTCCACACGGGCACCTTGACGTACTCGGGCGGCGCCACCATGTCGCTGTCGTCGCCGCCGAACAGGCTCACCTGGTTGGCCGCCTTGGCGGCCTGGTCGGCGCATTCCATGGCGAACGCCACGGAAGCGAGCAGGATGGCGCGGTCGACCTTCAGGCAGTCAAACGCGCCGCTGCGGATCAGCGACTCGATGGTGCGGCGGTTGATCTGCTTTTTATCCACGCGCTTGCAGAAATCGAACAGGCTCGTGAATGGCCCGCCCGCCTCGCGCGCGGCGATGATGGCTTCGATGGCATTCTGGCCCGAGCCCTTCACGGCGCCCAGGCCGTAACGGATCTGCGTGACTTTCTTGCCGCTCACGGACGGCGGCGCGCCGCTCGGCGTGAAGCGGTAGTCGGATTCGTTGATATCGGGCGGCAACAAGGTCAGCTTGCAGATTTCCAGCGAGTCTTCCACCAGAATCTTGATCTTGTCCGTGTCGTCCATGGCCAGCGACAAGTTGGCGGCCATGAAGGCGGCCGTGTGGTGCGCCTTCAGATACGCCGTGTGGTACGACAGCAGGGCGTAGGCGGCGGCGTGCGATTTGTTGAAACCGTAGCCGGCGAACTTTTCCATCAAGTCGAAGATCTCGTCGGCCTTTTCCGCCGTCAAGCCGTCTTTCGCCGCACCGGCGCGGAAGATCTCGCGGTGCTCGGCCATCTCTTCGGCCTTCTTCTTGCCCATGGCGCGCCGCAGCATGTCGGCGCCGCCCAGCGAGTAGCCGCCGACGATCTGCGCCATCTGCATCACCTGCTCCTGATACACCATGATGCCGTAGGTTTCGGACAGAATCGATTCCGTGCGCGGATCGGGATAATCGAAACGTTCACCGTGCTTGCGCTTGCAAAAATCCGGAATCAGGTCCATCGGGCCCGGACGGTACAGCGCCACCAGCGCGATAATGTCTTCAAAACGGTCGGGACGCGCGTCTTTCAGCATGCCCTGCATGCCGCGCGACTCGAGCTGGAACACGGCCACGGTCTTGGCCTTGGTCAGCAAGTCGTAGGACGGCTTGTCGTTCAGCGGCAAGGTCGCCAGGTCGAAGTTCGCCTGCGCGGGATCGAGCTGCTTGATGTAGCGCACGGCGCGGTCGAGGATGGTGAGGGTCGTCAGACCCAAGAAGTCGAACTTCACGAGGCCGACGGCCTCCACGTCATCCTTGTCGTACTGCGACACGACGCCCGAATCGCCGCCCTGCGTGTACAGCGGACAGAAGTCCGTCAGCTTGCCCGGGGCGATCAGCACGCCCCCCGCGTGCATGCCGATATTGCGCGTGATGCCTTCGACCTGCTGCGCCAGGTCCAGCAGCTGCTTGACCTCTTCCTCGTTTTCCAGGCGCTCCTTGAGCAGCGGCTCTTCCTCGATGGCATCGGCGATCGACACGGGTTTACCGGGCTTGAACGGAATCAGCTTCGAGATGCCGTCGCAGAAGTTGTAGCCGAAATCCATCACGCGGCCCACGTCGCGGATCGCGCCCTTGGCCGCCATGGTACCGAAGGTGGCGATCTGCGAGACAGCCTCCTTGCCGTACAAATCCTTGACGTGCTGGATGACGCGGTCGCGCCCTTCCTGGCAAAAGTCGATATCGAAGTCGGGCATCGAAACGCGTTCGGGATTCAAAAAGCGCTCGAACAGCAGGTTGTATTGCAATGGATCGAGGTCGGTAATGAGCAGCGAATACGCCACCAGCGAACCGGCGCCCGAACCGCGGCCCGGACCGACGGGCACGCCGTTTTCCTTGGCCCACTGGATAAACTCCGCCACGATGAGGAAGTAGCCGGGGAACTTCATGTTGCAAATCGTGTCTGTCTCGAATTTCAAACGCGATTCGTAGCGCGGACGCTCCTTTTCGCGGCGCTCCGGGTCCGGATACAGCTGGATCAAACGCTTTTCCAGGCCCGCCTGCGATTCGGCCACGAGGAACTGGTCGATCGTCATGCCCGGCGGCGTGGGGAAGTTCGGCAATTGCGGCTTGCCCAGGGTCAAGGTCAGATTGCAGCGCTTGGCGATTTCCACGGAATTGGCCAGCGCGGCCGGGAGGTCGGCGAACAATTCCGCCATGTCGGCCTGCGACAGGAAGCGCTGGCTGTCATTGAAGCGTTTCACCCGCTTGGCGTTGGCCAGCATTTCGCCTTCGGCGATACAGGTGCGGGCTTCGTGGGCAATGAATTCCTCAGGAGAAATAAATTGCACGGGATGCGTGGCCACCACGGGCAAGCCCAGCTTGGCCGCCAGCGCCACCGCATGGCGTACCTGCGCTTCCTGGTTGGCCTGGCCGCCGCGCTGGATTTCAATATAGAAATGGCCGGGGAAAATCTCGGCCCAGCGCTGCGCATTGCGTTCGGCCAGGGCCAGGTTGCCATTCTCGATGGCGATACCGACGTCGCCGAAATGCGCGCCCGACAGCACGATCAGGCCATTGGCCGCGCTTTCGCCCGGGTACAGGTCATAGGTATTCGTCGCCAGCGCTTGCAGCCACTCGATGCGCAGCTCGGCGCGCCCCTTGTACTGGTTCGTCAGCCAGGCCGTCGACAGCAGTTCGCACAGCTGCAGATAGCCCATGCGGTTCTTCGCCAGCAACAGCAGGCGCGACGGTTTTTCGCGGTTGTCGTCATTCGTGATCCACACGTCGACGCCAACGATGGGCTTGATGCCCTTGCCGCGCGCTTCCTTGTAGAACTTGACCATGCCAAACAGGTTCGACAGGTCGGTGACGGCCAGCGCCACCTGCTTGTCCTTCGCCGCCGCCTTGACCACGTCGTCGATGCGCACGAGGCCATCGACGATCGAGTACTCCGAGTGCACGCGCAAATGGACGAAGGCAGGACCGGGCTGCATCGCTTGCTGTGAACCTGCCGGAGCGCCGGCCTCTTGCATTACCATTTCCATCCTGTGTACCGTTTCGTGCAAAATTCAATGGGGTCTATTCTACCGCGTCGCGGCCTTCAACCGCATGCCGGCCAAGGCACTTGCAACAGGCTGGCCGCACTTTGCTGACTCAGGCGCCTGCCAAGATATGCGGCTACCTTCACAAAAACGCCGCCTGCAGTGATTTCCCTGAACAAGCACCAAAAATATAAGAACAATGTTTTAAAAAAAACCATCAAAAGAAAAAATTTTCATAAGGAAGGCAATTGCCTTGAAAGTTATCTAATTGATATCACTCTACCCAAGCTTAAAATTAGCGACTATACTGCACACTACGATTACATAAATTAAAATTCCATAAGAAATTTACATCCAAAAAAACATTAATAAATAGAAATTCCAATTTCTTCACATGAAAGAAAAATTAGCAATACTCCCCTTAATCCATCAGCCCTAATAAAGCTTCTCGCTCTGAAAATAAAGCATAAATTTCCGCATTCCGGCCTGGACGGGGGCACAGGAAAGGCATCAAGAACTAAAGCAGGCGTAGCAGCAACCATGAGATAGCTATCTATTCGATGAAAAATTTTATCTATGTAAACCTCAAGGAAACAAGCGATGACGACGTTACAAATCGCCTTGTTGAACTGACAAGAATAAAAAAAGTAAACATAGCCATTATATTAAATGATGTATATGTCAACAATTTCATTACGTTTTTTCTTGAAGTAGAAAAAGACAAGCGCTTCAACATCCTCATTATTGCCTGCGACCGAATCGAGTATGATTTTTCTCCGGGCGCGTCTGGAAGTCAAGTATCGGCATTACTGGACAAGCACTGTATCCCGCACATCGTCAACCCTGACATCGCGACCTTACATGCTTTTGAACCCGATTTCATTTTCACATCCAACCCATATGATATGTATATTACTCCGGACTTTCGTTCGGACAGTCTTTGCACCATTGGAAGAGTTGCACATTTCTCATATGGCGCCACATTGATAAAATGGGAAGGAGATTATCAATTCCTCAATAATAATGAATTTCTCACCAATGCCTGGCGTATATTTATTGAATCAGACCTGATATTTCCTGAAAAAGAAAAATTCGTGGCTCTCGGATATCTAAAAATCGATAGTTATCTGCATTACGACAAGCACCCGAACAAGTTCAATAAGTTCAGTATTGCCTGGAAACCGCGCTGGACAGTAATGCAAGACTCGGGCATTCATGAATTCATCGATTTTTTTCTTACTATCGCACGCACGAATGATATCATCCTCAATTTCATCACGCACCCGATGCTTTTCTCAGCACTGCACCGCGCCGGAGGAAACGAGCACGTCTTGGAAATGCTGGAGGAGCTAAAAAAACTGGAAAATGTCAACTTCATTTCCGGACCTGACTTCCTGGATGATGTATTGGGTTCCGATGTATACATTGGCGATATTTCCTCGACACTGGCAGAATACTGTTCAACCGGAAATCCGATCATTTTTACCGATACGCATGCCAATTTAAACCAACTTGGCATCAGCATCATTAACGCCAGCTACATCGCAGGGAATCCCAATGAATTGGAATTACATCTAAAGAACCTGATGATGAACGTAGACTCGAAGCGCGCATTACGGGAAAATCTCTATGCTGAAATTTTCACCTATGATGACACGATATCGACAGCAAAAAGATTAAAAGAATATCTTTTCCACCACCGGAAAGATGCAACGTCCACCTCCCCCATCTTGATGGTCTCGGACGACGCCAACAAAATTTGGCCGGCTGACTAGCGTCAGCTTTCGGCTTCAGCCCAGCAAGAAAAGAGAGGGGGCAGCTTTCCGGGAGTGCGTCGTGCAGGCCCTTTAAGCAGGCGACGTCTGCAGAAAGTCATGGCAGCCCGGCATCTGGATGTGACGCTGGTCGGGAGTTTATTTATAATGGTGCCTAGTAGATTATCTGGATGAATATCATGCAAACGAACACCGATTTAAGCTTGACTCAAAGCAAAAATTTCACTGACAGTTATATCAATATTGCCGCATATAAATTCATCACTCTGGATGATACCGAAGCCATGCGCTCCATATACCAGCAACAGACGCTGGCGCTGAGCCTCAAAGGTACGATCTTGCTGACCCCGGAGGGCATCAATATGTTTCTTTCCGGGACACGGGAAAATATTGACACCTTCCTCACTTGGGTCCGCAGCGACGCGCGTCTCACGGATTTGGAGTGGAAGGAAAGCATATCAGCTGAGCAGTCACACAAGCGCATGCTGGTTAAGCTGAAAAAGGAAATCATCACCATGCGCATGCCGCTGATCAAGCCGGAACTGGGCCGCGCCCCGTCCGTCGACGCGCACACGCTCAAGCGCTGGTTAGATGCCGGCGTCGACGATGCGGGCAAACCCGTGGTCATGATGGAAACGCGCAACGCGTTTGAAGTGGACGTGGGCACGTTCAACAACACGCTCGATTACCGCATCGACAAGTTCACGGAATTTCCGGCCGTCGCCGCCGCCCACAAGGACGAACTGGAAGGCAAGACCGTCGTCACCTTCTGCACGGGCGGCATCCGCTGCGAAAAGGCCGCCATCCACATGAAGGAAATCGGCTACGACAGCGTGTACCAGCTCGACGGCGGCATCCTGAAATATTTTGAAGAAGTGGGTGGCGAGCACTACACGGGCGACTGCTTCGTGTTCGACTACCGCACGGCCCTGAACCCGAAACTGGAACCGACGGAAACCGTGCAATGTTTTGTGTGCCGCGCCGTCGTCACGCCGCGCCAGCAGCTGGCGCCGGAATATGTGTATGAGGTATCTTGCCCGCATTGCTATCAAAAAAGCTAAACTCGGCGATACTCGCGCATGGCAAGGTCTTTATCGTCGTCAATGATTGCCCGCTGGAACAAAGCGTGATGGCCCTGGGCCCCAAGCGATGCGGGGTGCCCCGCCCAGGTGTGCATTGCCGGAGGCACCGTTACCCGTGATGTTGAAACGGACACAGTTCGGGTTCAAATGAGAAAATACTATCAAAAAATCATTGGTGGAGAAATGCGCTCCTGACACTTCACACCGAGCGCTTGGCAATGCCGCCAATACGCCATGCAGGTGCTATTCAACAAAGGTAAAAGATGATTTTGGTAACCGGTGGTACCGGCTTCGTGGGTTCCGCCGTCCTGGCCAGGCTGGCTGAGGATGGCGTCATACCCGTGCGTGCCGCGGTACGCAGCGCCGGTTCGCACATTCCGCCCGGCATTGACAAGATAGTGGTCGGTGCGCTGGCCCAGAACACGGACTGGCGCGCCGCCCTGACAGGCGTAAGCGCGCTCGTGCATTGTGCCGCGCGCGTCCACGTCATGGATGACAGCGCTGCAAACCCTCTCGAAGAATTCCGCCGGGTCAACGTGCAAGGGACGCTGGCATTAGCCGAGCAAGCGGCCGCAGCAGGAGTCAGGCGCTTTGTATTTATCAGCTCCATCAAGGTCAATGGCGAAATGACGGCAAAGAACAAGCCATTCACGGCTGATGATGCCCCCGCGCCGGTCGATGCCTATGGCGTGTCGAAAATGGAGGCCGAGCAAGGTCTGCGCGATCTGGAAAGCCAGAGCGGCATGCAAGTGGTAATCGTTCGTCCGCCATTGGTCTACGGCAAGGGTGTCAAAGCCAACTTCGCCGCCATGATGCAGTGGCTGGCGCGCGGCATTCCCCTGCCCCTGGGCGCAATTCATAACCGGCGCAGCCTGGTGGCACTCGACAACCTGGTGGACTTGATCGTCACCTGCGTGCGTCACCCGCAAGCAGCCGGCCAGACTTTTCTGGTATCCGATGGGCAAGATCCCTCCACCACGGAATTACTGCAGCGCATGGGCCGTGCCATGGGCCGCCCCGCGCGCCTGATCCCAGTGCCCGCCGCCTGCCTGACATTCGGCGCAAGCCTGCTCGGCAAGCGTGCTGTCGCGCAGCGCCTGTGCGGGTCGTTACAGGTCGATATCGACAAGACGCGCCGTTTGCTGGACTGGACACCTCCCTTGACACTGGATCAAGGTTTACAAAAAGCTGCGAAAGGAACTGTACGTGAAACGTGCGTTTGATCTCATGCTGGGATTGCTGGCCTCCTTGATCCTGTTCATCCCCGTCGTGCTCGTTGCGCTATTGGTCCGGCTTACCTCGCCAGGACCTGCCCTGTACTGGTCCGACCGCATAGGAAAGAACAACTCGATTTTCAAGATGCCCAAGTTTCGCAGCATGCGGGTAGGTACGCCGGCCGTGGCCACGCACCTGCTCGCCGACGCCCATTCGCACTTGACGCCAGTCGGCAACTTCTTGCGCAAGAGCAGCCTCGACGAACTGCCGCAGCTATGGAGCATCATCCGCGGCGACATGAGCTTTGTCGGTCCCCGTCCGGCGCTGTTCAACCAGGACGATCTGATCGCCTTGCGCACGCAATATGGCGTCGAAAAACTGCCGCCGGGCTTGACGGGTTGGGCGCAAGTCAATGGCCGTGATGAATTGCCGATTCCGGAAAAGGTCAAACTCGACGTGGAATACCTGCAGCGGCAATCGCTACCCTTCGATATCAAGATTATCGTACTTACCTTTCTGAAGGTCGTGCGCCGCGATGGCATTACCCATTAATATGCAGCGACAATACCGGGCCATCTGAGCGGCGCGCTAACGCATCAAGCTGTCATTCATTGAGCAATTATTCGCCCCACACATGAAAATATTCCTCGGCTTTTCCCGACTGCACAAGAAACTGCTGGCCGCTACGCTGGATCTGTTCTTCTTGCCGCTAACGTTTTTCCTGGCGATCGCCTTGCGCTACGATCTCCTCAACCGGGAGTTGCTCACGCAATACCTGTGGCTGATTATCGCCACGCCGCTGGTCTCGATCCCGATCTTCATCCGCCTTGGACTGTACCGTGCCGTCATCCGCTTCATCGACCAGAAGATCGTCTATGTCGTCATTCTCGGCGTGACTCTGTCCGTCGCGCTGCTAGTGGCAATGACGGCATTTGCCACGCATATGCAAGGCTATTCGCGCGGTGTCTTCGGCATTTACTGGGTCAGCGCCATCACCTATGTAGTGACCAGCCGCTTCCTGGCCAGGGGTATGTTGCTCAATGCCAACAAGGAAGCAGATGTCGTGCGTGTGGCCATTTATGGCGCCGGCAAGGCCGGCAGCCAGCTGGCGAATGCCCTGCGGGCGGGCCAGGAATACTTGCCGGTGGCGTTTATCGACGACATGAAGGAGTTACATGGTGCCACCATTTCCGGCATCAAGGTGTATGCGGCCACGGATCTACAGCAAGTCATCGAGAAAAACAGGATCACCGAGATTTTCCTCGCTATGCCATCGCTCAACAAGGGCAAGCAGAAGCATATCCTGCACATCGTTGAAAACCACAAGGTCAAGGTCAAAGTGGCGCCACCGGTGGAAAGTTTGCTCAACGGCGAGTTGCGCATGCAGGACGTGCGCGACATCGAAATCGACGATTTGCTGGGACGCGACAAGGTCACGCCGGACCCGGCCCTGATCGCCCGCTGCATTACGGGAAAAAGCGTGATGGTGACGGGTGCCGGCGGTTCCATTGGTTCCGAATTGTGTCGCCAGATTATCAAGCTGCGACCAGCACGCCTGATTCTGCTGGAAATGTCCGAGTTTGCCCTGTATTCGATCAAACAGGAACTCAAGGACATCAAGCTGCTCCAAGACTCGGATGTCGAACTGCTGCCATTCCTCGGCAGTGTGCTCGACACGGAAAAATGCAAAGGCATCCTGGCCACCTTCCAGGTCGAAACCCTATACCACGCCGCGGCCTATAAACACGTGCCGTTGGTGGAATTCAATCCCATTGACGGAGTGCGCAACAATGTCTTCGGCACGCTCAGCATTGCTCAGGCGGCCATGGCGGCGGGCGTCAGGAACTTCGTGCTGATCTCCACGGACAAGGCGGTACGCCCCACCAACGTGATGGGCACCACCAAGCGCCTGGCCGAGCTGATCCTGCAGGCGTTTGCGCGCGAACAGACCAACACGCGTTTTTGCATGGTGCGCTTTGGCAACGTACTGGGCTCGTCGGGTTCCGTCGTGCCCCTGTTCCGCAAGCAAATCGAAGCGGGCGGCCCGATCACTCTGACCCACCCCGAAATCACGCGCTATTTCATGACCATCCCCGAAGCGGCGCAGCTAGTGCTGCAGGCCGGCGCCATGGGAGAAGGCGGCGACGTCTTCGTGCTCGACATGGGTGACCCGGTCAAGATCATGGACCTGGCCATCCGCATGATCCATCTGAGCGGCCTGGAAGTACGCAGCAAAACGGCGCCGGATGGCATCGAGATCGAGCATGTCGGCTTGCGCTCGGGTGAAAAACTGTATGAGGAATTACTGATTGGCAACAACGTGGAAGGCACGGAACACCCGCTGATCATGCGCGCGCAAGAGGCGGAAATCCCGTGGTCCGAACTGCGCACTATCCTCAGCAACATGCAACGCGCCTGTACGGACTTCAATTACGAAGAACTCCGCGCCCTGCTGCTGCTGGCGGTGCAGGAATATGCGCCACAGTGCGGGATTGAGGACTTGATCTGGAGTAAAAAAAATCAGCTTGCGGAAGCGCAGGGGGAGATCAAGGTGGTGGAGAATCCCCGATATCAACTACGCTAGGAAAAGGCATCCGGCACGCTGAGCGGCGTGCCGGATGCCCTTCAAGAGGAGAGGGTGAAGCATGACCTGCGCCGCCCTGGCGCACACCGCGCTGCCAGGATGACGGGTACAGGACGCTAGAAGTTCACGCGCTCCAGTTCCACCACCAGCGGCATCTTGCGCACCTGCGTATGGATGGAGCCAATATATTCCCCCAGCACGCCAATGAAGAAAGCCTGGATGGCGCCAAAGAAGAAAATGCCGATCAGGATGGGCGCAGTCCCCAGCTGGAAAGAATCCCAGAACAGCAGCTTGGCGACAAAGAACATGAATGCCACCAGCAAGCTCAGAAATGCGAGAAAGAACCCGCTCATTGCCATCAGGCGCAGCGGTACCTTGGAATGGTTGGTAATCCCCAGCATGCCGATGTCATACAGGGTATAGAAGTTGTTCTTTGTCACACCGCGCTGACGCCGCGGTTGCTTGAAGGGTACCGTAGCGATGGGAAACCCAATCTCGCACAACAAGCCCCGAAAATAAGGATAGGGATCATCGATAGTTCGCAGGATATCGATGACAGCACGATCGAACAAACCTGCTCCAGTCGCATTCTGGACCAGTGCCACTTCCGAAATTTTCGTGATCAGGCGGTAATAGGATTTACGTAAAAAGAACATAACGGAGGATTCTTCGCTCTCCGGTTTCACTGCCAACACCGTCTTGAAACCCTCTTCCCACTTTTTCACAAACTCAAGAATCATTTCCGGCGGATCTTGCAGATCTGATGCAATCAACACACAAGCATCTCCATTGGACTGTTGAATCGCATAATATGGAGACTTGATATGTCCGAAATTACGCGCATTGACAATCAACTTGACGCGCTTATCTTGTGCAGCCAATTCCTTGATGCGTTTAACAGTACCATCGGTCGATGCATTATCAATGCAAATATGCTCGTAATCGTACGGCAAAGTTGCCATAACTGCCGCAATGCGCTGGTATAGCTCATCAATATTCTCTTCCTCGTTATAACAAGGAGTGACAATACTGATCATCTTCTTTTCCGACATTCCATCAATCCTTTTTATAAACCCAATGATTCATTAACAGCCAGCTCAATCCAACACTAACCGGAATACAAATAATCTGCCCTACATATGGACTCAGCGAGCAATACTTTGTCAACGCGGAGAGCAGCGCCGCATTGATGGCGTAAATAATAGCGTACGCAGCGACAAACTTGGCAAATATGCGCCATTGAACTTCTGTTTGAAAGACCAGACGTCCAAAGCTGAAATAATTAAAAATCACGCCGGCAATGGTCGCCAGCATCAGCGCAACCAGATATTGCACCGATAACCATAACAGCCCGGAGAAAACTGCATAGCCAAAAAGTGTGTTGAGTACCCCCGTCACCAGGAAGCGCACTACTTTGGGGTCGCGCCATTTCACGACGCCAGAGCTCACGCCACGCCCCCGGACATATCCAGCGCCGCGCGCATCTCCATGAGCACGCCTTCCAATGAGGTCAGCTGTGGCTGATAAGCAAACTGTGCCGCTCGTCTGTTACGCGAATAATAATGCGCCTTGCTACCCGTCGCATTGATACTGAATGCCGCCTGCGTCACCTCGTAACGCAAGCCGAAGGCCTCATGTAACGCTGTCAGCAATTGAGACTTGTCAACCGGTGCCAGCGTATAGCAATCGACGGCGTCATTCGTCAACGGTGCGCTGAGCAAAGCCTGTACCAACCGATAAAAGTCGGCTGGATGCAGGTAGTCGCGCACCATATAATCTGACTTGGTCAGCAATACACTGCGATCACGAATCGCGCGCAGCATGTCGCTAATCAGGAACCTCGCCGACATATCCTGCGTCCGGCTGAAGTAATTGAATACCCGGATATCAATAATAGGCAACGATGGCTGGGCACGATGGCAACATTCTGCGTACAACTTGGCCATGCCATACCAATCCTGCGGTTGCAGATGATTGATCGGTACGCGTGCCATCACGTCGTCGTCTGCTGGCTGAGCGAACACATCACCATATGCTGCCCCGCTGCTCAGAAAGAGATACCTGCACGTGGAATGCTTGCGTACATAAGCGAGTGCCAGTTGGTCATAGGTTTGCGTAACGTCAAGAATGGACGCCCCCATGGCTGCCGCCTGTGCAGGATTTCCTACGCCAACAAAATTAAGCAGCGCATCAAAATGTAAATCGGTATTGAATGCGGAAAAATCGGCAACGGCATAGCGCCGCGGGAGGCCGACCGCAGCAAGCCACTGCAGTACGACATCCGGTCGCCGTGCATACAACACCAGTTCATCATCGCTGTGTTCGGCAAAGGAGCGAACCAAATCCTGTGCAATCTGGCTCGTTGCTCCTAGAATCGCAATTTTCATTACTTAATCCGCAGCAAGATAGGCATGAATACGTTGTTCAATCGATGCACGATCCAAGCCATGCTCTTTCAACAAATACTCATAGGTACCGCAATGGTGCGAAAAGCGATCATTGACGCCAATACGCAGTACGCGCACAGGTGCCAGCTCTGCGGAGATTTCCGCAATTACCGACCCCAAACCACCCAGGACCGAATGTTCTTCCAGCACGATCACCGTGCTGTAGCGACGGCAGATTTCGGTGACCTGCTCGGTATCAATCGGCTTGATGAATGGGGCACTCCAAACCGCCGCATCAGGATAAGACGCAGCCGCGATATCGGTTGCGGTACGCAACAAGGCACCGGTAGCGATAAACGCGACATTGTCCGAGCAACCAGGGCGTACGGGCAGCAGTGCGCCCACTTTCGCTTGCACGGCATGAGCATGCACGTCGCCACGGTCGGATTTCCCCATGCGCAAATACACAGGCAGCTTGGATTCGTAAGCGTTATCCATGCATAAAGAAACTTCGAAGCGATCTGCTGGCGAGTACACAGCTAGGTCGGGAATAGCACGCGTACACGCGACATCCTCGGTCGACTGATGGCTGGTACCCAGATGACTGTACACAAAACCGGCTCCATCACCGATAAAAATAACCGGTAGCTGATCGTGCGCAACATCCAGCTTGATCTGCTCGACCACGCGCACCGGAATGAAGGCGCTCAAGCCATACACAAAGGGCCTGAAACCGGCGCGGGCCAGGCCGGCTGCCATGCCAACCATATTTTGCTCTGCAATGCCCGCATTAATGTACTGAGCCGGACACGCCTTGCGAAAATCATCAAACAAGGCATAGCCATGATCGCCCGTCAGCAACAAGACATTCGGGTCGGCCTTCGCAATACGTACAAGCGCCTCTGAAAAAGCGGCCCTCATTCTGCCACTCCCGTTACGGCAGCAACGGCGGCTGCGTGAGTTTCTGCATTGAGCCGCGTGTAGTGCCACATATTATTATGTTCCATAAACGGTACACCCTTGCCTTTGACTGTTTTCGCAATAAGCGCCTTTGGCGCAGGCGAAGCACTTGCCCAGAGTTGGGCAACAGCCTCTGCAATTGCCTTCTCGTCGTGGCCGTCTATTGTTAATGTTTCAAAACCGAAACTTTTAAATTTTGCATCCAGTGAGCCTAGCTTGAGTACTTCTTCCGTCGTGCCCATCGCTTGAAAACCGTTTTCATCGATGATCAACATAAAGTTTTTCAACTCATGATGCGCGGCGAACATGGCCCCTTCCCAAATCGGTCCTTCGTTCAATTCCCCGTCACCAACCAAGGCATAAACCTTTTGATCCGTGGCGCGTAACTTGGCCCCCATCGCCAAGCCCACACCCACGGAAAAACCATGGCCCAGCGAGCCCGATGTCACTTCCAGTCCGGCAATGCGCGAATCGGACAGACCTTTCAATTCACTGCCATCGGCAAAATAGCCGGTAAAAGCGGACTCTTCCAACCAACCCAGTTCGCGCATACAGGCATATTGCGCCATTACACCGTGTCCCTTGCTAAGCACAAGGTAATCACGTCCTGGAGAGCGCGGATTATTCCCCGGATAACGCAGGAAATCCCGGTACAACACTGCGAGAATATCAACGATGGAAAAAGCACAGCCGATATGCACCGTGGCACCAGCATGGGCCATGTCCAGCACCGTCTTGCGCAGGACTCTGGCATCAAAAGATTTGGGAGGGGACATTGTCATATCCGATTAGAAATTTACACCGAAGAATTCTTCCAATTTACCAACCGTGAAATCCAGCATTTCACGCGTCAGGCCAGGGAACACGCCGATCCAGAACGTATCGTGCATGACACGGTCGGTATTGGTCAGCTCGCCCGACACGCGGAAATTACGGCCGATCATGTACGGCTGGCGCGTCAGGTTACCGGCGAACAGCAGGCGGGTACCGATCTTGTGCTGGTCCAGGTAGGTCAGCAAGTCGACACGGCTGACGTTCGCTTCCGGCTTCAAGGTCAAAGGGAAACCAAACCACGATGGATCCGAGTTCTCAGTCGCCTCAGGCAAGATCATGAATTCCGCACAGGATTGCAGGCGGTCCTTCAGGTAAGCAAAGTTATCCTTGCGTGCCTGAACGAAGCCAGCCGCGCGGTCGAGCTGCGCCACGCCACAGGCTGCCTGCATGTCGGTAATCTTGAGGTTGTAGCCCAGGTGCGAATAGGTGTACTTGTGATCGTAGCCTTCCGGCAGGGTGCCCAGCTTGCAGCAGAAACGCTGGCCGCAGGTATTGTCCTTGCCCGGCGCGCAGTAGCAGTCGCGCCCCCAGTCGCGGAACGATTCGGCGATCGTCTTGAGGTCGGGATCGTTCATGAACACGGCGCCGCCCTCACCCATGGTGATGTGATGGGCAGGATAGAAACTCATGGTGCCAATGTCGCCGAAGGTGCCGACCATCTGGCCGTTATAGGTCGAACCGAGGGCATCGCAGCAATCCTCGATCAGCCACAGCTTGTACTTCTTGCACAGCGCGACAATGACTTCCAGATTGTACGGATTACCCAGCGTATGCGCCAGCATGATGGCCTTGGTCTTCGGCGTAATGGCCGCCTCGATCAAGGAGGCATCAATATTGTAGGTACCCAGTTCGACGTCCACGAACACGGGCACGGCGCCAAACTGCAGGATCGGGTTGACGGTCGTCGGGAAGCCCGCCGCCACGCCGATGACTTCGTCGCCTGGCTGGATCGCGCGCGCGCCCAGTTTTGGCGAGGTCAGCGTGTTGAACGCCACCAGGTTCGCCGACGAACCGGAGTTGACGGTGATCAGGAATTCCACACCGATCAGCTTTGCCAGGCGCTTCTCGAACTCATCGTTGAAACGGCCAGTGGTCAGCCAGGCATCCAGCGAAGCATCGACCATCATCTGCATTTCTTCAGCACCCACAACTTTGCCGGCGGGGGGAACAACGGTGACACCTGGCTCGAATGGACGCGGGGCACTGGCCAGCGCACCATATTGGGCGACGAGGGCACTGATTTGTTCGCGGAGTTGTTCTTTGGTTTGTTGTGGAGCTGTCATGATAATAACCTTGCTTATATATTGATAATTATTAATTATTGATGTTCTGGTACGACTGGATCTGCGCCATGGTCAGGCTGCGCACGTCTGCACCGGCCTGCCGCTGCTTCGACCATTCAATGATCATTTGCAATGCCGCTTCCAGGCGCAGGGCTGGCTGCCAGCCAAGACGCGCACGGACTTTCGAAATGTCCAGCTTCAGATACGTCGCCTCATGCGGATGCTCGCCGCCGTCATTTTGCCACACCGCGCCTTCGCCCCATAAAGCGCTCATCTTCTCGACGATCCAGCCGACCGGCTTGGCATCATCCTCGTTCGGACCGAAGTTCCATCCCTCGGCGAATGCGGCACCATCCTGGTACAGGCGTTCGGCCAGCGTCAGGTAGCCGCGCAACGGTTCCAGCACGTGCTGCCATGGGCGCACGGAATTCGGATTGCGAATATTGACAGTGCGGCCTTGCTCGAAAGCGGACAGAATATCGGGAATCAAACGGTCCAGCGCCCAGTCACCGCCACCGATGACATTACCGGCGCGCACGGTCGCCAGCGCAACGCCATGCTTGTCGTATTGCAGCGCATTGAAATACGAGGAGCGGTAGGCGGACGTCACCAGCTCGGCACATCCCTTGCTGCTGCTGTAGGGATCATAGCCGCCCATCGGCTCGTTTTCGCGGTAAGCCCAGACCCATTCGCGGTTTTCATAACACTTGTCGGTGGTGATGTTCACCACCGCCTTGATGCCTGGCGACATGCGCACGGCTTCCAGCAAATTGACCGTTCCCATGACGTTGGTGGCATAGGTTTCGACCGGCTCGGCATAGGAATAGCGCACCAGCGGCTGCGCCGCCATGTGGAACACGATTTCCGGACGATGCTCGGCAAATACTGCCTGCAAGGCAGTCAGGTCGCGGATATCGCCGATCACGCTGATCATGCCTTCGGCGACACGCGCCTCTTCGAACAGGCTCGGCTGGGTAGGCGGCGCCAGCGCATAGCCCACCACGTTGGCCCCCATCGATTGCAGCCAGAGCGACATCCAGCTGCCTTTGAAGCCGGTATGGCCCGTCAGCAGCACGCGCTTACCGCGCCAGAAATCCGCATTCATTTTTTCACCTTCCAGGGCGCCTCGCCAGACTGCCACAATTCTTCCAGATACATCTTGTCGCGCAAGGTATCCATCGGCTGCCAGAAACCATGATGCTGGTATGCGGCCAGATTGCCTTCGTCGGCCAGGCGCTCAAGCGGTTCGCGTTCCCAAAGGGTCTTGTCTCCCTCGATATAGTCGAGTACTGACGGTGACAGCACGAAGAAACCGCCATTGATCATCGCGCCATCGCCCTTCGGCTTTTCCATGAAGCTGTTGACCTTGCTGCCGCAGATATCCAGCGCACCGAAGCGCCCTGGCGGCACGGTGGCCGTCAGCGTCGCCTTGACCTTTTGCGCTTTATGGAAAGCGATCAGTTCACTAATATTGACATCGCTGACGCCATCGCCGTACGTCAGGCAGAAAGCTTCCTCGTTCTTCACATAGTCCGCCACGCGCTTCAGGCGGCCGCCAGTCATGGTTTCTTCGCCCGTGTCGACCAGAGTCACCTTCCACGGTTCCGCATAACGCTGATGCACTTCCATCTTGTTATGTTCCATGTCAAACGTCACATCCGACATATGCAGAAAGTAATTCGCAAAATATTCCTTGATCACGTAACCCTTGTAGCCGCAGCAGATCACGAATTCATTCACGCCATGGGCGGAATAGGTTTGCATGATGTGCCAAAGAATCGGCTTGCCGCCGATTTCTACCATAGGCTTAGGACGCACCGAGGTTTCTTCACTGATCCGGGTACCGAGGCCTCCGGCGAGAATCACAGCTTTCATAATGACTCCTACTATTCTTCAAATAATAAAATATAACTAACCATGCCAAGAAATTTGGCGACATTCTACATGCATATGCATTCGATTCCAGATAGCCAACATCGTAATCGCTCAGTCTTCTAACTGCGCCACCAGGGCAGCGCAGTACAGCGCAGTAAGCAGATTTCTACGCAGCAGATTGAATGGAAATGCTCTTCACATTTTCCGTGCTACGCCACACACTATATTTCGGCACGTGCTTCATCTCGTCGTTCAGCGCATACAGGCTAGCTCCGATAAAGCCCAGCAGGGAAATAACCAGGCCACCGAGGAAATACAGGGAAGTGATCAGGGTGGCCGCCCCCGAAAACGACACACCATCGAACAACATCTGCCATAACAGCACGATGCCGCAGAGGAATGCAATAATCGCCGTCAACATGCCACCAGCAGCAGCGAGCAGCATGGGCTTAGGGATGGCAGTACCTGACGTTCCCGCAGACTGTGCCATATCGCCCGCTGTCAGTTTCAGCGTCCCCGCCTTGCCGAGATCAATGCTGGCAGCCGCAACTCCCCTTTTTTCCAATTGTTTGTCCAAAGCGGGCAGTTGCCACATCAGCCGCCCCGATCTGTGCAGGGACTGACGCGCAATGATGCTAAAGCCGTTTGCATGCACGGTTTCCGCCAGATGGCCGAACAGCTGTTGCGCAATCCATGCTTTGCAACGCAGAAACAGCGAATCCTGCTGTACCTTAACCCTGCCTATGACGATGTCATACCCCTCGCACGCCTTGGCATACAGACGAGGAATGTCTTCCGGCCGGTCGTTCAAGTCTCCACTCATCAGTACGACCCAGTTGCCACGGCTATAATCGAAACCAGCCTTGTATACGGAGGATGCCCGCAGACTATGGCTCAACTGCAAACCCACGACACGCGCATCCACTTCTGCCAACTGTTCGATGATGGGCCAGCAACGTTGCCCGCCTGAGACATCCACCAGCAGTATCTCAATATTGCTGCTTAGCGGCGTCAACGCAGCGACGAGGCGTGCATAGAATTTTTCGAGCGGACACTCGTCATGCGTCACGGCGACAACCACTGAGAGCAATGGTCTTTCTTCCACAGCACCAACCGTCAACGGGGCGCTGTGTGCTGTAACAGCATCCGGCGCAGGTACGGATTTCACGGCGGCATTACCGGTCGGCGCCGTGCCACCGTCTTCCAGTTCGGCTCCAGGATGGCGCATTCCCCATGCTAGGCATGAGAGTCCAATGGTAGAAAACAGCGCGAAAATCTTTATGACAAAGAAATACCTTGTTTCCAGATGCACTAGGGACAAGACAACGGCAAAACAGGAGTAAAACGCGCCGCATATCCACCCATAGAGCAAGAAGTTACGGTGCCGGCGCACCATCCATAACAAGGGAAGCGTGGCCAGTACGCACAGCAAATAGAAAAAGTTAGTTGTATTCTCCATGAAAGAACTGATTCTTATCACGCCGCCCAAATCGGCAAGCGAGGAAAACCAGTAATCTCCCAGTAAGGAAATTTTCCGGCCAAACCACTGGCGTGGATGCTTGATGAGGGCCTGATAGAAACCGTCCTTGCCCGGATTACCGCAATAACTTGGCTCGACATTGCACGCGATATTCCCGCCGCCATTGATAACCCATTCACCGCCGACGTCTAGCAATTCCTTGTTTGTCTTGCTCGCATTGATGTAAATCAGCTGGGAAGTTTGCACCCATGACATATTCACGAGGTAGGGATCGAAATAGTTTTTTACGCGCCATGGCAGCATGCTCAGATTGGCGGTGATCATGGCCACCGCGACGAGTGCCAGCATCCATTTAATGTGTGAGCGATGCTCTGCAGCCTGCTCCTTTTTGAGCAACAAACAGCACAAGAGTATTGCCAGACACACGCCGGCGGCGCTCAGCACAACCACGATCAACTCGAATTGCGAACGGAAGTAAGCCGAAAGAGCCAGCAGCAAACCGGCACCGATAGCCACCCAGATCGAACGCAGGCGCAACGCCAGTGGCAGCAGCAGCAGCGCCGTTAGGAAAAAAATGATTGCAAAGCTTTCGCCAAGTATCAACCCGTTCGGCTGCAGCAAAAAGAAGCGTGGCAGCGGAAAAGCAAATGGCAGTAGCGGCAGCAACGTAGCGATGGCAGGACTAACCAGCAGCATCAAATGCTTGCGCAAAATGAAAAGCATAAAGGCCCCCATCAGAGAGGCAAGTATCAGCAACACGAAAATAACCGGCGCATTGACTCCAAATAACTTCAGAATCATGCCCTCCAGAAACATGAAGCCTGGTGGCCATAACCGGATCAACCACATATTTGGTTCGGTGATCATGCCAAATTGATAGAAATTCATGGCTCCCATAGCAAAGCTCTTGGGATCGCCCATTGAGGTACCAGTCTGCGGATGCACAAACTCGGCCATCGTCGCCCACAGGCTCGGCTGACTTGCCACATCGCGGACCAACCAGCCTAATGATAAAAGCACGAGAAAATAGAGAAAAAACCACATCCCATTTCTGTCATCCAGCTTTACTTTCTTATGATTCATTTTATTTTCTAATAAATTATTACTGCATCAACATGGCTGGCCTAGCGTAACTATGGCTGCAATATCGCGCGTAGTTTCCTGGCCATTCGATATGCCAGACGCGCGACCATCCTTTTCAAACTCAGCTGTCTCTCCATCCAGAAACCTCGCTCATCCATTGCGGCGATGAATGGGGACCAGGCACTTGCAGCCAAAGGTTGTGCGATGGCGATGCCGTGCAAGGCATCGTGCAAGACCTGATGCCGATGAAACACCTGATAGTGCAGGCGCGCCATGGCCGCCTGCTGCTGCAACGTGGCCGTATCCAGACCACGGCAATAGCTCAGCAACGCCTCCGGATCACGCCAGCTAAAAGCCTGCGGGTATGCCAGTTCAATACAGCTCAATATTCTTGAACTGATGTGCCTATGCAATGCCACAGGAATGCCAGCCCCCATGGCCTCGATCAGAGTCAGGCCACCGCCATAGGGAAACGACGCAATATACAGGTCCACCTGATACTCCTGCAGCGTTCGCCACACGCTTGCCACCCACGGCAAGTAGATAAACCGATCCGCTGCGATACCATATTGCTTCAAGCCGCGACGTATGCGCGCCAGAGCCCACCACGACAACCGGCCAATGTGCACGTGCCGTCCGCCTCCCGCTAGAATGATGCGTGGCACCATATCAAGATAACTGACAAAATATGGAATCTCGACCTTGTTAGATTTTGCTGCTGTGCAAGTGGTCAGCCCCCCGGCATGCAGGAATACGCGGTCTTCCGCAATACCATGCTTGTCATCGACCGTGAGCGGCACATATACATTATCAATACCCAGCACTGAACGGCAATGGTGGTAGCCCATCGGATGCGGATCAATATGCTGCAGATTAGGCAAGAAAACCCCCAGGCACAAATGGTGATCGCCATGGTGATAAAAGACTGCGTCAAGCCCCATCGCCGGCTGGATAGCTGCCACGGCAACACTATCTTGATGGTGGTTGAACAAATAGACCTTATGTGGGCGCACAGATAACAGACCATGCTGCAACCAGTTCAGACGCGCCAGATAATCGCCTTTCGGCCCACGCTCAAACGAAACATTATTATTTTTGCAAATATTTTGCGTGATATAGTCCGTATCCGAATGACCATCCAACTCAGTCGACCAGATCATATGACGCGCATCAGGGCGGGCGCGAATGAAATCTTCGATGACTCGCGTATGCCCTCCCGACTTCTGCACCTTGCTTACTATGTAAACACACAGCCCCTCGCAGACCGGAGCACGCGCCGTCGATGCTGCCAAGCTAGCCAGGTTAAGTTGACCGATTTGCTGGCACAAAGCATCAAGGATTTCAGAGCCGAATACCTCGGAGGTACACAAGGGCTCCGTGATGATACGCTCGACAAAATCATGAATCAGGCGCAATGCCTGATCCAATTTACCGAGCTCGATCAATTGTATGGTAGCAGTACGCAACGCATACACGGAATCGTACCGAACCCTCATTGCTTGCCTACGTTAGTTGAGCACGCAAACGATGAAACGGAGCACGCGCGACAGGCGCGAGGGTCAACAAACATCAGCGAAAACTCAGTACGGACTGAATCACGTGATCGATATCGCCTTGATCGAGAAGCGGAGACATTGGCAAACTCAACAGTTCACCGGCTTGGCTGGCGGCGATAGGCAGAGAGAAATCCTTATATTCCGGATAACAAGCCTGCAGGTGCGGTGGCGTAGGATAGTGAATCACCGTGGAGACACCGGCACGCTCCAGATGCGCTTTGAGCGCGTCGCGCTGTTTGCTACGGATCACATAAAGATGCCAGACAGACTCGATATCCGCGCCAACGACCGGCAGTACCACGTCGGCCTGCGCCAGGCCGGCCGTGTACAGCGCAGCGATTTCGCGACGACGGGCATTTCCCGCATCAAGCAGGGGTAACTTCACGCGCAGGAAAGCAGCCTGCAATTCATCCAACCGGGTATTGAAGCCAGCCACGTCGTGCTGGTACTTGACTGTGGAACCATAATTCCGCAACTGGCGCACGCGCGCCGCAACGGAATCGTCACTGGTTAAAACTGCGCCACCATCGCCCAGCGCTCCCAAGTTCTTCCCGGGATAGAAACTGGTCGCTGCAGCGTCCGCCAATGCCCCGGCGCAACGCCCCTTATAACGGGCACCTTGCGACTGGGCAGCATCTTCAATAACCTTCAAGCCATGTTTTTTTGCCAACTCATTAATAGGGTCCATGTCGGCAGGTTGCCCGTACAAGTGAACCGGCATAATGGCGCGGGTACGCGTGGTAATCGCTGCAGCGAGCAATGCCGGATCAAGATTGTAGGTATCACTGCAAGGCTCGACAGGCACCGGTATCGCTCCGCACTGGCTAACCGCCAGCCATGTTGCGATAAATGTATTGGAAGGCACAATGACTTCATCGCCAGGGCCAATATCATAGGCCCGCAGCAACAGATGCAAGGCTTCCAGGCCATTGCCTACCCCGATACAGTGCTTGGCCCCCGAATAGGCGGCGAATTCCGCCTCAAATGCCTCCAGTTCTGGTCCCATGATAAACCAGCCGGAATCGGTAACACGGCGATAAGCGGCGTCTAGGTCATCACGGATCGACTGATGCATGCGTCCGATATCAAGAAACGGGACTTTTCTCATGGGGCTTCCTTATTTACATCTTTTTTAAATTCTGCATATTCTCGATAATAATCCTCTTCTTCATAATAGTCTGATGCCAAAACCATGCAGACAGCGCCAGAAGAAAAATTATCAATTTCACGCCAGATCATTGGACATACATACAAACCATAATAACTGCGGTTCATATGCACCACTTTTTTTGAATGACCATCATCCAGATGAATGTCAAATGAACCAGACATCGCAATAATTAACTGATGTAGTTTTTTATGTGCATGCCCACCTCTCTCCGCCCCACCCGGCACATCGTACAAATAATACACCCTTCGAATATCGAAGGGAATGTGACGACCAGACTCGACAAAAGTCAAATTACCTCGACGATCATTGATTTTTGGCAAATCAACAAGCTGACATATATCAATATTCATTTTACTCCTATGGGATATAGCGCCGATATTTATTTCTAATACTTAAATACTTTTCCATCGGATACTCAAAATAAAAATTCTCCGCATCCTCACTCACAACTACCGCCCCAAACCGGAGATGAAAGTCGACAACGCGCTTGTTCTCTTTTCTCACGTCAAAATGCGATTTCGCATAATGCAAGGAATAGAAAGCAAAATCGTAAAGAAGCAGTGCAGATTCAATCGCAGCATTCGCAGGCGCATCGGCAGAAAGAATCCAGCTGCCCCAGCAAAAACTATCGCCACGAACATCATAAATTCTCACCGTCCCTAGCTGCCGATGCTCCCAATCGCATATGATAAAATAAAAATCAGTCATAGACGATTGATATTTTTCAATAAATTCTTCTTGCTTTTTAATGTCAGAATCTGTTGAATGAAGGTATTTGCTCTTTTGCGCATCGGTACGCAGAGCAAGAATAAATTCGGAATCCGATGATGCTACCTCACGCAAATATACCGTCTTTCCCCGCACGCATGGCTTCATAGGCTCTCATCCTTTTCCAAAGCTAACTTATCTAAGTCGATATGAAAATCAGAATGAATACTTTCCTCTTTCCCATCACTCGCTATATTACCTAATACATAATTTATACGCGCGCCGGCAGCGCTAGCCATATTCTGCCAATACCAATAACTGGTGTCTGGGTATTTGCTGATAAATATAGATATATTAGCATCTTTTTTTGCGAAAATAATATTCGCCAACGCTGCCCCTGATGATCCAACGATGGATTTTGCATTTCTGAACAGGTGAACTTGCTGCTTGAAACTTAATTTTTCTGGCTCTACTATGACATAGCCTCGCGTCACCATCAATTCTTCCAGCGCAGTGGCATTGGCAACTTTCCGTACTCCGGAGTTGCGTCGCAAGAAGACTTTTTCTGGCCATTGCTCTTTCGTATCATCGCTCGTCACACCATATAAGTGATTACGAATCAACTCGATCGCACTCGGGCTAAATTTTCCATGCGAGTGCCCTCGCAACTTTGGATCTCGCCGGTCGAATGGCACGTAACCGGCTACCGACATAAGGTGCAATTCTTTTACCAACAAGGCTTTCCCTGCTGCCACAGTGATAATCTGCCGGTCATTACCAACAACCAAGCGTAACGACTCCATAATATTTTTATGCAACCCATCATTGACTGCAATAGGCACATCCTTAAAACGGGAATCGGCACAATAAACTGCGACACGTGGCAACACTTCTGTCAACCAATGTGCATAATTGGGCGCGCAAGCATCAAAGAAACTGGCGACGACATCAAAAGATACCGGCGCAGCATCAGATACCAGCCACCGGCAACGTTTCGACTTAGGATCAATTAATATTCTCCCATGCAATTCTTCGCTGGTGTAATCGCGTTCGACGTCAAATAAATCATGACAAATCACCTTTCCATCTACCAATACAAGATTGGTATTAGCATATGCTGTAGCATTTTTCAGCACGGTCACAGATAGCGAGGGAAATTCGTACCGCTCGTGGGGGGACTGCAGATATGACTGATCGCATGAAGGCACGACGCGCGGAACCGGAGTATCAACCACGGCCGGTGCAAATAGTTCGTAGCGGGTAAGGTGGTTTATCTTGCCGAAACTGCTTAGCGGTACCAATGGCCGCCACTTGCGCAACTTCCCCTTCCCAAGATGGGTAGCAATATGGTTTATGTAGAATGGATAACCATTACGCCACATCCACAACGCGAGTTGACGCGCCAAAGTAATACGTTTCAGGTGGCGGATATAAATCTGCCCGGCCCAAGAGGCTCGCAGGCGCCCTAGGCTATCTTGGGGACGATTCTCTTCAGCCAGCACTCTATGCTCAACCGCGCCCTCAGCAGTGGTATTCACTGGCGCCTCAGGCAACCAGGACTGCAGTGGATCTGGCGCGGCCGCACCTTCCGCAGACGATGCGGAACCTGCTTCCAGGCCTGCGTGCGCATTGGTTAGGGTAAGCGACGCGATATAGCGCTGTCGAGACAAGAATTGCAACGTATGCCGCACGTATTCCGCCATTGGAATACTCTTTTCCATTTCCATCGCCTGCGCCAGGCTCTCCGCCTGTGCCACCAATGATTGGTGGGCAAGTTCACTCTCCTCTAGCTGCAGCGAAAGGTGACACACCGTTTTCTGCATCATCTCCAGCATTTTATTATGCCGCTCTGCATCGCTATACAACGCGGTTACCATCTCGATTGTTTGCTGAAACGAAGAAGCTAGACCTGGTTTATCCATGTATGCGCCCCGTCAAATATCGTTCGACCACTTCACCAGGTGCACCATCGGCAACCGGTATGCCATGATCCATCCAAATCACACGATTGCATAATGACAAAATCAGATCATGATCATGTGACACCATGATCATGATATTAGCCTTATCTATCAAATTATGCATCCGCTCTTTTGCCTTGTTTACAAAGGCAGCATCACCGCCGGCGAAGACTTCATCGAGTACAAGGATGTCCGGATGCATGGCAGTAGCGAGAGAAAATGCCAGACGCATATACATTCCACTGGAGTAATATTTCACAGGAGTATCAATGAACTCCTCAAGTTCGGCAAAGGCAATAACGCCATCCTCAATTTCTTTTAACTGAGCATTGCTATAACCCAAGATAGAACCATTCAGGTAAATATTCTCCCGGCCAGTAAATTCTGGATGAAAACCGGCACCGATTTCCAAGAGGGGGGCAATCCGACCATTCACACGGATAGATCCGGAGGATGGCTCATAAATCCGGCACAGCGCCTTGAGCAAAGTACTCTTCCCAGCACCGTTATGCCCGACGATACCGATACGTTCGCCAGCATGCATTTTCAGAGAAACGTTCTTCACAGCCCAAAAGTCCGAATAGGCAGACTTCTTATTTCTCCGAAATAGACTGGCAAAAAAGTCCTTCAGTGAAGGCGAACGGTCGTGATAGACACGAAACTTGATCGACAGATTATCAACAATAATATTCGACATTTTGTTCACAGTCTAAAAACGATTTTCTTCTCTTGGAAGAAAAAGAATAGAGATCCCGCGACCAGCGAAGTCATGGTATATGCCAGGCAGACTAAAATTGTGCTCGTCGATGGCAGGCTGGCCGAATATAGAGGAGCACGGAACAATTCAATAAATGGCACTAGCGGATTCCATTTGATGAATTCAGTCAGTTTTCCAGCCAACGCATCGTACTTGTACATCACCGGGGTCAGATAGAACCAGGCCTGCATGACAATCACGATAACGTGCTGCAAGTCCCGAAAAAACACGGTAACTATCGATATGATGAATCCCAGTCCGGCCGCAAACATGAAGAGCAATATATAGGCAACGGGTATGAACAAAATAGCCCAGGACAGCTCTGCCCCGACTGCCATGATAATCAGAAACAGCGCAAAGAAAGACAAGATGCTATCTATCAAGACGCCTAAAGCTACGCTGAGCGGAAAAATTAATTTCGGCAAATAAATCTTCTTAATAAGACCTTCATTATTTATCAGTGAGCCACCAGACTGGCTAACGATCGCACTGAAACAATTCCACGGTATCATGCCGGCAAACAAAAACACCGTATAGCTCTTCAAATCCAATTTGAACAACGTTGAAAACACTACGGCCGTGACGGACATCATCAGCAATGGACTGATCAATGTCCACAGATAACCTAATGCAGTACGACGGTAACGTAAAATCAGCTGCTGACGAACCAATTGCCAAAGAACGGCACGCGCCTTCCCCAGCTCCCCCATGTATTCCACCAATTTGTTACTCATTCATATACCTTGGCATTGGCCAGTGAAATTCCAGCCTGATCTTTAAGCGACAGGATTGGCTGCATATGTAGTTGCCAATCGATATTCAATTCTGGATCATTCCACATAATGCACTGCTCGTGTGCTGGCGCATAATAATTACTCGTCTTGTACAAGCATTCCGCACCATCAGATAGCACATAAAATCCATGAGCAAATCCCGGTGGTATCCATAGCTGTTTTTTATTCTCCGCGCTCAGAATCTCACCAACCCATTTCCCGAACGTAGCCGAATTGCGGCGCAAATCGACAGCAACGTCAAATATCGAGCCCGATGTTACCCGGACCAATTTCCCCTGACTCTGCTCTACCTGATAATGCAGGCCACGCAACACGCCCTTGGCAGAATAGGAATGATTATCCTGCACAAAATTCACACCTTGCCCTATATCCAGCTCAAATTGACGCTGATTAAAACTTTCAAAGAAAAAGCCACGATCGTCACTGTAAAGCTTGGGCTCCAGTAAAATCACATCAGGAATAGTCAGAAGAATTGCATTCATCAGTACACCATTTCATTCAATAGCCGCAACAAATACTGGCCATAACCATTTTTTTTCAATGGCTGCGCCAGTTTCTCCAACTGCGCCGCATCGATCCATTTTTGCCTAAATGCAATTTCCTCAGGGCACGAAACCTTCAGGCCTTGGCGATTTTCTATTGTCGCAATAAATTGGCTGGCGTCCAAAAGAGACTCATGCGTGCCAGTGTCAAGCCATGCGTAGCCGCGGCCCATAATTTCGACATTCAACCGTCCCTGCTCAAGATAAAGCCGATTCAAATCAGTGATTTCCAACTCGCCCCGATGCGAGGGTGAAAGAGTCTTTGCCATTTCCACTACATCATTGTCGTAGAAATACAGACCGGTCACCGCATAATTCGACTTCGGCTGCAAAGGTTTCTCTTCCAACGAAAGGACACGGCACTGCGCATCAAATTCCGCAACCCCATAGCGCTCCGGATCATGCACATGATAGGCAAATACACTGGCGCCCTCTTTTCGCTGCATCGCATTACCAAGCAGATCATGAAAGTCGTGGCCATAGAAAATATTGTCGCCAAGGACCAACGTCGAGTGATCATTTCCGATAAAATCCGCACCGATGATGAATGCCTGCGCCAAGCCATCTGGAGTAGCCTGCACGGCATATTCGAGATTCAAGCCCCACTGCGCGCCATTACCCAGCAATTGTTCAAAGCGGGGAGTGTCCTGAGGGGTAGAAATAATCAAAATATCCCGTATGCCGGCGAGCATCAACGTGCTCAATGGATAGTAAATCATTGGCTTATCGAAAACAGGAAGTAACTGCTTGCTAATCGCCAATGTCGCAGGATGTAGGCGGGTACCAGACCCACCAGCGAGAATAATACCTTTACGTTTCATGTCGATGAGTCCAATTGAAGCAGTTGATCGACGCACCGATCAACATGGTTTTTCCAGTCAGGAAGGGTCAATCCCAAGGCGCCACAAATGGCTTCCGTGTTCATGCGCGAATTTAGTGGACGCTTGGCCGGCAAAGGATAGTCATCCGTAGAGACTGCCCTTACGGCGGACGGGCGCAGACGGGTGCTCCCCCCCTGTGCAAGCATCCGCTCAAGAATATAGCTGGCCAGGCCATGCCACGAGGTCGCTCCCGAGGCGGTCAAATGGTAAGTTCCGGCACTCAGGCGATGCTGAAGCCAGGCGGCTACCGCAAGTGCAGTGACATCGGCAATCAATTCAGCCGATGTCGGAGCACCGATTTGATCCGCTACCACGTCCAGGCTGTCCCGCTCTTGCGCAAGACGCAAAATTGTCTTGATAAAATTTTTCCCATGCGAGGAAATGACCCAGCTGGTTCGCAAGATTATGGCATCGCAGCCACTAGCGCGAATGGCATCTTCGCCTGCACACTTGCTCTTGCCGTAAACATTTTGCGGAGACACCGCATCAGTTTCAGCATAAGGCTCGCCTTTAGCGCCATCAAAGACATAATCAGTGGAATAATGCAACAATCTGGCGCCATAAGCCCTGGCATAATCTGCCAGCACAGCCACAGCTTCGGCATTCACCTTAAATGCCGAAGCAATCTCGACCTCGGCCTTGTCCACAGCCGTATAAGCGGCGGCATTCACCACCAGGTCGGGCTGATACTGCCGCAATTTTGCTTTTAAGCATTCAAGGTCGGCCAGATCCACGTCCGAACGCGACACAGCTAGCAATTCGCCGAGCGGCAATAATGTCCGCCGCAGCTCATGGCCAACTTGACCATTTCGACCAAGCAAAAGTATCTTCATGTGTACTGCTGCTCTACCCAATTACGATAATTACCGCTGGTAACGCTGGCCACCCAATCGTGATGGTCAAGATACCATTGCACCGTTTTACGAATTCCAGTTTCAAACGTCTCGGCCGGCTTCCAACCGAGCTCACGTTCCAGCTTGCTCGCATCGATGGCATAACGGCGGTCATGTCCCGGACGATCCTTGACATACGTAATTTGCGTCTTATAGAGCTGGCCATCCGATCGGGGCTGCAATTCATCCAGTATGTCGCATAACGTATGGACGACTTCCAGGTTGGCCTTTTCATTCCAGCCGCCGACATTATATGTTTCACCGAGTCGACCATCTTCCAGCACGCGACGAATCGCAGAACAATGGTCTTTCACGTACAACCAGTCGCGAATCTGCTGGCCATCACCATATATAGGCAACGCTCTGCCACTTAGCGCATTGTGGATAATCAATGGAATCAGTTTTTCTGGGAAGTGGTATGGCCCGTAGTTATTGGAACAATTTGTCGTCAACACTGGCAGGCCATACGTATGATGATAGGCACGCACCAAATGGTCGCTCGCGGCCTTGCTCGCCGAATACGGGCTATTAGGTTCGTAACGATGTTCTTCATTAAAAGCAGGAGCATCCTTCTCCAAGGAACCATATACTTCGTCGGTAGAGACGTGCAGGAAACGGAAAGCGGCTTTCTCCACCTCAGTTAAAGCGGACCAATATGCGCGCGTCGCTTCGAGCAGGTGAAATGTACCGACAATATTCGTCTGAATAAAGTCTTCGGGGCCGTGGATGGACCGATCCACATGACTCTCGGCGGCGAAATTCAGAATGGCACGAGGACGATATTTCTCCAGCAAGGATGCAATCAACGCTACATCACCAATATCCCCACGAATAAAAACATGGCCCGGATTATCCTTCAGGCCACTTAAATTCGCCAAATTCCCTGCATACGTCAAATTATCCAGATTGATGACAGTCTCTTGTGATTGGGCAAACCAGTCAAGCACAAAATTACTGCCAATAAATCCCGCACCACCCGTTACCAATATGCTCATATTATATTTTATTAAAAATTGCTGCGACGAAAAGGGCTACATTGCCCGTCCAATTTTGCCGACTGATGCCTGACTGCTTCAAGCGCAGCAGGCGCGGAAGTAGCCAAGTGCGCCGGGCCTCTGAAAAATCATCGAGGATCTGTTGATTTTCGCTGGTGAGGTGGCCATGCAGGCGCTGTAGCGCTGCGACATTGCGGTCATTCCAGTCTCTAAACCACCCATTCCAAAGACGCTTCAGGCGGGACATGCGAGCCCCCCAGCCGGCATTCGTGCCAACTAGGTTATCGCCGTGCTGGCGATAACGCAAGGACGGATAGGCATCATAAAATACCTTCCCGCCACAGCCTGCAACGACCATATAGACCCAACAATCATGCGAAATGACGTCGACATCATCGCCAGCCTCCTGCAACAACTTGCGTGCTGCAGCGTTAAATACCATCGTATTACCACCACCGATGCTTTGTATTAATGAATTCGGAAAACTTGGGGCGCGTGTGAACAGCGGCGAATAACCGATATGGTTGTTTCCCTCATCGACCAGACGAGCCCGGGAACAGTACAATGACGGCACTTGCTGGGGCACGGTGGATAGCCACGCCAGAGCTCGCTCCAACTTGTCAGCTTCCCATATATCATCCTGATCGGAGTAAGCATAGTACTCAGCCTCAATATCACTCCTGCACGTTAGCGAGAGAAAATTTGCGGCGAAACCAAGGCCTGGTCCCGGATGAATAGAAAGGCGGCCTTCGCCCCACTTGGCCTGATAAGCTTCCAGAATTGAATGGGTATCATCCTTGGACCCGTCGTCAGAAGCCCACACCTCCCAGTTGGGATATGATTGCGTTGCAAACGAATCGAGCTGATCACAAAGGTAGTGCTGACCGTGATAGGTGCACAAAAGAATCGCGACCTTAGGTTTAACGCGGCTAGACTGCATATGATAAATACCCGAATATTGGCAAGATCAGTATTATTACAACTGTCCGCATATGGGCACAGAGCTTTTATTCACCAATCGCGTTACATTTGATACAAAATGTAACGAAAATGTATCACCTTGAGAAAACTAACCAAAAGTTAGACCCAAACAGCCAACTTCGCCACATTACCTAAAAAAACAAACAGGAAAAAGGGGAAATAAAACAAGCTGAGCAGCTAGTTATTTTATCAATTTGAGAACGACATCCTAATTGTAGCATTCACATTCCTAGCTGGCAATCTGCGCACTATTGAAATGCTCCTACCAAAGCAGGCGAATTCATATGGGATAAAAGCGGAACAGACATGCAGGCTGTCTGGGGAAACGGCACGGCAGTGTTGCATTTCCCCGACAATGATCAACCCTTGGCTAGACCACCCAAGAGAGCTGCCAGTTTCGGCTTCGGTTTCGGCGCAGGGAGATTGTTGCTAGCCACAGGTGCGGCGGCCTTAGCTGGCTCATACGGCCTGAGGAACCACGGATCAACCTTGTCGCGACGCGGCCCTGCAGAGAAGGGACGGCTGGCGCGGTCGGCCGGACGGCTCGCCGAACGCGTCTCGGCGTCGCCCGCGTAGCGGCTCTCGGACGGACGCGCCGGGCGTGCCTCGCCACCTTCGCTGCGGCGTGGCGGACGGCGCTCGCTGTCGCCGCTGCGGGCGGGCGCCGGGTTGAAGCCCGTCAATTCGCCGCGCTTGATGCTTTGCTTGATGAGTTTCTCGATATCGGCCAGCAAGCGCTCGTCCTTATCCGAGTAGATCGAAATGGCGTCGCCCGAGGCGCCGGCGCGGCCCGTGCGGCCGATGCGGTGCACATAATCTTCCGCGTTGTACGGCAAGTCGAAGTTGATGACGCAAGGCAGGTCGGAAATATCCAGGCCGCGCGCCGCCACGTCGGTCGCCACCAGCACGTCGATTTCGCCCTTCTTGAACGCCTCCAGCGCCGCCATGCGTTCCTGCTGGCTCTTGTCGCCGTGAATCGCCGTGGCGCTCATGCCTTCCTGTTCCAGCACGCGGGCCAGGCGCGAGGCGCCGATCTTGGTGTTCGAGAATACGATGACCTGCTTCAGGTCGCGCTGGCGCAGCAGATGGGCGACCAGGGCATGCTTCTGGTCTTCCGTCACCTTGTAGACCACTTGCGTGACCTTGTCGGCCGTCTGGTTGCTGCGCGCCACTTCGATCGTCAGCGGATCGTTGAGGAAGGTGGCGGCCAGTTTCTTGATTTCTGGCGAGAACGTGGCCGAGAACATCAGGTTCTGGCGCTGTTTCGGCAACAAGTTGATGATGCGCTGCAAGTCCGGCAGGAAACCCATGTCCAGCATGCGGTCGGCCTCATCCATGACCAGCATCTGCACCTGGCTCAGGCTGATGTTCTTTTGCTCGATATGGTCGAGCAAGCGGCCCGGCGTGGCGATGACGATTTCCACGCCGCCGCGCAGGATGACGGTTTGCGGCTTCATATCCATGCCGCCGAAGACGACGGTCGAGCGCAGCGGCGTGTGCTTGGCGTAGGCCTTGACGTTTTCGGCCACCTGCACCGCCAGCTCACGCGTCGGCGTGAGGATCAGCGCGCGCACCGGGTGGCGCGCCGGCGACATGCTGCTGCTGGCGTGCGCCATCAGCAACTGGATGATCGGCAAGGAAAAACCGGCCGTCTTGCCGGTGCCCGTTTGCGCGGCGCCCATCACATCGCGGCCTTGCAGCACCACGGGGATCGCTTGTTCCTGGATCGGTGTCGGATGGGTGTAACCCTGGTCGGTCAAGGCGCGCTGGATTTCAGGCGCAAGGCCAAAGTCGGCAAAAGTCAGGCTGGGAGCAGCGGATGCGGCAGGTGCAGGTGCAGGTGCAGGTGCAGGTGCAGGTGCAGGCGCAGGCGCAGCGGCGACGGGCGCCGCTTCAGGGGCAATCGCCGGGCTGGGCGTAGGAGTCGATTCGGTTTCAGACATAAATTTTCTGGTGTGCCTCCGCACTGCGGAAGCCATGCTTTCTCAATAAACAACATTTCGGGGCACAGGCAGCTCCGTCTTGCAAGCCATGGATCATTGTTCTTGCGGCACCTCCGTGCTCCGGGACATGCTGTATGGCGTATGCGGGAGCGTCGAAGAGATGTGCTGCGATGGCGGCGGAGATCGCGCCGGCGGAACATCGCGCGCAGAAGATACAATATCAGTGCTGTAAACGATACCCTAATTCACCGCAACTGTACACGGAAACCGTGATTTTTGAGCAAAAAGCGTTCCAGCAATAGACCTCCGGGATGCCGTATCATGCCGGCTCCGATGCCAGCTCCGCCGTCCCTGCCCTTACCATGCCCACCCCGCCTTTATCCCACGATCCGCAACCGCAGCCGCCCAGCAAACCGGGCAATGACGAGTGCTGCCACAGCGGCTGCACTTTTTGCGTACTGGAAATGTACCAGGAAGACCTGGCCGCCTACGAAGATGCCCTGAGGGCGTGGCAACAGCGCCAGCAAGCCGCTGCCGCGCCCGCCACCCAGAGCGTCAGGAAGCCGCGCAAGCGCGCTTAACTTAATTCAATTAAAAGCTTTCCCACTCATCCACCGGCGCCGCGCGGCGCGCCGTGCTGGCCAGTTGACGCGGCGCCGGTGCCGGCGTCACGGCTGCCGACGCCTTGACAGCCTTGACAGGCGCACGCGGCCGGTTTGCGGCGGCGCTGGCCGCATCGAGCTTGAAGATGCTGACCACCTCGCTCAGGCTGGCGGCCTGCTCCTGCATCGACTCGGCCGCCGCGGCAGCCTCTTCCACCAGGGCCGCATTTTGCTGCGTCACCTGGTCCATCTGGGTGATGGCCTGGTTAACCTGCTCGATACCGGCGCTCTGCTCGCTGCTGGCGGCCGTGATCTCGCTCATGATGTCCGTCACGCGGGTGATGCTGGCAACGATGTCATCCATCGTGCGGCCCGCCTGATCCACCAGTTTCGAGCCCGCCTCGACTTTCTCGACCGAATCGCCGATCAGCACCTTGATATCCTTGGCCGCCGCGGCCGAGCGTTGCGCCAGGTTGCGCACTTCCGTGGCGACGACGGCAAAGCCGCGCCCCTGCTCGCCTGCGCGCGCCGCCTCGACGGCCGCATTCAGGGCCAGGATATTGGTCTGGAAAGCAATCCCGTCGATAACGGCGATGATGTCGACGATCTTGCGCGACGAGGCATTGATCGACGCCATCGTCCCCACCACCTCGCTGACCACCTTGCCGCCCTCGATGGCGATGCTCGACGAGGTCTGCGCCATGGTGTTGGCCTGGCGCGCATTGTCCGCGTTCTGCTTCACGGTCGAGGTCAGCTCTTCCATCGACGAAGCCGTTTCTTCCAGCGAACTGGCCTGCTCTTCCGTGCGCGACGACAAATCCTGGTTGCCGGCCGCGATCTGGCTCGACGCCGTGGCGATGGTATCGGTGCCGCCGCGTACCTGGCCCACCAGGTTTTGCAGGCTGGCATTCATGTCTTTCAGGGCTTGCATCAATTGCCCCGTTTCGTCTTGCGATCGCACAACGATATGCGCCGTCAAGTCGCCAGCCGCCACCCGGCGCGCCACGCCGACGGCCTCGATCAGCGGACGCGCCACGCTGCGCGCCACCCACAGCGCCAGCAGCATGCCGATGATGACGATGCCCGCCACCAAGGCGATCAGGCTGGCGCGCGAGGCCGCATAGGTTGCGTCGGCGCTGGCGCTCGAGCGCACGCCGCCGTCCGTGTTAATCGCCACCAGTTTATCGAGCGCCGCCATCATGTCCGTCATGACCTGGGCCGACGGTCCCACGGCCAGCGCGCGCGCCTCTTCCTTTTTCATCTCGCGCGACAGGCTCAGCATGGTTGCATGCAGGCGCATGAATTCATCGTTGAGCGCCAGGAAGCGCTCAAACACTTCCTTCTCGCCCGGTTCGGAAATCAGGCTGCGGTACTTGTCGGCATCGGCCTTCAGCCTGGCCTGGGTTTCCGTCATGCGCGTTTCGTTCTGCGCCATGTCGGCATCCTGCGCGGCCAGCATGTGCGCCAGTTCCCAGCGGCGGAAATCGCTGACATCGCTGCGCATGGACATGGCCGCCAGCACGCTGGGCATCCAGTTGTCGGACAGGTCCGTCGACGCGGTATTGATGCGCGCCATGGAAAAGATCGCCGACACGCCCAGCGCGGCCGTCAGCAGCAGCACGGCGCCAAACGACAAGATCAGCTTGGTGGCAATTTTCAGATCAAAAAACCATTTCATGCGTTGCGTTCCTTCATTAACAGGTAAACGGGACAAGACAGGCGCGCACCAACACGGCGCAGGTAATGCGGCGGCTCATACCGAAACGCCGGTTAAATTTCCACAAGGCAACATTTTATCACCGACGCACTGCAGCGCAGAGTGGTTTGATCGCGGCATGCGGCCAAAGTTCAGGTGTAGCGGGCAGCGCGCCGCATTTTTGTCCAAACACGGTTGTTTCCAAACGGGAAAATGAAGAGCGGGCGTAGGAGTTGGATGACACGGGGCAATGTTCCTAGCCTACATAAGCACGTCGGCTCATCCGATGCCCGTCATTGCCCCCTGGTTCTATAGTGGATACAAGATTCAGCACAACGCTAGCAAGCCAGAAAAGCAGCGCCATCCAACAAAATCAGAAGACGAGGCCCTACCATGTACAAAGCTTATAGCAACCTGACACCAGCAACGAATAGCCACGCAGCCGCCCAGCACAACTGGCAAGCCGCTCCGGCCACACCCATGATCAGCATCACGGGCGCCCAACAGAACGAATTGCTGCGCGCCTTGTCGCGCGCCGATCTGGAGCGCCTGTTTTGCCAGCTGGAATTGGTCGCTTTGCCTGCCGGCAAGCACCTGTTCGATTGCGGCGGCAAGATTGAATACACGTACTTCCCCACCAACGCCATCGTTTCCCTGCTGTATGTGATGGAAGACGGCGCCACCACCGAGATCGCCGTCATCGGCCGCGAAGGCGTGGCTGGCGTGGTGTTGTACGAAGCCGAGCGCGCCACCTGCACCGCCATCGTGCAGACGGCAGGCTACGGCTACCGCCTGAAAACCGCCTTCCTGCGCGAAGTGTTCAATGAAGGCGGCGCGCTGGCGCAATTGCTGATGCGCTACACCAGCGCCATGTTTGCGCAAATGGCGCAGAACGTGGTGGGCGGCCGTCATTGCAGCATCGAACAAAAACTGTGCCGCTGGCTGCTGGACCGCCTCGACCGTTCCCTGTCGAACGAACTGAAGGTCACGCAAGACACCATGGCCAACATGCTGGGCGTGCGCCGCGAAAGCGTCACCGTCACGGCGCGCAAGCTGCAGGACGAAGGCCTGATCCAGTACCGTCGCGGCACGGTCGAAGTGCTCGACCGCGAAGGCCTGGAAGCGGCCGCCGGCAATTGCTATAAAGCCGCACGCGCCGGTTTCGAACAATTCCGCAGCGGCATCAGCGCACACAATTAAGCCACGTCGCAAGCTGATGCGGCAGGAAAGCAACACCTTGTACCACCATTTGCCACTTCGTCTTGCTTGGCAACAATCCAGCCTCTATTATTCTCGTTGAAATTACCCAATAGAAATTTTAGTTTCAATTGGGTAATTTATCGCGTACATAATTAGACCAACGACTGGAGTCAGTAAGCATGAAACAGCAATACCTGATCGCCGCCCTACTGGCAGGCATGTTCTGCGCAAGCCAAGCCCAGGCAGAAATCGCCATCGCCGCCGACCTGGGTACGACTGGCGTCGGCGCCCACCTGAGCGTGCCGCTGCAATCGAATCTGAATGCCCGTTTTGGCGTCGGCTTCCTGAATTACTCCTACGACTCCAGCACCGAAGACGTCGACTACAAGCTGAAACTCAAACTGCGCACCTTCGACGCCTTGCTCGACTACTTCCCCATGGACGGCGCCTTCCGCGTCAGCGCCGGCGTCGTGTACAACGGCAATAAAATCGATGCCAAAGGCAAGCCGAACAAAAGCGGCAGCTACACATTGAACGGCAACACCTATACGGCGGCCAGCGCTGGCCAGCTGGACGGCACCATCGATTTCCGCAAGGTCGCCCCCTACATCGGCATCGGCTGGGGCAACCCGGTGAAAGAGGCCGGCTGGAGCATTTCCAGCGACATCGGCGTATTGTTCCAGGGTTCGCCGAAAACCTCGCTGCACAATACCGGCTGCGACCCGCTGGTCTGTGCCGCCCTGAAAACGGACGTTGCCGCTGAAAACGAAAAACTGTCCGACAAGGTCAAGGATTTCAAGGCATATCCAGTGCTGCGCATCAGCGCCAGCTACCGCTTCTAAGCTGGGGCCAACCCGCCTGGCATGATATCGAGGCACGCTGCGGCGTGCCTTTTGCATATTCCGTGTTCTTGAAACGCCGCAGGCCAAGCATTGCGACAAGGGCGCATAACTGGCACTTCGAACCGCACAGGCCACATAAACAACCACCTGCCGGCACGGCATTCCCGATTGCGTCTCCCCGTCTGCACTGTTGCATACCCCGCCAGCAAACACCTAGCCGGTACAATATTGCCATATACCCCTACCTGGCGCCCTGCGGCGCATTGCGCCGGCACTATGAAAGAATAAATGGAAGACATCAATTGCGAAGGCTTGCCACATATCCGCGTACTGGCAGGCGAAAACACCAGCGGTCCCGTGTATGAAACCCTGCCCGCGCGCCAAATCGACGAACACGTCTACGAACTGCTGGCCTCGCCCGGCCTGACCCTGAACCTGGCGCGCGGCGACATTGTCAGCATCGCCGACCCGCTCGCCCCCGCCGAAGTCTTAAAGCGCGGCGGCAACTTCTGCATCCAGATCTACGCCGACGATGTGCCGCAAGCAGCAGTGGACCAGCTCGAACGCGACGTGCAAAGCCAGCTGGGCGGCACCCTGGACGGCCAACACAAGGGCAACCTCACCTTCAGCGTGCCGGGACACCACGGCATCTACAACGTCAACGGTCCCTTCGACGCCTTCCGCGAGGCAACGGGCGTGGAATGGTACTTCGCCAATATCTACGTCAACCTCGATGACGACGATGATGAAACCTTGCTCAACTGGTGGGTGGATATGTAAGGTTGTCCGTGCACCAGACGGGCCCATGACACATGTCAATGTTCTGTATTGCTCTGGCACACATCAAGCTGCTTGCCCGCGCCTTGCATACGCTCTCCCTATCGTCAGCCACAGAGAGCAACGCTATGCCCTACATTGCGCGTGCCGATTATGCGAAGCAAAAAGAGTTCGTGGGAAATGGCGAGTGCGTTACCCTGGTCAGGCACCTCACCGGCGCCCGTGCCTCATCGCTTTGGCGCGAAGGAGACAAGGTGCCGGATCTGCTGGAACAAGGCGGTATCGCGAAAGGTACAGTGATTGCCAACTTCGTCAACGGCCGCTATCAGAGTCTGCGGCAGGGCAATCATGCGGCGCTGTTCATCCGCCAGGTGCCTGGCGGCATAGAAATTTTCGACCAGTGGCGTAACCACAAGCCCAGCGCCCGCGTGATCTACTTCGGCCGTTCGGCGGCGGGGGCATCGAATCGTCCCGAACTCTATTCGGTAGTGGAATGAAGCCGCTCGCACTGTTGGTATTGGCCATCGCTGCCGCAGCGATGCGGCCAGCTGCCGCGGCCCCCATTGCATCCGTGTCTTGCCCGCAAGCGCCTCCCTCAAGCTGGAACCTGCCAGCCGCCAGGCTCGACAGCGTACGCGTGCTGTCCTATCCGGCGGATCAGCCGCCAGCAGCTGGCGAAGCGTTGCCTATCCTGGCCCCGGACAAGGAATGGACACGCAACGGCACCTTGCATCAACGCTGGGACATCAATTTTGATGCACCCGAGTATCTGTTTCAGGTGGACTGCCTGTATGCCGGTACCGAACGCTACCTGCGCATGGCTTTGCCAGGCGTCAAACAGTGCGTTGCAGCCATTACACAGCAAACGAAAATAGTCAGTTTTCAGTGCAAATAGTGCGCTCAATACCACTCCTCAAGCCACTCCCCGCAGTTGCGTCAAACATGCAAAAATCCATTCAGAAATGACTGGTAAGCAAGGTCAGCAAGCGGCAAGCGCGTTCGATGTGCGGCAGCCCTACGATTGACATATCTCAAGGTAGCGTCCCAGCACCTTGTCCATGCCTTGCTCGATGCACTCGACCACCAGCGCGTGGCCGATCGACACCTCCAGGATGCCGGGAATGTCCAGGAAGCGCGCCAGGTTATGCAAATCGAGGTCGTGCCCCGCATTCACGCCCAGGTCCAGCGCCTGTGCCCGCCGCGCCGCCTGCAGATACGTGTCAAACACGGCCTCGGCCTGCCCGCCGCCATAACTCTCGGCAAACCGTTCCGTGTACAGCTCGACCCGCGCCGCGCCCACCTCGCGCGCCCATTCCAGCGCCGGATAGTCGGCATCGACGAACAGGCTGACGCGGATGCCCAGGTCGTTCAATTCCCCAATAACGGGGCGCAACAGCGCCGCATGCCGTTCGATGTCCCAGCCGTGATCGGACGTCAGCTGGCCCGGCATATCGGGCACCAGGGTGCATTGCGCCGGGCGCGCGTCTTTCACGACCTGCAGGAATTCCGCCGCAGGATAGCCCTCCACATTCAGCTCGCGTCCCCGTTCCGCGCACAGGCGCTGCAAAGCGGCAACATCATCGTAGCGCGCATGGCGCTGGTCCGGGCGCGGGTGCAAGGTAATGCCGGCGGCGCCCAGGTCGAGAAAGCGCGCGGAAAACGCGAGCAGGTCCGGGAAATTGCGGCCGCGCGAATTGCGCAGCAGGGCGATTTTATTGACGTTGACGGAGAGCTGGGTCATGAAAGGAATGAAGTGAAAGTGACGGGTCCGGCAGCGATTGTAGCGGATCGCCCGCGCAGGGCACGGCCAACCGAACTCAGCGCTACGTGCTACGATGCAAGACAAGTTCCACGCTTTCAATACATACCATGACCTACCAGCTATTCCTGTTTGACCTCGACGATACCCTGCTCGACTTCCGCGCGTCCGAAAAACGCTCGTTTCTGCACACCATGCACGAACTGGGCTTGCGCGACGGCATCGACGCGCTGTTTACCCAGTACCAGGCGATCAACGTCGACCTGTGGAAACGTTTCGAAACAGGTGAGGTGAGCAAGGATTTCCTGAAGGTGGAACGCTTCCGCAAGACGTTTGCGCTGAACGGCATCGCCATCGACCCGGAACTGGCCAGCCGTTTGTATCTGGAATCGCTGCCGGACACGGTCGTGCTCATCGATGGCGCCAAACAAGTGTGCGAAACACTGTCGCGCATCGGCGAAGTGGGCATCATCACCAACGGCGTCGAATCCATCCAGAACCGCCGCATCGCCGCCTCCGGCCTGAGCGACTACATCTCCTTCGTCGCCACATCCGAAGCGTGCGGCCACGCCAAGCCAGACGTGCGCTTCTTCGAATACGCGGCCAACATGGCGCGCGCATTCAACAAGGAAACGACCATCATCATCGGCGACCGGCTAGACGCCGACATCCTGGGCGCCAACCGCTACGGCATAGCCAGCTGCTGGTTCAACCCCGACAACATGGCCAACACCTCGGCCGCCATCCCCACCTGTGAAGTCGCCAGCCTGCACGAGATCGCGCCGCTGCTGGGCATGTTGCAGGTCAAGCTGAAGCAGGCTTGATCTTCCACAAGCGCACCACCTGAAATACGCTGGCGGCGGCACGAAAACACGCCGCTGTTCGCGTACCATCAGGGCTCGTCCATTCTGGTACCAGCCCATGCCTTCCTACACCGTCCTGATCGCCATCGCGGCAGTGATCCTGTTCCTTGCCATGCTGGCCACGCGCCAGGCTGCGAAATCTCGCAGGCCGCTGCGTCTGCAAAGAAAACCCGTCATGACAACACGCGAACAGCAGATGTACCACCTGCTGCAAACGGCCTTGCCGGAATGCACGGTGCTGGCGCAAGTGGCGTTTTCCGCACTGGTGACGGCGCAGGGACGGGCAAACAGAAACCGTTTCGACCGCAAGGTGGCCGATTTTGTCCTGTGCAGCCAGCAACTGAACGTCATCGCAGTGATCGAACTCGACGACCGCAGCCACGCCGGCCGCGAACGCCAGGACAAGGAACGCGACGCCATGCTCAGGCTGGCCGGTTACGTGACCTTGCGCTATGCCAACTTCCCCACCCAGCAGGCGCTACATGCCGATGTCGAGCAACTACTCACGCAACAAGCCGGAGCGAAGGCAAGCGCCCTGCCCGCCTGATTGCGCGTCAAGCGATCAATCGCGCGTCAGCACTTCCAGCAACTCAATCTCGAAGATCAAATTGGAATGCGGCGGAATCAAACCCACCTGCCGCTCGCCATACGCCAGATGCGCCGGCACCCACAACTTGCGCGTGCCACCGACCTGCATGCCGTGCAAACCCAGAATCCAGCCCTGAATGACCTTGTTATTGCTCAACACACAGCGAAAAGACTCGCCCCGCTTGTGCGACGAGTCGAATTCCGTGCCATCTTCCAGCCAGCCCCGGTAATGCGCCGTGACCAGCGCGCCACGCGCCGCCGCCTTGCCATCGCCCACCACGATATCGTCAATCTTCACTTCCGCCGTCATCTCGTTTCACCCTTGAGAAATATCAATGCCGCGATTGTACGACAGCACGAAAAAAGCCCCGGCAGTGGCCCGCCCAGACTTCACTCATTTTTGCTAAATTCTGGTAGGCTAAGATACTAAGTAAGCTCGACATCGTTAATTGCATTGTGGCAGTATTGGATAGAGAAAATACCTATCGGCTTAAGTTAGATGAGTATAGTTTCTGTGGCAGTCAACTCCACACAACTCACCGAAAGCCCAGCATGTTGCTGGGGATAACGCTCAGAATAGACACATTACAGTTCAATATGCTCAATTATCGAATTGCTCGCTGGCTGCGTCTTAACGCCAAAGGCAAAACTACAAGTACTTATCAGGAGGGTGCTGTTGTACTCGCCACTGATACGGGTACATCCCGCTCAGAAAACCAAGATCGAGTCGCAATGATGCGCGTGAGCTCATCACCTAACACATCCCCGTTTTCGGTGGTAGCACTAACAGATGGAATGGGTGGCATGAGCGACGGTGGTGAGTGCGCCACTATAGGCTTAGCTGCCTTTTTTAACTCCATCGTGAAACTACGCAATACCAACCCAAGCGAGATGTTACGCCTTGCCTCCTTAGAGGCCAACCAAGCGGTCTTCAACTTGGCAAAAGGTTATGGTGGGGCAACTCTTTCAGCCGTGTACATTTCCCCAGATTCTTCGGCAATAACGCTCAATATTGGCGATAGCAGAATTTACGGGTGGCACGCTGATGAAGGCTCGAACGACATAACCAGATTGACCGTTGATGACAACCTTCAAGAGGCCGTAGGTGGGACAGGCACCGAGCTGTTACAGTTCTGTGGGATGGGGCCAGGGCTCAGGCCTCATGTTGGTATTGTACCTAAAGCAATCCAGAAATTAGCCATCACTTCGGACGGTGTGCATTTCATTAGTAATCACGTGTTCAATGATATTTTATTCAACACAGGACAACTAGCCGACATATCCAAGCAACTGTTAACCTATGCACGCTGGAGAGGGTCGCCTGACAATGCCAGTCTAGCCTTAATCGATATAAAAGATCTGAAAAATGATCTGCGATATGAGGAGTCAGGAATCAATCTTACTGACTCTTTCAACATGCTTGAGGTTGCATGGATACGATCGGAAATGGTTGAGCAAATACCTTCGCAAGCATCGTCACCTGCCCCTGACACTCAACTTCCCGCTGAGCCCCCCCAACCCGTAGTGGCTGGAAAAAAGAAGAGCAGGAAATCTGCCTCAAACAAAAAAGACAAACCCAAGATAAGCAATGATGATAATCAGTTTTCAATCCAGCTAGATACTTCCTCAATAGCCGAAGAGTCGACAGCAAAGAGCCACAATGAATCCAACTGAACGCTATCAAAACACTGGAAGTGCCACCGGCGGCGGCATGGGCGATATTTCCATATATCTTGACTCGCATTTGAATCGAAATGTTGTTGTCAAGACGCTAAAGCCCGGCCAAGACGATAGACGGCTAATTGATGAACGAAAAGCGTTATTAAGGCTACGTTCAAAACATGTAGTGCAATTATTTGACTTATTGGAGATTGATAACGCGGGTACTACGCAGAGAGCACTGGTACTAGAATTCATAGATGGCAAGGATCTTGCCGCCGGAACTTTTAAAGGCGACCCAACGCATTTAAACGTGATATGGCAAATCGCCTGCGGACTTCTTGCCATTCATCAAGAAAATATTATCCATCGCGACATTAAACCAAACAACATCAGGGTAGATAATGATGGAGTTGTGAAAATCCTAGACTTCGGTCTGGCACGGTCGGTGGGCGAGGATGCTCATACTCGTAGCCCGATTGGTACACCAGGATTCATGGCTCCCGAACTTTGGAAATCATCAAATATCAGTTTTGATCAGGCTATTGACGTTTATGCTTTTGCCGTTACTGCGCTGATGCTTACTCAGGAAGATCTTCCCGATGAACTTGCCAGTTGGCCCCCTCTGCCAATGCCTGCGGGTAAGCTTGCCAAGTTAATGCCAAACACGCCTCCAGATGTCGTGCAATTGCTTCAAGAAAGTTTGCGATCAGATCCGAAAACACGCCCCACAATTGCTACCATTGAAGGATCAATTAGAAAACACCTCCTGAAAGATCGACACCGGGCATTTCTTGTTCTCGGCAAGGATACGCATGAAATCCATAGTGGCTCACGAACTGCAACAGTTTCGAGTGGAAACAGAGGGTCGCTTGGCATCAAATACGATGGCTTGGTGTTTTCGGTAACAAGCATTGATGGCGCAGTATTGTTAAATAATTCCCCCGTTAAAATCGCGGATGAATTGCCGGCTTGCTGCGTAATTACTTTCGGAGTATATCCAGACAGGACTTTTGTAACTTTCGATGTCTCCAATCCAGAGGTTATATCATGATCAAGATCGGCACACTCATTGCTCAGCGGTACGAAGTGATTAAACACGCTGGTAATGGTGGTATGCAATATGTATATCGCGCACGTGATACGCTGCTGGATATTGATGTCGCACTTAAGACCCCGCAACCTGGGCAACAAACCAAGGGGTTCAAATTAAGCGCCCAGATTGCTGCACGAATCAATCATCATGACGTTGCAAAAACCTTAGACTATTTCCAGATTGACGGCATCGACTACCTAGTCGAGGAGTTTATTGAAGGAGAAAATCTAGAGCAAAAACTTGCCTATTTTCAGTTTTTGGACCCCCATTTAGCGGCACGAGTCTTGCATCATCTTGCAAAAGGACTTGCAGCATCACATCGTGTGGGTGTTATTCATCGCGACCTCAAACCAAGTAACGTTATGGTCTCTGGAGGTGTCAACTTACACCATCTGAAAATTACAGACTTTGGCATTGCAACCTTAACCAAAGAATTTTTTGACGACGCTGCTCAAGCAGGTGATCTGACAAAATCTAATTCAGGCACGATTAAAGGTGCAATACCCTATATGGCACCAGAAATGATGTTCAGAAAAGCAGGTGAAAAGATTACAGAAGCCACTGATATTTGGTCGCTTGGGGCGATGATGTTCCGCTTACTTACCGGCGAATATCCATTTGGAGTCTTCTTGGACGCAGCAGTGAATGTGAAGACCAAAAATCGAGTGCCTTGGCCCGGTTTCATGACATCCAATCGTCAATTGACACCCCTGGCATTGCAATTACAAGCGCTTGTAGAAAAGTGTCTTAGTTACAACCCTAATGACCGACCGACAGCATCCGAAATTTCAAAACAATGCCAGGATCTCTGCTACTTGTCTGTTGAACGGGAAATAGGCACTGTCCAGAATTTAATTCAAAACAACTATAGCGGTTTTGCACAAGGTCCGACGGAAAAGGTATTCTTCAGTATGGATAGTGTTTATGGGCCTAACCGACCGAACCCGACATCACACAACAAAATTTGCTATTCAAGTTTCGCAGGCCACCCGAAGCGTCGTGCCCATCCAATATTGCTGCTCCGTCAGGATGTATAACGACAAGGCATGATTGTAAGTAGTGCCTTTGATAAATTTATTAAAAAAAAGCCAACCCCTCAGGGTTGGCTTTTTTTGATTATGTGGTGGGCCTCCCGTGAGTCGAACACGGCACCAACGGATTATGAGTCCGCTGCTCTAACCAAGCATGAGCTAGAGGCCCGGGGACTGCGGCTTGGCGGCGCTGTTGATGCCCGCCTCGCGCGGCCGTTTTGGAAACGGACACGCGAGGATAGGGGTATCAGGGGCGTACGTCAAGCCCTATTGGCTTCTAGTTGCCTTCCAAGAAGCTTTTCAGCTTGTCGGAGCGCGATGGGTGGCGCAGCTTGCGTAGCGCCTTGGCTTCGATCTGGCGGATGCGCTCGCGCGTCACGTCAAATTGCTTGCCCACTTCTTCCAGCGTGTGGTCGGTGGACATTTCGATGCCGAAACGCATGCGCAGCACTTTGGCTTCGCGTGGCGTCAGGGAATCGAGCACGTCCTTGACCACGCCCCGCATGGACGCGTGCAGCGCTGCGTCGGCCGGGGCCAGGGTGTTGTTGTCCTCGATGAAGTCGCCCAGGTGGGAATCGTCGTCGTCGCCGATCGGCGTTTCCATTGAGATCGGTTCCTTGGCGATTTTCATGATCTTGCGGATCTTGTCCTCGGGCATCTCCATCTTGATCGCCAAGGTGGCCGGATCGGGTTCCGCGCCCGTTTCCTGCAGGATCTGACGCGAGATACGGTTCATCTTGTTGATCGTTTCGATCATGTGCACGGGAATGCGGATCGTGCGCGCCTGGTCGGCGATCGAGCGGGTAATCGCCTGGCGGATCCACCAGGTCGCATACGTCGAGAACTTGTAGCCGCGGCGGTATTCGAACTTGTCGACGGCCTTCATCAGGCCGATGTTGCCTTCCTGGATCAAATCGAGGAATTGCAGGCCGCGGTTCGTGTATTTCTTGGCGATCGAAATAACCAGGCGCAAGTTGGCCTCCGTCATTTCGCGCTTGGCCTTGCGCGCCTTCATTTCACCGGCCGCCATCTGGCGGTTGATGTTGCGCAAGTCCGGCAGCGGCAGCACGACGCGCGCCTGCAGGTCGATCAGGCGCTGCTGCAGTTCCTTGACGGTCGGAATGTTGCGGCCCAGGATGGCGCTGTACGCGTGTCCTGCGTTGACTTCGCCATCGACCCAGTCCAGGTTGGTTTCATTGCCCGGGAAGACCTTGATGAAGTGGGCGCGCGGCATGCCGCAGCGGTTCACGGCCACGTCGAGAATCTGCTTCTCGATATGGCGCACTTCGTCGACCTGGCCGCGCAGGGTGTCGCACAGCTTTTCCACGACCTTGGCCGTGAAGCGGATACCCAGCAACTCTTGCGAAATGGCTTCCTGCGCCTTGGCGTACGGCTTCGAGTTGTAGCCTTCCTTCTCGAAGGCGCGGCGCATCTTGTCGAATTGCTGCGAAATGACGGCGAATTTTTCCAGCGCCGTGCGTTTCAGGGTTTCCAGCTGTTCGGCGGAGAAGCCGGCGGCGCCCGAAGCGCTCGCTTCTTCCTCTTCTTCCTCTTCCTGTTCTTCCGCTTCGCCTTCTTCCTCGTCTTCTTCGACGGGAGCGGACACGACAGGAGCGGCGGCGACCGGTTCGTTTTCATCGACGAGGCCGTCGACGATTTCGTCGATCTTGATCTCTTCGTTGGCGATGCGGTCGGCGGCGGCGATGATTTCGGCGATCGTCACGGGACAGGCGGAAATGGCCTGGATCATGTCTTTCAAGCCATCTTCGATGCGCTTGGCAATCTCGATCTCGCCTTCGCGCGTCAACAGCTCGACCGAGCCCATTTCGCGCATGTACATGCGCACGGGGTCGGTGGTGCGGCCGAAATCGGAATCAACGGTCGACAATGCGGCCTCGGCCGCCGCTTCCGCCTCGTCGTCGCTGGTGACGACGGCAACGTTATCAGACAGCAACAACGTTTCCGCATCGGGCGCGTGCTCGTAGACGGCGATGCCCATGTCATTGAAGGTACCGATGATGCCTTCGATGGCTTCTGGATCGACGATGTTTTCGGGCAAGTGATCGTTGATTTCCGCATACGTGAGGAAACCGCGTTCCTTGCCGAACTTGATCAGGGTCTTGAGTTTCTGGCGCCGGCGCTCGAGTTCTTCCTCGCTCGCTTCCGTGTCGGACGAGAAGGCGTCCTTCAGCAGCGCGCGCTCTTTCGCCTTGCGGTCCTTGGCCTTGGCCTTGTCGACGGCCTTCAGTTCGGCCCGCTCGACGGCGTTCAGGGCGGCGACTTCATCATTTTCTGGCTGGAATTCTTTTGGCTTGCGGCCGCGGCGGCCTGGCACTTTTACCGACGGCAAGACATAACCGGACGTATCGATGGCCGCCAGGGTGGCGGCGTCGGTGGTCTGGCTGACCACGGGCGCGCTGGTCACGCGCGCTTCTGGCCGGTCGAGCGCCTTTTCGGCTTTCGTGGTAACTTTAGTGGGCTTTGCAGCCGCTTTGGATTCGGGTTTCTTGATTGGCACAGGCGCTTTCGATTACACAACGACTTGCTTTACGGTGGATTAGGATAAAGTTTGCTGCCAGTTCCCTGTCTACCTGCGGGAACCACCATCTTCGAACCTGCCGACTACGCAAATTCGACACTGTTACGTTACTTACACCTCATCGGCCACGATCCGCGGGAAGCGCAGCAATTCCTGTCCACCGGCTGTTGCCAGCCGTCTCGGCAAAAATTCCTGCATCGACCGCGTTGGGAGCGAGAGCCTGGCGCGGCTTGCCAGCGTCTGCGAGCCTTGCCCGCAACGCCGAAAGCGCCAGTTGGCCCTGGCTGCCGACACGATCCACCGCGCCGATCAAGAGCCTAACTTACTGAAAACAAATACTATTTACGAAACAGAACTAGCTTGCCAAAGCACACAATACTTAGCATTTAATTATAGCACGCGAAAAATGTTTTTCCAGTGCGCGCCATACCCTCAGGGCAAGGTTAGCGATTCACCAACTCGGCATCGCGTTCGCGTTCCAGCTCGCCCTGCTCCTGCATGATTTCGCGGTAGCGTACACCAATTTTCTCCGATGGCAAACCCGACGCAAACAATTGCTGCAATTCCGCCTTCAAGGCATTCAATTTGATCTCGCGGATGGTGCTCACCAGCCACGACAATTCGCTGTCGTAATCGGACTCCGTGCCGGCCGCGATCTCGCCGATGATCTCGTCGTATTCGCTGCCCAGCTCCTTCAACTGCTGCGCCAGCGCGGCAAAACTGCCGTGCTCGCCCAGCGCCTGGCCCACGGCCACCAGCTGCCCCAGGCTGTGCGCCGCATCGGGCCCCAGGTGCTGGAAGGCGGTCAGGGCCGCCTCGTCGATGCGCAGGGTCAAGGGCGGATGCGCCACCAGCATGCGCATGATCTTCAATTCCAGGCCCACGGGCACGGGGCGGCCCGATTTCGGCGGCGCGCGGTGCGCCACGGCAACGGGCTTGGCCAGCTCGAACAGGGCTTCGATCTCGGCCGGCGTGGACTGCGTCAGCTGCGCCAGGCCGCGCACGATCTGCAGGCGCAGCGACGACGGCGCCATCAATTGCAGCAGGGGCTTGGCGTCGAACTGCACGCGGGCGCGCCCTTCCGGTTCCGACAAATCATGCTCGCCCGACACTTCTTTCAGCAAGAACTGCGACAGCGGCATCGCTTCATGCACCTGCTGCTCAAAACCTTCGGCGCCGAATTCGCGGATATAGCTGTCCGGATCGTGTTCCGACGGCAAGAACAGGAATTTGATCGTTTTATTGTCCGTCACGTGGGCCAGGCTCGCTTCGAGCGCGCGGCGCGCGGCGCGGCGGCCGGCCTTGTCGCCGTCGAAGCTGAAAATCACGTTATCGGTCTGGCGCAGCAGTTTCTGCACGTGGGTGGGCGTACACGCCGTACCCAGGGTAGCCACTGCCTGCGGGAAACCCATCTGCGCCAGCGCCACCACGTCCATATACCCCTCCGTCACCAGCACATAGCCGGCGTCGCGGATGGCCTGGCGCGCCTCGAACAGCCCATATAGTTCGAAACCCTTGGAAAACAAGGGGGTTTCCGGGGAATTCAGATATTTCGGCTCGCCATGGTCGAGCACGCGGCCGCCAAAGGCGATGACCTGGCCCTTGGTATTGCGGATCGGGAACATGATGCGCTCGCGGAAACGGTCGTAGCGCTTGCGGTTGTTGCCCTCTTCATCGACCTTGTCGATCACGAGACCGGCCTCGGCCAGGGCCACCACATCGTAGTCGGGGAAGACGGAACGCAGGTTATCCCAGCCGCCGGGCGCGAAACCCATGCCGAAGCGAGCGGCCACTTCGCCCGTCAAGCCCCGATTTTTGAGGTAGGCGATGGCTTCCGGCGCGTGGCGCAATTGGCCCCGGTAATAATCGCAGGCCTGCGTCATGGCGTCGGACAGGGCCAGGCTTTGCGCCTGGATCTGCGCGCGCTGTGCCGGCGGGATCTTGTCGTCCGCTTCCGGCACGACCATGCCCACGTTTTGCGCCAGGTCCTTGACGGCATCGACAAAGCCCATGCCCGAGTATTCGATCAGGAAGCCGATCGAGGTGCCATGCGCGCCGCAGCCGAAGCAGTGGTAGAACTGCTTGGTGGGGCTGACGGTAAAGCTGGGCGACTTTTCACTGTGGAACGGGCACAAGCCCATGAAATTGGCGCCGCCTTTTTTCAGCTGCACATAGCGCCCCACGACATCGACGATATCGACGCGGTTGAGCAAATCGGAAATGAAGGATTGAGGTATCACTGGCGAGGGCGGGTCTTGTTATAGGTCAGACTATACTACCGCACGTGGCCTGAGGTTGAGCCAGGTCAACGTGTGGGCTGTTTAACAGGCTGCCAGCGCGACGGCTGGCAGCCCTTGCTACTATTGTTGCTTACGCGGCCGGCGTCAAGGCTTTCTTGACCAGCGCGGAGACCACGGTCATGTCGGCGCGGCCGGCCAGCTTCGGCTTGACGATGGCCATGACCTTGCCCATGTCTTGCGGACCGGCGGCGCCCGAGGCGGCCACGGCGGCAGCCACTTCGGCCGCCACTTCTTCATCCGACAGACCGGCAGGCATGTAGCCGATCAGGTGCACCAGCTCGGCTTTTTCGATGTCGGCCAGGTCGGCACGGCCACCGGCTTCGAACTGGGTGATCGAATCCTTGCGCTGCTTGATCATCTTTTCCACGATGGCCGTCACGTGGGCATCCGTCAATTCGATGCGCTCGTCGACTTCCTTGCGCTTGATTTCCGCCAGCAACAGGCGAATCGTGCCCAGCTTGCCCGCTTCCTTGGCGCGCATGGCGTTTTTCATGTCTTCGGTAATTTGTTCTTTCAAGCTCATGGCAATCCTCGTTGGTCAGTATGGGAACGGTGCTCGTGCGCGGCCAGAAACAAGTACGGGCCACAAAAGCGAAAACCCGCTGCGGCGAACCGGAGCGGGTATGCGACTCATCTGAAGTATCACTCCAGGCGAATCAAAACAAAACCCGTGGCGAACAATGCGCCGAACTACCCGGGTTGGTTCTGACTGAACAGTCTTAGAATAATTTTTTCGGCAGTTGTTGGCTGCGGATGCGTTTGTAATGACGCTTGACAGCAGCTGCCAGCTTGCGCTTGCGCTCAGCTGTTGGCTTTTCGTAGAATTCGCGAGCGCGCAATTCGGTCAGCAGACCCGTTTTTTCGATGGTGCGTTTGAAGCGACGCATTGCGACTTCGAACGGCTCGTTTTCTTTAAGGCGAATAGTGGTCATGTAAAATTCAAACCGTTGAGGTGGTGTATAGGAAGAGATAGATAGTAGCAGCTTTTATTCGGAAAGGGAAGCCCCTCCCCCACTTGCGTGCGGCATGCAGCCTGCGGTCGCTGCCGGAATGTGGCGTAAACCACGCACCGGGATCGGCGCACCGGGCGCCAAAACCCCATATTACAGAGTAGCTTACTGCAAGGCAATACCTGCCGCCACGCCGGAAGCCCAGGCCCACTGGAAGTTGTAGCCGCCCAGCCAGCCCGTCACGTCGACCGACTCGCCGATGAAATACAGGCCCGGCACTTTATTGGCCATCATGGTCTGCTGCGACAGTTCGCGCGTGTCGATGCCGCCGCGCGTCACTTCCGCCTTGCGGTAGCCTTCGGAACCGTTCGGCACGATGGACCAGGCATTGATGGCCTGGCCCAGCTTGCGCAACTGCGCGTCGGGCATGTCGGCGATGCGCGCGTCCGGCGCCAGTCCGTTCGTGGCAAGCAGGCAGTCGGCCAGGCGCTGCGGCAGCCATTGGGCAACGATATTGCCCAACTGCTTCTTCAGTGTGCCCTTGCCTTCGATCAAGGTCTGCGCCACATCGACTTCCGGCAACAGGTTGATGACGATGGGCTCGCCCGGCAGCCAGTAGCTGGAAATCTGCAAAATCGCCGGACCGGACAGGCCGCGATGCGTGAACAGCAAATCTTCGCGAAAACGCGCGCCCGTGGCCTTGCGGCCTTTCAGGCTGCCCGTTTCCACATCCACTTCCAGCGCGATGCCGGACAATTCCGCGAACGGCGCCCAGCTGGCCGGGTCGAACGTCAGCGGCACCAGGGCCGGACGCGGCTCGACCATTGCCAGACCGAATTGCTTGGCGATGCGATAGGCAAAGTCGGTGGCGCCGATCTTCGGGATCGACAGGCCGCCCGTGGCGATGACGATGCTGGCCGTTTCGATGTCGCCGCTGTCCGTCTGCAGCACGAAGCCGCCGTCGTCTTGCTGAACAACATTGTCGATCTTGCATGGCATGCGCCAGTGCACGCCGCCAGCAGCGCACTCGTCCTTGAGCATGTCGATGATCTGCTCGGCCGATTCATTACAGAATTGCTGGCCCTTGTGCTTTTCGTGGTAGCCGATCCGGTATTTTTTCACCAGCGTGAGGAAATCCTGCGGCGTGTAGCGCGACAGTGCGCTCTTGCAAAAGTGCGGGTTTTCCGAGAGGAAATTTTGTGGGGTGGCGTTAATATTGGTGAAATTACACCGTCCGCCACCCGAGATGCGGATCTTTTCGGCCAGCTTGGCCGCGTGATCGATCAACACCACGCGCTTGCCTTGCTGGGCGGCAACAGCCGCACACATCATGCCGGCCGCGCCCGCGCCGATCACTGCCACATCAAATTGTTTTGCCATAAGAATTCCGGTCACCGCTGAGTACAAAGACGCCATTGTAAACTGCGGCGGCGCGGCTAGCGCGGCCGTGCCGCAATCTGCCGCGATGTCGTCAAGCATTGCTCCACCTGTTCGGCGATCGACGGCGGCACGGGCACCTCGCCGCGCAGCACGGCCGCGATCCAGGCCGCCGTAGTGGCCGCGTCGCGCTCGCCCGGCAAATGCGGCAACTCTTCCACCAGCAATTGCTTTTCCACCAATACCGTGCGTTCGCCGTCGTGGAACCAGTCGATCTGCTGCGCCTTGTTGGCGTTGGCCACCGTTTCGCCTTCCGTGCCGCGCATCAGGAAGGCGTCGCCGCGCGCGGGATCGCAGGCAGTCAGGAAATATTCACCGAGCATTTCCAAGTATTCGGGATGCGTGTACGACACCAGGCGCAGGGCGGGCCCGGCGAACGGCTGCATGATTTTCACGAGGGTATGCGTGGAATTGCGCACGCCCAGCACGCGCCGCAGCGACAGCATGTGCGCCAGGCGCGGCGCCAGCGCCTCGATGGGCAGGAAGGCCGCTTCGCCGCGCGCCATGGCGGCCTCGGCTTGCGCATGGTCCGGCGAGGCGGGCACACCCAGCGCGGCCAGCACCTCGGCCGTCGTGATGCGGCCCGGGTCGCTGGTGACGCCATGCACGAGCACGGGTGCGCCCGCGCGCGCCAGCAGCAGCGCCAGCAAGGCCGTCAGGTTCGCCATCTTGCGCGCGCCGTTGTAGCTGGGAATGATGATGGGCGCGAATTCGCCTGCCGGCGCGGCCAGCGGGACGAACGAGGCTTCGGCAGCGTCGAGGAAGCCGGCGATCTCGTCCACGGACTCGCCCTTGATACGCATCGATAACAAAATGCCGCCCAACTCCAGGTCCGACACGCGGCCCTCGAGCATGGCGCGGTACAGGGCGCAGGCATCAATGCGCGTCATACTGCGCGCGCCGTTCTTGCCGCGTCCTATTTCTTTAATGAAACGTGCAGCGGGAAATGGCTCGCCGGCCACGTCGGTATGGGGGATGGAAACAGTCGTCATGGCGCCAGCTTACACGGATTTTTCCCCGTGCAGACGGGCTGGCGGATGCCATAGGCGCCGATGCAACAGTCTTTCCAGCTATTTTTTTGATGAATGTGCTTCGCGCCTGCATCCAAACGCGCCGCCGCTGCGTATAAGACTGCACAGGGGGAACTCATCATGGAACACGCGATCAAACAGGAAACGGCCTTCGTCGGCATCGAAACGGGCAAACTGCTGCTGAAAGCCGTGCTGCGCTCGGGCGGCGATGTGCTGTGCAAGGTGCTGGAAAACGACGTGGCCGGCTACCGCTGGCTGCGCAGCTGGCTGCAAAGGAACGACGTGCCCGTCATGGGCTTGCGCGTCTGCATGCGCCTCGACGCCCCGTACAGCGAGACGCCAGCACGCATGCTGGCCGACATGGGCATGCTGGTCTGCGATGCCCAGCCCGCGCAGCTGGCAGACTATCTGCGCAGTCAAGGTTTGCCCGAGGATGCGGCGCACGGCGCCGTGGTGCTGGCCAATTACTGCGAGGACAAACGCCCCGCTGGCTGGACGCCGCCCTCGCCCGCCTACGTGGAACTGCGCTTGTGGCTGCGCCGCCTGCATGCCATCGCAGGCGTGCGCAAGCAGGAGTCGGCGCGCCTCGACGCCCATCTGCAGGCTGGCCAGCATGCGCTGCACGCCCTGTTGTGCCAGCAAATCGCTTGTCTGGACGCACAGATACGCCAGCATGAAACGGCCATCCTCGCGCACGTGCGGCGCCATCCCGGCCTGCCCCGGCCGCCCGAGCTGGCTGGCAACTACCAGCGCGTCGCCCGCTACAGCGTTGGCACCAGCCTGGCCAGCGGCCATTGAGCGTCCGAGAGCATGGGGCCGGCGGCGTGCCGGCCCTGCCATAAAAACAACTCATGCATTCCGTTTTGGCCCCAACCCCGCCGCCAGGCCGCATTTCCGCTACACTATTGCCTCTTAAAGAACGCAATAGCGAAAGCCGAGCCAGAATCATGAATACGCCAGACATCGAAAATATCAACGTCACCTCTTTCGCGCCCATGCCGACACCGGCCGAACTGCACGCCAAGCTGCCCCTGTCGGAAAGCGCCTTCGACACCGTCAGCCGCGGCCGCGAAGCGCTGCGCAACATCATCGACCGCAAGGACCAGCGCCTGTTCGTCGTCGTCGGTCCGTGCTCGATCCACGACCCCGTCGCCGGCCTCGATTACGCGCGCCGCCTGAAAGCGCTGCAAGAGGAAGTCAAGGATACGATGCTGCTGGTGATGCGCGTGTATTTCGAAAAACCGCGTACCACCACGGGCTGGAAGGGTTACATCAACGACCCGTACATGGACGATTCGTTCAAGGTCAACGAAGGCATGGAAAAGGCGCGCCAGTTCCTGCTCGACGTGTGCGAACTGGGCCTGCCCACCGCCACCGAAGCGCTGGACCCCATCTCGCCGCAATACCTGGGCGATCTGATCGCCTGGACCGCCATCGGCGCGCGCACGACAGAATCGCAGACGCACCGCGAAATGTCGTCGGGCCTGTCGACCCCGGTCGGCTTCAAGAACGGCACCGATGGCGACATCAGCATCGCCGTCAACGCGATTTTGTCGTCGGCGCACCCGCACTCCTTCCTGGGCATTAACGCCGAAGGCAACGTCGCCATCGTGCGCACGCGCGGCAACGCGTATGGCCACGTGGTGCTGCGCGGCGGCGACGGCCGCCCGAACTACGATTCCGTCTCGATCGCCATCGCCGAACAGGCACTGGCCAAGGCCAAGCTGCCCGCCAACCTGGTGGTCGACTGCTCGCACGCGAACAGCTATAAAAAGCCGGAGCTGCAGCCGCTGGTGATGGGCGACGTGGTCAACCAGATCCGCCAGGGCAACCGCTCGCTGGTGGGCGTGATGATCGAATCGAACATCGTCGGCGGCAACCAGAAGATCCCGCAAGACCTGTCGCAACTGACCTACGGCTGCTCCGTCACGGACGGCTGCATCGACTGGGATACGACGGCCACCATGCTGCGCGACGCGCATGCGCACCTGCTCAATCGCCCGGCGTAAAACATTACGGCCAACGATGTTGTCGGATTACGGCCCTGTGGGCCTAATCCGACCTACCCGGCTGGCCGCGTCAATACGTAGGTCGGCTTAGCGCGTAGCGCGTAAGCCGACACATCACTGCAGACAAAGAACGGCGCCCTGTGCGCCGTTTTTGCTTTTCCCTTCATCACGCCATCTGCACATGCGGCAGCACGGCGAACGATCCCGCCAGCGCCTGCTCCGCCTTGCTGGCCGGGATATTGAGTTCATTGACGTCCAGGTAGACGCGCCCGTCGAGGATGCGCACGGCGTACATGCGCGCCATGCCCTGCACGGGCGCCACCAGGCGGCCCGAATCGAGCTCGATGATCCAGCCGTTCTTCGGCCCCATCAGGTTTTTCTCCATCAGCACCCCCTGCGCCAGCGGGCCGCCCAGGCAGGGCACCGTGTCGAGCAGCGCGTAGACCGTATCATCCACCGCGCGAAACAGCGCCACGCCGGGCAAATCCTGCCACGCCAGCCCCCGCTGTACCATGCGCGCGCCCGCCAGCGGCATGTCCTTCAGGCGGCAAATCATTTTCCATTGTTCCGGCATCGCAAGCTCCCTTGAAAAAGGCACACGCTTGCCTAAGCAAGAGCGGTGCCAGTACCGGTACAGGCGCAAAGCAGTCGGAATCGCGGGCAAAACCGGCACGCGCCGCACTGCGCAAGTGCACACTGCCGCCGAAATGGTGCGCCGGCCGCACGGTGGACTGCCCGGCTTTCCTTTACAATGGCGGATTACTCCTCCCTATTCAGTACCTTCATGATTGTTCTTGGCGTCGAATCCTCCTGTGACGAAACCGGCCTGGCCTTGTACGACACGCAACGCGGCCTGCTGTCGCACGCCCTCTATTCGCAAGTCGCCATGCACGAGCAGTACGGCGGCGTGGTGCCGGAACTGGCGTCGCGCGACCATATCCGACGCGCCATCCCGCTGCTCGAAGAGACCCTGACGAAGGCCGGCATCGGCCTGTCCGAAATCGATGCCATCGCCTACACGCAGGGTCCGGGACTGGCCGGCGCGCTGCTGGTGGGATCGTCCGTCGCCTGCAGCCTGGGCCTGGCCATCAACAAGCCGGTGCTGGGCATCCACCACCTGGAAGGCCATTTGCTGTCGCCGCTGCTGGCGTCCGAGCCGCCGGAATTCCCCTTCATCGCCCTGCTGGTGTCGGGCGGCCACACGCAGCTGATGCGCGTCGATGGCGTGGGTCAGTACACGATGCTGGGCGAAACCCTCGATGATGCGGCCGGCGAGGCGTTCGACAAGTCGGCCAAGCTGCTGGGACTCGGTTACCCGGGCGGCCCCGCCATTTCGCGCCTGGCCGAATTCGGCGACCCGCTGGCATATAAACTGCCGCGCCCCATGCTGCACTCGAAGGATTTCAACTTCAGCTTTTCCGGCCTGAAGACGGCCGTGCTGACGGTGGTGAAAAACCATGAAGAAAAAGTCATCGCCAATATCTGCGAGCAGGACAAGGCGAATATCGCGCGCGGCTTCGTCGACGCCATCGTCGACGTGCTGACGGCCAAATGCGTGTCGGCCCTCAAGCACACGGGCTTGAAACGCCTGGTGATCGCCGGCGGCGTGGGCGCCAACGCGCAGCTGCGTGCCTCGCTCAACGCGGCCGCCGCCAAGAAGCGTTTTAAAGTGTATTACCCGGAGCTGGAATTCTGCACCGACAACGGCGCCATGATCGCCTTTGCCGGCGCCATGCGCCTGCAGATCAACCCCGACGCCGCCAAGCACGATTACTCGTTCAACGTGCGCCCGCGCTGGCCGCTCGACGAAATCCGCGAAGTCTGATCACGCCAGCAGGAAGTTGCGCGCGCCCGCCAGGGCCGCGCCCTCTTCCACCGTTTCATCCTTCAAGTCCACGCCCGACAACTGCCGGCTGAACGCCTGCGACAGCAGGTAGTGCAGCCGGTACGCGGCCGGCGCATACGCCAGCCCCTCGGGGCGCACGTTCGAGATGCAGTTGCGGCGCTCGTCCAGCAAGCCCACTGTCGGCGCCCACGTCAGGTACAGGCCCAGGCTGTCCGGGGAACTGAGGCCCGGCCGCTCGCCGATCAGCACCAGCACGGCCCGCGCTTTGATCAATTCGCCCACCTCGTCGCCGACGGCCACCCGCCCCTGCGCCACGATGTGCAGTGGCGACAACGTCCATGCTTCCAGCGCCAGCCGTGCGCGCAAAGCGGCCAGGAACGGCGCCGCGTGGCGTTGTATCGCCAGCGCCGACAGGCCGTCGGCCGCCACCAGCGCCAGGTCCACTCCCGTCGTACCAGCGGCCAGGCGCGCCCGTGAAGCATCGTCGAGCCGGCGCCCCAGGTCGGGGCGTTGCAGATAGTCGGCACGCGTGGCGGCGGCGCTGTGCAGATGCACGCTGGCTTGCCCCTGCGCGGCCAAGTCGCGCGCCAGGGCTTCGCCATCGAGGGCCAGGTGCACGGCGTCGCGCGCCTGCGCGTGGGCCAGCTGGAACGCCAGCTGCGCCCTGGTCGGCACGCTCACGCCGCGGCGTCCCAGCGCGATGCGCGCCGCCGTATGCGCGCGCAGCGTTTGCCACGGGGTTTTCTCGTCCATGTATGCTCCCTAATCGTCCAGGCGCAGCAGGGCCGCCTGGAAGGCCGGCGCCAGCGCCACGTTCAGATTTCCCTGCGCATCCGTGATCTGCATGCGTGCCAGCCAGGCCGCGAATTCGGGCGCGGGACGCAGGCCCAGCACGCGGCGCGCATACAGGGCGTCGTGGAACGAGGTGCTCTGGTAGCCGAGCATGATGTCGTCCGCGCCCGGCACGCCCATGATGAAATTGCAGCCGGCCACACCCAGCATGGTCAGCAAGGCATCCATGTCGTCCTGGTCCGCTTCCGCGTGGTTGGTGTAGCACACGTCGCAGCCCATGGGCAGGCCCAATAGCTTGGCGCAAAAATGGTCTTCCAGCCCCGCGCGCATGATCTGCTTGCCGTCGTACAGGTATTCGGGGCCGATAAAGCCCACCACGGAATTGACCAGCAGCGGCTGATACGCGCGCGCCACCGCATAGGCGCGCGCCTCGCACGTCTGCTGGTCCATGCCGTGGTGGGCGCCGGCCGACAGGGCGCTGCCCTGCCCCGTCTCGAAATACATGACGTTGCTGCCCACCGTGCCGCGCCCCAGCGACAGGGCCGCCGCCTGTCCCTCGGCCAGCAGGGCCAGGTCGATGCCGAAGCTGCGGTTGGCCGCCTGCGTGCCCGCCACCGACTGGAACACCAGGTCGACGGGTGCGCCGCGACGGATCGCCTCGAGCGTATTGGTGATGTGTGTCAGCACGCAGGTCTGCGTGGGAATTTGATATTGAGCTATGACGGCGTCGAGCAGGTGCAGCAGCGAGACCACCTGCGCCACATTGTCGGTGGCGGGATTGATGCCGATCACGGCGTCGCCGCTGCCCAGCATCAAGCCATCGAGCATCGATGCGGCAATCCCCGTGGCGTCATCCGTCGGGTGGTTCGGCTGCAGCCGCGCGGACAGACGCCCTTCCAGGCCCAGGGTATTGCGGAAAGCCGTGACGACACGGCACTTGCGGGCCACCAGCACCAGGTCCTGCAGGCGCATGATTTTCGAGACGGCGGCCGCCATTTCCGGCGTGATGCCGGCGGCCACCTGCGACAGCGTGGGCGTGTCCGTCGCGTCGTCGAGCAGCCAGTCGCGAAAGTCGCCTACGCACAGATGGGAAATGGGCGCGAACGCGGCGCGCGCGTGGGTGTCGATGATCAGGCGCGTGACTTCATCGCCTTCATACGGCACCAGCGCCTCATTGAGAAAGGTTAACAGCGGCACCTCGGCCAGCGCCAGTTGCGCCGCCACCCGCTCGCGCGCGCTGGCGGCCGCCACGCCGGCCAGCACGTCGCCCGAACGCGGCGGCGTGGCCTTGGCCAGCAGCTCCTTCAGGCTGGCAAACTGGTAAACATGACTGTCTATCGTATGGCTGAAGCGGGGCATGGATTTCTCCTGTGGGGTCAGACCCGCCGGGTCTGACCCCGGAGCATGCCTATTCTACGCCCGGAGCAACGCGATACCACCCCACGTCACAAACTGCGCAGCGCCCCTTCCAGCTGCGGATAACGGAAGCTGAATCCGTCGTCCAGCAGGCGGCGCGGGGCGACCCGCTGGCCTTCCACCAGCAAGTCTGCCTGCTCGCCCAGCAAGGCGCGCATGACGAAGGCCGGCGTGGGCACGACGCTGGGGCGGTGCAGCACGGTGCCCGCCACCTGGGCAAAGCGGCGCTGCTCGATCGCTTCCGGCGCGCAGAAGTTATACGCGCCGCTCACGGCGCCCTGTTCGCTGCGGCGCGCCAGATGGGCGATGGCGCGGATGACGTCGCGCACATGCACCCACGTGACCCACTGCTTGCCGCTGCCCAGCGGGCCCCCCACGCCGAAACGGACCGGCAGCAGCATCTGCGGCAGCGAACCCTGGTGGCCGAAGACGAGACCGAAGCGCATGCAGCCCACCTGCACGCCAAATTTCTCCGCCTGGCGCGCGGCCGCTTCCCATTCCTGGCACAGCTGCGACATGAAGATGGCTTGCGGCGCGCTCTCCTCCGTCAATTCCGTCGCGTCGCCCTGCGGCTGCACGCCGTAGTAGCCGATGGCCGACGCCGACAGCAGTACCCTCGGCTTGTGCTGCGCGCGGGCGATCCACGCCACCAGGTCCTGCGTCAGCGCCACGCGGCTGCGGCGCAGGGCCGCCTTGCGCGCATCCGTCCAGCGCTTGCCGACGATGCGCGCGCCGGCCAGGTTGACCACCATGTCGATGCGCCGTGCATCCGCCAGCTCGTCGAACGACCGAATGCAGCGCACCTGGCCGTTAAACGTCCACGCGGCCTGTTTCGGCTGGCGCGTCAGCACCGTCACCGCATGGCCGTCGGCCAGCAAGGCGCTGACCAGCTGCTGGCCGATGAAACCCGTGGCGCCCGTCACCAGCACGGACTGCGGCGCGGCGGCAAAATGCAGGCGCTCCTCTTGCTCCGCTGTCTCCTGCACCTTGCGCCGTCCCAGCTGCCACACGGCATACGCGTCGCGCAGGCCGGACAGGCCCACGCCCACGCCGCACAGGGCGAGGAAGACGCTGAGCCAGCCGTACGGCTGCCATACGAGGGCCGTCGGCAAGGTCGCCCATTCGCTGCTGTTGAGGGCCAGCAGGGCGATGAAGGCGCCCGCATTGATCGCCAGCACCGTGTGCGTGACCCGCTCCGTGGCGGGCAAGAGGCGGGTCTGGTCTTCGACGACGAAATCCCACAGGGTCAGCACGATTTCCACGCCAAACACGATCACCAGCACCCAGGCCCAGGCGCCATGCCATTCCCAGGCCGCCAGGCCCACGAACAGCAGGCTGTAGATCAGCGCGCGCGTGGCATGGATGGTCAGCTCCAGGCGCGCCGAGGCCTTTTGCGGCAGCGCCTCCGTGATTTCATGGTGATAGATGGTGTCGAAGGCGCCCAGGCAGCCTTGCGCCGCCATCAGTTGCAGGGCCAGCAGATGCGTATTCATGGTGTCTCCTTGTGGGTTTCCGGTGCGGCGGATTCGCGGAACACGCCGACCTGGGTAAACGTGGTGCCGAACAGGGCGTGGCGGATCTCGATGCGGATATTGAACTGCTGCGGCGTGTCGTTGCGGTGGCACAGATACGTCTTGCCGGGCGTGAGCACGCCGGGCAGCGGCATGCGCCAGCCGAAAAGATCCCAAAAATAGCCATCGCTGGTGAAATGCAGATTGCCATCCTCGACGTGCAGCACCAGCTTCATGCCCAGGCCCATGCCCACGTATTCGAGCACTTCGCCTTTTGCGCTTTCGGCCATGTAGGACGTGAAGCGGATCGGCGCGCGGCCATGCAGGCGGTAGGTGCGCTGCTTGAAGATGAAGGGGCAGCCGGGGCGCGAATACACTTCGATATCGACGGGGAAGTCGTGATCGTCATGCGGGATCAGGGCGCCGTCGATGAAGGGGCGCGTGAGCCAGCCCAGCACCTTGCCCAGGCGCGAGCTCGTGAGCTCACTGAGCTCGCCCCGGTAATACAGGGGCTGGCCCGGCGCGGGATTTTTCTCGAAGCGGCGGCGGATGTCCGGGTGCAGGGCGAGCCATCGCTCGCCCATGACCTTCTTGAACAGCTCTCCTTCGGAGGGGCCGCTCATGCTTTTCCCTGCTTGCCCGGCTTGTCGTCCGGGCTGAGGAACTTGGCCACCTTGCCGCCCATGGATAGCATGCGCTGCAGGGTCGCCGGCGGCAGGTTTTTATAGTCGCTGTAGGTGGCGCTGAGCATTTCCAGGAAGGCCAGCACTTCGCCCATGCGCGCCAGCGTTTCCGGCGGTATCGCCGCATCGTGCTCGCCCTCGATTGCGCATTCGCGCAGCACCGTCAGGGTGGGGTCGATCTCGCGCCGCTTGCGCTCTTCCATGATGACGCGGAAGATTTCCCACACATCCTGCAGGGCGAGGAAATGGTCGCGCCGGTCCCCCATCACGTGCGTGATGCGGACCAGGCCCCAGCTTTGCAATTCCTTCAGGCTGTTGCTGACGTTCGAGCGGGCCACGTTCAGGCTGGCCGCGATGTCTTCCGCCGTCAGCGGTTCGTTGGCCAGGAACAGCAGCGCGTGGATCTGCGCCACCGTGCGGTTGACGCCCCAGCGGGTGCCCATTTCCCCCCAATGGAGAATGTACTTCTGCGTGGTCGGACTCAATTCCATGGTTTTCTCTTATTTCTGTCGTTACAGAAATGTAAGACGAAACAGAATCCTAGTCAAGCACGATTCGTCAGGACTGGGCGGGTGGCTGGCCCATGGCGCGCAGAAATTGCTGCTGCGAGGCGTGCAGCTGGCCGTAACCAAGTTCGCGGTACACAAGGCCGTGGCGCGGGGCCAGTTCGGCCAGGATGCGCGCCAGCGCCGGGTAGTGGCGGTGGCTCCAGGTGGGGAACAGATGGTGCGTCAGGTGCAAATTCAATCCGCCGAGCCAGTAACCGAGCCAGCGCAACGCGCGCGGCTTCGGCGTCCAGTCGCAGGCCGTGTAAAACGTGTGCTGGTACCAGTCGTGCGGCAAGGTGCCGTCCTGCCCCGGCTGGAAAAACTCCACTTCAGCCCAGTGCGTGCCGAGGATCAGCGCCACCAGCGCGCACGAGGCGAGCATCTGGCCCACGAAATACGCGCCCAGCACCACGCCCCAGCCGATGCCGTGCTGCTGCAGCACCCACATGGGCAGCGCCAGCACCAGCGCCACGTGACCGAGCTTCCAGCCCAGGAACGACAGCCAGCCGCGCCAGCCCTGCAAGCGGCTGTGCGCGGCCACGGGCGTCTTGCCGAAGCGGTCCAGCCAGTCGCCATACCAGTTCAGATACGGCAGCGACAGGGCCGCCACCACGGGCCAATACAGGTATTGATAGCGGTACTGGGGCGCCCAGCGTTGGAACGGCGTCTGGCGCAGGAAGGGGTTCGGCTCCGTATCGAGGTCATAGCCTTCCACGTTCGCATACGTGTGATGGAAATGCACGTGGCGGATGGTCCAGAAATCCGTGTCCACGCCTACGGGCAAGCCCACGAGGCGGATCAGGATGCGATTCAGGCGTCCCTGGCGGAAGACGGCGCTGTGGGCCGCGTCGTGCAGGGTATTCATGGCCAGCGCCATGGCCGCGACCAGGCAGGCGACATAGCTGGCGACAAACGGCCAGGTGCTGCCGGCGCTCAAGGCCAGCGCATACAGCCCCGCCGTCAGCGCGGCCAGGAACACGGTTTTCGCGTGCAGGCGCCAGTCGCCGAAGCGGTGCTTTCCCTCGCTGGCCAGGTAGGCGTCGGCGCGCGCGCGCAGTTCGCGGCGGAAGGCGGAATCACGGGCGGGCTGGAAGCGCAGCGGCGGCAGGGAAGGCACAGGCGTCACGCGCGCGTCCCCGCCGCGGCCGGCCACCACAGGCGGCGCGCGCCGTCGAGGCCATGCGCCAGCAGCGCGGCCAGGAACACCATGCCCCACACGTCGCGCGCGCCATACCAGCCCAGATACAGGGCCGGCATGGCCACGGCGATGGCGACCCAGGCGATGGCGCCCCAGCGGCGCGCATCCGACAGGCCGCCCAGCGCCAAGGTGCCGCCAAAAATCAGCGCGAACAGGATCGCTTGCTGCGCGCCGGCCAGCACCGCTTCGTGGTTGACGTAATAGATCACGAGGCCAAACAGGATCACGCCGCCGATGCCGATGAACAGTTCGGGCACCTCGAAAGTGCCGCGCGACTGCCAGTGGGGAAAGCGCGCGCGCAGCCACTTGAACAGCTTGCCGTTGCTGGCCAGGAGCGGATTATGCGTTTGCGTCATGCCCTTCACGCCATAGCGCATTTCCACGCCTTCGAGTTCGGGCTGGAAGCTGCCGAACAGCCTGTCCCACAGCAGCAGGGTACCGCCGAAATTGCGGTTGATGTAGCGTTTGTCCGTGCCATGGTGCACGCGGTGGTGCGAGGGCGTGACCATGAAGCTATCGAGAATGCCGGACTTGTTCACCAGCGCATTGTGGTTATAGAACTGCACCGTGTAATGCAGGGACGAGACGACAAGGAAGATTTCCAGCGGCACGCCCAGCACGGCCAGGATGGCGATGAAGGGGAAATTCGTCAGCGACGAATACCAGGAATTGCGCACGCCCAGCGACAGGTTGAAATGCTCGCCCTGGTGGTGCACCACGTGCACGGCCCACAGCAAGGGGATCTTATGGTGCAGCCGGTGCATCCAGTAAAAGCACAAATCCCAGGCAAAGAATGCGAACACCCACTGCGCGGCCACGGGCCACTGGTCGACGATGTGCAGGTTCACATGGCGCAGCAGCAGGGCGAAGGCCGCCACTTCCACGCCGCGGAACACCCACATCAATATGTGGCCGGAATTGAGGTTGAAGATCACGTCCTTCCACGGCACGGGGGTCTTGCGTACCCATTTGAGGATCAGCAATTCGGCCAGCACGAAGGCCAGCATGACAAGGAAAGAGAGGGCAAAGGGGTTCATCATGATGCGGTTTCAGTAGAAATGACGCGGTGAGCAGTCCAGAATACCTGCATTTTCGCCAGCATGCCGCCAGCGATGCCGACCAACAGGCCGGCGGCCAGGTCGATGCTCACGTGCCGGCGCAGCGCGATGATGGCGTAGCAAATGGCCACGCCCAGCACCAGCGCCAGCGCGGAGCGCAGCAGATGGCGCTTGTCGCACAAGGCCCACACGCACAGCAATGTCAGGGCGCCATGCAGCGAGGGCAGGCAATTTTGCGCGGAGTCCGCCGCCTGCAGCATGCGCAGCGCCTGCGTGCTCCAGGCACTGCCCTCGCCCACGGGCGGATACGCGAGCGTCGTCGGATACAGCAGGAAGACCACGCCGCACATGACGGCGGAAAGCGCCATGGCGCGCGCCAGCCAGCGCACCCTCGCCGCATCGGCCGCCAGGTAGGCGTACGGAATCAGGATGAAGAACGACAAGTACAGCCAGATGGCGGCGTCCGTGTAGGGAATGGCGCGGTCGAGCGCCGTTTCCGGCAGCAGCACGCCCTGCCCTTGCAGCAGGTCGCTGGAAAAATACACGAGGCCGACGCTGCCCCAGCCGGCCAGCAAATGCAGCAGGCGGCAGCGTACGGTCATGGAAGAAGGATTCATGCAGTCGCAAGGCGCCGGATGCGGCGCCGTTTCATGGTGGGGTCAAAGGGAGGCAATTCGCCGCTCGTCGTCCAGGCCAGGCTGTCGACGGCCACGGCCAGGCCGCGCAGCACCGTTGCCAGGTGATCGCGCAAGGCAGCCAGGCCAGCGTCGTCGAGGGCCGCATGCAGCTGCAGGGCGCAATCGCCCGACTGCAGCAGGCGGTAGTCGGCGTCCGCCGGCAAGGCTTGCGCGAACGCGCGCGTCAGCACGTCGGCAAACACGGCGACGGCGGCGCCGCCGCGTGCAGACGGAAGCAGCAGCATGTCGTCGCAGCGCCCTTCGATGCCGTCGATGGCGCGCGTGGCGCGGCCGCACGGGCATGGCGTGGCGCGCGCGACCAGGATATCGTCCAGGCGATAGCGCACGATGGGCTGCGTGATGCGCGTGAAATCCGTAATCACGGGCACAAAACGACGCTGTTCCGCATCGAGCCATTGCGGCTCGATGTGCACGTATTCCTCGTTCAGGTGCAGCACGCCGTGTTCGCAGCTGCTGGCGAGGAAACCCTCGGTCGCCTGATAGATTTCATGCACGGCGCCGAACGCCTGCACGATCAGCGCGCGGTCCTGCGCTTCCAGCACTTCAGCCACGGAGATGACTTTTTTCGGCGCCAGCACCAGGCTGCCGTCGATGACGCGCAGCGCCAGCTGGCGCAGCACCTGGGCCGGCGCGACGATGACGGACGGTTGATAGTGCGCCAGCTGCGCGCACAGGCTGTCGAACGGTGCGAACAGGTCGTAAAAGGCAAACGTGAGCCACGGCGAGCGCACTGCCGTGTACAGATTGCTGTTCGCGCGCAGGAACAGCGCCACCTTTTCGCCGGAAAACAGGCCGTCGGGCAGCGCCTTGGCCAGCATCACGCCCGCCCATTGGGCCTTTTCGCGGGGGCTGACGGTAAACACGGCGCGTCGCGACGACGTGCCAGAGGATAGCCCCACCGTGATGTCGCCCACCGCGGGCGTGAAGTCGCGGCTATGCTCGGCCGCCATGGCCGCGTCCATCGCCTGCGCCAGGGTGACGCCCTCGGTGTTCATGGCGTCGAAATGCTCGAGCATCAAGGCCTTGTTCATCGTCGGCCACCGCGCCAGCGGCAGATCGCGGAACGGGGCGAAGTAAGCGCTGCGCGCGCACAGCACGTCGATGAAACGGGCCAGTTGCTCCCGCTGGTAGGCGTCGAGCTGCGCGCGGCTTGCGAAACGCAGGCGGCGCGTGCGCCAGTACGACAGCAACAGCCAGAAAATTCGCTTCACGGGCGGCCCGCCACTGGCAAATAATCGTTGCTGTCTTCATGCGTGATGCGGATCTGCGCCTGGCCCGACTGGTGCAGCTGGTGCAGGCGCTTCAACGTCTCATAATACGGCGCGCGCTTGTGCTGGATAAGGAACGACAGTTCCGACGGTCCGCGCAGCTGCTGGAAGCTTTCCGGCACCCAGGCCGCGTCGGACGCCAGCAGGGTCCAGCCCCCGTCCTGCAGCACGAAGGCGCCCAGGTGGCCGATGGCGTGGCCGGGCAAGTCGACGATGTAGATCTCGCCCGTGCCGCTGACGTCGCGCCCGTGCGTAAACGGCAGCAGGGCCGCCGGCAAGGCCGTCTCGGGCACGCTTTCCACGAAATCCAGGCGGTCAGAGATATCGTTCGGCAGCAGCTCGGGCACGAAGGCCTGGCGCACGGCGGACACGCCGGACAAGCCGCGCACGGCGTCCCAGCCCGTTTTGGAGGCCATCAGCCGCGCACCGGGAAAATCGCGCAGGCCGGCGATATGGTCGGCGTGGAAGTGCGACAGCAGCAAGGTGTGGATGTCGCCGGGCGATACGCCATGCGCGCGCAATTGGCCATGTAGTGACTCGTTCTCGTCGAACGAGATGGGCGTGACCCACGCATACATGCGGTAGACGCCTTTCGACGTGGCGGCGCGGAAGTGCTCGGCATACCCCGTGTCCCACAGGTACAGGCCCGCGCGCGTTTCGATCAGGTAGGCGCGCGAAGGGAAGCAGCGGCTGGCCAGCCCGCTGCCTTTCAAGACCATGCACGACGGATGGGTGCAGTGGCCGACGCGAAATGCGGTGATGCTAGCCATTGCGCTCCTTGCCCACCTTGTGCGCCGCCGCTTCCTGGCGCATCCACTGCGCCGTGCGGGCGATGCCGTCCTGCAGGCTGACGACGGGACGGTAGCCGAGCACCTTGCGCGCCTTGGCGTTATCGAGCGTCATGTCAAAACTGAGCGCGCCGATGCTGTAGGGCGTCAATGAGGGCTCGCGGCGCGTGAAGCGCGAGGCGAACTGCATCAGGCGCGCCGCCAGCGCCAGCACGCGATAAGGCACGCTGACGATTTCGAACGGCTGCTGCAGATGGTCGCAGAACAGGCTGCGCAAGATGTCGCACAGGCGCGCCGGCTCGCCGTTCGTGATGTTGAAGGCGGCGCCCGAAGCGATGGTCTTGTGCACGGTGGCCAGCCACATCGCGTGCACGACATTGTCGACATAGGTGACGTCGATGGTGGCCGCGCCGCCATTGGGCAGCGGCAGCTTGCCGCCGCGCTCCTGCAGCACCCTCGCCAGGCGCGGGATCAGCACCTGGTCGTGCGGGCCGAAGATGGCGCGCGGGCGCAGGATCACGCACGTCATGCCGCGGTGGCGGTCGACGCACTCCTGCACCAGTTTTTCCGCCATCGCTTTCGAACGCGCGTACGCGTTGACGAAAGCGTCGGGGCGGAAGGTTTCCGGCACCTCGTAGCGGTTGCGGTAGTCGAAATAGATGGCCGGGGTGGAGATGTGCACGAAGCGCGCCACGTGCAGGCTGGCGGCCGCGCGCAACAGCTGGGCCGTGGCCGTGACGTTGGCGGCGATGAAGTCGCGCTCCGCGCCCCACGGCGAGGACAGCGCGGCGCAGTGCCAGACGGTGTCCATGCCGCGCACCAGCTCGTCGACCTGGCGCGGCGTAGCTTGCGCCAGGTCGAGCGCCACGAATTGCGCGCCCATGCGTTCGAGCTCGCGGCCCACGGCGGCGTTGCGGCCCGTGGCGCGCACTTCCACGCCCTGCGCCAGGAGGGTGCGCACGGCATTGCGCCCCAAGCCGCCCGTCGCTCCCGTGACCAGTATCCGCCTCATCGCACCACCTTCACAGGTCAAGAATCATGCCGCCGATGGTCAGGCCCGCGGCCGTACCCATCATCAGCAAACGCTGGCCTGCCACTGCCCGCCCCGTCATCACCGCCTCGTGCAGGGCGGTGGGCAGGGACGCGGCCACCTGGTTGCCATGCGTTTCAAAGATCTTGATGATTTTAGCATCGGGAACGTCGAGGATGCGCGCCGCATGCGCGAGGCCCAGCGGGCTGGCCTGGTGCGGCACGACCACGTCGATTTTATCCAGTCCCGCGCCCGATTCCTGCATGAGTTCCGTCAGGAAATCCGGCATCACCTTGACGGCCAGGCGGAACACGGCCTTGCCATCCATGCGGAACAGGTAGTCGCCCGGTTCGCAGCCGTTGCGGGGGTTGCGCTCGGTACCGCCGCCGCGGATTTCGCAGTAGCGCCGCCCTTCCGGATACGTGCCCATCTTGTAGGCGCGGATGCCGGCGCTGCCGTCACCCCGCTCGACGATGACGGCGGCGGCGCCGTCGCCAAAGATCATCGACGCTTCCGGTTCGCTCCAGTCGACCCCGCGCGAGGCCAGGTCCGACGAGACGATGGCGATGCGGCGGTAGGCGCCGCCGGCCAGCATGGACGCGGCCACGCGGAAGGCGGCCATGAAACTGAGGCAGCTGGCGTTGACGTCGAAGCTTTGCGTGCCTGGCGGCAAACCGGCATGTTCGGCCACGAAGCAGGCCGTATTCGGCAAGGCTTGCTCGGGCACGCCGCAGGCGCAGATCAGCAAGTCGATGTCGGCCGGACGCAGGCTGGCATTCTTCAGCGCGTCGAGCAGGGCGGCGGCGCCCAGCTGGCTTTGCGATTCATCGGGCGCGGCGACAAAGCGCGACAGCACGCCGCTCTTGCGCAGGGTATAGCCATCCGGATGCCCCAATTTCAGGTCCAGGCTGGCGGAAGTCACACTATGCGACGGCAAGGCTTTGCCCGTCGCGATCAGGCGAACTGGAATCATGTTGGCCTTAACAAAGTAAAGTAAATAGGGTTATGAATTAATCACGTGCCAGCGGCGGCAATGCAACCCCGCAGTTCTTGCAGAAATTGGCATCGTCATCGAGCCCTTCTTTCAGACACGTGGGGCAGGTACGCGTGGTGACCAGCTTGGAGCTGCGCTGCACCGTCATTTCGGCACTGATAATGCCGGTAGGCACGGCCAGGATGCCCCAGCCGAGCAGCATCATCAGCGAAGCGATGGTGCGCCCGATGTCGGTGCGCGGCGTGATATCGCCGAAACCGACCGTGGTCATGGTGCTGATGGCCCAATAAATCGACGTGGGAATACTGCTGAAACCGTTATCGGGCCCTTCCACGACATACATCACAGTACCCAGCAGAAAGACCACCATCATGACAAAAGACAAGAAAATGAGGATCTTGCGCCGGCTGGCCAGCAAGGCCCGCCCCAGCACCGTGTATTCATGCACATACGACGTGAGCTTGAGGATACGGAACATGCGCAGCAGCCGCAAAATGCGCACGTCGATCAGCACGTGCGCACCCGGCAGCAGCAAGCCGATGTAGGTCGGCACGATGGCCAGCAAGTCGATGACGCCGAAAAAACTCTTGGCGTAGCGCACCGGATGCTGCAGGCACGACAGGCGGGCGAAATATTCGATGGTAAATAAAATGGTGAAAAACCATTCGAGCGCCGTCAGCCAGGCGCCGTAGCGCTCGGCCACGGAGGCGACACTGCTGAGCACGACCACCGTCACGCTGATCAGGATGGCGGCGATCAGCAGCAGGTCGAAGGCGCGGCCCGTGCGCGTTTCCGCCTCGAAAATAACGGTGTACACCCGCTCGCGCCAGCCCCGCTCGGGCTTGCCAAATTTTTGCTGCGTTTCCTGCGCCGCCAGTTGCTGCGGCGTCAGGGGTGCCGCGCCGCTCTTCGTCGCGGCTTTCATGTGGGTAGTGTGCTCATATACTATTATTGTATAGATAATTCACAAAGCACGGCGACACGCACGTTTGTGCGAAGGTTTTCCCTACGACAATTTTTTCGCCAGCAGCACGGCATTGCGCCGGTCGCGCTCCGCTTGCACGATGTCCGTCGTGCGCGCTTCCGACAGGCCCACCGTGTGCAGCACGGTGGCCGTCAGCTGCAGCGCCGACTCCAGCGCCTCGGGCACGACCAGGGTGGCGCCCGCCTGGATCAGGGCCACCGCATGCGCCTCGTCGCGGGCGCGTGCATACACGGGCAACTGCGGATATTCGCGGCGGATCGATTTGACGGCATGCAGCACGGAGGCCGCATGGTCCATCGTCAGCACGACGGCTGCGGCCCGGTCGGCATTGACCTTTTGCAGCAGTTCCGCGCGCGACGCATCGCCGAAATACACGGGAAAGCCGCGCGGATGCAGGGTCGTCACCAGCCGTGCATCGTTTTCAATCGCCACATAGGCGATATCCTGCTCCGTCAGCACCTTAGCCAGCAACTGCCCCACCCGGCCGAAACCGGCGATGATGACGGTGCTGCCCTGCGGCGGCAGCGCGCCGTGCGCCAGGTCGGCCAGCTGATGGTGGTGGCGCTGTTCCCACCAGTTGCCGAAGGCGCGCGCCGCCTTGGCCAGCGCCGGCGTGGCGAACAGGCTCAGGCCCACCACCAGCATGACGAACTGCGCCACCTGCGGGCCGATCAGCTTGGTACCGAGCGCATACGCGACGACGATGAAGGCGAATTCGCCGCCCTGCCCCAGCAGCACGCCCGTTTCCACGGCACGCCCCCAGTGAAAGCCGCCGATGCGGAAAATCACGCTGATGACGAGGGTTTTCAAGGCAAACAGGCTCAGCACGGCCAGGGGAATCAGGATGGGCGACTTGAGGATTTCGCGCACGTCGATCTGCATGCCCACCGACATGAAGAACAGGCCCATCAGCAAACCCTTGAAGGGCTCGATCGTCACTTCCACTTCGTGGCGAAATTCCGTTTCCGCCAGCAGCAGGCCGGCCAGCAAGGCGCCCAGCGCCATCGACAAGCCCGCCAGGTACGTCAGGCCCGCGATGCCGAGGGTGCTGAGCAGGGTCAATGCCATGAACACGTCGGGCTGGCGTTTCTTGACGAAAAACTGGAACAGCGGGCGAATCACGCGGCGGCCCAGCAGATAGATCAGCAGGATGGCGCCCGCCGATTTCACGGCCGCAAAGCTGAGCAGGTACGCCAGGTCGTCGCTGCGCCCGCTGGCGAACACGTCGATCAGGATGAACAGCGGCACCACCATCAGATCCTGGAACATCAGAATGGAAAAGCCCGCCTGGCCGGCCGGCGTCTGCAGGGAGCGCTGGTCCGTGAGCAGCTGCATCACCACGGCCGTGGACGACAGCGACAGCACCAGGCCCAGCACGATGGACGCTTCCAGCGACAGGCCGAAGTAATACGCGACGCCGCCGATCAGGCAGGCGCTGACGGCCACCTGCCCCACGCCCGCGCCGAACACCCAGCGCCGCAGCGCCCACAGCCGTTCCGTCGACAGTTCCAGGCCGATCATGAACATCAGAAACATCACGCCCAGCTCGGCCAGGCCGCTGACCTGCTCGGCGCGCACGAAGGAAAAATACGTCAGCCATGGGAAGTCGCCGGCCCACAGGCCGAAGCCGAACGGGCCGAACAGGGCGCCCACGGCCAGGAAGCCGAGCACCTGGTTGACTTTCAGGCGTTGCAATAGCGGAATAAAAATCCCGGCCAGGGCGAGAAACAGCAGGGTTTCCCGCAGATACGGTAAGGCGTGTTGCTCTTCCAAGATAATCCTAACTCAATGACATCCATGCCGAATTGATAATTGTCGCATGCTGGGCGACAGAGAAGTATGGGCACACATGATATTTTTCCACAAGGCAACAAATCCGCTACGGGCGCGCCGCTGGCGGCGCCAGCATGTCGGCACGGGGGCGGTCCCAGCCCGGCACGTAGGCGGGACACGGCCTGCCACGGAACTGCTGCAGCTCGACGGTCGTGAAATTGGACAACATGCCGGGGTTGAAACGCACGTCCGTCAGCTTGTCCGCATTCAATCGGGGCATGCGGGCAAAGCGGAACCAGGCGTCGACATAGCAATTTTCTTCCTGCAGCGCACGCAGAGCGGCCAGGCTGCCCGCCGCCTGGGCGGAGACGGCGATACCGGGCGCCAGTTGCCGTCCTTGCTTGCTGGTTTCCGCCAGCCCGGCCGGACAGGCGGCGGGCGCCAGCGCTGCGGGCAGCAGGCTCAGGGTGCCGCGCCGCAGGGTGTACACGTCCGTCTTGCTGTCGAGCGAGACATAGATCCAGCACAGGGGATTGCTGGGAAACGCCGTCATCGCCACGTCCCACACGCGCGTGCCCGGATCGAGCCGCTGCACGGCCGCCTCGATGCGCGTACGGCCGATGGCCGACGCCACGCCCTGCGTGCCGATAAACGTGGCCGCCAGCGCGAAGGCCAGCAGCAGCGGTCCCCGCCCCCGCTCGCCGGCCCGCCCTTGCAGCACGGCCAGCACCAGGCCCAGCGTCAGCAGCACGGCCAGCGCGGCGGGCGCCAGGTAGGTTTTATAGGTAAAGAAGCACAGGGCCGCCGCCAATCCGGCCAGCAGCACGCTTTTGACGATACCGTAGCGCAAGGACATGATCACGGGCACGCCCAGCAGCACCCAGAACATGGGTTCGACAATGAAGACCATGTCGCCATACAGCCAGCGGCTGTTGAACGGATAAAACGGGTGCAAGCCATAGGAATTGAGGAAATCCATGCCCATGTGCAAGCAAAATCCCAGCAGCAGACAAGCCGCCAGACCGATGCGGGCGGGCACGCTCTCCTTGAGCAAGCGCCGCGCGCCGGGCCACAACAGCCACAGCAGGGCCAGCAACAGCAGCGCCTGCGGCAAGGCCAGCAGCAAGGTATGCGTGTGGCCACGGTGGTGCAGCATGTAGCCGAACGGACGCGGCAGCAGCCTGGTCAGCACCAGATCCAGGTCGGGCGCGTTGCTGGCAAACCAGGCCGTAAACAGAAACAGCGCACGCCGGGTGCGCTGTGCGGGGGCTTGCGGCTCGGGCGGCAGGCTGCGGTGTACCAGTTCGCCGACCCCGAGGCCGATGACCGAATGCGTAATATTATCCATCGGGCAATTTTACAGGATGCGGCCACATCAATAGCAAAGGCTGGGCTCGTACCCTCAGGGTACGCCCCCGGATTCTGCCATTGGTTTGTGCAATCAAGCGGCTACAGCGCCTGTAAATCTTCCCCGCGCATGCCAACCAGCAAGGCGCGGCCATCGGGCAGCACGCGGAACTCGCCGTAACGGGCCTTTTCCCAGCGCGCCGCCTCGCCTTCCTTGAAGAACCAGGCATCGCTGACCAGCACCCAGTTGCCATCCTTCGGCGTCAGCTCGAGCAAAAATTCGCCGGGCGCCAGCGCCTCCCTCGTGTAAGGGCGCAGCAGTTCGGCCACGCCGCGCGCATCGCGCCGGGCCACCACGAAGGGACGGCCCGGCGCCCGCTCCACGCTGGCCAACGTGGAGAGGACGCCCAGGTTGACGAAATTGAGGCGCATGTAGTCGCCCTGCATCAGCGAGCGGGGATCGACGGGTTCCAGCGCCACGAAGATGGCCTCGCCCTTGGCGATCAGCTGCTCCTTCTGCCAGATGCCGATGTTGGCCACCAGCAGCACCAGCAGCAAGCCGCCCAGCGCACCCAGGCGCAAGAAGCGGCGTTCGACCGCCACGTCCGCCGGTTTGCTTTCCACCAGGTGCAGCACGGCGCCGCGCGTGGCCAGCCACGACAGGGCGCACAGCACGGCGCCGGCCACGGCCAGCAGCGCCGCCTTGCTGGCCAGCGGCCAGGCCAGCTGGTAATAAAAGCTGCCGATGATCCACGCCGCCGCCAGCGCGGCCGCGACGGCCACGCGTGTACGCCCGCTCGTCACGCAATACGCGAGGATCAGCAGCACGGGGCCCAGCGCCGGCATGAACCACGCCAGCACGATCAGCACCAGGGCCACGCCGATGGCGGGCAACTGGCGCAGCGCCGGCCAGCGCCAGCCCGTCCAGGCGGCCGCCGCCGTGGCCAGCACGAGCGAGACGCCGTTCAACGCTTGCGCATACCAGGCGCCGGCATGGTGCCTGCTCACTTCGCGCGCCACTTCGCCCGTGAAGCCGCCGCCCAAGGCACCGCCCAGCATGAAGGTCATGCCGGACCAGAAGACCAGCCCCAGCAAGATGGCCAGGACCCACCCCGTCGACAGCGATTCCAGGAAGGCGGCAATGGGCGCGCCGCGGCCATCGTTGAAGGCTTGCTTCTGCAGCCAGTGGGCCGCCAGCCAGAGTGCCAGGGCCAGCATCCAGGCCAGATACAGTTGCGTCGGATCGTTATCGAAGATCCAGTCGCGCGTGCTGTCGACGATGCCCAGCCCCAGCAAGCCGCAGGCGACCAGCCCCAGCAGCACGCGCAGCCAGTCGCGCGGCAAGGCGGCGGCCACCACCAGGGTTGCCAGGCACAGCAGCAGCGACGCCGTCTGCGTGGAATAGTCGCGGTACAAGGCGTAGCCGAGCAAGCCGCCGCCCACCAGCAGACAGGGCACGGCCAGCTGCTCGACAAACAGCGCCACGCCGCGCGTGCGGATCAGCAGGACGGACACCACCAGCACGATGGCGGCCACGACATACGCGCCGGGACCGTGGCGCACGACGCTTTCCAGGCCCACGCCCAGCGCAATCATCAGGGGAATGGCGGCAAGCCAGGCACCGAAGGCCGTCATCAGCACCAGCGGCCACGGCCGTACATCCTGCACGGGGCGGCTGGCGTTGGGCGGCAACAGGCCGGCGCGCGTGGCATCGTCGATCAGGGTGCCGAGCGCATCGTCGCGCTGAGTGTTCATCTTGCTCATGCCGCCTCCTGGCGCGTGCGCCACAGAATGCCTTGCACGGTCAGCGCCAGCAGCACGGCTGCCAGCAAGCCCAGCGTGGCCAGCGCGCCGACGCCATCGCCATGACCGTTGAACAGCACGTGCGTCAGCCCTCCCACCAGCAAGGTATTGATACCGAGCGCGACGGCGCTCAGGCCGAACACGTCAAAGTAGCGGCGCGTGGCCAGCAGGACAGCGGCGACGGCCAGCAAGCCGAGACCGGCCCAGTACGGCGATTCGATCTCATTGCCGAACAGGGCACTGACGGCCGTGCCCGTGATAAGGATGGTGGCGAGTACCAGACCCAGGCGCAAGGCCCAGACACCGGCGCCCGTCCAGCGCGCCAGCAGGGGCGAGACAAACGCACAGGCCAGCAGCACGGCCAGCCAGCCGCTGACGAAAATGGACAGGTCGGCCGAATCGATGCGCCAGCTGTGGCGCGCATGCGCCTGCATCCACAGGGCGGCGGCCGTGGCCAGCACCAGCATCCAAGGCGTCCACAGCACGTCGCTGCGCGCGACTAAACACAGGGGCAAGGCCAGCACGGCCCACAGGGCGAACAGCTGCCACGGATCGGCGCCCGTCTGGTAGGTCTGGCCGAAATACGCGAACAGGCCGCCGATGGCCAGCAAGGCCATCAGCAGCAGCGGTATGCGCGCCTTGGGCACGGCGAAGGCGCCCACGCAGGCGGCGGCAAACACGCCTTGCAGCAGGGCGAAGCGGCCCATGCGGCCCAGGTCTTCCCAGTTGGCGGCGACCCAGCAGATCAGGCCCATGCCCAGCAGCGCGGCGCCCAGCACGGCCACGCCGCGCGGCAGCCAGTAGGCCAGGCGCGCCGGTTCGCGCTGGAAACCGGCCGCTTCCTGCAACTGCCGGGTTTGCTGGGCATCGAGCGCATGGGCCGAGGCGAGTTGGTACACGGCGAGGCGTAAATCCATCGTCTGCTTTCTTTGTCAGGGCTTTGTCAGGAAATAGGGGGAGTCAGGTCAGCGCTCGACGCTCACGCCGCGCCAGAAGGCGACGTGGCCGGCAATTTGCTTGGCGGCATCCTTGGGCTGGGGGTAATACCAGGCGGCGTTGGCGTTCGTCTGGCCATCGACGACGACATCGTAATAGCTGGCCGTGCCTTTCCACGGGCAGACGCTCGTGTGGCTGCTGGGACGCAAGTACTCCTGCGTCACCGCCGACAAAGGAAAATACACATTGTTTTCAACGACTTGCACCTGCGCATCGGTGGCTTGCGCGATGACGGCGCCATTCCAGCTGGCTGTTGGCATTTGACTATCCTCCTTCTTTGCCGAGTGTAGCCGAAAAAGCCCGCCATGGCGCGCGCCATTGGCGCCCCGTTCAGGCGCCGCTGATGATCTGGCGCAAGGCTTGCTCAAACACTTCGGGCGGCTGGCCGCCGGAAATCAGGTGGCGCTCGTTGATGATGACGGCGGGCACGGAATTGATGCCGTTCTGCTGATAGAAGCGCTCCTGCGCGCGCACCTCGTCCGCATAGGCATCGGACGCCAGCACTTCGGCCGCTTTCGCGGTATCGAGGCCCACCTTGCCCGCCACAGCCAGCAGCACCTCGTGCGAGGACGGATCCTGGCCCTGCGTGAAGTAGGCATCGAACAAGGCCATCTTGAGTGCCTTCTGGCGCCCTTCCAGAGCAGCCCAGTGCAGCAGCCGGTGCGCATCGAAGGTGTTGTAGATGCGCCCGCGCTTGTCCATGGCAAAGGTAAAGCCCAGCTGTTCGCCGCGCGCGCGGATCGATTCGCGCGACTGCGCCATCTGTTCCGGGGTGGAACCGTATTTGCGGGCGATGTGTTCGCCGATATCCTCGCCCTCGGGCGGCATATTCGCGTTCAGTTCGAAAGGCTGGAAGTGGATGTCGGCCTGGACGGTGCCGTCCAGCTTGGCCAGCGCCTGCTCCAGCGACTTCAGGCCCACCACGCACCAGGGGCAGGAAACGTCGGAAACGAAATCGATACGGATAGGGGTGGGTGTGGCGGAGGTGGTGGAAACGGTCATGGTGGGCAGCCTTTGCGCGAGTCGGTGGCGGCCGCACCGCGCGGCGCCGCAAGCACAGCATATGCGTGCGGGCCGCGGGAAATCAAGCGCTTACTTTTTCTGCACGGGTGCCTTGGCCCCATCCTTCTTGCCGCCGATCTTGCTTTCTTTACCAGAGAGCAAGTTCGCGATGTTCTGGCTGTGGCGATACGCCAGCAGCACGCTCATGACGATCACGGCCAGCAAGATGGGATCGACGCCGAACAGCAAGCCGTAGTAAAACGGCGCGAACAGGGCCGCCACCAGGGCTGCCAGCGAGGAATAGCGAAACGCGTAGGCGATGATCAGCCAGGTGGCCAGGGTCGCCAGGCCCAGCCAGGGATTAATGCCCAGCAACACACCGAGGGCCGTGGCCACGCCCTTGCCGCCGACGAAGCGGAAGAACACGGGCCACAGATGGCCCAGGAAGACGGCGATGGCCACCAGGGCCACGGCCGTGTCGCCCACGCCCAGCGCGCTGGCAAAATGGTCGGCCAGGAACACGGCCAGCCAGCCCTTGGCGCCATCGCCCAGCAGGGTCATGATGGCGGCCCCCTTGTTGCCGCTGCGCAGCACGTTGGTGGCGCCCGGGTTTTTCGAGCCATAGGTGCGCGGATCGGCAATGCCGTAGACCTTGCTCATCACCACGGCAAACGATATCGAGCCGAGCAAGTAAGCGGCCACTGTCATTGCCACGGTTGTGATTACTGGATTCATTTCTTCCCTTTATTGTGTTTATTACACCAGCATCGAGGCTGGCGCAGCAGAATATACACCAGCGTCCAGTCCAGGGACAGGGCGGCGTCTGGTTTTCTTAATCTTGCAGCGCGCACTGCACCGGCTTGGCCTTGAGCAAGTCAAGCAAGACCTGCGGCGCCAGCGAGACGAGGAAACCGCGCCGCCCGCCATTGATGTAAATGCGCGGCAAGTCCAGGATCGATTGCTCCACGTACACGGGCATGGTCTTTTTGGTGCCGAAGGGCGAGGTGCCGCCGATCATGTAGCCGGAATGGCGCTGCGCCACTTCGGGCTTGCACGGCTCGACGGACTTGCAGCCGATGCCGCGCGCCAGGTTCTTGGTCGACACCTTGCAATCGCCATGCATGAGCACGATCAGCGGCTTGGCCGCCTCGTCCTGCATCACCAGGGTCTTGATCACTGCGTGTTCCGGCACGTTCAATTCGCGCGCCGAGACGCTGGTGCCGCCGTGCTCCTCGTAAGGATACGGGTGTTCTTCGAAGGAAACTTGATGCTTGCGCAGCAGCTGCGTCGCCTGGGTTTCGGAAATATGCTCTTTTTTAGCCATGCGTGATACGCTGATCGTTCAGTGAGGAGTGCTAATTATGCAGGAAGAAATCCGCTTTGCCACATTCAATGTCTGCAACCTCGCCCCCGCCGGGGCGAAATTGTATGACAACCTGGAACCGTTGAGCCCGGCGCAATACGAGGCCAAGGCGGAATGGACGGCGCGGCAGATCGACCTGCTCGACGCCGACGTGATCGGATTCCAGGAAATTTTCTCGCAGGCGGCCCTGCGCGACGTGATGTCGCGCACGCGCCACTACCGCGCAGCCACGCTGGCCGGCTACGATGCGACGGATATTGCCGGACGCATGCTGCCCACGGTGGCGCTCGTGTCGCGCCTGCCGCTGGCCGGCGCTGGTGTTGCCTGGGCGAATTTTCCCGCCGGCGTGACCGTGTCCGCCGACAGACAGTCCGCCGACGACAACGCCTGCCGCTTCGCCCGCGCGCCCCTGCATGTCCAGGTCATCTTGCCGGGCGGACAACTCACGGACGTGGTCGTCGTGCATTTGAAATCGCGCCGGCCCGACTACCGCCATGGCGACGGCAACGATGCCATCGCCTACGCGCTGGCCAACCTGCGCTCGCTGCAGCGGCGCGGCGCGGAAGCCGTCGCCCTGCGCGTGCTGGCAAGCGAGCTGGGCCACACTGGCCGTCCCCGCATCGTGCTGGGCGACTTCAACGACATCGCCAATGCCGTCACGACGGCCATCGTCATGGGCGCCGGCGCGCCGTGCGAACCGGGTGCCGAGATGCGCGCGCGCCTGTACGACGCCAACACCATCCAGCTGCGCCAGGACGCCCTGCGCCACGCGGGCTACACGAATATTCACGACAGCACCTACATGACGATCGACCATATCCTCGTGTCCGAACATTTTCATCCCGCCTCGCCGCGCGCCATCGGCGTGCTGCAGGAAGTGACGTATCTCAACGACCATTTGCTGCTGGGCTTGCCGCATGCCTCCGACCATGGCCAGGTGCTAGCACGCATCAAGCTGCTGGGCAACATTGACTAATTCAATAACTTCGCCAGCGTGCTGCCCGCGACTTGCGCGCTGGCAAAGCGCCCCTGGTATTGCTGGCAGCCCTGCCCCCGCAGATAGGCCAGCTGCTGCGCCGTTTCCACGCCTTCGGCGATCACCGTCAATTGCAGCTCGCGCGCCATGGCGATGATGGTGGCGGCGATGGCTGTGTCGGACTCGCCGACCGCGCCATCGGCCGCGGCCGGCAGGAACGACGGGTCGATCTTGAGTTGATCCACCGGGTAATGGCGCAGATTGGCCAGGCGCGAATAGCCGGTGCCGAAGTCGTCGATGGCCAGCCTGGCGCCCAGCGCACGCAGCTGCGCCAGCACGCCGGCCAGGCGCGCGCCCCCTTTCATCAGCAAGGATTCCGTCACTTCCAGTTCCAGGCAGGCGGCGGGCAAGCCCGACACGGCCAGCGCCTCTTGCACGCTGAGCAATAAGTTATTGTGCAGGCACTGCGCCGGCGACAGATTCACGGCCACTCTCCAGGCATGGCCCGCATCGTGCCAGGCGCGCGCGCGGCGGCAGGCTTGCTGCAGCACCCAGTTGCCGATCGAGACCATCAAGCCGCATTCCTCGGCCACGGCAATGAAACGCTCGGGCGGCAGCACGCCCAGTTGCGGGTGGCGCCAGCGCAACAGCGCTTCGGCGCCGAGGATTTGCCCGCTGGCGACATCGAGCGCGGGCTGGAATTCGAGCACGAACTCGTCGCGCCCCAGCGCTTCGCGCAAGCCCTGCTCCAGGCTAGCCCGCTCGACGATTTGCGCATTCATCTCGGCATTGAAAAACTGAAAATTGTTACGCCCGCTTTCCTTGGCGTGGTACATGGCGATGTCGGCGTTGTGCACGAGGGTATCGATGCTGTCGCCGTCGCTGGGAAAGATGGCCACGCCGATTGAGGTCGACACATGCAATTCGTACTCGCCCAGCTGATAGGGTTGCGTGACGGCATGCAGCAGGCTGGCCGCCACGTGGGCCACCTGGTCGATGCCGCCCACCTCGGCCAGGATGATGACGAACTCGTCGCCGCCATGCCGGCTGACCGTATCGACGCCGCGCACGCAGCGCACGAGGCGCCGCGCCACTTCCTTGAGCAGCAAATCGCCCACGTGGTGCCCCATGCTGTCATTGATGTGCTTGAAATGGTCGAGGTCCAGGTACAGGATGGCCAACATGCTCAGCTTGCGCCGCGCGGCCGCCAGCCCCAGCGACAGCCGGTCGAGCAGCAGCACGCGGTTCGGCAAGTCGGTGAGGAAATCGTGCTCGGCCAGGTGGCGCGTGTGCTCCTCGTTTTTCTTGCGCTCGCTGATGTCGCTGAGGATGGCCAGATAATTGCTCAATTGCCCCTGCGGGTCGCGGATGGCCGTCAGCGACAGCCAGGCCGGATAGCGCCCGCCCGCCTTGCGCTGGCCGACGATGTCGCCTTGCCAGTAACCGTTGGCATCGACTTCGTCCCACACGTGGTCGAAAAATGCGGGCACGTCCGGCTCGACGCCGTGCGGGACGAAGGGCTTGCCCAGCATGTCGTCGAGGCTGTAGCCGCTGATCTCGCTGTACGCGGGATTCATGCTGACGACGTGCTGCTGCGGGTCCATCACGACGATGGCCTCGCGCGCATGCTCGACAACCTGCGCCGACAGGTACAGGGCCCGCTCGGCCAGTTTGCGTGAGGAAATATCACGGATCACGGCGTAAAACAGATAGCTATGGTCGAGCGTGACGGACGTAAGCAGCACTTCGCCCCAGAACAGCTGGCCCGTGCACGTCTGGTAACGCCAATCGTAGCGGCAGTTGCCGTCGGCGTGGGCCTGCGCCGCCAGCTGCGTGCCGCGCAACGAGGACAATGCGCCATCGGGCTGGCGCAAGGGCGAAAAGTCGCTGAGGCGGCGCCCCAGCAGGCGTGTCCGGTCTTCGCATTGAAACAGGGCGATGGCGGCCGGATTCGCCTCGGCGATGTGCTCGTCGCGCAGCAGCACGATGGCGTCGGCCGACTTCTCGTACAGCTGGCGGAAATTGTCTCCCATCAGCAGCAGGGCGCCCTGCGCCGCGTCATCCTGGCCGCTGGGCGTGATGTCGGCATCGATGCAGACCACTTGCCGCACCCTTCCGGACTGCATGACCGGAAATACGGTGGAACAGATGCAGCGCGGCGCGGCCCCGTCGGCGTCCAGTTTCCACAGGCGCATGCCGCGCGCCTTGCCGCTCTCCCACACGGCCGCCAGTTCGCCGCTAACTTCCTCGGCCAGGGTGGCGGCACCGGGCAGCGAAGCGGCCACCCTGGCCCACGGCTGGCCCAGCGCCAGCTCGGCCGCCACGCCATACAGGCGCGCCGCACCCGCGCTCCAGTAGCGCACGATGCCGTCGCGGTCGATACCGCGCACGGCCAGGCCGGGCGCCTGTTCGACGGCGGCAACGATGATGGACAGCAAGTCGAGCGCCTTGCCGACCGGCCCCGCCTGCGGTTCGGCCGCGGCCAGCAAACGGCCCGGCGACGGGGCGGCTCCGGCAATCCGATCAGACATCAGCCCCCCCGTGGCGCGGCCGCGCGGCAACCGGCGGGCAAATGGCCTGTCCGGTAGCGCAACCATCCCGACCATTCTTGCGCGCCGGCGAATCGGCTTCTTGAGAAGGCGCAAGCATCGTGACGTGGACGGCGTGCATGCTGGCGATGGTCTTTGGTCGCCGTTTTTTGCATTCCAGCCCCGGTTTTGTGCAATCTGTCGCACGGCGATGGCGGCCGGACTTGGATCTTCCTAAAGTGGCAACATGCGCATCGCCGTGAACGGCCGCAGCGGCAGGCGTGTTGTCTGCGGCCGCCACGGTGATGCGCTACCCGAATTCCCCCGGCCCGCCGCAGGCCGGCCGCACCGAGACCTGGCGCCGAAGCCCTGCGCCGCTCCTGAAAAAAAACCTATGAAAAACGAGACCCTGCCCCCCGCCTCTCCCCTTGCCGCCACGCGCCGCCGGCGCTGGCGCATGCCCCTCTTGATCCTCGTCGTGCTGGGCCTGGCCGGCGGCGGCTGGACGGTGATGCAATCGAAGCAGCAAGCGGCTAAGGTTGCCGAACAGCAAGCGAGCAAGAAGAAGGAGCAGGCCAAGACGCCCGTGCATGAACTGGCCCAGGGCGACGTGGCCGCCATCGACGCGCGCGCACTCAGCATCAGCCTGCCCCTGTCCGGTTCGCTAGCACCCGTGACCCAGGCCACCATCAAGGCCAAGGTTTCCGGCGTGATCCAGGAAACGACCTTGCAGGAAGGCCAGCAAGTGGCCAACGGGCAAGTCCTCGTGCACCTCGATGCGGCCGACCTGCGCGCCCGCCTGACGCAGCAGCAAGCCATGCTGGACGAAGCGCAGGCGCGCCTGTCGATGGCGGCCAAGAATGAAGCGAACAGTCAGGCACTGCTCAAGCAAAAATACATTTCGCAGACGGCCTACGACACGACGCAAAACTCGGTCGACCTGGCGCGCGCCAACGTCAAGTCCGCCGCCGCCATGGTCGACATCGCCCGCATCGCGCTGGCCGACACGGTGATCCGCGCGCCGATGGCCGGCATCGTCAGCAAGCGCCACCTGCAGGCGGGCGAAAAAGTCGCGCCCGACATGCCCGTCTACACCATCGTCAACCTGGCCCAGCTGACCCTGGAAGCGCCCGTGCCCAGCGCGGAGATTCCCCGCATCAAGCTGGGCCAGGACGTGCGCTTCAAGGTCGACGGCTTCGGCGCGCGCGACTTCGCCGGCAAGGTCACGCGCATCAACCCCACCACCGAGAGCGGCTCGCGCGCCATGCTCGTCTACATCGCCGTCGACAATGGCGATGGCGCGCTGCGCGGCGGCATGTTCGCCAAGGGCAGCATCGTCACCGAACGCTCGCCCGTGGCGCCGCTGGTGCCGTTGACGGCCGTGCGCAACGAAAAGCAGGGCCCCGTCGTGTATGCGCTGGTGAATAACAAGGTGGTCGCGCAGCCCGTCACCCTGGGACTGCGCAACGAGGACGAAGGCTATGCCGAGGTCAAGTCGGGCCTGGTGCCGGGCGCGAAAGTCATCATCGCCAGGCTCGATGGCGTGAAACCGGGCCACAGCGTGACCTTCGCCGCGCCCGCCACCGGCCCCGCCCCCGCCGCGCCGGCGGCCGTGCTGGCACGGAAGGATTAAGCCATGTGGATGACCAAAGTCAGCATTCAAAACCCCGTCTTCGCCACCATGGTCATGGTGGCGCTGGTGGTGCTGGGCATCTTTTCCTACCGTGGCCTGGGCGTGGAGAGCATGCCCAGCGTGCAGTTCCCGTTCGCCGCCATTGAAGTGAACTACCCGGGCGCCTCGCCCGAAGCCGTGGAAAACGACATCACGCGCCCCATCGAGGACGCCGTCAACACCGTCAGCGGCATCAAGACCATCCGCGCCAATTCGTGGGAAGGACGCGCCGGCGTCTACCTGGAATTCGAGCTGTCGACGAACATGGACAAGGCCATGCAGGACTTGCGCGACAAGGTCGCCCTGGTGCGGCCGCGCTTCCCGAAGGAAGCCAAGGACCCGTTCATCGCGCGCGCCGAGGGCGACAACGAGCGCCCCATCGCCACCATCGTGCTGACCTCGACCGGGCATGACCTGCGCTCGCTGTCGACCATGACGGAGCAGATCATCAGCAAACGCTTCCAGGGCGTGGCCGGCGTGGGGCAGGTCAAGCTGCGCGGCCTGCGCGCGCGCCAGATCCTCATCAGCATGAAGCCGATCGAGCTCAATGCCCAGGGCATCGGCGTCGATGAAGTCATCCGCGCCATCCAGGCGACGAATACCAATTTGCCGGCCGGTTCCATCAGCCATGGCGCGGCCGAACAGCTGGTGCGCGTGGAAGGCAAGATCAAGGATGCGCGCGAATTCGGCAAGATCATCGTGGCGCGCCGCGCCATCGGTCCCGTCTACCTGGACCAGGTGGCCACCGTCGTCGACGGCGAGCAGGAAGAACTGTCGATTTCGCGCATGAACGGCCAGCAAGCCGTGACCATGGAAATCACCAAGGTGCAGGACGCCAACGTGGTCGAAGTGGGTACCGGCATCCTGAAAGTGGCGGCGGACCTGCAAAAGACCCTGCCGCCCGATATCACGCTGCGCGTGCTCGACGACGAATCGGAACGCGTGCAAAGCCAGCTCAATAACGTCAAGCGCACCATCATCGAAGGCGCCGTGCTGACCATGGTGATCGTCTTCCTGTTCCTGCACTCGTGGCGCTCGACCATCATCACGGGCTTGACCCTGCCGATCTCCGTGCTGGCCAGCTTCATCGCCATGAAGGCCTTTGGCTTCACCCTGAACTTTTTGACCCTGATGGCGCTGTCCCTGTGCATCGGCCTGCTGATCGACGACGCCATCGTGGTGCGCGAAAACATCGTGCGCCACCTGGGCATGGGCAAGAACCACTACCAGGCGGCCAACGACGGCACCAATGAAATCGGCCTGGCCGTGATGGCCACCACGTTCGCCATCGTCGCCGTGTTCGTGCCCGTCGCCTTCATGGACGGCATCATCGGCCGCTTTTTCCTGCAGTTCGGCATCACCGTGGCCGTCGCCGTGCTCGTTTCCCTGTTCGTCAGCTTCACGCTCGACCCCATGCTGTCGTCCGTCTGGCGCGACCCCGTCAAGGACCGCTTCAAGTACGCGCCGTGGCTGGGCCGCTTCATGGCCTGGATCGAAACGGGCATCGACCGCCTGCACGTCTGGTACGGCAAGGTGCTGGCTGTGGCCCTGCGCTGGCGCAAGACCACGCTGGCCACGGCCGTGGCGCTGTTCGCGGCCAGCCTGATGCTCGTGCCCATGATCGGCGGCGAGATGTTCCCCGAAACGGACCAGGGCTGGGTGAACCTGCGCTTCAAGACGCCCGTCGGCTCCAGCCTCGAATACACGGATTCCAAAGTGCGCCAGATCGAAACGGCCTTGAAGGAATTTCCCGAGATCGACAGCCTGGTGGCCAATATCGGCACGCCCGATGGGCGCAACACGGCCGAGGTGAACCTGAAGCTGACGGACATCAAGACGCACAAGCGCCGCTCGCAGCAGGAACTGGAAAAGCTGATCCGCGAACGCCTGGCGCCGATCGCCGGCATCACCCTGTCCGTCGGCCAGCGCCCCATCTTCATCGCCATCCTCGGCACCGACGAAGGCAAGCTCGATGCCGTGGCGCACACCCTGATGGACAAGATGCGCAACATCAAGGGCCTGGCCGACATGGAATACAGCCAGGAAGGCGCCAATCCGTCGACCACGGTGAAGATCAATAACGAACTGGCCAGCGACCTGGGCTTGTCGGTGCAGCAGATCGGCAATGCCCTGCGGCCGTTCGTGGCGGGCGACACGGTCAGCCACTGGCTGGCGTCCGACGGGCAAAACTACGACGTCAACGTGCAGCTGCCCAAATCGGGCCGGCAAAAGGTGGCCGACCTGGCCGACCTGTCGCTCGCGTCGAGCAAGCTTGATGCGAACGGCAAGCCCGTCATGATTCCGCTGCGCCAGGTGGTCGACTTTGTGCCGTCCTCGAGCCCGCAGGTGCTCAAACGCCAGGCCTTGCAGCGCCGGGTCGCGATCTATGCGGGCGTGCAGGGCCGCCCTGCCGGCGACGTCGACGCCGACGTGCAGAAGGCCATCAAGTCCATCGACCTGCCGCCGGGCGTGCGCTTCGACGTGGCCGGCAATGCGCAGCAGATGGCTGAAACCATGGGCGGCGCGATGATGGCGCTGGGGATCGCCGTGATCTTCATCTACCTGGTGCTGGCCTCGCAGTTCGGCAGCTTCCTGCAGCCGATCGCCATCATGGTGTCCTTGCCGCTGTCGCTGATCGGCGTGCTGGCCGCGCTGCTGATCACGGGTAGCACCCTGAACATCTTCTCCGTGATCGGCTTCATCATGCTCATGGGCTTAGTGACGAAGAACGCGATTCTGCTGGTCGACTTCACCAACCAGCGCCAGCGCGAAGGCCTGGGTCAGTTCGAGGCGCTGATGGAAGCGGGGCAAGTGCGTTTGCGTCCCATCCTGATGACGACCCTGGCGATGGTCTTCGGCATGCTGCCGATGGCCATCGGCATGGGCGACGGCGGCGAATCGCAGGCCCCGATGGGCCGCGCCGTCATCGGCGGCGTGATCACCTCGACCCTGCTGACCCTGGTGGTGGTGCCCGTCGCCTACACCTATCTCGACAGCCTGGGCAAGCGCGCCGCGCGCTTTTTCGGCGGCGGCGAGCATGCCGAATCCGCCGATGATGGCAAAGCACACGCCCACTGATTGACCGGTCGCCTTCACCGTCCCCGCATTGGCGGGGACGACGCGGCGGCTACCTGAAGAGAGCTTCAGTTGACCAAAGCAGCCCCACTGGCTAGACTGTCCCCGTTATCAATGATATGGAGTGACTCGTGGGTGCTTGTTCCAGTGACAGTAGTCGATTGACCATCGGCGATCGGCCTTAGGCAAGACGCGCGCATTCCGCCCGCCCTGCCCTCGGCAAGGTGCGGTTTTACCAGCGGCGGTACTCTCTCGCCGCCACTTCCCCCTCATCGTTCCACCGTTGTCGTCTGCTGCCCCCTTGCGGGCGGATTGTCTTCGCCCTTGCACTCGCCTGTTCCTCCCCAGCCGGGAGAAACTGATGGTGGTATTTGATTTTGCGCTGCGCGTTGCCGCGGCATTGACCCTGGGCGCCATGATCGGCGCCGAACGCCAGCTGCGCCAGCGCATGGCGGGGCTGCGCACGAATGCGCTGGTGTCCGTCGGCGCCTCGCTGTTCGTGATGGTTTCCGTGCTCGAAGGCGATGCCTCCGGCCATATGCGCATCGCCGCGCAAGTGGTGTCGGGCATCGGCTTTCTCGGTGCCGGCGTCATCATGCGCGAGGGCATGACGGTGCGCGGCCTGAACACGGCCGCCACCCTGTGGTGCTCGGCCGCCATCGGCATCCTGTGCGGCCTGGGGTTTGCCCTCGAAGCGGCCATCGGCACGGGCTTCGTGCTGATCGCCAACCTGGTGCTGCGCCACCTGGCGCAACGCATCAACGCGCACGGCAGCGAAGCGGGCATCGAGACGGAAAGCATCTACCGCGTGACGGCCGTGTGCGAGGCGGAGCAGGAAGTGCAGGTGCGCAAGCTGATGCTGCGCCTGATCAGCGGCATGCCGGCGCTGATGCTGCAATCCTTGCACAGCGAAGACGCGGCGCAGGCCGGGCGCATCGAAGTGCGGGCCGACCTGCTCACGCCCTTGTCCAGCCTGGGATTGCTGGAGCAGATCGTCAGCCAGGTCAGCCTGGAAGGCAGCGTCTCGGCCGTGCGCTGGGCGCTCGTGAACAACGCGGAATTTGTCGCTGAACGGGGAGTGTGATGATGAAAAAATTCTTCCATTGGTTTGCCAGGCGCGGTCCCGTCGTGGCCACCTACCGCCTGACCGTCACCTGCCCCGCGGCGCAAGCCGACCACGTGGTGCGCCTGCTGCTGGCCGAACTGCAAGACGCGGGCTTGGCGCCGTCGCAGATGCTGCGCAGCTGGGACGAAGCCCGGCAAGTGGTGCGGCTGATCGCCACGGTGCTGTGCCAGGCCGTGCAGCGCGCCGTGCTGGTGCGCTTCGTCAACCGCGCGGGCGCCTGGCCGCAAGTGCGGCAGGTGCGCTGGGAAGGCGTCGCCCCCTCAGCTTGACGCGGGCAGGCGCATGAGGAACAGCGCGCCGCCTTGCGGGCGGTTGCGCGCCTCGATGCTGCCGCCGTACGCGTGCACGATCGCTTGCGACAGGGCCAGGCCCAGGCCGAAGCCGGGCGCCTCGCCCGCGCGCGCCTGGGCGCCACGGTAAAAGCGCTCGAACAGATGCGGCAAGTCTTCCACGCCGATGCCCGGTCCCGCGTCCGCCACGCCGACGAGTGCATGTTCACCCTCGCGCGCCACGTGCACGCTGATGACACTATCGGGTGGCGAAAACTTTACGGCATTATCGAGCAGATTGGCCAGCACCAGGTCCACGGGGCCGGCCGCCACGCGCGCGTGCACGGCCACGCTGTCATCGAAGACGATGCGGATGCCGCGCTGCGCTGCCGGCTTTTCCAGCCGCTGCGCGGCCGCCCGCACGAGCGGATTGAGCGCGATGGTTTCCACGGCATTGCGCTCCTGCCCCACGTCCAGGCGCGTGAGCATCAGCAGTTCTTCCACCAGGGTCGTCAGGCGCTGCACTTCATCGAGGCAGGACGCCAGCGCGTCCACATACTCGGGCGCTTCGCGCGGACGGCGCAGGGTGATTTCGATTTCCGTGCGCAGGCGCGACAGGGGCGAGCGCAGTTCGTGCGAAGCATCGGCCGTGAAGCGGCGCTGCGCATCGTAGCCGTGTTCCAGGCGGTCCAGCATGGCGTTCAGGGTATCGACCAGGCGGCCGATCTCGTCCTGCGTGCCGGGATGGGGCAGGCGCTGGTGCAGGCTGGCCTCGCCGATCGAATGCGCCTGGTCCACCACGTCGTCGATGGCGCCCAGCACGCGGCGCGTGAGCATTTCGCCGGCCAGGCCCACGGCCGCCAGCAAGGCCAGCGCCATGGCGCCAAACAGCACGGTGGCCGCGGCCAGCACGTGATTCGTGTCGTCGAGCGAACCGGCCACCTGCACCGCCAGGCGCGCGCCGGACGAGGGCACGGGAATCGAGACCATGCGCAGTGGCTCCTCGCCGAACTTGGGCAAGGTTTCGAAGACGGTCTCGCCGGCCGCCAGGCGCGCCAGCAGGGCGGGCGGCGCCGGCAGCTGCGCCGCCTCCAGGTTGCGGCTGCGCGCCAGCACGCGGCCTTCGCCATCGATGATCTGCACCAGGCGGTCCAGCCGCGTCAACGACGGCGGCGCCAGGCCCGGCGCCACCTCGTGCACCTGCACGGGCTGGCGCGGCGCGGCCGGCAGCATGGCCATTTCCGTCTCGGCCAGCGCCAGCAGGGCCGCATCGAGCTGGCCATGCACGGCGCGCGACAGGCCCCAGTAGCCGGCCAGCGCCGTGCAGGCGACGATGGCGAGGATGACGGCCAGGTGCACCAGCAGCAATCGCTTGCGAAAGCTAGCCACCGTGGTTTTCCGCCAGGCGGAAGCCGCGTCCGCGCACCGTGTGGATCAGGGGCGGCAAGCCCGGCACATCGACCTTGCCCCGCAGGTTGCGCACGTGGACATCGATCAGGTTATCGATGCCGATCAGGTCAGCCTGCCAGATCTGCTCGGCCAGGCGCGCGCGGCTGACCACCTCGCCCGCCTGGCGCAGCAGGATCAGCAGAATCGCGTATTCCTTGGGAGTCAGCACCAGCGGCGCGCCGGCGCGCGTCGCCTGGTGGCTGACGGGATCGAGCGTCAGGTCGGCCAGCGCCAGCACCAGCGGGCGGCTGATGTCGGAGCGGCGCAGCAAGGCGCGGATGCGCGCCAGCAGCTCCTCGAATTCGAACGGCTTGGTCAGGTAATCGTCGGCGCCCGTGTTCAGGCCCGCCACCCGGTCGGCCGTGGCGTCACGCGCCGTGAGCATCAGCACGGGCGTCTGGATGCCGCGCGCGCGCAAATCGCGGCAAAAATCGATGCCCTGCTTGCCCGGCAACATCCAGTCCAGCACGATCGCGTCGTAGTCGACGGCGTAGCTTTCGTCTTCGCCCTCTTCCGCGCTGTGCGCCACGTCGACGACAAAGCCTTCTTCCTGCAAGCCACGGGCCAGCAGGCGTGCCGCCTTGCGGTCGTCTTCCACCAGGAGGATTCTCATGCCTGCCTTTCCCATTGTGCTGTGTTTTCCCGCATTTTCCATCCTTGCATTTTACCGCGCCACACCGCGCGCGCACGCAACCTGAAGAATGATTCAGGCGTTCTTGGGCGCTTCTTCAGGAGCACATTGCTATGCTTTTCCGGCGCTGTCATACCGCTGCCCGCGCTCCCCTCTGACCGCCCGCCTGGGCACGGCATCCACGCATGCCCCATCACCATCAATAACAAGGAAACACGGGATGAACACGACCACCCGCAACGCCCTGGGCGCCAGCTGCGCCCTCGCTCTCGCCTGCTCGGCCCTGGCCGGCTGCGCCAAACCGACGGCGGCAGCCACGCCGCCCGTCCAATCGATGCATCTGGACGACGGCAGCATCGCCGTCGACAGGATGTCGCCGCTGCGCCAGCGCCTGCAGATCGCCGCCGTGCAGGAACAGGAGATCGCCACACAGACGGAGGCACCGGGCAGCATCGAAGCGATGCCGGAAAAACTGGTGAAGATCACGCCGCCCCTGGCCGGGCGCATCACGCGCTTGCAGCGCGCCCTGGGCGACAGCGTGAAGGCGGGCGACCCGCTGTTCACGCTCGACTCGGCGGAACTCAGTGCTGCCTACGCGGACGACAGCAAGGCGAAGTCCGCCCTGCTGCAGGCGCGCCAGGAACTGGAGCGCCAGAAAACGCTGTTCGAGGCGGAAATCGCCGCGCGCAAGGAGTATGAGGCGGCCCAGGCGGCCTTTGCGCAGGCGGGCAGCGACGCGCAGGCCAGCGCCGACAAGCTGGCCCAGTATGGCGCCGGCGCGCGCGGCACACGCGGCACCCGCCGCGACTACGTGCTGCGTTCGCCCATCGCCGGCACCGTGATCGCCATGGACGGCGCCCAGGGCGGCTACTGGAACGATATCAACGCGCCCGTCATGACGGTGGCGGATCTCTCCACCGTGTGGCTGTCGGCCAACGTGGCCGAAAGGGACCTGGCGCAGGTGGCCGTGGGCCAGACGGCCCGCATCACCGTCGATGCCTGGCCCGGCAAGGCTTTCGAGGGCAAGGTCGCGTATGTGGGCGCCGTGCTCGATCCCGAGACGCGTACGGTGAAAGTGCGCGTGGCCATCGACAACCGCGCCGGCACCTTCAAGCCCGGCATGTTCGCCCACGCGGGATTCGCCGGCGCCAGCCGCCGCGCCCTCCTCGTGCCCGCGGCCGCCGTGCTGCAAAGCGGGCCATCGACGCGTGTGATGGTCGAGCGCAGCCCGCTGGTATTCACGCCGCGCACGGTGGAAGTGGGCGCCAGCCATGGAGAACAGGTGGAAATCCTCGCCGGCCTGAAAGCGGGCGAACGCATCGTCGTCAAGGAAGGAGTGCTGCTCAATGATTGACCGTTTCATCGCCACCTGCTGCCAGCGGCGCGGCATCGTCTGGCTGGTGCTGCTGTTCGTCGCCGTCTACGGCGTCTACTGCTGGAAGCAGCTGCCCATCGAAGCCTATCCCGACATCGCCGACGTGACCTCGCAGATCGTCACGCAGGTGCCGGGCCTGGGCGCCGAGGAGATCGAGCAGCAGATCACCATCCCGCTCGAGCGCGCCCTGCTCGGCACGCCCGGCATGCACGTGCTGCGCACGCGCAGCCTGTTCGCGCTGTCGCTGATCACCGTGGTGTTCGAGGATGGCAGCGACGGCTACTTCACGCGCGAACGGCTGCAGGAGCGCCTGGCCAGCGTGAACCTGCCGTACGACGCCAAGCCGGGACTCGATCCCTACACCTCGCCCACGGGCGAAATCTACCGCTACACGCTGGAATCGAAAACGCGCTCCCTGCGCGAACTGTCCGAGCTGCAGTTCTGGACCGTGATTCCGCGCCTGCAGCAGGTGCGCGGCGTGGCCGACGTCAGCAATTTCGGCGGCCTGACGACGCAGTTCATGCTGGAACTCGACCCCGCAAAACTGGACAGCTACGGTTTCTCGCTGGCGCAGGTGAAGGACGCCATCAACGCCAATAACCTCAGCGGCGGCGGCAGCGTCATCGACCGCGGCCAGCAATCGTACGTGGTGCGCGGCGTGGGCTTGCTGCATTCGCTCGGTGACATGGGTAACGTCGTCGTCAGCAGCAAGGACGGCGTGCCCGTGCTGGTGAAGGACCTGGGCAAGCTCGCCTACGGCAACGTGGAGCGGCGCGGCATCCTCGGCAAGGACGACAACCCCGACACCATCGAAGGCATCACCCTGCTGCTGAAGGATTTCAACCCGTCCGAAGCGCTGGCCGGCATCCATGCGGCCGTGGACGATTTGAATGCGAATGTGCTGCCGAAGGACGTCAAGGTCGTGCCCTATCTGGACCGCAGCTCGCTGATCGACGCCACCCTGCACACGGTCAGTTATACCCTGGGCGAAGGCATGCTGCTCGTCGCCCTCGTGCTGCTGCTGTATCTGGGCAGCCCGCGCGCGGCCGCCATCGTCGCGCTGACGATCCCGCTGGCCCTGCTGATCGCTTTCATCTTCATGCACCACTTTAAGATTCCCGCCAATTTGCTGTCCTTGGGAGCGATCGACTTCGGCATCCTCGTCGACGGTTCCGTGGTGGTGCTGGAAAACATGCTGCGCCGCCGCGAACGGGAGCAGGACCGTCCCCTGACCCTGCAGGACGCCATCGACGCGACCCTGCAGGTGGCGCGGCCCATCATGTTCGGCATGGCCGTCATCATCGCCGCCTACCTGCCCCTGTTCGCCTTCCAGCGCATCGAGTACAAGCTGTTTTCGCCCATGGCCTATGCGGTGGGCGCGGCGCTCGTGGGTGCGCTGGTGGTGGCCCTGGTACTGATCCCTGGCCTGGCCTGGCTGGCCCTGCGCAAGCCGCGCCGCACCTTCCATAACCGCGCGCTGGACAAGCTGGCGGGCGCGTACGGGCGCTTCCTCGAACGCATGGTGGGCAAGAAGCGCTGGGTGGCGATGGTGTGCGCAGGATCGCTCGCAGCGCTTGCCATCCTGGGCGGCAGCATCGGGCGCGATTTTTTACCCTACCTCGATGAGGGTTCGCTGTGGCTGCAGGTGCAGATGCCGCCCGGGATCACCCTGGACAAGGCGTCGGAGATGGCCAGCGAACTGCGGCGCGCCGCGCTGGAATTCCCGGAAGTGTCGACCATCGTCACGCAGACGGGACGCAACGACGACGGCACCGATTACTGGACGCCGTCGCACATCGAGGCAAGCGTGGGACTGCATCCCTATAAAAGCTGGAAGTCGGGCATGAGCAAGCAGCAGCTGATCGCGAAAATGAACGCACGCTTCGCGCGCATGCCCGGCGTCACAGTCGCCTTCATGCAGCCGATGATCGATGGCGTACAGGACAAATTGTCGGGCGCGCACAGCGACCTGACGGTGAAAATCTTCGGCAACGACCTCGATGAGGTGCGTGCCATCGCCGGCAAGGTGGCCAATGTGCTGAAGACTGTCCACGGCGCCTCCGACGTGGCGGTGGACGTGGAGCCGCCGCTGCCCAACCTGAAGGTGGAACTGGACCGTGCCAAGGCGGCCCGCTATGGCATCAATGCAGCCGACGTGGCCGACCTGATTGCCACCGGCATCGGCGGCGCGCCCATCGGCCAGGTCTACGTGGGCGAGAAAAGCTACGATATCGCCGTGCGCTTCCCGCCCGCCACGCGTTCCAGCCCGGACGCCATCGCCAGCCTGAAGCTCACTGCCGCCAACGGCGCGAGGATACCGCTGGCGCAGGTGGCCACCATCAGCACCACCTCGGGCGAAAGCGTGATCGTGCGTGAAATGGGGCGGCGCCACATCATCGTGCGCCTCAATGCCCGCGGACGCGACCTGGCCGGCTTCCTGGCCGAAGCGCGCCCGCTGGTGGCGCAAGCCGTGGCCGATGAACACCAGCGCATCGGCGTCGAGTGGGGCGGCCAGTTCGAAAACCTGCAGCGCGCGCAAAGCCGCCTGGCCCTGATCCTGCCGATGACCCTGGGCGCCATGTTTTTGCTGCTGTTTGGCCAGTTCCGCAACCTGCGCCAGCCCGCGCTGGTCTTGCTGGCCGTGCCGCTGGCCATGCTGGGCGGCCTGGCCGCGCTGCACCTGCGCGGCATGACCTTGAACGTGTCGAGCGCCGTCGGTTTCATCGCCCTGTTCGGCGTGGCCGTGCTCAATGCCGTGCTGATGCTGGCGCAGATCAACCGCTTGCGCGCGGACGAAGGCAGGAGCTTGCGCGACGCCGTGCTGGATGGCGCGCGCGACCGCATGCGCCCGGTGCTGATGACGGCCACCGTGGCCGCCCTGGGCCTGACGCCGGCCATGCTGGCGACGGGCCTGGGCAGCGACGTGCAGCGCCCGCTGGCCACCGTCGTGGTGGGCGGGCTGGTGACGGCGACGGCACTGACCCTGCTGCTGTTGCCGGCCCTGTATTACCTGATCGAGGCGTATGTACAACAACGCCGGACCGATACCGAAGGAGTGAACCATGACACGTTTTAATGTATTGCTGGCGGCTTGGCTGATCGCCCCCGGCGCCTGCGCCGCGCCCTTGACCTTCGAGACCTATTTGTCTGCCGTGGAAAGCCACAGCCTGGAATTGCAGGCGCAGCAGGAAGACATCGTCTCGGCCAAGGCCGGCATCGGCATCGCCGGCTTGCGTCCCGATCCCGAATTCACGCTGGGCGCCACGCGCGAAACCGTGCGCAGCGTCGAGCACCGTCCCGTCACGTGGAATCCGGCCATCAGCATGGCCATCGAAACGGGCGGCAAGCGTGCCGCGCGCTTGAAGGCGGCGCACAGCCACGTCGCGCTGGCCGAGGAAACGGTGGCCGGCTTCAAAAGCGAACTGTATGGCACGGCCGCCGCCGCGTTCACGGAAGCGTGCCGCACGCGCGAGGTCCTCGCGCGCAAGGAGCAGACCATGGCGGCCCTGTCGAAAGTCGTCGACGCGAATGCCGTGCGGCGCAAGGCGGGCGACGTGGGCGGCATCGAGCTGCTGCAGTCGCGCGTGGAACGCGACCAGTTCCAGGCCGAGCTGGCGCAGGCGCGCAGCGAGGCCGACAGCGCCATGTTGAATTTGTCGCCCCCCTTGGGCCGCCGGTTCGACAGCCTGTTTCCGGACGCGCAGCTGGCCTGCGACTTCGCCGCGTATGCCGACCAGGATGCCAGCGCCCTGGTGCCGCAGGCGCTCGAGGCGCGCAGCGACGTGCGCATCGCCCGCGCCACCGTGGACAATCTGCGCGACGGCGCGGCGCTCGTGCGCGCCAACCGCTCGGTCGACCCGACCGTCACCGTGGGCCTGGCCGCCGCGCGCGGCTACCATGACGGCGTTGACGCCAGCGGCAATCCCGTCGACGGGTCGCCGCGCTCGCGCGCCTTGAGCGTATCGCTGGCCATCCCCATCCCCCTGTCGCGGCGCGACAAGGGCGACGTGGTGCAGGCGGAAGCGGGCGTGACGCAAGCGATGCTGGCCCTGCGCCAGGCGGAACTGGCGGCGGAAACGCAGGTGCGCACGGCGCAGCGGCAGCTGCGTGCGGCGCAGGACAGGCTGGCGCGCTACCGCGACGGCGTGCTGGTCGATGCGCAAAAGGTGGTCGACGGCATGCGCCTGTCCTACTTCAGTGGCAATGCCTCGCTGCTGGAATGGCTGGCGGCGCAGCGTTCGGCCGATGAGGCGTATCAGGGTTATGTGCAGGCGCGCGCCGATGCGGCCATCGCCAGCACGCAGCTGCAACTGGCGATCGGCCAGCGGCCGCGCTTGTAGCGGGGGAAGGAAAAACGCGGGGAGACCGGCGCGGCCATGCCGCACCGGTCGTCAGAAACAGGGGAATTACTGCGGCTGGGCAGGAGCGTCGCCAGCGGCGGCTGGATCAGCGTCGACGTCTGCGTCGTCCGCTTCCGGCTCATCGCCCTCGCTGCCGTCGGCCGGCTTCGGATTGTTCTTCGCTTCCAGCTTGCGCCTGGCTTTTTCCTCGGCTTTCTTCTTCTTTTCCAGCTCTTTTTGCCGTTTTTCGTATTGGAAATTTGTCTTGGCCATTTACTACCTCTTTAGTTTTTAGATGTTACAGATAAGCATATAAGGCACATTATGACGTAGTTGGAGCAAACTCCAAATGTTTAGCCTCGCGGATGATGCTGCGCATGCAGCAGTTTCAGCCGTTCACGGGCCACATGCGTGTAAATCTGCGTGGTGGAAATATCGGAGTGCCCCAGTAACAATTGCACAACACGCAAGTCCGCACCGTGGTTCAGCAAATGCGTGGCGAACGCGTGGCGCAAGGTATGCGGCGACAGCGGTGCCGTGATGCCCGCGTTCAGCGCGTGTTTCTTGATGATGACCCAGAACATTTGCCGCGTCATGGCGCCGCCGCGCCGCGTGACGAACAGCGCGTCGTCCATCTGCCCGTCGAGGATGACGCCGCGCGCCTCCTTCAGGTAGCGCTCGATCCACAGCCGCGCCTGTTCGCCGAACGGCACCAGGCGCGTCTTGCTGCCCTTGCCCGTGATGCGCAGCACGCCATCGTTCAGGCTCAGTTCCACGGATTGCAAGTCCACCAGTTCCGACACGCGCAAGCCGCTGGCATACATGAGTTCGAGCATCGTGCGCTCGCGCAAGCCCAGCGGCGTGCTCACGTCGGGTGCCGCCAGCAAGGCTTCCACCTGCGCTTCGCTCAGGGTATGCACGAAGCGCGCCGGCTGCTTGGCCGACACCATCTTCAGGCATGGGTCGGCCGCGATATGCTTGTGCCGCAAGGCCAGCTGGTAAAAACGCTTGAGCACGGAGAGGCGCCGGTTCGACGACGTCGCCTTGCTTTCGTCGTGGCGGGCGGCGAAATACGCCTCGATGTCGGCCGTGGATACCTCGTACAGGCCCTCGCGCCCGGGCCGTGCCACTTCCAGCCAGCGGGCGAACAGCCGCATGTCGCGCCGGTAGGCATCGAGCGAGTTTTTCGACAGGCCGTCTTCCAGCCACAGGCTGTCGCAGAATTCATCGATCAGGGTGGCGTTGTCGGGCGCCAGCAGACTGTTCATCATCGGTAAGCTTCCACGCCTTCATGCGCCAGCAGCCAGCGCTTGACGCCCAGGTGGAAGCCGGTCGCATCGTCATGGTGGGCAAAGCCGCCCAGGCCGCCGGCGGCCGTCACGCGGTGGCAAGGGATCACCACGGGAAACCAGTTGGCGCCGCAGGCCTGGCCGACGGCGCGCGGGGCCGAACCGATCAGGCGCGCCACGTCGCCATACGTGCGCACCTGGCCGCGCGGGATACCGGCGATCGCCGCCCATACCCGTTGCTGGTAAGCGCTGCCCAGGCCCGCCAGCGGCAAGTCGAACGGCGCATCGGGGTCGCGGAAATAGCGCGCCAGTTGTTCGCACGCCCGCTCGGAGACGGCATCCTGCGCGTCTTTCTCGGCAAAGTGCGGCGGCAGGTAGACCAATTCGCATACCTGGCCGTCCTGCGCGCGCACGCCCATGGCGCCGAACGGCGCGGCCACGATGGCGCTGAACAGTTCACTGCCCTGTTGTTTTTTCATCTGCTGATCATTATTCAAGTGTGGCATATATGCAACTTGCCGGCGCCGGAAACCGCGCCACGGGAATTATGCACCGACTTTGGGCGTGCCGGCGGACGTTTCCTGCGCACGAAAAAAAAGCGCACCAGCCGGTGCGCTTCAAATATTGCTTCACGTTCCCGGTCGTTTGGGTCCGCCGGTGCCGGCTTGTGGCCGCAGACAGCTATGACTCAACAACTTCTGTGAAACGTGTGTCTCCTCAATATATCCCCGGTATCAATACCGTTTTTATAGACCACTCCCCCACTAACCTTGTTGCCAATTCTGTATTTCAGCCTTGCTACCGGGGCGCATATGCATATACGTGTTTCCCCTTAAGGCTGCCCATCATAGCGCATTTGTTCGGCAGGATCGACTTTTTTTGCACCATGAAGGGGACAACTGTTTTAGTTGTAAATTAAATTTGGCAGCCACAGCGAGATTTGTGGTACGTAGGTAATCAAGCCCAGGAAGGCCAGCATCGTCAGCAGCCATGGCATCACGGCCACGGTCAGCTCCGAGATGCCCATCTTGGTGATGCCGGACGCCACGTACAGATTCAAGCCCACGGGCGGATGGCACATGCCCACTTCCATGTTGACCACGATCAGGATGCCGAAGTGCACGGGATCGATGCCCAGCTTCATGGCGACGGGGAACAAGATCGGGGCCATGATCAGCACAATGGACGACGGCTCCATGACGTTACCAGCCAACAACAACAGTACGTTGACCACCAGCAAGAAGCTGATCACGCCCAGGCCCTTGCCCGTGATCCATTCGGCCATCGCCTGCGGGATGTTTTCGCTGGTCATCAGGAACGAGAACAGCACGGCATTCGTGATGATGTACAACAGCATCGCCGACATGGCGGCCGAGTCGAGCAAGACCTTGCCCACTTGCTTGATCTTCAAGTCCTTGTAGACGAAGACGGCGATGATGAAGGCGTACACGGCAGCCATGGCGGCCGCTTCCGTCGGCGTAAACGCGCCCGAATAGATGCCGCCCATGACGATGACGATCAACAGCAGGCCCCAGGCGCTCTTCTTGAACGTGACGAAGCGCTCGCCCCAGCTGGCCTTCTGCATGCGCGGATAGTTGTGCTTGCGCGCCAAGAACCACGTGGTCAGGCCCAGCAGCATGGCCAGCATCATGCCGGGAATCACGCCCGCCATGAACAGCTTGCCCACGGACGTGTTCGTGCTGACGGAATACATCACCATCACGATCGAGGGCGGGATCAGGATGCCCAGCGCGCCCGAAGTCGTGATGACGCCGGCGCCGAAACCGCGCGGATAGCCCTGCTTGACCATGGCCGGCAGGATGATGGAGCCGATCGCCACCACGGTGGCGGGGCTGGAGCCGGAAACGGCGGCAAACAGCGCGCACGCCATCACGCCGGCCAGCGCCAGGCCGCCATGCCAGTGGCCGACCATGGAGCTGGCGAAGTTGATCATGCGCCGCGCCACCCCGCCATGCGTGAGGAAGTTACCCGCCAAAATGAAGAACGGGATGGCCATGATTTCGAATTTCTCGATGCCCGTGAAGATCTTCAGGGCCACCGATTCGATGGGCACGCTGGTCATGGTGAACAGGAACGTCAATACCGTCAGGCCCAGCGAAATGGAGATCGGCATGCCGGTCAGCATCAGCGCCAGCAGCAGCACAAAAATAATCAGCGCGTTCATGCCTTGGCTCCTTTTTCTTCCGCCGTCAGTTCATCTTCCAGGCCCTCGACGTGCGAGTGGTCGTGTTTTGGCAGGGCGCCCGTCTTGATGAAATGCACCATCACCTGCAGGAAGCGGAAGCACATCAGGTAGGAACCGAGCGGCACGGCCAGGTAGACCAGCCACATCGGTATTTCCATGTCGGCCGAAGTCTGGTCCGTGTGGCCGATCGACCACACGAAGCTGGCGCCCAGGGTCCCGACGATGCCCGTAAACAGGGCGCCGGCGCCCAGGCCGAAGACGATGAAACGGTCGCGCCAGCGCGGGTTCATGCGGTTGATCAGGACGTCGACGCCCACGTGGATGCCCGTGCGCACGCCATACGCGGCGCCGAACTTGGCCATCCAGACGAACATGTAGATGCACAGTTCCTGGGCCCAGCTGGTGTTGATTTGAATCAGGAAGTCTTGCAGGCCCGGAATCGGCAAGCCTGCCAGGTAGCGGTGCACGACCGCGACGAAGATGATGAAGGTGGCCGCGCCCATCAGGGTCGCGATCAGCCACTCTTCCAGGTGATCCAGAAATTTCATGGTGGACTTTCAAAGAATGCGGGTGCACGCACTCCCGCGCAGGACGCGCGGGAGTCGTTCAAACGGACCGGCAGGGATGCCCTGCCTGCCGCGCCAGGCGGCGCGGCCAGCGCTGCTTACTTCGCGCTTTCCTTGTTGATGGCCGAGATCAGATCCTTGCCGATGCGCCCTTCCATGGCCTTCTGCACGGGTGCCAGCGCCTTGCGCCATTCGGCCTGTTCCTGCACCGTCAGCGTATAGATCTGCGTCTTGCCCGCTTTCTTGATGGCGTCGAGGGCCTGGTCGTTGTCGCGCTGGGCGATGGCTTTTTCAAACGTGGTCGCCTCGCGCATGGCTTTTTCCAGCTGCGTGCGGATATCAGGCGGCAAGCCATCCCAGAATTTCTTGTTGACGATGACGGCATAGCCCAGGTAGCCGTGGTTCGACACGGTCACGTGCTTTTGCACTTCATGCATCTTTTGCGTGTACATATTCGATGGCGGATTTTCCGTGCCGTCGACCACGCCCGTCTGCAGCGCCTGATACACTTCCGAGAAGGCCAGCACCTGCGGGTTGGCGCCCAGCGCGCGCATTTGCGCGTCAAGCACCTTCGACGACTGGATGCGCATTTTCAGGCCCTTGAAGTCGGCCGGGGTATGCAGCGGCTTGTTGGCCGACATCACCTTGAAGCCATTGTCCCAGTAGGCCAGGCCCGTGATACCCTTGGGCTCGAGCTTTTTCAGCAGGCTCTTGCCGATTTCGCCTTCGGTGACGTTGTACAACGCCGTCTTGGTGGGGAAGATGTAGGGCAGGTCGAACGCTTCGAATTCCTTCACGCCCAGCGGGCCGAACTTGGCCAGCGATGGCGCCAGCATCTGCACGGCGCCCAGCTGCAGCGCTTCGAGTTCTTCCTTGTCCTTGTACAGCTGGCTGTTCGGGTACAGTTCGACCTTGACCTTGCCATTCGTGGCTTTTTCGGCCAGCTGCTTGAAGCGCTCGGCGGCCTGGCCTTTCGGCGTGTCCGTGGCCACGACGTGGCTGAACTTGATGACGATGGGGGCTTGCGCGTAAGCGTGGACGCCGGCGGTGGCGCCGATGGCCGCGCACAGCGCGACGAACATGGTTTTCATCTGCATTTTTGTCTCCTGAATGGTGTTTAGAAAAACTTTATTATTTGTCTACTTGAATATTGTGCCAAAGAAACTGCCTCGGCTATTGTGGTTAACCACAATAGCCGGTTCCCGATAAGCCGCTACCCTGCCAGCCATGCCGACTCCCCCCACCCTTGCGCGCCGCTTCAAGCTATCGAGTCCGATGCGCTGGCTGCTGCCCGTCATCCTGCTGCTGCTGTTCCTCTCCATCCTGTTCTGGCTACCCTGGCAGGCACGCCAGATGGAAAGCAACGAGCGCCAGGAGCAGCTGATCGCCGATACGCTGTGGGTGGAGCAGACCATCCGCTTCCAGCTGGCGCGCAACGAGGAAAGCCTGTTCAACCTGGGCGTGGACATCGCCAGCGGCTCCCTGTCGGCGGAAAAAGTGCACGAAAGGCTGCAGCAGATGCTGCGCAATGGCCGCGAATTGCAGCGCGTGCTGTGGCTCGATACCAACGGCAACGTGCTGGCCACCAGCGACAACAATCTGCCGCACGCCCTGGCGTTTGCGCCGGCCTCGCTGACGGCGGCCGACAATGCGCGCCGCCTGCACCGGGGCCAATACGCCCAGCCTTCGCAGCAGACGGGCTTTCCCGATGCGCCGCCGGGCGCCATGCTGATGGATTACCACCAGCCCCTGTTCGATGGTCAGCGCTATGTCGGCAGCCTGGTGGCCACCTATCAGATCAGCAGCCTGCTCGATGAAATGGTGCCGTGGTGGTTTGCGCAGGATAACCAGATTTCGCTGATTGACCGCGACGACAAGGTGCTGGCGCGGCGCGCCGCCGCCGGTCCCGGCCACGGCGTGTACACGCACAAGCGCGCGCTCGACGTGCCCGGCGCCACCATCACCCTGTTTACCGACAGCGTGAAAAGCCAGCCCAAGCTGCTGCCCAATCTGCTGGTCGGCTCCGTCATCGCCCTGTCGCTGGGTTTATTATGGAGCTTGCTGGCCCTGTGGCGCCACATCTCGCGCCGCCTGGTGGCCGAAGGCGCGCTGCGCCAGCAGATGCTGTTCCGCACGGCGATGGAAAATTCTTTGGTGACGGGCATGCGCGCGCGCGACCTGGAAGGCCGCGTCACCTACGTGAATCCGGCGTTTTGCCAGATCGTCGGCTATCCGCCCGAGGAAATCCTGGGCCGTTTGCCGCCCATGCCCTACTGGGTGCCGGAGGCGCTGGAGGAATACCAGCAGCGCTTCGTCAAGGCCCTGGCCGGCAATCCCACGCCGCAGTTCGAAACCTATTTCCAGCGCCCGGACGGCACGCGCGTGCCCGTGCTGATCTTCGAAGCGCCGCTGGTGGACAAGAATGGCCAGCAGACGGGCTGGATGGGTTCCGTGCTCGACATCTCGGACCGCAAGCGCGTCGAGGAACTCAATCGCCAGCAGCAGGAAAAGCTGCAAACGAGCTCGCGCCTGGCCACCATGGGCGAGCTGGCGTCGATGCTGGCGCATGAACTGAACCAGCCGCTGGCGGCCATTTCCAGCTACACGACAGGGGCCTTGAATTTGATCCGGCGCGCCATCGAGCATGACGCCCCCGTCGATCCGGGCACCCTGAAGCCGGCGCTGGAACAGGCCAGCGCGCAGGCGCAGCGGGCCGGCCAGATCATCCGCAGCGTGCACGATTTCGTGCGCAAGAGCGAACCGCAGCGCCAGGATATCGCCCTGCGCACCCTGATCGACGGCATCCGCGCGCTGATCGACCTGCAGGCGCGCAAATACTATGTCACCATCCAGGAAGAGCTGCCGCCGGACCTGCCGCTGCTGCGCGCCGACCCCGTGATGATCGAGCAAGTGCTGCTGAACCTGACGCGCAACGCCATCGAGGCCATGCAGGATGCGGCGCCCGGACGGCGTATCATGCGTCTGCGGGCCAGCCACGACGCGCAGCAAGGCATGGTGACGGTGGACGTGATCGACCATGGCCACGGCATCCCGGTGGACGTGGCCGAGCGGCTGTTTTCGCCGTTTTTCTCGACCAAGTCCGAAGGCATGGGCATGGGCTTGAACATCTGCCGCACCGCCATCGAATTTCACGGCGGCGCGCTGACCTTCGGCGCCAACCCCGCTGGCGGTACCATCTTTACCTTCAGCGTGCCGGCCGCGCCGCGCGCCGCACCAGGCAATAACGCATAACGAATAACCGACAAGCCGGAGACACCATGCTACACATCATCGACGACGAAGAAGTCGTGCGCGACTCCCTCTCCTGGCTGGCCGCCTCGCGCAGCATCGAGGCGCGCAGCTACGCCAGCGCCCAGCAATTTCTCGATAGCCTCGACGGCGGCTTCGACGCCGCCGGCGACTGCGTGCTGCTCGACGTGCGCATGCCCGACATGAACGGCATCGCCCTGTTCGACCAGCTGGTCAAGCGCGACCTGACGGCGCGCCTGCCCGTGATTTTCCTCACCGGCCACGGCGACGTGCCGATGGCCGTCGACAGCCTGAAACGGGGGGCCTTCGATTTCTTTGAAAAGCCGTTCAACGACAACGACCTGATGGACCGCGTGCAGCAGGGCCTGGCCAACTCGCGCCAGGCGGGCGAACTGGCCGCCGTGCACGCGCGCCTGGCCACCCTGTCGACGCGCGAACGCGAAGTGCTGGACCTGATTTTGGCGGGCAAGATGAACAAGGTGGTGGCCGACAAGCTGGGCATCAGCATGCGCACCGTGGAAGTCCACCGCGCGCATATCTTCGACAAGATGCAGGTCAAGACGGCGGTGGAGCTGGCGGGGTTGTTGAAGTAATGGCGGTAACGTTGGATTACGCCGTATATTGCAACGCAGGTCGGCGTAGGTCGGGTTAGCGCAAAGCGCGTAACCCGACACCACCACCACTACCACCATCAAGCATCGTGATGCTCATGGTGCTCCGCCGCCCCATGCTTCCAGTAACTGGCCACATGCAGATGCTGCTTCGGCACCCCGGCGTCGATAAAATGCCCGCGCAAGCCCTGCACCTGCGCGTGCTCGCACGCCACCCACACGTAGCCGTCTCCCTCTGACGGCAGCGCGATCTGGCGCAAGGCGTCGAGCAGCAGCGGACCCTGGCGGCCATTGCGTGCCACCCAGCGCACGTCCAGCTGCGCCGCGCACTCGAGCGCGATCTGCTCGCCGTCTTCGACGATCTCGATCACGGCGATGGCCCGCGCCGTAGCCGGCAGCTGCTCCAGGCGGCGGGCGATGGCCGGCAAGGCCGTCTGGTCGCCCACCAGCACATACCAGTCGAAGTCGAGCGGCACCAGCATGGAGCCGCGCGGCCCGCCCACGCCCAGGGTCTGGCCGGGCGCCGCTTGCGCCGCCCACAACGATGCAGGCCCGTCGCCATGCAGCACGAAGTCGATTTCCAGCTCGCGCCGTTCGGCGTCGTAGCGGCGCGGCGTGTAATTGCGGGCGATGGGGCGCGGCCCTTCCGCATACTCGATGGGATTGGCGCCATTGCCCAGCACGGGGAACACGGGCGTGGTCTGACCCGGGGCGGGGAAGAACAGTTTCACGTGGTCGTCGTGCGCGGGCGAGACAAAGCCGTCCAGGTCGTCGCCCGCCAGTGTGATGCGGCGCATGTGCGGCGTCAGCTGTTCGGTACGCACGACGGTGAGCACGCGCAGTTTCAAGTCATGCCGCACGCGTTCGATGGCGTGCGGGCGTGGGATTGCAGTTGAGGCAGTAGTCATTGCGTATCCTTGTAAAGTGGGCTCAGTGGCCGTCGACGATGGCGTTCGCCGCCTGTTCCAGCACGGCGGACACGCGTTCGGCTTCCGCTTCGCTCCAGTTAGTCTTGTTCAGCAACAGCGCATGCTTGAGGGTGTGCATGGCCTGGCGCACGCGCTCGGGCAAGGCGTTGCGCGCCTGGACGCGGGCAAACATGTCGAGGCGGGCCAGGATGCCGTCCACCTGGGCGCGATTCTCGTCGAGATAGGCGCGCCCCAGCTCCGTGATCGTGTAGAGCTTCTTGCCGCTGGCGCTTTCGGAGGACGTCACATGATCCTGCTCTTCCAGCAAGGTCAAGGTCGGATACACGGCCCCGGGGCTGGGGGCATACGCGCCGCCGCAACGCTCTTCGATGGCCTTGATGATTTCGTAGCCGTGACGGGGGCTGATTTCGATCAGCGCCAGCACGATCAGCGGCAGATCGCCGCGGCCGAAGACGCGCTCGGCCCGTTCGCCGCGCCCGCCCCGGCCACCGGGGCCGCCATGGCCCATGCCGTCGCCGCGCTCGTCGAAGCCGCGCGGGCCGCGGCCGTGCATGAAGTATTCGTGACGGTGTTCGTGGCGATGCCCGCCTTGATGGTGATGGTGATGCTGGCCGCAATGGCCGTGTTCTGCGTGGTGTGAGTTTCTCATGTTTTCTCTTTAAAGATATATCGTTAGTAGGTATCGCTATTTTATAACGATATATCGATAAGTCAAGGAGAAATTTGTTATGCTCGTCTTTTCTCCCTCCACGCGTGAATGCCATGCCCGACAAAACCGTTGCTGAAAAAATGGTTGTGAAAAATGCCAGAGCCCTGGCCGTGCTCAATGACGGCGGCGAGCATGCCGCCCTGCTGGCGCAGTTGCCGGCCGAACGGCGGGTGAGCGAAGGAGAGAACGCCGACTGGCTACTGCTGTTCGCGCGCAGCCGCGCGGAACTGGAGCAGTTCCTGCCGGCGGCGCAGGCGCGGCTGGCGCCGGGCGGCGCGGTCTGGGTGGCGTACCGCAAGGGTGGCATCAAGGCGGGCAGCGATATCCACCGCGACGATATTCGCCTGTATGCGCAGGCAACAGGTCTCGACAGCGTGGCGATGATCGCCATCGACAGCGAGTGGTCGGCGCTGCGCCTGAAGCAGGTTTAAAAAACGCTAGGCGATGCCGTGCAAGGCCAGTGCCCATTCGACGTGTTCGCGCACGATGGCAGACGGATGCGCGCGGCGCGACAGCAGGGCCGCGACGATGTCGGCCTGGCCCCGTGCCTTGGCGGCCGCGTTGCCCATGCCGACGGCCAGGTTGCGCAGCCAGCGTTCGTGGCCGATGCGGCGGATCGCGCTGCCTTCCATGCGGCGGTTGAATTCCTCTTCCGTCCAGGCGAACAGTTCCACCATGCCGGCGCTGCCCAGGCTGTGGCGCTCGTCGAAGTCGGGCACGACGGCGCGCTGGGCGAACTTGTTCCACGGGCAGACGGTCTGGCAATCGTCGCAGCCGTACACCTTGTTGCCGATCAGGGGACGCATCTCGACGGGAATCGCGCCCTTCAGCTCAATCGTCAGGTAGGAGATACAGCGGCGCGCGTCAAGCTGGTACGGCCCCAGGATGGCTTGCGTCGGGCACACCGTGATGCACGCCGAGCACTGGCCGCAGCGCGGGGTCTCCGGCGGGTCGACGGGCAGCGGCACGTCGATGAGGATCTCGCCGAGGAAAAAGAAGGAACCGCCCTGTCGGTTGATCAGCAAGGTGTGCTTGCCGCGCCAGCCCAGGCCGCCCTTTTGCGCCAGCTCGACTTCCATCACGGGCGCCGAATCGCTGAAGACGCGGTAGCCGAAGTCGCCGATCTCGCCCTTGATGCGGTCGGCCAGCTGCTGCAGGCGCGAGCGCATCACCTTGTGATAGTCGCGGCCCCGCGCATACACGGAGATCACGGCCGCCGCGGGGTCGGCGTCGCGCACCGCCTCGTGTGCGCGCCAGTCGGGGCCCAGCGCCGGCGGCAGGTAGTTCATGCGCGCGCTGATGGCGCGCACCGTGCCCGGCACCAGTTCGGCCGGGCGCGCGCGCTTCATGCCGTGGCTGGCCATGTAATCCATTTCGCCGTGATACCCTGCATCGAGCCAGGCCTGCAACGGTGCTTCCATGTGCGACAGGTCCACGTCGGCGATGCGCACCTCGGCAAAACCCAGCTCGCGCCCCCATTCCTTGATGGTGCGCGCCAGGACGGCGAGATCGGTGGTGGTGGCGGACATAGGGGACTTTACGGAAAACGGCAGGCGCGCGGGCGGTTACAATGACAGCAGCCTCCATTTTATGCGATACGGAAGATCATGACCGAACACTTCACAGCCCACCTCCACGACGAAGCCGGCACCGCCGCGCTGGGCGCCGCGCTGGCGCGCGCGCTGGCGCCCGGCCTGGCGATCTACCTGCACGGCGACCTGGGCGCCGGCAAGACGGCCCTCACGCGCGCCCTGCTGCACGCGGCCGGCCACGCGGGCCACGTCAAAAGTCCCACCTACACCTTGTCAGAACCGTACACGGTGCAGCTCGACGGCCAGAGCGTCAACGTCATCCACTTCGACCTGTACCGCATGGGCAGTGCCGAGGAATTCCTCGACGCGGGCTTTCGCGAAGACTTCGACGGACGCAATATCTGCATCGTCGAATGGCCGGAGAAAGCCGAACCGGTGCTGCCGCCTGCCGACCTGAATATTTATTTGAACGTTGCGGGTACAGGACGTGATGTAGAATTGCAAGCGTCTTCTGAATTGGGTCTGTCATGCCTTCACCGTCTCAAATTCGCCCCGAACCTTTGATCTCCTCGCCCATCACCCGGCGCACGGTGCTCAAGGCCGGCGGCACCCTGCTGTTGTCCGTGTTCGCGCCCATGTCGGCGATGGCGGCGCAAATTCTCGCCGTGCGCGTCTGGCCGGCCGAGGACTACACCCGCGTCACCCTGGAAAACGACAGCATCCTCAAGGCGACCCACTTCATCGTCAAGGACCCGGAACGGCTGGTGGTCGACATCGAAGGGCTGGAACTCAATCCCACCTTGAAGGGCCTGGTGGCGAAGATCCAGTCGAACGACCCGTACATCAAGCAGGTGCGCGTGGGCCAGAACCGGCCCAATGTCGTGCGCCTCGTATTCGACCTGAAGGAGGAAGTCACGCCGCAGCTGTTTACCCTACCGCCGGCCGGCTCCTACAACCACCGCCTGATCTTCGACCTGTATCCCGTGCGCGAGCCGGACCTGATCGCGCAAATGATCGAAAAGGGCGACTGGTCGAGCGACCCCGCCAAGCCCCTGATGTCCGACACGCATACGCCGCCGCCCGCGCTGCCGCTGCCCGAGAGCGGCAAGCCGCCCGTGGCCGCCGTCACGCCGGTAACGCCGATCGTGCCGCCCATGCCCGAACTGCGTCCGGAACAGCGCCCCGAAGCGCGCCCCCTGCCGGGCCAGAAAGTGGTGCGCATGATTACCATCGCGCTCGATCCGGGCCACGGCGGCGAAGACCCGGGCGCCATGGGCAGCCGGGGCAGCCGCGAAAAAGACGTGGTGCTGGCCATCGCCAAGCGCCTCAAGACCAAGCTGGAATTGCAGCCGAACATGCGCGTCATGCTCACGCGCGACGCCGACTTCTTCGTCCCGCTGGGCATGCGCGTGGAAAAGGCGCGCAAGGTGCAGGCCGATCTGTTCGTCTCGATCCACGCCGATGCCTTCATCCAGCCGACGGCGCGCGGCTCGTCCGTCTTCGTGCTGTCCGAGAAAGGCGCCACCTCGACGGCCGCGCGCTGGCTGGCCAACAAGGAAAACCAGGCCGACCTGATCGGCGGCGTGAACGTGAAGAACCACGACAAGCAGCTGGCCAGCGTGCTGCTCGACCTGTCGACGACGGCGCAGATCAATGACAGCATGAAGCTGGGCAAGGCCGTGCTGCGCGAAATCGGCGGCATCAACCGCCTGCACAAGGGTTCCGTCGAGCAGGCCGGCTTCGCCGTGCTCAAAGCGCCGGACATCCCGTCCATCCTGATCGAGACGGCCTTCATCTCGAATCCGGAGGAAGAAGCCAAGCTGACCGACAACGGCTACCAGGACCAGATGGCCGACGCCATCGTCACGGGCATCAAGAATTATTTTGCGAAGAATCCGCCGCTGGCGAAAAGCCGTTTGACCTGACATGAAAGCCTAGCATGAGCAACAGCACCTTTGGCCAGCTGCCGGCCGTGACCATCCGCGCCGCCGATGGCGCGCAGGCGACCGTCACCCTGTACGGCGGCCACCTGGTCTCGTGGCAAACCAGCGATGGCCAGGAGTGCCTGTTCTGCAGCCGCGATTCCGCCCTCGACGGCAGCCGCGCCATCCGGGGCGGCGTGCCCGTGATCTTCCCCCAGTTCGGCGCGCGCGGCACGGGCATGCGCCACGGCTTTGCGCGCGTGGCGACCTGGCAGCTGGAATCGACGGGCGACGCCGATGGCACCGCATGGGCGCAATTCATCCTGCGGCACACGGACCTGCCGGAGGCGATCGCCGCCAGCTGGCCCTGGGCCTTCACCCTGCGCCTGCGCGTGGCGGTGCAAGGCCAATCGCTGGAACTGCACCTGTCCGTGCACAACACGGGCGAACAGGCGTTTCCGTTCTCGGCCGCCCTGCACAGCTATTTTGCGATCGATCGATTGAGCGAGGCCCGCGTTGGCGGCCTGCAGCGCGTGCGCTATTCGGATGAGACGCCGCAAGATGCCTTGCAGGCGGAAGATGAGCTGCAATTTTCGGACAAGCTGGACCGCATCTATTACCAGTTGCCGGGCGCCCTGACCCTGCAGTCCGGCGGCCACACCTTGCGCCTGGAGCAGCAGGGCTTCACGGATGCCGTCGTGTGGAACCCCGGCGCGCAGGACGCGGCCGCCCTGCCCGACCTGGGCGACGACGAGTACCAGCGCTTCATCTGCATCGAGCCTGCCCTGATCCAGCCCGACCTGCTGGCCGCCGGCGCCGAATGGACCGGCCGCCAGCGCCTGGAATTCGCTTAGTTGGATTCCTTGATGATGCGTCCGTTACCGGATTGCACCGGGCGCGCATTGAGCGGATACAAACGGCTGAACAGCGCCATCTGCGCCGGCGACGCCTGCACCGGCTGCTTCATCACCAGCCACAGCACGCCCTCGCTGCACGGCGGCGAAGTCAGCGATCCCATATACGTGTAGTAGTCGCGCCGCGCCGGCAGCATCTCGGCCGGGTCGAGCAAAATGGTCGGCTGCATGGTGTCGAATTTTTCCAGCGGCAGGTTGTTCCACACGGTCTGGATGGTCGCTTGCGGCGCGCCCCGCTCCAGCAGCAGCGCCAGCACCGCCAGCCGGCCTTCCGCATCGCGGTGCACCAGGTGCACCACCATTTCGAATGCCTTGCCATTGATGCGCTCTTCGGACGGACGGTGGAAATGGAATTGCTGCAGCTCGAACATGCGGTTCTGCACCGTGATGTAATTGCCGCCGCTCACGCCCACCTGCACCGTGTGGCCGTTGTCGACCACATTGAACGACGACGGATGGTAGTCAAAGCTGATCTGCTCGAGTTCCACCTTCATGCCATCGCGGATATCGATCGGCGACTGGCGGTTGCCATTGCCGCACTTGGCCCAGTCGACATTGATCTTGCTCCAGTTGGCCGGACCACTCTCCCCCTCGTACGACCAGTGCGTGCCGCGCGCCACGGGCGGCGGTGGCGGCGGCGCGGCCTTCACCACGGCGGCGCGCTTGGCGCGGGCGGCGGCGCGGGCCGCCTGGGTGGCGCGCATTTCCGCCAGGCGCGCCGCGATGCGTTCGGACAGGTCGACTTCGGCCGCTTCTTCCTTCTCGCGCGCCGTGGGCGCGACGACGACAGGCGCCTTGGCCTCCTTGCCCTTCACCGATTCGGTCAGGGTTTTCATGGCGGCCGCGCGCGCCGACGCCGACATCGGCGCGGAGGCGGCCGCGCTCGCCGAAGCGGGGGCATCTTTGGCGCTTGCCATGGCCGCCATCGCGGCAAGGCTGCAAGCTAACAGGGCGCTCAAATGTCGCATGGAAATCCAGAAAGTGAGAATACCTTCTGGTTTACGGCTGGAAAGCAACAAAACTTGAATCAGCGCAGGCGTAATACAGAAACAACGGAGAGAAAAACGGGATCCGGGGCCGGCTGCGGGCTGAGCCGCAGCGCGCTTGCCCCGGATCCATGCAGCCTTACGCCGACTTGCCGACCATGCGCTTGTAGAGTTTCCACAAGCCGCCCAGTACCACCGGCACGACGGCGGCGCCGACACCGATCAGCACGATCAAGGTCAGGTGGTCGCGGATCCACGGAATATTGCCGAAGAAGTAGCCCGCCGTCACCAGACCGACCACCCACAACAGGGCGCCCGTCACGTTGTACATCTGGAAGCGCGCATGCGTCATGTCGGAAATGCCGGCCACGAACGGGGCGAAGGTGCGCACCACCGGCACGAAACGGGCCAGGATGATGGTCTTGCCGCCGTGCTTTTCAAAGAATTCATGCGTGCGGCGCATGGCATCCTTGTTGATCCAGCGGTAATCGTGGGTAAACACCCTTTGCCCGATGGCCTCGCCTATCCAGTAATTGAGCGTGTTGCCCGTGACGGCGGCCGTCACCAACAAGGCGATCAGCAAGCCCAGGTGCATCTGTCCCGTCGCGCAAAACGCGCCGGCGATAAACAATAAGGTATCCCCAGGGAAGAAAAACAGTACCACGAGGCCTGTCTCGCAAAAAATAATGGCAAACAGCACCGCATACACGAGAGTACCGTACTGCTCGATCAAGAGGCCCAGCGTCTTGTCGACATGCACGATCATGTCGAGGAATTGCACAAAATCCATATATTTTTCCCTAAAGGTAGCGGCGGAATCATACACCACCCGGCCAGCGCAACGGCAGTCCCCGGGCCGATATTTCGTGATTAATTCGGCAGCGCCCTTGGCGATGTGGCATTTTAAGTAAAGGTTAAGGAAACGCCATATCGGCAGGCAACTGTCAGGATTGCCATCTGCAATGTTTTTACAGCGAAATATTGCCATTCCGGTATACACTTTCTCCACGGCGCAACCCGCGCCCACCAGGAGAAAACATGTATCGACACCCATTGAGCGGCCTGACCATGGCCACCGTACTGGGCCTTGCACATCTGACGGCCCACGCGGCCCCTGTCCAGATCAAGGCGCCCGCCGAACTGCCCGCCAAGGCAACCTTGGCCGACGTGATCAAGGCCTCGAAACCGTCCGACTGGCGTGCGCTGGACCCGGACAACACCCTGTACCTGGACATTCCCGCCGGCCGCGTGGTGATCGAACTGGCGCCCGACTTCGCACCGAAGCACGTGGCCAACATCAAGGCCCTGGTGGCCGAACAGTATTACGACGGCCTGGCCATCACGCGCGCGCAGGACAACTGGGTGGCGCAGTGGGGCGATCCGAACGAGAAAAATCCCAAGCCCATCCAGCACGCCCAGCGCACCCTGCCCGGCGAATTCACCGTGCCATTGAAAAACATCAAGAGCTTCACGCGCCTGCCGGACGTTGACGGCTATGCGCCGCAGGTCGGCCATTCGAACGGCTTCCCGTCCGCGCGCGACCCGAAAACCGGCACGGCCTGGCTCACGCATTGCTATGCCACCGTGGGCGTGGGCCGCGACAGCGCCAGCGACAGCGGCGGCGGCACCGAGCTGTACGCCGTCATCGGCCAGTCGCCGCGCCACCTGGACCGCGACATCACGGTCGTCGGCCGGGTCGTCTCCGGCATGCCATTGCTGTCCACCCTGCCGCGCGGCACGGCGCCCATGGGCTTTTACGACAGCCCCGAGAAAAACGTGCCGATCAAGTCCATCCGCCTGGCCGCCAGCGTGCCACCGGAACAGCGCGTGAACCTGGAAGTGATGCGCACCGACAGCGCCGCCTACCAGGCCGTGCTGGAAGCCCAGCGCCACCGCGGCGGCCCGTGGAGCAAGGTCACGGCCGGCCACGTCGACCTGTGCAATGCGCCGATACCGGTGCGGGAGGTGGGAAAATAAAACCCCGAAGGGCAAATTCCGGGGTCGTACCCTGAGGGTACGATCCCAGTCTTCGTTTTGGGTTTAAGGCATCAGCACAGCAGTGCCTCCCCTTGCGAACCCGTTATAATCAGGGCATGAACGCTCCCATCACGCCCCACCGCCCGATCCAGGCCCTGCCTGACCAGTTGATTTCGCAAATCGCCGCCGGCGAGGTGGTCGAGCGGCCGTCGGCCGTGGTCAAGGAGCTGCTGGAAAACGCGCTCGACTCGGGCGCCACGCAGATCACGGTGCGGCTGGAAGAAGGGGGCGTGAAACGCATCGCGATCACCGACAACGGGCGCGGCATCGACAAAGACCAGCTGCCGCTGGCCTTGGCGCGCCACGCCACCTCGAAGATCGCATCGCTGCACGACCTGGAAAACGTGGGCACCCTGGGCTTCCGGGGCGAGGCACTGGCCTCGATCGCCTCGGTGGCCGCCGTCACCGTGACCTCGCGCACGATGGATGCGGCCCATGCGTGGGAAATCGTCGGCTCGCACAACGGCAGCGTGTCGCCGTCGTCGGGCGCGCACGGCACCACGGTCGACGTGCAGGACCTGTATTTCAACACGCCCGCGCGGCGCAAATTCCTCAAATCCGAGCAGACGGAGTACGGCCACTGCGCCGAAGTCGTGCGCCGCATCGCGCTGGCGCGGCCCGACGTGTCGTTCTCGCTGTCGCACAACGGCCGCACCATCGACCAGTGGAATATCAGCGAACTGGCCAAGCGCAGCGCCCACATCCTGGGCAACGACTTCGCCGAAGCGCGCCTGGCGCTGGACGAGTCGGCCGGCAGCCTGCGCATTCACGGCTTTGCCGGCTTGCCGACGGCGTCGAAGGCGCGCGCCGACGGCCAGTTCTTTTACGTCAACGGGCGCTTCGTGCGCGACAAGCTGCTCGTGCACGCCGTGCGCATGGCCTACCAGGACGTGCTGCATGGCGACCGCTTCCCGTCGTACGTGCTGGCGCTCGACCTCGACCCGGCCCTGGTCGACGTCAACGTGCACCCGTCGAAGATCGAAGTGCGCTTCCGCGACAGCCGCTCCGTGCACCAGTTCGTCTTCCACGCGGTGCAGCGCGCGCTGGCGCAGACATCGGCCACGGCGTTCGGCAGCGTGCCGGCACCGCTGCCTGCCGCCTCCACCTTGGGCGGCGGCGACGCCGGCTCAGCTAACGGCGGCCCCGGCATCTGGCGCCGCGAGCAGACGCAGACCTCGTTCGGCGCGCAATTTACGAATACCTTCGCGCCCGCCCCGCCCGGCGCGGCCCGCCCCTTCTTCGCCGAGGCGCCAGGCGTGGCCCAGGACACGGCGGCCTACGGCGCCCTGTTCGGCGGCGGCGCAGGTGCCGCCAACTCGCCGGTCACGCAGGCGGAGCCCTACATCGCCTCGCCCGAGGCGATGGCGCGCGAAGAATATCCGCTGGGCTTTGCCCTGGCCCAGCTGCACGGCATCTACATCCTGGCGCAAAACACCAAGGGCCTGGTGCTGGTCGACATGCACGCGGCGCACGAGCGCATCCTGTACGAACAGCTGAAAAACGCGCTGCAGGCCCAGGTCTCCGGCCAGGACATGCAGGTGCAATCCTTGCTGATCCCCGTGACGTTCTATGCGGACGCCATCGAAGTGTCGACGGCGAATGAAAACCAGGACACCTTGAAAGCGCTGGGCTTCGACATCGCCGCCCTGTCGCCCACCACCCTGGCCGTGCGCTCCGTGCCGACCCTGCTCAAGAACGCCGACGCGCAAACCCTGGCGCGCGACGTGCTGCGCGACGTGCGCGAATACGGCGGCTCGCGCGTGCTGATCGAGCGCCAGAACGAATTGCTGGGCACCCTGGCCTGCCACACAGCCGTGCGCGCCAACCGGATCTTGTCGGTGCAGGAGATGAACGCCCTGCTGCGCCAGATGGAGAGCACGGAACGCGCCGACCAGTGCAACCATGGCCGGCCCACCTGGGTGCAGGTCGAGATCAACGCGCTAGACAAGCTGTTCCTGCGCGGCCAATAAACGGTAGGTCGGATTAGCGCAAGCGTAATCCGACACTGCAGCGGCGGCATCACGTCGGCTTACGCTTGCGCTAAGCCGACCTACGCATCACCTTACACGAGTCAACATGCAAAACACCCCACATCTCCCCCTGGCCGTCGCCATCATGGGCCCCACGGCCAGCGGCAAGACGGCCAGTGCGCTGGCCATCGCGCAAGCGATCCCGTCCGAGATCATTTCCGTCGATTCCGCCCTCGTCTACCGGGGCATGGATATCGGCACGGCCAAGCCGTCGCAAGAAGAGCTGGCCCAGGTACCGCATCATCTGATCGATATCATCGATCCGCTCGATGCCTATTCCGTGGCCCAGTTCCGCAACGATACCCTGCGTCTGGTGGCGGACATCTCCGCGCGCGGCAAGCTGCCGCTGCTCGTCGGCGGCACCATGCTGTACTTCAAGGGCCTGGCCGATGGCCTCGACGACTTGCCCGGCGCCGATCCGGTGCTGCGCGCCCGGCTGGAAGAAGACGCGGCCGCCATCGGCTGGCCCGCCATGCATGCGCGCCTGGCCGAGCAGGACCCCGTCACGGCCGCGCGCCTGGCGCCGCAGGACGCGCAGCGCATCGGCCGCGCGCTGGAAATCATCGCCTTGTCCGGCCAGCCCATGTCGGCCCTGCTGGACCGCCGCGAAAAGACCGTGCTGCCGTTCCAGCTGCAATCGTTCGCGCTGGAGCCGTCCGACCGCGCCGTGCTGCACGCGCGCATCGCCACGCGCTTCGACCTGATGCTGAAAAACGACGCCCTGCTCGACGAAGTGGAACAGCTGCGCCGGCGCGGCGACCTGCACCCGGGCCTGCCCTCGATGCGCTGCGTGGGCTACCGCCAGGCCTGGGAATACCTGGACGGCCGCATCGACCGCGCCGCGCTGCGCGAGACCGGCATCATCGCCACGCGCCAGCTGGCCAAGCGGCAGCTGACATGGCTGCGCTCGATGCCGGAACGCATCGTCATCGATTGCCTGGGAGCTGATCCGGCCAATGCCATGCTGGCACAAATCGCCCCTTTGCTGACATAAGCGTCGCCACACAACAACTGGCCAAGCGCTAGGCTCGACTTAGGCTGCGCTCGATGCCGGAACGCGTCGTCATCGATTGCCTGGGACGTGACCCGGCCGCGGCCATGCTGGCGCAGATTCAAGCGTTGCTGAAATAGCCATACAACAATCCACCACGAAAAACCCGCACATTTTTTTGCGCCAGCATTGACAAGGAAATCGGAAGACTGGATAATGCTCGGCTGTTGGGTGATATAGCTCAGTTGGTTAGAGCACAGCATTCATAATGCTGGGGTCGGTGGTTCAAGTCCACCTATCACCACCAAAGAACATCGATCAGGTTTCACCTGGTCAAAACCAGCATCCGGTCTGACCGGTCTGTTTGGTGATATAGCTCAGTTGGTTAGAGCACAGCATTCATAATGCTGGGGTCGGTGGTTCAAGTCCACCTATCACCACCAAGAATTTGCAGCATTGATGAACCCGCCCTGCCCCGTGCAGCGGCGGGTTTTTTCATTTCCGGCTGCCGCGCATGCGGCCTGCGCGCAACACCCGCCCCCTCCGCATGCAATCGGGGATTGTGGCGAGACGCCGCTGGCGCTTACAATGAGAATAATTCTCATTTATATTATTCATTCCCCATGTCCGCCATTCAGTCCAGCCTGCAACAGCAAGTGCAGTCGCTCTACAGCGAGCATCATGGCTGGCTGGTGGGCTGGCTGCGCAAAAAGCTCAGCTGTCCGCATGGCGCGGCCGATGTGGCACAAGACACGTTCGTGCGCATCATCGCCTCGCGCGACGCCCTGTTCGGCATGCGCGAGCCGCGCGCCTATCTGTCCACCACGGCGAAGCGCTTGCTGCTCGACCGCGCGCGCCGGCAGGTACTTGAACGCAGCTACCTGGCGGAACTGGCCCTGCTGGCCGACAGCCTGCCCGGCGCGCCGTCGCCGGACGAGATCCTGATGGCCGTGCAGGCGCTCGGGCAGATCGCCACGGCGCTGGCCGGCTTGTCCGCCAGGGCGCGCGACGCCTTCTTGCTGCACTACCTGGAAGAGCAGCCGCAGGCCGCCGTCGCCGCGCAGCTGAACGTCTCCACGCGCATGGTGCAAAAATACCTGGTGCAAGCCTTGCTGGCCTGCCGCCACGCCTGCCCGGCCATGGCGGCATGAAGGGCGCGCGCACCGACGCGACAGCCGAACAGGCCGCGCAGTGGATCGTGCGCCTGAGCGCCGACGACCCGGCCGAGCGCGAACAGGCACGCTCCGGCTTCGCCGCATGGAAGGCGGCCGACCCGCTGCACGCGAACGCAGCGGCCGGCATGGAAAACCTGCTGCGCCAGTTGCACGCCGTGCGCGAGCCGGCCGGCGGCGACCATCGCCCCGCGCGGGCCGCCCTGGCCGCCATCGCCCCCGATCGTCCCCGCCAGCGCTTGCGCCAGCTGGCCGCCGCCAGTGCCGTCGCCGTGCTGGTGCTGGGCACGGCCATGGTCGCCAGCGAGCGCCCCGCCTACCTGCTGGCCGACCTGCGCAGCCCCACAGGGCAATGGCAGTCGCACATCCTGGCCGACGGCAGCCGTATCACCCTGGCCGGCAACAGCGCCGTCAACGTGCGCTTTACTGCGGGCGAGCGACACGTGGAACTGGTGCGTGGCGACATCCTCGTCGACGTCGCCAAGGATGCGCAGCGCCCCTTCATCGTCGACAGCAGGCAGGCGGCGATCCGCGCGCTGGGCACGCGCTTTAGCGTGCGCCGGGAAGACGGCGCCACCATCCTGAACATGCTGGAGTCGACAGTATCGGCGCAGGTGCCGCAACATCCTGCCGTCGTGGTGCGGGCGGGTCAGCGCACGCGCATCACGCGCGATGGCGTCGGACCGCTAACAACCATCGATGTGGTCAGCGTGCAGCAAGCGTGGCACGCGCACCAGCTGGTGGTCGACGACCAGCCATTGGCCGAGGTGCTCGACGAGCTGGCGCGCCACCGTCCCGGCCAGCTGCATTACGACCGCGCGCAGATCGCCGGCATCCGCGTGGCGGCCGTGCTGCCGCTGGACGACACGGACAAGGCGCTGCAGCTGTTGATCGACAATTTCCCGCAGCTGCGCATCCGCATGCTGACGCGCTACCTGGTGATGGTCGACGCGCCAAGCACTGGCACCGCAAAAAAATAATTTGCCACGCAGGTTCGTGTTGGCGCATCTCGCGCGTCAAGGCAGCTGAGATCATTCAAAAAAGGCTGTCACCATGTACGCTCAAGTCGTTGCCGTTTCCTCCCCGAACACCCTGCGCACGCGTCTGCGCCCGCTGGCCCTGGCGGCCATGCTGCTCGCTGGCGCCGCCCTGCATGCCCAGGCAGCCGCCCAGGCCGTGCCGGCGGTCGCCAGCTACGCCATTCCCGCCGGCCCACTGGCCGGCGCCCTGAACCGCTACGCACAGCAGGCGGGCGTGTCCATCGTCATCGACGCGGCCAAGGTACAGGGGCTGCAGACGGCCGGCCTGCAAGGCAGCTACGCCATCGACGACGGCTTCGCCATGCTGCTGCGCGGCAGCGGCTATGCCATCGGCAAGACGTCCACCGGCTACGTGCTGGTGGCCGCGCCGGCGTCCGCCCCCACGGCGGCGGCCAGTGCCGCCTCGGCGGCCGAGCGCACCATGCCCTCGATTACCATCGTCGGCCAGGCCGAACAAGGCGCCACCACGGAAGGCAGCGGTTCCTACACGGCGCGCAAGCTCACCATCGGCAAGGGCGAGCAATCGATGAAGGACATCCCGCAATCGGTCAGCGTGCTGACGCGCCAGCGCCTGGACGACCAGGGCATCACGGACTTGCGCGAAGCTGTCAACAACGTCACCGGCGTGGTGGGCGTGCATGGCGTGGGCCCGGGCGTGGTCATCACGGCGCGCGGCTTCCAGATCGACCAGTGGCAATACGACGGCGTGCCGATCGACCGCAACACCTATGCGCTGGGTAACTGGGGCCAGGAAAACATGGTCATCTACGACCGCCTGGAAGTGCTGCGCGGCGCTTCGAGCATGCTCGTTGGCACGGGCAGCCCCGGCGGTTCCGTCAACCTGGTGCGCAAGCGCCCGCTGGCCACACGCGCGATCACGCTGACGGGGCGCGCCGGTTCCTGGGACCACTATGGCGCCCAGGTCGACATCAGCAGCCCCCTGAACGCGGAAGGCAGCCTGCGCGGACGCGCCATCGTCGACGAGGACGACAGCCACTCCTTCATCGATCAGGTGTGGAGCAAGAACCGCACCCTGTATGCAGCGCTCGACTACGACCTGGCGCCCGCCACCACCGTGGGCCTGGCCGCCAGCCATGCGAAGGCCCACGGCCGCCCCACGTTCATCGGCCTGCCCCGCTACGTTGACGGCAGCGCACTGCCGCTGCCGCGCTCCACCTTCACGGGCGCCGACTGGAACCGCAGCCTGGTGGAACAGAGCACCGTCTACCTGGACCTGGAACACCACTTCAATACGCAATGGAGCCTGAAAGCCTCGGCGCTGGGCATGAATGAAAGCACCAGCTCCACGCACCAGCGCACGGCCTTCGCCATCAAACCCGATGGCAGCGGCGCGCGCTATGGCGACTTTTCCACCGATTTCGACAATCGCAAGCGCGGCATCGACGCTTTCGTGCGCGGCAAATTCGACGGCCTGGGCATCGCGCAGGAAGTCGTCGCCGGCGCCAGCTATGTCAGCATGACGTCGAAAGACCGCTATGCGCGCGCGTGGGAAACAGGCGCGGATATCTTCAACATCAAGCACCATCGCCCGTGGCAGGACTTCGACAGCATCGCCGCGCGCGGCGTGAGCAGTTACAGCACCTACGACATGCGCCAGAAAGGACTGTACGCCACCTGGAACGGCCAGCTGACGGGCAAGCTGAAAGCCCTGCTGGGCGGGCGCTTCAGCTGGTACGACTTCCTGTATGCCACGCCGGACGGCTACCGCGACGCCACCCGCGCCACGGCCAGGTTCACGCCATCGGTGGGCCTGATCTATGCATTGACGCCGCAATGGTCGGCCTACGCCAGCTATGCGGACGTGTTCCAGCCGCAGACGAACCACGACGTGGCCGGCCGCACCCTCAAGCCGATCACGGGCAGCAGCTACGAAGGCGGCATCAAGGGTGAACTGCTGGACGGCAAGGTCAACACCTCGCTGGCCGTATTCCGCTATGACCACAAGGACCGCGCCGTCACCGACTATGCTGCCGGTTTCGCCTGCGACGGCTGGTACTGCTCGCGCGCCTCGGGCAAGGTGCGCAGCCAGGGCCTGGAAGCGGAGGTGTCGGGCGAAGTGGCGCGCGGCCTGCAGCTGTCGGCCGGCTATGCCTACACGACGACGACCTACCTCGACGATCCGGACAACAAGGGCCAGGTCTTTTCCACGTGGACGCCGAAGCACATGCTGCGCCTTTGGTCCAGCTATACCCTGCCCGGCGCGTGGGACAAGTTCAGCGTGGGCGCCGGCACCAGCCTGCAAAGCCATACGGTCGATACCGAACGCACGTTCAAGGTTGCCGGTTTCTCGATCTGGAATGCACGCCTGGGCTGGCAAGCCACGCCGCAAGTGGCCCTGTCGGTCAACGTCAACAATCTGTTCGACAAGCGCTACATCATCCCGGCCTACAACACCACCGGGTCGAACAACTATTATGGCGACCCGCGCAACGTGCAGTTCACCCTGAAGTACACGCCGAAGTGGTAGGACGATTGAAAAGCTGAGGGCCGGCACGCCGGCACGCGCCGCGTGACTGATAGTGCCACCGGCATTCAGTTCGCGCCGCGGCCGGGATTTTCGGCTAAGATGATGGCGCGGCGTTGCGCCGCACCGCATCGTGCATCGGCCTCTCAATCATCTACACCGTCAATGGAACAAAAAGACAAGTCCTGGGTCACTTCGGTCGACGTCGCCAAACGGGCCGGCGTCTCGCGCTCCGCCGTCTCGCGCACATTCACGCCCGGCGCCAGCGTGGCGCCCGAAACGCGGGCCCGCGTGATGGAAGCGGCGCAGTCGCTGGGCTACCAGGTCAACATCCTGGCGCGCAGCATGAACCAGGGGCAAAGCAATCTGGTGGGCGTCGTCATCACGGGCTTCACGGACCCGTTCCGCGTGGCCCTGCTGGGCGAAGTCACGCGCAGCCTGAGCGAACATGCGCTGGTGCCGCTGCTGATGAATGCGGAAGATCCCGAACGCCTCAGCGAACTGCTGCGCATTCTCCTCAGCTACAAGATTTCCGGTGTCATCATGACGTCCGGCTCGCCGCCGTCCGCCGTGGCGACGGAATACCTGCAGCGGCAAGTACCGGTGGCCATGATCAACCGCGCGCGCGACCTGAAGGGCGTGGACGTGGTCAACAGCGACAACCGCCATGGCGGCGAACTGGCGGCCAGCACCCTGCTCGACAGCGGCGCCAAACGGCTGGCCTTCGTCAACACGCGCGCCAGCAGTTTCAGCGGCATCGCGCGCGGCAAGGCCTTCCTCGACCACCTGGCGCCGGCCGTGGCGAAGAAGCGCTGCACGGCCGGCGAATACCTGGCCGACGCCATCGGCTACCAGGCGGGCCAGGAAGCGGCCGACGCCCTGCTCGCCTCGGGCAAGCTGCCCGACGGCGTCTTTTGCGCCACCGACCTGATCGCCTGCGGCTTCATCGACGCGGCGCGCAGCAAGTACGGCATCGACGTGCCCGCGCAATTGCAGGTGATCGGCTTCGACGACATTCCCATGGCGGCGCTCGACGCCTACCAGCTGACCACCATCCGCCAGGATGCGGGCGAACTGGCGCGCCGCGCCGTCAAGAGCCTGGTCGAGCGCATGGAAAAATTCGCCATGCCGGGCCGCCTGAAGGAAGTCCCCGTCACGCTGGTGCGGCGCGGCACGACGCGCTAAGCGACTCAATACGGCAGATGGCGCAACGCCGTCTGCCCGCCCCCACCGCCCCGCAGCGCCCGCCGTTCCCCGTTTTCCACACTTTTTCATCCTCCGCCTGTACTTGTTGACATCGAAAAAAATCCGGGTTACTGTTTGCACACGCGTGCTGCACACGTGTGCAATTTCTTCAAGAAGCCTGTTCTGGCCATACCACTAAAAAAAGCGCCCCGTCCACGGAGGCGTATTAAGGAGACCGTTATGTTGAACCACGTTCTAAGAATCGCCCTGTTCGGCGCCGGGGCCATCGGCCTGGCGGCCTGCACCACCCCCGCCGGCATGCAGCACAATACGGCTGCCAGTGCCGCCGCCGATCCGAAGCTGGCGAAGATCGGCCAGATCGTCGTCGTGTACATGGAAAACCGCAGCTTCGACCACCTGTTCGGCACTTTCCCCGGCGCCGACGGCATCGCCAATGGCCGCTCGCCGGACACCACCACGCAGACCGGTCCCGACGGCAAGCCCTATGCGATGCTGCCCGCCGTGGCGCTCGACAAGGGCGGCCTGGACCAGCGCTTCAAGGGCGACATCGCCAACGCGCCCTTCCACATGGAGCCGAGCGTGTCGCTGGGCGACAAGACGGCCAGTCCCGTGCACGCATTCTGGACGCACAAGCGCCAGATCAACGACGGCAAGAACGACCGCTTCGTCGTCGAGGGCAATACGGGCGCCCTGCCCATGGGCTATTTCGACGGCAGCAAGCTCAAACTGTGGGCCCTGGCGCAGCGCTACACCCTGGCCGACCGCTTCTTCCAGTCCGCCTACGGCGGCTCCTTCCTCAACCACATGTGGCTGACCTGCGCCTGCACCCCCGTATTCCCGAACGCGCCCAAGTCCATCGTCGCCCAGGATGAGCGCGGCACGGGCCACAAGAAGGGCGAGGAAGCGGAAGTGACGCAGGACGGCTACGCCGTCAACACCATGCAGGGCCCGCTGCTGTTCGACCCGACCAAGAAGCAGACATTCCTGCCGCCGCAAACCATGCCCACCATCGGTGACCGCCTGACGGACAAGGGCATATCCTGGGTCTATTATGCGGACGGTTACGACATCGCCGTCGCCTCGACCAAGTCGGGCAAGAAGGCAGACGATTTCTCATATCACCACCAGCCGTTCACCTACTTCAAGCGCTTCATCGACAGCCCGCAGCAGCGCGCCACGCACCTGAAGGACCGCTCCGACATGATCGCCGACGTCCAGGCGGGCAAGCTGCCGCCCGTCTCGTTCTACAAGCCCATGGGCAAGAAGAACATGCATCCGGGGATGGACAAATCGAGCGTGGCGGCCGGCGACGACGAGGGCGTGGCCATCATCAACGCCATCATGGAAGGCCCGCAATGGAAGGATACCGTCATCATCGTCACCACCGATGAAAACGGCGGCTTCTGGGACCACGTGGCGCCGCCCAAAGGCGACCGCTTCGGCCCGGCCACGCGCATCCCCGCCCTCGTCATCTCGCCGTTCAGCGAAGGCGGGCATATCGACCATACCGAGTATGAAACCGTGTCGATCCTGAAGTTCATCGAGGAACGCCATGGCCTGGCGCCATTGAGCGAGCGCGATGCGCGCGCCAACAGCCTGGCCAAGGCCCTCAAGCTGTAACGCCCCCTCCTGCCTGTCTACCCTGGGTGCGCCGTCCTGCGCGGCGCGCCCGGGCAACTCACATCCAAAGGAAACGCCATGCTGCACGCACGCCATCTTCCCCTGTCCCTCCTGATGCTCTCCCTGGCCGCCTGTGGCGGCGGCGACGATACGCCGACCGTCCCTGTCGCGCCGCCGGTGACGCCTCCTGTGGCCCCGCCGCCCGCCACCTACTACCAGACCAAGACGCCGTACACGCCGCAGCAGGAGGCGGCCACGTATGAAGCGGCGCCGGCCGGCTACGCGCCCGTGTTCACCGAACTGGTGGCGCGCCACGGCTCGCGCGGCCTGTCGAGCATGAAGTACGACGCCGCCTTCTACAACGTCTGGCAAAGGGCCGCCGCCGACGATGCGCTCACGCCACTGGGGCAAAAGCTGGGCGCCGACATCCTGAAACTGATGAAGGCCAACGCGCTGCTCGGCTATGGCGTGGACGGCATCACGGCGCCCGGCTACGGCAACCTGTCGCAGACGGGCATCAATGAGCACAAGCAGCTGGCCGTGCGCATGCTGGCGCGCCTGCCCGCCCTGTTCACGCAACTGGGCGCGAACGCCGCCAGCGCGCCGCGCCAGATCGTCACCGTCAGTTCCGGCGTGGACCGCGCCAAGGACAGCGCCGCGTATTTTGCGCAGTCGCTGGCCGCCACGGCACCCAACGTCGCGCCGCTGATTACCCTGCCGCCCGCGCCGGCCGGCTACCCGGCCGGCAAGCCCGTGGCGCAGCCAGCTGGCACCAACCGCTTCCTGCTGTATGCGCACAAGCTGGTGCCCAAGACGGACCTGGTCACCGATGCCATCGACAGCTACTACCAGACCTACCAGGACAGCCAGGCCTACCAGAACTACCTGAAAAGCCCCGACTTCCTGGCCAAGTACACGGCCATCGACACGGACGCCACGGCGCGCACCCTGGGCCGTGCAGTGCTGGAGCGGCTGTTTAGCAAGGCGTTTGTCGACAAGATCGACAACGGCACCTACAGCTTCGCCAATACGGGTACTTACAGCTTCACCAGCGACGACGGCAAGTTCACCAACACTGTCACGGGCGACGGCGAGACCACCATCAAGGGCCTGGCCGATGCCGCTTCCGTGCTGTACAACCTGTACGCCATCATGGCCGGCATGACGAACGAGGTCAAAGCCGACTTCGTGCAGTACATGCCGTCGGACGCGGCCAAGTACCAGGCCTTCGTGCAGGATTACCAGGATTTCTACAACAAGGGTCCCGGCACCACGGAAAGCGCCGGCGTCACCTGGAACTACGTGCGCGCGCTGCGCGACGACTTCTTCACGGAAGTGGACGCCATCGCGCGCGGCGACCTGTCGCACGGCGCCAAGCTGCGCTTCACGCATGCGGAAGCCATCATCCCGCTGGCCACGGCCATGGGCCTGAAGACCGTCGTCGGCGCGCTGCCGGCGGCGCAGACCTACAGTTATGACAACAGCAGCTGGCGCGGCCTGTACGTGGCGCCGATGGCGGCCAACATGCAGTGGGACGTGTACCGCGACGCCAGCGGCAATGTGCTGGTAAAAATGCTGTACAACGAAAAGGAAACCGACTTCCATGCCGCCTGCGATGGCGCGCGCCATGCGGCCGGCAGCCATTTCTATGTATATGCAAAGCTGAAGACCTGCTACGGCCACGTGGCGCAGTAATCACGGAGTGCAGGCGGGCCGGCTCCCAGCCGTGCCCGCCTGATTGACGTTTGATGCTAGGCTTGCGCCCAGGAACTCATCACGTCACGGACTCCCATGCCTCCATCGCTTCCCCTGGCCAGCATCCCGCTGGCCCTGGCCCTCGCCATGTGCGCCGGTCACACGCTGGCCGTCGAAGGCCATTACCAGACCAAGACGCCGTATGCGCCGCAGCAGGACCCGGCCACCTATGCCGCGCCGCCGGCCGGCTTCCAGCCCATTTTCACGCAGCTGGCGGCGCGCCACGGTTCGCGCGGACTCACCAGCATGAAGAACGACGCGGCCCTGTATGCGATGTGGCAGCAGGCCGCCGCGCAGGATGCGCTCACGCCCCTGGGCCGCGAACTCGGCCCCGACATCCTGGCCCTGATGAAGGCCAATGCCTTGCTCGGTTATGGCGTGGCCGGCATCGAGCGGCCCGGCTACGGCAATCTGTCGCAGACGGGTATCGACGAGCACCGGCAGCTGGCCGTGCGCATGCTGGCGCGCCTGCCCACCCTGTTCGCGCAAGTGGGGCAAGACGCGGCGACGGCGCCGCGACAGCTCGTCACCATCCATTCCGGCGTGGACCGCGCGCGCGACAGTTCGCGCTTCTTCACGCAGTCGCTGCTCGAGCAAGCGCCAGCGCTGACACCCTTGGTATATCTGCCGCCCGCGCCGGCGCCATATCCGCAAGGGCGCAAGCCCGCGGTACAGCCGATATTGCAGCCCGATGGCGTCAACCGCTTCCTGCTGTACGCGCACAAGCTGGCGCCGCAGACGGACCGTGTCACCGATCCGGCCAACCCGTATTACGCCACCTATGCCGCCAGCCAGGCCTACCAGTACTATGAACGAAGCAAGCAGCTGGATGCGCTGATGGGAACCCCGGCCAGGCTGCCTGCGGCGACCGCGCATGCGCGCCACGTGCTCGAACGGCTGTTTTCTCCCGCCTTCCTCGACCAGTTGGAAGGCGGCCGCGCCAGCTATGCGGACACGGGCAGCTACACCTTCACCAGCGCCGACGGCAAGCTCACGCGCACCATGACGGGCAGCGGCAAGACCGTCATCCGCAGCCTGAATGCGGCCGCGACAAAATTGTATGAGCTCTATGCGATCGCCGCCGGCATGCGGCATGAAGTGCCGGCCGATTTCAGCCGCTACATGCCTGCCGACGACGCGCGCTACTACGCATATGTCGCCGACCATGAGGATTTTTACCAAAAGGGACCGGCCACCACGGAAAGCAGCGGCGTGACGTGGCGCTTTGCGCTGGCCTTGCGCGACGATTTTTTCAATGAGGTCGATGCGCTGGCAAGGGGAGATGTGCGCCACGCGGCGAAGCTGCGCTTCACGCACGCCGAGATGATCATTCCGCTCGCTTCGGCCATGGGCTTGCAGCAGGCGCTGGCCCCCTTGCCGGCATCGCTCAGTTACAGTTATGAAAACAATCCATGGCGCGGCCAGAACGTCTCGCCGCTGGCGGCCAATATGCAGTGGGATGTGTACCGCAACGAGGCAGGGCAGCTCATCGTGCGCCTGCTGTACAACGAAAAGGAAACGGACTTCCAGGCCGCTTGCGACGGCGCCCGCATCGCGCCGGGCAGCGTCTTTTACGACTACGCAAAACTGAAAACCTGCTACGGACACGTGGCGGCGCGCTGACGCGCTGATACTGCGCGCCGCCAGCGCGCTTTACTTCAAGGTCGGCATGGCAAACTCGGCCCCGGCCGCCGTCGAGGCCGGCCAGCGCTGCGTCACCGCCTTCTGCTTGGTATAGAAACGCACCGATTCCGGGCCGTGCGCATGGTGGTCGCCGAACAGGCTGCGCTTCCAGCCGCCGAAGCTGTGGAAGGCCATCGGCACGGGAATCGGCACGTTGACCCCCACCATCCCCACCTGCACCCGGTGCGTGTATTCGCGCGCCGTGTTGCCGTCGCGCGTGTAGATGGCCGTGCCGTTGCCGTATTCATGCGCATTGACCAGGTCCAGCGCCGCCGTGAAATCGGGCACGCGCACGATGCACAGCACGGGACCGAAGATTTCCTCCTTGTAGATCGTCATGTCCGGCGTGACGTGGTCGAACAGGCTGCCGCCGAGGAAAAACCCGTGCTCATGACCGGGCAGCACAAAACCGCGCCCGTCGCAGATGAGCTTGGCGCCCTCTTCCACACCTTGCGCGATATAGCCGGCGATCTTGTCCTTGTGCACCTGCGTGACGACCGGCCCCATCTCGGCCGACATATCCATGCCTTGCGTGATCTTTAACGCCGCGATGCGCGGCACCAGGGCTTCCACCAATTGATCCGCCACATTGCCAACCGCCACGACGACGGAAATGGCCATGCAGCGCTCGCCGGCCGAGCCAAAGGCGGCGCCCATCAGGGCATCGACCGTCTGGGCAATGTCCGCGTCGGGCATGACGACCATGTGGTTTTTCGCGCCGCCCAGGGCCTGGACGCGCTTGCCCTGCGCGCAGCCCGTCGCATAGATATACTCGGCGATCGGCGTGGAACCGACGAAGCTGACGGCGCGCACGTCCGGGTGGTGCAGCAAGCCGTCGACGGCTTCTTTATCGCCCTGTACCACGTTGAAGACGCCGTCCGGCAAGCCCGCGTCCGTCAGCAGCTGCGCCAGCAGCAGGCTGGCCGACGGGTCGCGTTCCGACGGTTTCAGTACAAACGTGTTGCCGCAGGCAATGGCCATCGGGAACATCCACATCGGCACCATCACGGGAAAGTTGAACGGCGTGATGCCGACACAGACGCCGAGCGCCTGGCGGATCGACCAGGCGTCGATGCCGCCGGCCACCTGTTCCGAGTATTCTCCCTTCATCATCTGCGGGATGCCGCAGGCAAACTCCACCACTTCGATGCCGCGCGTCACTTCCCCTTTCGCATCCGTGAAGACCTTGCCGTGTTCACGCGTGATCAGCTCGGCCAGCTTGTCGGCGTTTTGCTCCAGCAACTCCTTGAATTTGAACATGACGCGGGCGCGGCGCAGGGGCGAGGTTTGCGACCAGGCGGGAAACGCTGCATGAGCGGCAGCCACGGCCGCGTTCAGTTCGGCAGGCGTGGCCAGCGCCACCTTGGCCGTCACGGCGCCCGTGGCGGGGTTGAAGACGTCGCTCGTGCGCTCGGTGCGCGAAGCCATGGGGTTGCCACCAATAAAGTGGCCGATCATCGGGGTCGTCATTGTCTTGTCCTTGGTTATTTCGTCATCAGCCAGTCATGGGCCGGGTCGTTTTTAAAATGCCACACGCGTTTCGGGCCGGCCATCACGTTCAGGTAATAGCCATCGTAGCCATACGGCACGGTCACGGGGTGGTAGCCGCGCGGCACCATCACCACGTCGTGGTTTTCCACGGCCATGGCTTCGTCAATGGAGCGGTCATCCGTGTAGACGCGCTGGTAGGCAAAGCCCTGCTCGGGATTGAGGCGGTGGTAATACGTTTCCTCCAGCGAACTTTCGGTTGGAATATTGTCGCTGTCGTGTTTATGGGGCGGATAACTGGACGAATGGCCGGACGGCGTGACGACTTCCACCACCAGCAAGCCGTCCGCTGCTTCCGTCTGCGGCAGGATGTCGCACACATAGCGGGTATTCGCGCCCTTGCCGCGCACGGAACGCGTCATGCTGGAAGGTTCGATCAGGCGCGCCGGGCGGTGCGTCGTGGCCGGGGCGCTGCACAAGGCCACCTCGGCGGCGCTCACGGCCGTGATACGCACCGTGGTGTCCAGCGGCACATACACGGCGTAGGGCGAGACGTCCTCGAAGACGCTGGCGCGCTTGCCGATGCCTTCCCAGACGTGATCGCCCGCCCGCACCGTGACCGTGCCCGTCAGCACGACGAGGCACAGCTCGCGGCTGCCCGTCTCCAGCGTCAAGACCTCGCCCGCCGCCAGGCGGTGGGCGGCAAAGCCCACGTGCGTCCAGCCGGCCGATGCGGGCGTGACTTCCACAATCTTGCCGCCGGCCTTGCCTGCTTTGACCAGCAGCGGGCTCATGCCGCCTCCCGACCCAGGCGCGGAATCGCATCGACCAGGCGCGCCAGGTAATCGTGGCCCATCTTCGCGTATGCGTAGCTGGGGGCGACGGCCGGGTCTTGCTCCGCTTCCACCACCAGCCAGCCCGCATAGCCGTGCAGATACAGCCGCGTCAAAATGGCCGGAAAGTCGATGCAGCCGTCGCCCGGTACGCTGAAAGCGCCATTGATGACGGCCTGCAAAAAACTCCAGTGGCCATTGCGGGCCAGTTTCACCACGTTCGGGCGCACGTCCTTGCAATGCACGTGGCAGATGCGATCGATATGTTTATTGAGTACCGCCAGCGCGTCGCCGCCGGCAAACGTGATGTGACCCGTATCAAACAACAAGCCCACTTCCGGCCCCGTCAGGGCCATCAATTGATCCACATCAGCCGGGGTTTCCACGTAGGCGCCCATGTGGTGGTGGTAGGCCAGGCGCACGCCGTGCGCCAGCAAGTGGGCGGCAAACGCCGTGAGTTTATCGGCGTAGTCCTGCCATTGCTGCTGCGTCTGGAAGCGAGGGCGTTTGTACAGGGGGCGCGCTTCGCCCTGGATGGCGTCGGCCACTTCGCCGTAGACCATGACGGTGGCGCCGCTGTCGGCAAGTAAACGTAAATGCGGGCCAACAGAAGCGATCTCTTCTTCCACCGAGCGGTGCGCCAGGCGGCCCGAATACCAGCCCGAGACGCAGGCCAGACCATATTTGCCCAGCACGGCGTTCAGGGCCGGGGCATCTTTCGGAAACTTGTTGCCCAGTTCAAAACCCACGTAGCCGATCTCGGCGCCTTCCTTCAGCGCCGTTTCCAGGGGCGTTTCGCCGCCCAGGCTCGGTAAGTCGTCGTTCATCCACGAGATCGGGTTGATGCCGATACGTACATTCCAGGTAGTCATTTCAATTCCTTTGTTTCAGGCGATCGTTTTCATAACGGGCACGCGCAGCTTGCACGCCGGCTTGCGTGGAGACCTCGGGCACGGCCACTTCCCACCAGCAGCCGCCCTCCTGCGTCGTGCGCGTGGCGTCCGTGTCGATGCAGATCAGATACGTGCGTGAAGCTGCCCGGGCGCGCAGCATGGCCTGTTCGAGTTCGGCAATCGAACCCACATGTTCGGACAGCGCGCCCAGGGATTGCGCATGCAGGGCGAAGTCGATGCGCGGGGCGCTGTCGGGCAACATATTGTTGAACGAGGCATTGCCGCAGGCCTGCTGCAGGCGGTTGATGCAGCCATAGCCGCGATTGTCGAGCACGACGATGATGAGTTTTTTGTCGAGCATGACGGAAGTGGCGATTTCCGAATTCATCATCAGATAGCTGCCGTCGCCCACCATGACGATGACCTCGGCTTCCGGCTTGGCCATCTTGACGCCGAGGCCGCCGGCGATTTCATAGCCCATGCACGAGTAGCCGTATTCCATGTGGTAGCCGCCCGGTGTTTCCGTTCGCCACAGTTTATGCAGTTCGGCCGGCAGAGTCCCGGCCGCGCAGACGACGATGTCGCGCACAGTAGAATCCGGTGCGGAACGCTGCACGGCGCCGATGACTTCGCCGTCATACGGCAAGCCGGCCACCTCGCGTTTGCCGGTGATGGCCAGCACGGTATCGCGCCAGGCCTTCGCTTCCTGCTGCGCACTGTCCTGCCATTGTCCATCGCTGCTCCAGCTGCCCAGCAACCGAGACAGGCCTTGCAAGCCGAGGGTTGCGTCCGCCTGCAGGCCCAGGCCGCGGCGTTTCAGCGCATCGAAAGCGTTGACGTTCAGGCTGAGCAATTGCGCCTGCGCAAACAGGGAGTTGGACCCGGTCGTGAAATCCTGCAGGCGCGTGCCGACGGCCAGCACCACGTCCGCGTCCGCCGCCAGCGCGTTGGCGGCGGGCGAACCGGTGACGCCGATGGCGCCCAGCTGCAAAGGATGGTCCCACGGCAAAGAACTCTTGCCGGCCTGGGTTTCCGCCACGGGAATACCGTGCCGTTCGGCAAACGCCTGCAAGGCGGCGCCGGCCTGGCCGTACAGCACGCCGCCGCCGGCGACGATCAGCGGCTGCTTCGCGTTTTTCAATAGCAACGCGGCCTCTTCCAGCTCCTGCTCGACGGGCGGCACGGCGCGGAAACGCACGACTCTCGGTTCAAAGAAATCCACGGGATAGTCATGCGCCATCGTCTGCACGTCTTGCGGCAGGGACAAGGTGACGGGGCCGCAGGCGGCCGGGTCCGTCAAGGCGGCGATCGCGCGCGGCAAGGCCGTGAGCAATTGCTCCGGATAGACGATGCGGTCGAAATAGCGTGATAAAGGTTTAAAAGCGTCATTCACCGAGACGCTGCCGTCAGAAGCATCTTCCAGCTGCTGCAAGACGGGATCCGGCGCACGCGAGACGAAGACGTCGCCTGGCAGGAGCAGGACGGGCAAGCGGTTGACGTGCGCCAGGGCGGCGGCGGTGAGCAGATTCGTCGCACCCGGACCGATGGAGCTGGTGACGGCCATCATGCGCCGGCGCATGTGGGCTTTCGCATAGGCGATGGCAGAGTGCGCCATCGCCTGCTCATTGTGCGCGCGGAAAGTGGGGAACACATCCTTGTACTGGTACAGCGCCTCGCCCATGCCGGCGACGTTGCCGTGGCCAAAGATGGCGAAGGCGCCGCTGAACAGGGGCTGACCATCCTCGGTACGCAATACCGACAGATAGCGCACCAGCGCCTGCGCCATGGTCAGGCGGATGGTTTTATGGATGGTGGCGCTCATGCGGCACGCTCCAGGCGGTTGCGCGTGCGCTGCCACAAGCTGATCAGCTGTTCGAAGTTGGCGCGCACGGCGGCGATCAGGCCCGCATCGTCGAGTTCGCCGGCCAGCCAGCGGCGGCTCGGTTCCTGGAAGATGGTGCGGCCCACCATGAAACCCCTGCACGTGCTGCTGGCACTGGCCTGTTCGAAACTGGCGGCCAGGGCGGCGATGGGCGCGTTCAAGCCCAGCAAGACGACGCCACGGCAATACGGATCGCGCTCGTGCACGAGGGCATCGATGGCTTGCCATTGCTGGGCGGACATGCTTTCCAGTTTCCACCATTCAGGGTAGATGCCGAGGTTGTACAGGCGTTTCACCGCGCGATACACGGTATCGTCGTGCTGGGGCAGGGACTTGGCAGGAATAATTTCCAGCAGCAATTCATGGCCCGTGATTTGCGCAGCGTCGTACAAGCCCTTGATTTGCGCTTCCTGTTCCAGCCGGTTTTCCGGCGTATCGTCGGGATGCAGCTGCACCAGGCACTTGATCACGTGCTCTTTCGGCCACTGCATCAAGCGCGACGCCAGCGAACGGCCCCAGTCGAACTGCAAGGGATTCGAACCCGGCATCTCGACGGGACGGCCAATCCACCAGCCGCGCCCCGTGGCATCGTTGAGCGCGTCGACGCCATAGCGGTCATCGATCAGCACGCCCGTGCCGCCCTGCAAGCCGCGCGCCGCCTCCGTCTGGCCCACGGCTTGCACGAACAGTTGCTTGAGCCGCGCAATCTTTGCCTCGTCGGCACCGCCCTGCTGGGCCAGCTCAAAGAATTGCGTGCGGTGGTCGAACGCAAACACGCACAGCTCGTTCCACTGCGGGCGCGCCACCGTCGTGCGGTGCAGGCGCGACAAGGTCGCATCCTGGTCAGGACGGGTCAGTTTGGCCGCGTTGGCCAGGAAATAGTCGAGCTCGACGGGTGACGGCATGGCCGGCGCGCAGCCGTGGCGCGACACGACGAGGGCGCCGCAGCCGTTCGCGTAGCGGCAGCACGCCTCGTAATCCTCGCCGCGCAGCCAGCCTTTCAGGAAACCGGAAAGAAAAGCGTCGCCCGCGCCGAGCACGTTCAAGACTTCCACGCGCACGCCGCGGTAGTTATACGCGTCATCGAGGCTGGCCGGCACCACATTGTCGATGACGGCGCAGCCCAGCGGCCCGCGCTTGACCACCAGGGTTGCACTGCTCACCTTGCGCACGGCGCGCAAGGACGCCATGATGTCGGTGCCGCCGCCGGCGATCATGAATTCCTCTTCCGTGCCGACGATCAGGTCGAACTGCGGCAGGATGGCCTGCAAATGGCTGGTCACGCCTTCGTTGGAAACGAACCGCGTTTCGCCGTCCGCCTTGCCGGACAAGCCCCACAGCACGGGCCGGTAATCGATGTCGAGCACGGTGCGCACGTTATTGGCGCGCGCCAGCTGCAATGCCTGCGTGCTGACGGCGTGCATGGCGCTAGTCGAGAAATGCGTGCCGGTGATTAATAAGGCTTTGCTCGACGCAATGAAAGCCGCATCCACCGACGATGCGTCGATGGCCATGTCGGCGCAATTTTCGCGATAAAAGATCAGCGGGAAGGTGTTCTTGTCCTTGATGCCCAGCATGACGAGGGCCGTGAGCCGCTCGCGGTCGATGCCGACGTGGCTGACGTCGCAGCCCTCCTGCGCCAAGGTATCGGTAAGGAAACGCCCCATGTGATCGTCGCCCACCTTCGACAGCATGGCCGATTTCAAGCCCAGCCGGGCCGTGCCGAAGGCGATGTTCGCCGACGAGCCGCCCAGGTATTTGGCGAAACTGGTCGCGTCTTCCAGGGTGCTGCCGATCTGCTGCGCGTACAGGTCCACCGCCAGGCGGCCCAGGCAGATTACGTCCAGCGCCCTACCCTGGGCAAATTCAGTCGTATTCTTCATGGCATTGTTTCCTTATGACAGTTGCACGATGCGCTGCTCGCGCCACGATACGGTGGCCGCTTCGGCCAGTTCCAGCGCCTTCAAGCCATCGTGGACGGTGGTGCGCAGCGCTGCGCCATGGGCAAAGGCGTCGAAAAAGTGCGCCATTTCGCTGGCGTAGGCGGCGCGGTAGCGCTCCAGGAAAAAGTCTTCCGGCTTGTCCACGCTGACGTTCACGGCGCCATAGGCCGTCACTTCCGTCGGCTTGTGGTTGCCTGCCTGCAGCATGCCGGCGCTGCCCAGCACTTCGAAACGCTGGTCGTAGCCGTAGGCGGCGCGGCGCGTGGTGTTGATCTGGCACAAACGTCCCTTTGCCGTGCGGATGGTCACGGCCGTGCAGTCGAGATCGCCCGCCGCGCCGATGGCCGGGTCGACGAGGCAGCTGCCCGTGGCGTGCACGCTGACGGCTTCATCGTCGAGTATCCAGCGGAAGATATCGAAATCGTGGATCAGCATATCCTTGAAGATGCCGCCCGACACCTGGATGTAGCTGACGGGCGGCGGACCCGGATCGCGGCTGGTGACGATGAGCATCTCCGGCGTGCCGATCTCGCCCGCCGCGATGCGCTGCTTGACGGCGGCAAACGTGGGGTCGTAGCGGCGCTGGAAGCCGATCATGCACAGCACTTTTGCCTCCTTGACGGCGGCGGCGGCGGCGCGCGCGCGCTCCAGGGTCAGGTCGACGGGCTTTTCGCAAAAGATGGCCTTGCCGGCGGCGGCCGCGCGCACGATCAGGTCCGCATGCGTATCCGTGCTCGACGCGATCAGCACGGCCTTGACTTCCGGGTCGGCCAGCACAGCCTCCACGCTGGCGACGCTGGCACCATGCAGGGCCGCCACTTCCGCCGCCGCGCCCGCATGCACGTCGACCACGTATTTCAGGCGCACGCCGGGCTGGCGTACCAGATTGCCGGCGTGAATGCGGCCGATGCGCCCGGCGCCGAACAATGCCACTTGAATCATTTCCATCTCCTTGATAGTCGGTATCGCTTGGCCCGGAAATGCACACGTGTGCAAATCCGGGCTAAAAAAGTTAAAACAGGTGGATGACGCCCAGCATTACACCGCTGAGCTTGGCACCCTTCTTGGTGGCGGCGAAGGCATTGCCGCCAAACGTGTAGTTGGCGTTCTTGTCGTTATTGGTTTGCGTGTAGTAGGCATACACGGTGCTGCGCTTGGACAAGTAATATTCGTAGCCCAAAGTCGCCTGCTTGGCGCCGCTGTCGTCGCCGCGCACCAGGGTGGTGGCCTTGATGGTCACGCTGCTGCCGTTGGGCGCGCTGCCCGACACGTCGCCTGCCACGCCGAAACGGCCGATGAAGGCACCGCCGCCCGCCTTGTAGGCGCCCGTGATGGTGAAGTAGTCGCGCTGCAAGTCGCCGCCGGCCACGTCATACACCATGCGGTTCCAGGCCACGCCCACGTCGCCGCCGCCGAAGTTGTAATTGCCCACGGCGCGGAACATCTTTTCGCTGAAGCCGGGACGCAAGTCCTTGTGCTTTTCATAGCCGACGGCGCCCTTCACGGGACCGTTTGCGTATTGCACGATGCCCGAATAGATGCGGTCGCCGTTCGATGCCTCGTTTTCGCTGGCGCGGTAAATCGTGGCGCTGAATCCCTGTACCACGGGCGTGCGATAGCTGACGGCGTTCGAACTGCGGCGGTTGAAGCCTTCGCCGCCCAGCTGCGAAATGTTGGCGTCATCCTGGATGCCTTCGCCCACGAAACGGTTGGTGTAGCCGTTGATCTGGCGGATCGGCGTGGCGAAGCGGCCCAGCGCGATGCGGCCATAGGCGGGGTTTTCCAGCCCGACAAAGGTATCCTTGCTATTGATGGCACCCGTGCCATCGTCGAGCTTGGCATTGCCCTCGATCTGGAAGAAGGCCGTGTTGCCATTGCCCAAATCTTCCCTTCCCCGGAAGCCGATCTTCGAGGAATTGTCCGATACGCGCGATACCGACTCGCCATTCGGCGCCGTGGCCGAGCTCGACGTTTCGATACGGTCGAAGCCCGCGTGGATGCGGCCGTACACGACGACGCTCGATTCGGCCAGCACGCAACCTGGTGCGGCCAGCAACAATACGGCGGCGATCTTGTTCAACTGCATGGTGCTCTTTTTCATCCCGTTTTTCATTTTGTCTCCTGCTTGTTTTTATGGTGGTGGATTACTCATGATGCTCAACAGCGTGTTGCCACTACATGCGTCCCTCGCCGGACGCCTGCCCTCCCTCTCCAGTCAATGTGTTCAGGTACAGCGCGGCAAGGCCAGCGCCGCCAGTTGCGGATACAAGCGGGGGCCGCCCACCAGGATGGGGTTGCCCTTTTCCAGACCGTTATCGGCCAGGAAATCATTGCAGCGCCCGCCCGCCTCGTTGACGAGCACGATGCCCGCCAGGCAATCCCAGGAATTGATGTGCGGCTCGAAATAGCCGATCAGGCGCCCGGCCGCCACGTAGGCGATCATCAGCGCGCCGGAACCGTTGCGGATGAACATGCCGCCCTCTTCCAGCACGTCGAGCAGGAAGGGCAAAAAGGTATCGGTGCCCACGCGGTGCGAAAAGCCCACGCCCAGCACGCCGCCCTGCAGGCTGGCCACGTCGTTGACGCGCAGCCGCGTTTCGCCCGCCTTCGCCGTCACATGCGCGCCCTGCCCCAGGCAGGCGTGGAACAGCTCGTCCGCATTCGGGTCGTACACGGCGCCGATGGCGGGCTGGCCGTCGACCAGCACGCCGATCGACACGCACCAGGCCAGCATGCCGTTGACGAAACAGGCCGTGCCGTCGATGGGATCGATGACCCACACGCAGCGCGCGTCGGACGCGCCGCCGCCCCGCTCTTCGCCCACCACGGCGTCTTCCGGGAAGCGCTCGGCGATCTGCGCGCGCAGGAAATCCTCGACCATGCGGTCGGCGATGCTGACCATGTCCTGCAAGCCCTTTTCCTCGATCACCAGTTCCGCGCGGCGCTGGAACATGCCCAGCGCGATCTCGCCCGCCTGGCCGATGATGTGCCGGGCGTAGGCATAGCGTTCCAGGGTCGCCGCGTCGGCCAGTACCGCTGCCTGTGTCATATCTGTCATGCTTGTCCTCCAATGATGGCTGCGCCATGTTCGTGTACGGTCATGGCGACCGACGTGCCTTGCGTGAAAACCTGGCTCAAGTCGTGCGAGACGGCAAACAGTTCGCCGACCGGCGTCTCGAGCGTGTATTGCATTTCGCGTCCCAGGTAAGTGGCGCGCGCCACGCGCACCACCATGGCGCTGTCGGGCTGCGCGGGCGACAGCAGGATCGCTTCCGGACGCACGGCGAAACTCGCTTCGCCGCTGCGCTGGCTGCGGCATGGCAGGCGCAGCCGCAGCTTGCCCATGACGCAGACGGCCTTGCCGTCGGCCACCGATTCGATCACGCCATCGACGATGTTCGCGTTGCAGATGAAGTCGGCGACGAACTTGTCGGCCGGCGACTCGAACAGCTCGTGCGGCGTGCCCTTTTGCGCGATCACCTGGCGGTTCATGACGATGATCTGGTCGGAAATGGCCAGCGCCTCTTCCTGATCATGCGTGACGTACACGGCCGTCAAGCCCAGCTTGACCTGGATGTCGCGGATCTCGTCGCGCACGCGGCGGCGCAGTTTCGTGTCGAGGTTCGACAGCGGCTCGTCCAGCAGCAAGACCTTGGGCTGCAGCACCAGCGAACGGGCCACGGCCACCCTCTGCTGCTGGCCGCCCGACAACTCGTTGGGGAAGCGCGCGGCAAAGTCGGCCAGGCCCACCAGGCGCAGGCTTTCCTGCGCCCGTTCGATGGCGCGCGGCTTGGTCTCGCCCGAGACGGTCAAGCCGTAGCACACGTTGTCGAGCACCGTCATGTGGGGGAACAGCGCATACGACTGGAACACCATGCTGACGTCGCGCTCGGCGGCGGAGGTCAGGGTGACGTCCTCGCCGGCCAGCAGGATGCGCCCGGCGCTGACGCGTTCCAGGCCCGCGATCAGGCGCAGGGTGGACGTCTTGCCGCAGCCGCTGGGACCCAGCAGGGTGACCATGGTGCGCGGCGCGATCGTGAACGACACATCGTTCACGGCCAGGGCCTTGCCGTAGCGCTTGGTAACACCGTCGAATTCCAGCGCGGCAAGCTCTGTTGCTTGGGTAGTAAAGTGGTTCATGCGTAGCTCTTTTCCAGGTTGGGAACGGCGGCCGGCAGCGTTTTTTCGGCGCTGACGCGGCGAAGGCGGCGCTTGCCGACCAGCAAATGGATCAATTGGATGCACAGCAGGATGATGACGATCAGCACCGTGGCATAGGCGATGGCCGTGCCATAGTTACCGTTCGACACCAGACCGATGATGTAGGACGTGGCCATGTCGTAATCGGCGCTGACGAGGAAGACGACGGCCGAGATCGACGTGATCGAACGCACGAAGCCATACACGAGGGCCGAGGCAATCGCCGGGCGCAGCAGCGGCAGGATGACCTTGCGCATGGTGGTCCAGCTGCTGGCGCCCAGGGTGATCGACGCCTCGTCCAGGCTGCCGTCGAGCTGGCGCATGGCGGCGATGCCCGTGCGCAAGCCCATCGGCATGTTGCGGAAGACAAAGCACAGGATCAGAATCGTCGCCGTGCCCGTCAACTCGATCGGCGCCGAGTTGAACGCCAGGATGTAGCTGATGCCGATGACGGTGCCGGGAATGGCAAAGCTGAGCATGGTGCCGAACTCGAACGCGCTCTTCAGGGCGAATTGCTGGCGCACCAGCAGCCAGGCCGACAGGATGCCGACAAAGGCCGTCAAGGGCGCGGCGATGGCCGAAATAGTCAGCGTGGTGAACAGCGACGGCCAGGCCTGGCCCGTCCAGTGCCAGCCGGAAGCGCCCGCCGTGATGCCGAAGGCGTCGATGTAATGGCGCAAGGTGAAGGCATTGTCCTGGCCCCAGTTGTTCACGAAGCCGCCCGCCACCACCGTGCCGTAGATCAGGGCCGTGAAGGCGAACCATGGCAGGGCGATGGTCCACAGGGTGGTTTTCAGGCGCGGGTTGAGCGAGGCGTGGCCGCCGTGGTCGGCCTTGCCCGTCACCGTCACATACGATTTCTTGCCCAGCCACAGGTTCTGGATGAAGAAGGCGCCCACGGCAAACGTCAGCAGCACGATGGCCAAAGTCGCCGCGCGGCCCTGGTCGTTCGAGGCGCCCACCACGGAAAAGAAGATCTCCGTAGACAGCACGTGGAAGTTGCCGCCCAAGACCATCGGGTTGCCGAAGTCGGCCATGCTTTCGATAAAGCACAGCAAGAAGGCATTGGCGATGCCGGGACGCATCAAGGGCAAGGAGACCTTGACGAAGGTTTGCCAGCTGCTGGCACCCAGGGTGCCCGACGCTTCTTCCAGCGAGGGGCTGACGCCTTCGACCACACCGATCAATGTCATGAAGGCGATCGGCGCAAAGGCCAGCATCTGCGACAGCCACACGCCCGTCATGCCGTACAGCCAGCGGCTTTGCTCGATGCCAAACAATTCTCCGACGAGGCCCGTGATGGCGCCGTTGCGGCCGAACAGCAGGATCAGCGCCAGGCCCAGCACGAACGGCGGCGTGACGATGGGGAGAATCGTGATGGCGCGCATGGGGCGTACCCAGCGGCCATTCGTGCGCGTCACCAGCAGGGCGAACACGAGACCGAGGAAGGTGGCCGACACGCCCGTCAGCAAGGCCAGCGCCAGGGTGTTCCAGGCCACGCCGCAACGGCCGGGACCGGCCACGCAATTGAGGCTCCAGATACCGGGGTCGGCCAGGCGGCGCGCCAGGGCGGCGGCGCCCGTGCCGCCATCGTCCATGGGCTGGCCGGCACTCACCAGAATCAGCGCGACGGGGAACAGCACGAACAGGGAAATCAGGCAGATGATGAGGCCGATGGCGCCGGCCACGAAGGCGTCGCCGCGGCACACGCCGCAGGCGGCGGCGCCCGAGGTCAGCAGGAACAGCAGGCACAGCGCCAGCAGCAGCGCGCCGAAACCGAGGCCGGTGCCGGCGGCCAGCGGCCCCCAGCCCAGCCATGCCAGCCACAGCAGGCCCGCGCCGCCGAGGGCGATCTGGCCCAGGCCCAGGGTCTTGCGGTGGGGATTGGCGGCCACCAGCGCGGCGCTGGCGGCGATCAGGGCAAAGAACACGCCCAGCGGCCAGGCGCCGAACGACAGCACGTGCAACACGGCCGGTGCGCCACGTTCACTGAAGAACTGGCCGTCGCGCAGCCATTCGCCGGCGAACAGGCCCGCTTCCTGCTGCTGCCAGGGCAACAGGCACAACGCGGCCAAAGCGGCCAGCAGCCAGCCGTAAAATATCTTTTTCATGAGTTTCATCCAACTATGAACGTCTGAAATTCTGTTGCGCGGTGCGCTCTGTTTTCCAGACGTTTTGAACAATTGATATAGGTTTAACGCCTGCCAAAACTGTAGCGAGCGGCAGTGAGTTGCGGCCGAGACGCGCAGCTGTGCGCTAGCACAGTGAGCATCGCAGGCTGCAAATCGCGACGCGCAGTAAGTTTTGGCGCGCGTTAATTGCCGGCAGAATAAATCTGCGTGGTCCAGCGTTGTAATAAGCGCTTGCGCGTGTCCGACGCGCCGTACTTGGCGAAGTCGTAGTTGATGGTCTTGATGTTTTCCAGGCGCGGCGAGGCGGCGGGAATGGTGGCGGCCGCGTTGGACGGGATCTGGAAAGCCAGCGCCTTGACGGCTTCGCTCTGCACGTCGGGACGCAGGGCGAATTCATAGAATTTCTTTGCCTGTTCCATGTTTTTCGCGCCCTTGACGATGCTCATCGAGCCGATCTCGTAGCCCGTGCCTTCGCAGGGCGGCAAGACCTTCACGGGGAAGCCGGCGACGGTGAGTTTCATCAGGTCATGCATGAAGCCGATGGCCACGCCCGCTTCGCCGCGGCCTACGTCCTCGCCCGGCGCCACGCCCGCGTTCGGGTATTTGCTGACGTTCTGGCCCATTTTCGCCAGGAAATCGAAGGCTTCCTCTTCGCCGAACAGCTGCACCACGGTGGCCAGCGCGTTGTAGGCGGCGCCCGAGGAGTTCGGGTTGGCCATCTCGATCTCGCCCTTGTAGGCGGGCTTGACGAGGTCTTTCCAGCACTGGGGCGGCGGCAGGTTTTTCTTCTTCAGCACGTTTTCGTTATAGGCCAGGCCCAGGATGCCGATGTAGATGCCGACGGTGCGGTACTTGGCCGTCTCGGCCTGCTTGAGCGCCCACGGCTGCAGCTTGGGCAGGGTGGGCGACTTGTATTCTTCCGTATAGCCTTCGGCGGCGGCCTGCAGGTGCGGGTCGCCCGTGCCGCCCCACCAGATGTCCGATTTCGGGTTCGACGCTTCGGCGCGGATCTTCGCGTAGGCTTCCCCCGCGCTCTTCCTGATCATCGATACCTTGATCTTGCTTTCCGCCTCGAAGCGGTTCTTCATCAGCTGGCACCATTCCATGTCGGCCGAGCACAGCACGGACAGGCGTTCCTCGGCGGCCATGGCCGTCATCGGCAGGGCCAGGCTTATAGCAATCGCAACATTGCGCATCTTCATCGTCTCACTCCAAGTTCGTTATCGTTGTGGTACTTCAGACCGCACCGCTATCTTGCGGTGTCACTGTCCCGGGATGTGCTTTTTAAGGCCTTGCACTGTATTGCACACGTGTGCACACCTTACCACCAGCCGATTTTGACTGTCAACAAGAATCTCGGCAGGCGTGCGGCGTGGCGTTTTACCGACAAAAAAAGCCGCCAGCTGGTTGCAGCTGGCGGCTTTCGGGTGCTCCGGGATCAGAGGCGTGTTACTGCCAGGCTTCCTTGCCCGCGCGCGGCTTGCCCACCATCAGCAGCGCGCCCAGGGTCAGCACGGCCGCCAGCGACAGGTAATAGCCCACGTATTGCAGACCGTAGTTGGTGGCCAGCCAGGTGGCGATGTACGGCGCCAGCGAGGCGCCCAGGATGCCGGCCAGGTTGAAGGTCAGCGAGGCGCCCGTGTAGCGCACTTCGGGCGGGAACAGCTCGGACAACATCGTGCCCAGCGGTCCGTAGGTCATGCCCATCAAGCCCAGGCCGACAGCCATGAAGACGGTCACTTCCCATGTCACGCCCGAGCCGAACATCGGCGCGAGCACCAGGCCGAAAATGGCGATGGCGACGGAGACCCAGATCAGGGTAGCGCGGCGGCCGCGGCGGTCGGCCAGCACGGCCGACAACGGTATCGTCAGGGCGAAGAACAGCACGGCAAACAGTTGCACGACGAGGAATTCCTTGCGCGTGAAGCCCAGCTTGGTCGTGCCCCAGCTCAGCGCGAACACCGTCATCAGGTAGAACAGCACGAAGGTGGCCAGGGCGATGATGGTGCCCAGGAACAGCATGCGGCCGTGCTGGCGGAACACGGTGGCCACGGGCAGCTTGACGACTTCGTTCTTGTCGATGACTTTCTGGAAGTCCGGCGTTTCCGTGATCTTCAGGCGCACGTACAGGCCGACGATGACCAGCAGCGCGCTGGCGAGGAAGGGGATGCGCCAGCCGTAGCTGAAGAACTGTTCATCGGTCATGGTTTCGCTCAGCAGCAGGAAGATGCCGCCCGACAGGAAGAAGCCGATCGGCGCGCCCAGCTGCGGGAACATGCCGTACCAGGCGCGTTTGCCCGGTGGCGCGTTCTCGGTTGCCAGCAGCACCGCGCCGCCCCACTCGCCGCCCAGGCCCAGGCCCTGGCCGAAACGGCACAGCGCCAGCAGCAGCGGCGCCAGGGTGCCGATGGCGGCATACGTCGGCAGCAAGCCGATGATGACGGTGGAGATACCCATGGTCAGCAAGGCCGCCACGAGAGTGGCCTTGCGGCCGATGCGGTCGCCGAAGTGGCCGAACACGGCCGAACCGATGGGACGGGCGAAGAAGGCGATGGCGAACGTGGCCAGCGACTGCAGCACGGCGGCCGACGGGTCGCCGGCGGGGAAGAACAGTTTCGGGAACACCAGCACGGCGGCGGTGGCGTAGATATAAAAGTCAAAGAACTCGATGGTGGTGCCGATCAGGCTGGCGAACAGCACCGTGCCGGGGGAATTTTTCTTGGGGGGGGTGCTCCGGGGCTTACTCATTTACTGCGCTCCTTGGGGAGGGTGTCTAAAGGCCATTCTCTGGATGTTTTTTCAGGCAGCAGCACAGCACGTTGTCTAGGCGCGCGGTTCACATATCATAGCTGTGCGCGGGCGTATTTGCTGCGAAATTGCTATTAAATTCGCAAACAAATTCCACGCCGCAACACGCCGTTGTTAACGGCAGACAACGGTGTACCAACGCGCGCTATCGCGCCGTGATCAGTGCTGATTTAGAGAAACAACGGTCGTGCGCCATCCGGTTACCCGGGGCACGGCAGGAAAGGCGTCAGGGGATGGGCGACGTGTATCAGGCCCGGCGTATCGCCAGGCATTCCGTACCAGACCCGCGCGTCGGCATCGCGGCATCGGTCATTTGTGGTGAATCCTTGCCTGCGGCCCCTCCGGGTGGAGCGGGCCGGCGATGATCGCGCTGCATCACGCAGGATGCGGTTGATCTTGCTGTAAGCGGCTTATCATACGCGCAGTGCTGCGGTGCGGCAAGAAGTTGTGATGGAGCATGTACGGTGGTGTCGGCTTACGCTGCGCTAAGCCGACCTACGCCGACCTACGCCCACCTATACTGACCTACGCATCGATCAATGCAAAAGTCTGCTCGATCTCGCGGCAGTCGAGCGGGCGCACGAGGCGCGCCACTTCCTGGCCATCCTTCAGGAAAATCAGGGTCGGCCACAGTTTCACGCGGAATGAGCGCCCCAGCGCGCGGCCGGGGCCGTCTTCCACGCGAATATGCGCTACCCCGGGGTGCTGCGCCAACGCGGCGGCCAGCGGCGCGTCTGTGGCGCGGCAGTGGCCGCACCAGCCCGTGCCGAATTCCAGCAGGGCCGGCCCCGTCAAGGCGTCGATCTCGGCGCGCGTGGGTTGTGCTACGGAATATGTGTCGTTCATCATGCCGCCCTCCTTGTCCGCTCAGACCACTTTCACGCGCAGTTCGCCCAGGCCATCGATGGCGCCCACCAGCTCGTCGCCGCGCTGCACGGCCGCCACGCCGGCCGGCGTACCCGTGTAGATCAGGTCGCCCGGTTGCAAGGTGAAGTAGGTCGACAGGTCGGCGATGGTTTCGGCCACGTTCCAGATCAGCATATCGATGCTGCTGCTTTGACGCAGCTCGCCATTCACGTGCAGGGTGATGGCGGCATGCTGGACGTCACCTGCCTGCGCGGCCGGCGAGATGGGGCCGATGGGCGCCGAGTGTTCGAAGGCCTTGCCCGTGTCCCATGGACGGCCCAGTTTTTTCGCTGCGCCCTGCACGTCGCGGCGCGTCATGTCCAGGCCGATCGCATAACCCCACACGTGGCTCAGCGCATCGGCCGCGCCGATATCGCTGCCGCCCTTGCCGATGGCCACCACCAGTTCCATCTCGTGCTGGAAATCCTGTGTCTGCGCCGGGTACGGCAGCTCACCCGTCGTGCCGGCTGGCACGGGCAGCACGGCGTCAGCCGGCTTCATGAAGAAAAACGGCGCCTCGCGGCCCGTGTGGCCCATTTCCTTGGCGTGCTCGACATAGTTGCGGCCTACGCAATAGATGCGGTGGACGGGGAAAGTATCAACGCTGCCGATGACGGGAACGCTGGGCTGGATCGGTGCGGGAATGACATACGACATGAAAACTCCTGATCGGCACGATAAAAAGGCGGCGATGAAAAAGGGACACCGCAGTGTCCCCCATTTTACGACAACGTTACTTCAGCAGTCCCGAGCGGCTCGGGTCCGGCATGCGGATGGCGACGATGAAGGAAATCAGGCACATGACGGTCACGTACCAATAGAAATACTCTTCCACGTGCCAGGCCTTGAACTGCAGCGCCACGTACTCGGCCGAACCGCCGAACATCGCGTTGGCCACCGCATACGACAGGCCCACGCCCAGCGCGCGCACTTCGACGGGGAACATTTCCGCCTTGATCAGGCCGCTGATCGACGTGTAGAAACTGATGATGGCCAGCGCGATGATGATCAGGCCAAACGCCGCGTACGGGCTGGAAATATCCTTCAAGGCATGCATGATCGGCAGCACGCACAGGGTGGCCAGGCCGCCGAAGAACAGCATCGAGGTGCGGCGGCCGATGCGGTCGGACAAGGCGCCGAACACGGGCTGCAGAATCATGTAGACGAGCAAGGCGCAGGTCATGACGGCGCTGGCCGTCTTGGTATCCATGCCGGCCGTGTTCACCAGGTATTTCTGCATGTAGGTGGTGAACGTGTAGAACACGAGCGAACCGCCGGCCGTAAAGCCGAGTACCGTGATGAAGGCGCGCTTATGCTTGAGCAAGCCGCGCAGGCTGCCCGCGTCCTTGTCCTTGCGCTCGCTTGCGGTGGTCGTTTCCGTCAGGGATTTACGCAGGTTCAGCGAGACGAGGGCCGCCAGGGCGCCAAACACGAACGGGATGCGCCAGCCCCAGGCGCGCAATTCTTCCAGGGTCAGCAGTTGCTGCAAGACCACCAGCACCAGCAAGGCCAGCAGCTGGCCGCCGATCAGGGTCACGTACTGGAACGAGGCGAAGAAGCCGCGCTTGCCCGATTCCGACACTTCGCTCATGTAGGTGGCGCTGGTGCCGTATTCGCCGCCCACGGACAGGCCCTGGAACAGGCGCGCCACGAGCAGCAGGAACGGCGCGAAGGCGCCGATGGTGTCATACGTCGGCAGGACGGCGATCATCAGGGAGCCGCCGCACATCATCAGCACGGAAATCATCATCGACTGGCGCCGGCCGTATTTGTCGGCGATGCGGCCGAACAGCCAGCCGCCCACGGGGCGCATCAGGAAGCCGGCGGCAAAGATGCCGGCCGCCTGCAGCAGCTGCGTGGTCGAGTTACCGGAAGGGAAGAAGGCGTGCGAGAAATACAGCGCGCAGAACGAGTAAATATAGAAGTCGAACCATTCGACCAGGTTACCGGAAGAAGCGCCAATGATGGCCTTGATGCGCTGCTGGGAAGTCAGCTGCGCAACGTCATGCGGAGTATCGTGGGATGTCATATCAATCTTCTTGTTCGTGTGAAAAAGCCAACGCCAGCCAGGTTGCCCGGGCTGGTTTTGCATCATACGCCCTTGATCAGGGTCAAAAAGCCGGCCGGCATACGGGTTAATACGTATCGCCGGCAACTATTTTTCGCCATCAGGCGCATGGAATCAGACCCGTTCCAGCACCAGCGCGATGCCCTGGCCCACGCCGATGCACATCGTACAGAGCGCATAGCGCCCGCCCGTGCGGTGCAGCTGGTTGACGGCCGTCATGGCCAGGCGCGCACCGGACGCGCCCAGCGGGTGACCGAGGGCGATGGCGCCGCCGTTCGGGTTGACGCGCGGATCGTCGTCGCGCACACCCAGCTGGCGCAGCACGGCCAGGCCCTGGGCGGCAAACGCTTCGTTCAATTCGATGACGTCGAAGTCGGTCAGGGTCAAGCCCGTCATGGCCAGCACTTTCAGGGTGGCAGGTGCGGGGCCGATGCCCATGATGCGCGGCGCCACGCCGGCCGTGGCCATGGCCACGACACGGGCGCGCGGCGTCAGGCCAAAGCGGGCCGCGTTCGCCTCATCGGCCAGCAGCAGCGCCGCCGCGCCGTCGTTGACGCCGGACGCGTTGCCGGCCGTAATCGTGCCGTCCGCGCGCACGACCGGTTTCAGTTTGGCCAGGGTGTCCAGCGTGGTGGCGCGCGGATGCTCGTCGCGGGCGACGACGATGGGATCGCCCTTCTTCTGTGCAATGCTGACGGGGCAGATTTCGCTGTCGAACACGCCAGCCTGCTGCGCCGCCAGGGCCTTGACCTGGCTGGCCAGGGCAAACGCATCCTGGTCCGCGCGGCTGATGCCGAAGTCGCTGGCCACGTTTTCCGCCGTTTCCGGCATCGAATCGACGCCGTACTGCGCCTTCATCAGCGGATTGATGAAGCGCCAGCCGATGGTCGTGTCCTCCATTTTCATGCCGCGCGAAAAGGCGCTGTCGGCCTTGCCCATGACGAACGGCGCGCGGCTCATGCTTTCCACGCCGCCGGCGACCAGCAAGCCCGCTTCGCCGCTCTTGATGAAACGGGCAGCGCTGCCGATGGCGTCCAGGCCCGAGCCGCACAGGCGGTTCAGGGTGGCGCCCGGCACGCTGTCGGGCAATCCCGCCAGCAAGGCGGCCATACGCGCCACGTTGCGGTTGTCCTCGCCCGCCTGGTTGGCGCAGCCGTACAGCACGTCCGTGACGGCCGTCCAGTCCACATTGGGGTTGCGCGCCATCAAGGCGCGGATGGGCACGGCGCCCAGGTCGTCGGCGCGCACGCCGGACAGGCCGCCGCCGTAGCGGCCGAATGGGGTGCGCTGGGCATCGCAGATAAACGCTGCAGTCATATTTTTTTCCTCCAAGAAATGTAGGTCGGGTTAGTGCGCAAGCACGTAAGCCGACATTGCTGGCTGCTAACGTCCATCCAGCAGTGAAACCGGCGTCAACGCCTGCAACTGTTCAAAATTCAAGCCATCGACCAGTTCGACGACCGTGGCGCCAGCCGGCCCCAGGTCGAACACGGCCAGGTCGCTGTAGATGCGGCTCACGCACCCGATGCCCGTCAGCGGATAGCTGCAGGCCTGCACCAGCTTGCTTTCACCGCCCTTGGTCAGCAATTCCATCATGACCCAGGTTTTTTTCGCGCCGATGGCCAGGTCCATGGCTCCGCCCACGGCGGGAATGGCGTCGGGCGCGCCCGTGTGCCAGTTGGCCAGGTCGCCCGTGGCGGACACCTGGAAAGCGCCCAGCACGCAGATGTCCAGGTGGCCGCCGCGCATCATGGCGAAGCTGTCGGCGTGGTGAAAATAGCTGCCGCCCGCCAGCAGGGTGACGGGCTGCTTGCCCGCGTTGATCAGGTCGTAATCTTCCTCGCCCGGTGCGGGCGCGGGGCCCATGCCGATCACCCCGTTTTCGCTGTGCAGGATGATCTCCGCGCCGGCCGGCAAGTGGTTCGCCACCAGGGTCGGCAAGCCGATGCCCAGGTTCACGACGGCGCCTTCATGGATGTCGGCCGCCACGCGGGCCGCCATCTGGTCTCGATTCCATTTATGCATTTGATACTCCTCAGGCAGCTTTGAAGCCGGCGGGGCCGGTGGCCGTGCGCGGCACTTGCACGATGCGCTGCACGAACAGGCCCGGCGTGATGACGTGTTCGGGGTCGATGCTGCCCAAGTCAAGCACCTCGTGCACGGAAGCAATGCTGACCTTGGCGGCCATGGCCATGATGGGACCGAAGTTGCGCGCCGTCTTGCGGTAGGTCAGGTTGCCCCAGCGGTCGCCCTGCTCCGCCTTGATCAGGGCGAAATCGGCGTGGATGGGCGACTCGAACACATACATGCGCCCGTCGATCTCGCGCGTTTCCTTGCCCTTGGCCAAGTCCGTGCCATAACCGGTGGGCGTAAAAAAGCCGCCGATGCCGGCGCCGGCGGCGCGGATGCGCTCGGCCAGGTTGCCCTGCGGCACCAATTCCAGTTCCAGCTTGCCCGCGCGGTACAGGGCGTCGAAGACGTGGGAATCGGCCTGACGCGGGAACGAGCAGATGATCTTGCGCACCTGCCCGTTTTTCAGCAGGGCGGCCAGGCCCGTGTCGCCATTGCCCGCGTTGTTGTTGACGATGACGAGGTCGCGCGCGCCCTGGGCGATCAGGCCGTCGATCAGCTCGGCCGGCTGGCCCGCGCCGCCGAAGCCGCCAATCATGACGGTGGCGCCATCGTGGATATCGGCCAGCGCATCAATCACGCTGGAACGCAGTTTGTCGATCATTGCGGTCTCCTCCCAATCAAACTCATTAGTCATTTGTTCGTATAACGAACAAATATTCGCATTTAGAACTTATTCGTGAGAATATGCCTGATCGGGGCGCTTGTCAATTTGCCGTTTTCGCCAGCGCCATGGCTATAATTGCCACCTTGCCCCATTGGAATTGCCATGACCGCACGCAGCCGCACCTCCCTTTCCACCGAAGAAACCGTCGATGCCGACGGCGCGCCGCGTCCCGGCGACAGCTATGTGCAATCGTTCGCGCGGGGCCTGGCCGTGCTGCGCAGCTTTGGCGCGGAGGCGCCGCAACAGACCTTGAGCGAAGTGGCGGAACGGGCGCAGCTGACGCGCGCGGGCGCGCGGCGCATCCTGCACACCTTGCTGCATCTCGGTTATGTGGAAGCGGATGGACGGCTGTTCCGTTTGACGCCCAAGGTGCTCGACCTCGGTTACGCCTACCTGTCATCCTTGCCCGTGTGGACGCAGGCACAGCCGCTGCTGGAAGAATTGATGCAGACCTTGCGCCAGTCGTGCTCGGCCACCGTGTTCGACGGCGACGACATCGTGTATGTCGTGCGCCTGTCCGCACACCGCACCATGTCGATCAACCTGGGCATCGGCAGCCGCCTGCCCGCCTACTGCACCTCGATGGGCAGAGTGTTGCTGTCGGGCCTGGCGCCCGACGCGCTGCGCGAGCGGCTGTCGAAGATGGCGCTGCTGAAGATCACGCCGGTGACCAAGGTCGATATCGATGTCTTGATGGAAGAGATTGCGCAAGTGCGGCGCCAGGGCTGGTGCCTGGTGCAGGAAGAGCTGGAACAGGGCTTGATCGCCCTGGCCGCGCCCGTGTTCGACCGGGCCGGCAAGGTGGTGGCGGCGATCAACGTCAGCGGCCAGACGGCGGGGCCGTCCGTGGCGCATCTGCTGGAACACAGCCTGCCGAAACTGCTCGACACGGCCAGCCGGGTCAGCGCCCTGGTGCGGGTGCAGCAGTGATTATTTCCTGAATTTGGCGCACAAGTCCGGGCGCGGCTGCGCCGGCATCGTTTGCGTCAAGTCGAACGTGCCCTGGTAGCCGGCGACGCCCTGTTCCAGGTAGCCGATGCTGCGCAGGTTCAGTTGCGGGTCGGCCAGCTTCAGCCAGCGGGGCACGCCAAGATCCTTGCGCACATGCGCATTGCCGGCGATCAGCACCACGTCGCGCGGCGCCTGGTCGCGGATCAGCTTGGCCATCCAGATATCGCGCGCCACCTGGGCGTTGACGACACCGTTGATCATCATGTCGGGCAGCATATTGCAGCGGGCCGCCTGGGCTTCCTTCTTTTGCCCTTCCAGAATATCGGCCGGCACGGGCGCAGCCAGGTAAGTGGCGACCATGGCGGGCAGCATGGACCACTGGATACCGTCGCGCACGATGCGCGAGGCATCGGCCGGCGACAGGTTGCCGGCGACCAGGGTCAGCTGGTAGCTGATGACGAGGTCCAGCACGGGCCGGTACAAGCTCCAGTCCCAGCGCGGCTGTTCCATCACGCGGATGATGCAATCGGGGTCGGCGCAATCGCGCGCGGCGCGCGTCAGCAAGGCCTGGTTTTCGCGATCAAACTGCTCCATGACGATCACGGGACGCCAACCGGCCGCCAGCCGGCGCTGCAATTCCGCGACCCTCAGGCGGTGGCCTTGCGCATTGTCATGCACTTCGCCGAGCAGCAGCACTTGCGGATTGGGCAAGGTATCGGCCACGGGCGCGGGAGGGGGCGGGGCTTCCTTCTTCAACAAGCCGCCGCAGGCGGACAGCGCCAGCACGCTGCACAGCAGGGCGGCGCGCGCGCCGGCGCGGAAAATCACGGTCTTCATGTAAGCAGTATCCAGAGTGGCGATGCGCCAGATTGTACCGTCTCAGGCCGGCGAAGGTGCCTTGCGGCGCTCCAGCACTTCAAAGAGCAGCATGCCGGCCAGCATCGCGATCACAAACAGCCAGGCCTTCGGCTGGCCCGCCAGCAGCGACACGAGGGCGGGTCCGGGACAGAAACCGGCGATGCCCCAGCCCGCGCCAAAGGCCAGGCTGCCCAGCAGCAAACGCCGGTCGATGCGCCGCGACGCGGGCAATTGCATGGGCTCGCCCAGCAGCGAATTGCTGCGCCGGCGCGCCAGCCAGAAGGCGGGCAGGGCCACGCCGATGGCGCCGCCCATCACCAGCGCCAGCGACGGATCCCAGGCGCCGGCCAGGTCGAGGAAACCGAGCACCTTGGCCGGGTTGGCCATGCCGGAGACGATCAAGCCCAGCCCAAAGACGAGGCCACTCAACAGGGAAAGGATGAGCTTGCTCATAAGCTTGCTCACAGATGGCGCAACAGATACACGGTGAAGAAACCGGCCGCCATGAAGGCACACGTGGCCGCCAATGAACGCGGTGACAGGCGCGACAGGCCGCACACGCCGTGGCCGCTGGTGCAGCCGGCGCCGTAGCGCACGCCCACGCCCACCAGCAGGCCCGCCGCGATCAGGGCAGGCGTACCGGCGTCGATCTGCACGGGCGGCAAGGCTTGCCACAACTGCCACAGCAGGGGCGTGCCGATCAGGCCGGCGAGAAAGGCGATGCGCCAGCCCAGGTCGCTACTGCGCGGGCGCAGCAAGCCGCCGACGATGCCGCTGATGCCGGCGATGCGGCCATTGAACAAGATCAATAGCGCCGCCGCCAGACCGATCAGCATGCCGCCGGCCAGCGCGGCCCATGGCGTGAAGTGCGGCCAGTCGATAGTCATGGCAGGATCAGTCGGCTTCGTCGTTGAACGGGGGGCGCGGCGCGCAAAATTGCGCGTACAGCACTTGCAGCACGGCCAGCACGGGCGCGCTGGCGACGCGGTAATAGATCTGCTTGCCGTCGCGCCGCGTGGCCACCAGCATCTCTTCGCGCAGCACGCCCAGCTGCTGCGACAGGGTCGGCTGGCCGATGCCCACTTTTTGCTCGAGGTCGCTGACGCAATGCTCGCCCTGCGATAGCTGGCACAGCAGCATCAACCGGTCGGCATTGCCCATGGCCTTGAGCAGCGAGCTGGCCTTGTAGGCCGAACCCCGCATGGCGTCGAGGTTGTATTCGGCGTGTTGTGTTGCGACTGTCTCCATCGTGCCCTCCCACAGGCGGTCATATTGAATAGCGTGCGATAAACAATATACTAATCAATATATTGTTTTCCTGCTGGCGATTCGCACAAAAAAACAACAGTGTTTTTCGGCGATAGCGTGCTTATGCGAAGTGTGCGGCAGCGATCATGTTTACGCTATCAAAATGACAAATATTCGTAATAAAGAGGAAATAAACGTATCAAAAATGTCACGATCTATGCTGTAATGGGAGAACAGCAGAAAAATCATGATACGCCCCCGTACAGGCGAATTGTCCGTCCATGCGCTAGCCGGTTTCGGCTGCGCCGCGCGGTGAACAACAGGGAGAGCACGATGAGAATCTATCAGCCGTTATGCGTGGCCTTGCTGGCGCTGTCGGCCAGCACGGGGAGCATGGCGGCAGTCAGCGACACGACGGCCGGCAAGCAGGAAGCCGGCGAACGCGTGACGATCGATGAAAGCATCAGCTTGAATAACAATCCTGGCTGGGAAACGCCGGACTTGCCGTATGCACGCCTGCTGGCCAGCAGCACCGCGACGGCGGCACCGCACTGGAGCAGCAGTGGCGCGCGCCATACGGCCCTGGCGCCGCCCAGGCCCACGACGGCCGCGACCGCACAGCAAACCAGCGTACCGGCCGCCGTGCCGGAAGCGAGCATGTACTCGATGCTGCTGGTGGGTTTGGGCCTGGTGGCCTTGAGCCTGCACGGCGAAAAACAGGAAAAATTCGACAACTGACAGCGCCTGCGCTGGCAAGTGCGCTGCTGCAAAACATTCCGCCTGGTGCGGAATGTTTTTTGATGGCGTCCTCATTTATCGAGCAGGCGGCAGACCCGTTCGATATTCCCCACCGGAATGCCCGACTTCAGGGCGCGCGCGATGCAGCCCGCCTTGTCCGGGCCCGAGGCGGACATGAGCACGAAGGCCGTCACCACCGCGCTGATGGCGACGAGCACGATCAAGACGCCCTTGACGATATCCCAGTTCATGGCGTCTCAACAATGTCATACGTAAAATCATAATAATGCTTGCCCTCCTCGATGCGGATGGCCAGGCTGCCGGTGAGTCCTTGCAACTGGCCCGTACCCGTATCGGGCACCACCGTCACGGACAAGGCGGGCGCGCCGCGCGTCATGCTGCCGCTGTGCTGCAAATAAAAACTGCCGTGGCGCCCGTCCAAAGTGCCTTCCACCCATTCCAGCGCCACATAGCCTGCCGAACCGGTCACGCTGGCACGCGCGCTGAGCATCTCGCCCTGCGCGCTGGCGTCGAGGGCGCCGTGGTAGCGCTTGGCTAGCGACAAGCGTCCCAGCCCCGACTGCGCGGCCGTGTCAGACAAGGCTTCCGGACGGATGATGACGTCGAATGTCCCTGAAATGGAAGGCATCAGTGCTCCTTGGTAAATGAGGATATGGCTGCCGCATCCGCTCCGTTCAGCAGCGCATATAATTTTTGCATGGTGGCCCAGTTGCGCGAGGTGACGCCGTCGCCCAGCAGCACACCCAGCGCCGCCACCACCTTGCTGGCCAGCACGCCATCGGGACACCAGGCATACGCGGCCCATCGGCCCAGCGCCAGCGCTTCGGGCTGCCACGACTGCTGCAAGAGCGGCGTCAGGCGCTGCACGTCGGCCGGATTGTTCAGCACCAAGGTCAGCAGGCGTGCCGCATCGGTCGCCGGCGCCAGGGTGTTTTGTTCGACCAGTTCGGCAAACTGGCTGGCCGACAGCACCGTCACCCTGGCCGCCACGCCCAGTTTCAGCACCAGCGCTTCCTCGATGCGGGCAGCGGCCTCGGCCGGCGCCACCGCCCCCCCGTCATACACGACGTTGCCGCTGTTGAGTACCGTACGCACCTGCGCAAAACCGAGGTCGCCCAGCAGCTTGCGCAGGTCGGCCATGGCCACGCGCTTGGCGCGACCCACATTGATCCCGCGCAAAAGCGCCACTTGCTGACTGTTTTCTATCTGTGCCATGTCATCTCCTTGACTATGCCTGGCTGCTGGTGCTTTCCGGCAACGGCGTCACCGTGGGCAAGCGCAGCAGGAACGTCGCGCCCTGCCCCAAGGTGCTGCTGACCGTGATGGTGCCGCCAAACTGCTTGGCAATCAAGTTGAACACGATATTCAAGCCCAGCCCCGTGCCGCCCTGCCCGCGCCGCGTGGTGACAAACGGATCGAACACGCGGTCGAGCATGTCGGGCGCGATGCCGCGGCCGTTGTCGCGCACCTGCATGGCGATCGCGTCGCCGTCGCGGCGCACGCCGATATGGATATTGCCCGCCGTGTCCGCATCGAAGGCGTGCTCGACGCAGTTCAAGACTAGGTTGGTCAGCACCTGCGCCAGCGCACCCGGATAGCTGTCGAGCATGATGTCAGGCGGGCAATCGATATCGATGCTGATGCGCGTCTTTTTCAGGGTCGGCTGCAGGCTCGAGATCACTTCGCCGATATAGTCGCGCAATTCAAACAAACGGCGCGCCTCGCTGACCTGGTCGACGGCGATCTGCTTGAAGCTGTGGATCAGGTGTGCGGCCCGGTAGGCATTGTTCATGATCAGCCGCGCGCTTTCGCCGGCCGTTTCCAGGTAGCGCACGATGTCGGTCTTCTTCACGTTGCCGCCAGCCACCGCCGCGCTGATGTCATCGGTGGCTTCCTTCAGTACCGAAGCGCTGGTCAGGGCGATGCCGACCGGGGTGTTGATTTCATGCGCCACGCCGGCCACCAGGCTGCCCAGCGAGGCCAGGCGTTCCGACTGCAGCAACGATTCCTGCGCGCGGCGCAGCTCGTCCATGGCCTGCGCCGTTGCCTGCTGCGAACGGCGCGCCATGTCTTCCGCCTCGCGGCTGCCTTCGATGATGGACTTGAGCTTGCGCTGCACGGCATTGAAGCCGCGGATCACGTCGCCCAGTTCGTCGCGCCGGCTTTCCGGCAGCTCTTCGACCTCGTCGCTGCCGCGCGTGGCCAGGTCGAACAAGCCGTCGCGCAACTGCTTCAGGGGGTCGAAGACGATGCGCAGGCTCAGCGCCAGGGCGCCCACGAGGATGATGTCAAGCAGCAACACTTCCAGTACCTTGCGCCGCACTTCGCTGCGCAAGGCCGCATCGATCTGCGCGCGGCTGAAATTGACGATGACCTTGCCGACAATCACCGGCTTGCCGCCCGAGGCCGCCGCCACGGCGTCGCGGAACACCAGCGGCGCCTCGACGGGCGTGCCGCCCATGGCCACGTCCGCCTCAAGCGGCACCAGCGTGCCGGCCGCGTCGCGCACCTCGCCGGCGAACAAACCGACCGAGGCGTCATAGACGCGGATGCCGACCAGTTCCGGCGGCAGCATTTCGGCCGCCACGATGCTGTCGACCTTGGATTTATCGAGGTCCCACAGGGCGGACGGCAAGCTGGTCTGCAAGCGCGTGAGCACGCCGCTGCGCAGGCGCGCGCTGCCCGATTCGAGTTCCTTGCTCAAGGTATATTGGGTATAGCTGCCGGAAATGCCCAGCACCAAGGTGACGATCACGACAAAAAGCAGGGTCAGCCGGACTTGGATACTCACCATCAATCAACACTCCCCGGGCCAGGCCAGCCGCCAGCCCGCGGCGCGGGCGCAGATACGTCAGCAATGCAAGGGCCTGATTCAAATGTACGGTATGACATGCTTATTGGCAAGATTTACAGCATTCCCAGTTTCGATAGAGACTTTGATGCAGGTTGAGACATTGCGTCATGGCAATGGTAATATCCCGCAATCATCTAAGGAGTCGTCATGGCGGTCACGCATCAACATCTACCCCTGGAACAAGTTCGTCCCGGCATGATCTTGTCGGATGTCTTGCTCGATGCGCATGGACAAGTGCTGTTGCCGCAAGGCGCGGTATTGACGGAAAACATGCTGGCTCTGATGCCCCGCCACAACATCGACATGCTGCCGATCCAGGCGCCGCCCCCGTCGCCGGAAGAAATCGCCGCGCAGCAGGCGGCCGACAGCGAACGGCTGGCCTACCTGTTCCGCAAGCATGACCCGGACGATCCCCTCGATGCGGCCACCACCTTGCTGCGCAACTATGTCACGGCTTACCGCCTGGGCACGGGAGAGGCCGCATGAGCACCCAGCTGACGCTCGACGATATCGTCGCCCACCTCGATGACCTGCCTTCGCTGCCCGCCGTCGTCATGGAACTGCTCAACAGCATAGACCAGGAGGACGTCGATATTTCCGTGCTGGCCAAAAAAGTGTCGTATGACCAGGCGCTGACGGCAAAAACCCTGCGCCTGGCCAACTCATCGCACTATGGCCTGCAAGTGAAGGCCACCACCATCCAGCAGGCGATCACTTACCTGGGCTTCCAGACCACGCGCAGCCTGATCACCTCGGCCGCCATCACTGGCTGCTTCCCGGAAGGCCGCTGCCCCGGTTTCGACGACAAGGCCTTCTGGCGCCATTCGGTGGCGACGGCCGCCTGCGCCAAGGTGCTGGCGCGGCAGATCCGTTTCAACCAGGATTACGCATTCACGGCCGGCTTGCTGCACAACATCGGACGGCTGGTGCTGGTCAGCAGCTTTCCCGCGCACTACGCGCAAGTCATCGCACACCAGGCCGCGCACGATTGCAGCCTGCTCGAAGCGGAACAGGCCGTGCTGGGCGTGGACCACGTGCAGGCGGCCGTGGCCCTGGCCGAACACTGGAATTTTTCCGACACCATGCGCCTGGCGCTGGGCAACTACCTGCAGCCGGAAGCGCCGGGGGCAGGCTTTCTCGCGTCGCTGATCCACGTGGCCCATGCGATTGTCTGCGCGCTCGACCTGGCGCAGGCAGGCGACGACATGGTGCCGCGCGTCTCGCCGGTGGCCTGGGATGCGCTGGGCCTGGGCGAAGACGCGTATCTGCAACTGTTCCGCGAAACGGAACTGCGCTACGACGAAATCACCTCGGCACTGCTGAGCTAATCAAGATCCTCACAAGGCCGCAAACGCAAACGGCTCTCGCTGCGAAGCGAAAGCCGTTATCGGTACTGCGATACATCCATGTTACCCGGTCCATGCTGCCCGGTCCACGCCAGCCTGTTGCCGCCAGCAGCTACGCAAGCGGCACAGTCAGCGCGCAACCGCCACATCAGTGCGCGTAATTGGATTCTTGCGCATCGCCGCGGTCTTCCGCTTTTGGACGGCCCTGGGCGTCGGACAGACGATACTTGGTGCGGCGGTCGCCCATCAAGTCGCGCAGGTCGCGGATGCTCATGCCCGTCACTTCGTGCATGCGGATCAGCAGCGAGGCGCCGACCGGCAAGCGGTGGTGGCGGATCTTGCTGATGACCGGTGGCGCCACTTCAAGCAGGCGCGACAGGGCTGCATCATTCTTCAGCTGCATCTTGCTCAGCAGAATATCCAGCAGGTGGTTCGGGTTGTAACTCTCTTGCGATGCTAATGCATGATGTGCCATGATTTTTCCTCGTCTGGTGAATGTAGAAAATAATGCCGATACGAACTTAAGGCTGGCTTAGAGTGTTTAAATAAACGTCTTTCCAACTGATTCAGCCTTCCCCCGCCTTTTTCCTTATCGCACTGCCCGCACAGGACTCGCACAGCCACGCCCGGCCAACGTACGCAACTTGCCGCGTGAGTAAAAGCACTGCAACCCACCAAAATGAATTGCATATAAGACAATATACTAGTCCAAACACGCAGCATCTGCGCCTCGCGCAAACTTCCTGATTGTTAAATATCAATCAATCTGCTGGTTGGCTTGGCAACGATGCTATTTCAACACATTAGGATGCCAGCGGGCGCACACAAGGCTTTGCAGCAACTTGTTACAAATCAATGGTGCCGTACAGCAATAAATGCTTTTCAGCATCGCCGTTCCGGGCGCCTTGTTCACACCGCAACCTTGCCGGCAAGATCAGCACGACATGGCCCGTGCCGGCGATTTACGCTAAACTATGGCCTGAACTTGCAGCGAGCCTGCCACCGGGCAGCCAGAGGCGCCCGGCCGGTCACCCACCGCGCCCAACCCTGAGCGGCCCCCTGCGCCGCAGCATCCTGCCCACCCATCTTGTTTGCCGCCACATTTACCGATAAGCGCCCGACTCCATGCAGAAAAAAGTATTCATTAAAACCTTCGGCTGCCAGATGAACGAGTATGACTCGGACAAGATGGCCGACGTGCTGGGCGCCTCCGATGGCCTGGTGCGCACCGACACGCCGGAAGACGCCGACGTCATCCTGCTCAACACCTGCTCCGTGCGCGAAAAGGCGCAGGAAAAAGTGTTTTCCGACCTGGGCCGTCTGCGCGAGCTGAAACTGGCCAAGCCGCACCTCCTGATCGGCGTGGGCGGCTGCGTGGCCTCGCAGGAAGGCGACGCCATCGTCAAGCGCGCGCCGTATGTCGACATGGTGTTCGGCCCGCAAACCCTGCACCGCCTGCCGCAGATGATCGAACTGCGCCGCGCCAGCGGCGATGCGCAAGTGGACATCAGCTTCCCGGAAATCGAAAAGTTCGACCACATGCCGCCGGCCAAAGTGGAAGGCGCTTCGGCGTTCGTCTCCATCATGGAAGGCTGCAGCAAATATTGCAGCTACTGCGTCGTGCCCTACACGCGCGGCGAGGAAGTGTCGCGCCGCTTCGAGGACGTGCTGACGGAGGTGGCGGGCCTGGCCGCCCAGGGCGTCAAGGAAATCACCCTGCTGGGGCAAAACGTGAATGCCTACCGGGGCGCGATGGAAGGCGGCGAGATCGCCGACTTCGCCCTGCTGCTCGAATACGTGGCCGACATTCCCGGCATCGAACGCATGCGCTTCGTCACCAGCCACCCGAAGGAATTCACGCAGCGCCTGATCGACGCCTACGCGAAGATCCCGCAACTGGTCGACCATCTGTACCTGCCGGCGCAGCACGGTTCCGACAAGATCCTCGGCGCCATGAAGCGCGGCTACACGGGCCTCGAATACAAGTCCATCATCCGCCGCATCCGCGCCGTGCGCCCGAACATGGCCATTTCGTCCGACTTCATCGTGGGCTTTCCTGGCGAGACGCAGGCCGACTTCGACGCCATGATGAAGCTGATCGCGGACGTGGGCTTCGACAACAGCTACAGCTTCATCTTCAGCAAGCGCCCCGGCACGCCGGCCGCCAGCCTGGAAGACGACACGCCGCACGAGATCAAGCTGGCCCGGCTGCAGCAGCTGCAGGCGGCCATCGACGCCAATACGCGCAAATACAGCCTGGCCATGGTGGGCACGGTGCAAACCATCCTCGTCGAAGGCCGCTCCAAAAAGGATACAGACGATAGCGAGCTGCAAGGCCGCACCGAGAACAACCGCGTGGTCAATTTCGACGCCGGCCCGGACGGTTTGCAATTGATCGGCCAGCTGGTCGACGTGCGCATCACCGAAAGCCATTCCTACACCCTGCGCGGCGAACTTGTCGCCAGCGCCCCCGCATTGAAAAGAGCCAGTTGAAAACCAAAGCCCCGATACAGCCGCATTACTTCATCCCCGAGCCGCTCGACAACACGCGCCTGGCGCATTTGTGCGGACCGCTCGATGAAAACCTGCGCCAGATTTCCGCCGCCCTCGACGTGACGATTTTCCGCCGCGGCGAGAAATTCATCGTCGGCGGCAGCAATGCCGAACGCGCCGTGGAAATCCTCGAACAGTTCTACGCCATCGCCAACAAGGTCGTGCCGCTGGAAGAAGTGCAACTGGCCCTGGTGGAACAGCGCGCGGGCCTGTCCGCCGCCTCGGAACACCACGCCAACGCGCCCGCCAGCACTTTTGTGGAACCGGACATCGCCAGCCCCGTGCTGAAAACGCGGCGCTCCGACCTGCGCGGACGCACGCCGCACCAGATCGCCTACCTGCGCGACATCCTCGAACACGACATCAGCTTCGGCGTGGGTCCAGCCGGCACGGGCAAGACCTACCTGGCCGTCGCCTGCGCCGTCGACGCGCTCGAGCGCGACGCCGTCAAGCGCATCATCCTGACGCGCCCCGCCGTCGAAGCGGGCGAGCGCCTGGGCTTTTTGCCGGGCGACCTGGCGCAAAAGGTCGACCCCTACCTGCGCCCCCTGTACGACGCGCTGTACGATTTGCTGGGCTTTGACCGCACGCAGAAGCTGTTTGAAAAACAGGTGATCGAGATCGCCCCGCTGGCCTACATGCGCGGGCGCACCCTGAACCACGCGTTTGTCATCCTCGACGAGGCGCAAAACACGACCGTCGAACAGATGAAGATGTTTTTGACGCGCATCGGCTTCGGCAGCAAGGCCGTGGTGACGGGCGACGTGACGCAAGTCGACCTGCACAAGAGCCAGACAAGCGGCCTGATCGACGCCGTGCACGTATTGAAAGACGTACGCGGTATCGGCTTCACGCAATTTAACAGCACCGACGTGGTACGCCATCCGCTTGTCGCGCGCATCGTCGACGCTTATGAAACGGCGCAGGCGGCCAATGCCGACGCCGCCCACCTGCCCTCCTTATTGAAACCAGCCGCCGCCAAAAATGTCCGAAAAAAATAAACTGTCCTTGTCCGTGCAATACCCGGATGCCCGTCTGGAAACCCTGATCACGCGCCCGAAAGTGCGCCGCTGGGTCAAGGCGGCCCTGTTCGCCCCGGCCGAATTCACCATCCGCTTCGTCGACGCGGAAGAAGGCCGCAGCCTGAACCGCGACTACCGCGAAAAGGACTACGCCACCAACGTGCTGACATTCGCCTACAACGAAGGCGAAGAGTTGAATGACGACGAGCCGACGCGCGCCGACATCATCCTGTGCACGGACGTGCTGGAAAAGGAAGCGGCCGAGCAAAAGAAGAGCGTGGAAGAGCACACGGCCCATCTGATCGTGCACGGCGTGCTGCATGCGCAGGGCTACGACCACATGGATGACGAGGAAGCTAGCGAAATGGAAGGGCTGGAGACGGAGATCCTGGCCAAACTCGGCATTGCCGATCCGTACGCGGACCCAAAATAAACCGCGCAGATTGGGGCGGTCGGTAGGTCGGGTAGGTCGGGTTAGCCCGCAGGGCGTAAGCCGACAACATCCATCAACGTAACCGGAGCACCACAGTGTCAGATTACGCTGCGCTAATCTGACCTACGTACAAATAGCGCCAACGCGCGCACACAAGGACATACTATGGGCACTTGGGCCACTGACGCCTTCGGCAACGACTACGCCATGGATTGGGCGCAGGACTTGCACGAATATAAAACTCTTGAACTGGTCGAGACGACGCTCGACAACGTCATCGACAGCACGGAAGCAGAACTGGAAGCGCCGTTCGCCGCCGAGGCGCTGGCCGCGCTGGAAGTGATCGCACGCCTGCTGGGCAAGCCGGGCGAGGACGACCCGGCCACGGCCGAGGTTGACGAATGGGTGGCCGCCTGCAGGAAGAAAGTCACGCCGCCGCTGCTGGAAAAGGCGCGCCTGGCCTTCGACAAGATCACGGCCGAAGCGTCGGAACTGCGCCAGCTGTGGCAGGACAGCGAACACTTTGCCGACTGGCAGGCCGACGTGGCGCACTTGCGCGCGCGCGTGCTGGGCCCGGAAGCGGCGTAAAAGATCGCGCAACGGCGCACTTCAACGTATTAAATTTGCATCAAAAGCGGGGAAATCCGGTATTCCCCCACTTTTGGTGTATCCTATATCCCTTCGCAACAACGGCTCACGCCTCCTATGCCCGAGCACCCTAGTGGCGTCAGAACTGACGTCAAGCCCCACCGGTCACTGTTTGAACGCCTGACCGCACTCATTTCCCCCGAGCCAGAGAACCGTGCAGAATTGCTCGAAGTTCTACACGATGCGCATGAACGCAAGCTGATCGACGCCGACGCCCTGTCGATGATCGAAGGCGTGTTCCAGGTGTCGGATCTCTGTGCGCGCGACATCATGATTCCCCGTTCGCAAATGGATGTCATCGACATCAGCAAGCCGATCGAGGAATGGATGCCGGAAGTCCTGTCCACCGCCCACTCGCGCTTCCCCGCGATCGAAGGCGAGCGCGACAAGGTCATCGGCATCCTGCTGGCGAAAGACTTGCTGCGTTATTACGCAGAAGAAACTTTCGACGTGCGTGACATGCTGCGCCCCGCCATCTTCATCCCCGAATCGAAACGCCTGAATGTGCTGCTGCGCGATTTCCGCGCCAACCACAATCACATGGCCATCGTCGTCGATGAATACAGCGGCGTCGCCGGCCTGATCACCATCGAAGACGTGCTGGAACAGATCGTCGGCGATATCGAGGACGAATACGACTTCGACGAAGCCGAGGACAATATCCTCTCGCTCAAGGAAGGCCAGTTCGGCCCCCGCTGGAGGGTCAAGGCGCTGACCGAGATCGAACAGTTCAACGAAGAAGTGGGCAGCCACCTGGTCGACGACGACGTCGACACCATCGGCGGCCTGGTCTCGAAGTACCTGGGCCGCATGGCGCACAAGGGCGACATCTTCGACTTGGGCAATTTGCGCTTCGAGGTGCTGCGCGCCGATGCGCGCCAGGTGCACGTGCTGCTCGTCGAGCGCCTGCCCAATGTGCCGGAACTGGAACTCTGACATGCGCGTGCTGTAAATGCGTTTCAGACGCGCCGACCCCAACGCCCCCGCCAAACCGCCCCGCAGCACCTGGGCGCGCATGCTGACTGCCTTTGTTGCCGGTGCCGTCGCCGTGCTGGCGTTCGCCCCTTTCGGCTACTGGCCGCTGCAAATCCTCAGCCTGGGCGTGCTGTTCTACCAGGTGCTGCGCGCGGCAAACGTCAAGGCCGGTGCACTGATCGGCTGGGCCTACGGCTTCGGCTGGTGCGCGGCCGGCACGCACTGGCTGTACATCTCGATGCACCGCTATGGCGACATGGCCGCGCCGATCGCCGCCATCGCCGTGGCCTTGCTGGCCCTCTTGATGGCCATCTACGTGGCCCTGGCCATGGGCGTGGCCGCCTGGCTGCGCCAGCGCTGGGTGCTGTCCCTGCCCGCCATGACCTTGCTGGTGCTGCCCGCCACGTGGACCCTGTTCGAATGGACGCGCGGCTGGCTGTTTACGGGTTTCCCGTGGCTGGCCACCGGCTACGCCCACAATGCCAGCCCGCTGGGCGGCTTTGCCCCCATCGTCGGATCGTACGGCCTGGGCTGGCTGGCGGCGCTGTCCGCCGGCGCCCTGCTGCTGCTGGTCCACCCCCGGCACCGCACGCGCTGGAGCGCGCTGGGCGGCGTGGTCGCGCTGTACGCGGCCGGCGCTGGCCTGCAATACGTGAACTGGACCCACCCGGTCGGGCGCCCCATCACGGTGCGCCTGCTGCAGGGGAACGTGCCGCAGCAGCAGAAATTCGACCCCGGCTTCGTGCTGGGGGCCCTGCAGATGTACCAGAGCGCCATCACCAGCGCGCCGGCCGACCTGATCGCCACGCCGGAAACGGCCGTCACCGTGCTGCCGCACCAGCTGCCGCCCGGCTATCTCGATAGCCTGGCGACGTATTCACAGCAGACGGGCAGCACGATCCTGGTCGGCATGCCCGTGCTCGACGAGCAGCAGCGCTTCTACAATGCGGCCGTGGGGATTTCCCCCAACGGCGCGGGCGGTCCCTACTACCAGTACCGCAAGCACCATCTGGTGCCGTTCGGCGAATTCGTGCCGCCCGGCCTGCACTGGTTCGTCGCCATGATGGCCATCCCGCTGGGCGACATGGGCCGCGGCGCCGAGGTGCAGGCGCCGCTGCAGGTACGCGACCAGCTGGTGCTGCCGAATATCTGCTACGAAGACTTGTTTGGCGAGGAAATCGCCGGCCAGCTGGCCAGCGCCCACCGCCACGGCAAGCAGTCGGCGTCCGTGCTGCTCAATATCTCGAACCTGGCCTGGTTCGGTGACTCGATCGCCATCCCCCAGCATCTGCAGATTTCGCAGATGCGCAGCCTGGAAACGGGCCGCCCCATGCTGCGCTCGACGAACACGGGCGCCACGGCCGTCATCGACGGCAAGGGCGTGGTGCAAAGCCTGCTGCCGCCGGAGCAGCAAGCGACCTTGGCGGCCAAGGTGCAGGGCATGGGCGGCATGACGCCATACATTCTGTACGGCAACAAACTGGTGCTGGCCCTGGCCGCGCTGGCCCTGCTGACGGCCTTCCTGCTGTCGCGCGCCGCCCGCCGTGGCCGCGCCGTGCAGCAATAAGCGGCCGATATTGCCCGAAGAGTCACAGTGGGCCCGTAAAAACCGCTAAAATTAGCAAAACCCCGGCCCGGACGCGCTTGTTAGCAGCGTGCGGGCTTCAAGCAAACCTTAACAAAGCGCAGCCTCCCGCGCGGCGAACTCATACGATGCTCACATTTCAACAAATTATCCTGACCTTGCAAACCTATTGGGACAAGCAAGGTTGCGCCTTGCTCCAGCCTTACGACATGGAAGTCGGCGCCGGCACCTTCCACACCGGCACCTTCCTGCGCGCGATCGGCCCGGAACCGTGGCGCGCCGCGTATGTGCAGCCGTCGCGCCGCCCGAAAGATGGCCGCTATGGCGAAAACCCGAACCGCATGCAGCACTACTACCAGTACCAGGTGGTGCTCAAGCCAGCGCCGGAAAACATCCTCGACCTGTATCTGGGTTCGCTGGCCGCGCTGGGCCTGGACTTGAAGCAGAATGACGTGCGCTTCGTCGAAGACGACTGGGAAAGCCCGACCCTGGGCGCCTGGGGCCTGGGCTGGGAAGTCTGGCTGAACGGCATGGAAGTGACCCAATTTACCTACTTCCAGCAAGTGGGCGGCCTCGATTGCAAGCCCGTGCTGGGCGAGATCACCTACGGCATCGAACGCCTGGCCATGTATCTGCAGGGCGTGGAAAACGTGTATGACCTGGTGTGGACCGAGTGGGAAGAAAACGGTATTACGAAAAAACTGACCTACGGCGACGTCTTCCACCAGAACGAAGTGGAGCAATCGACCTACAACTTCGAGCACGCGAATACGGACCTGCTGTTCGAACAGTTCGGCAACTACGAAGCGGAAGCGAAGCGCCTGATCGAGCTGCAGCTGACCCTGCCCGCCTACGAGAAGATCATGAAGGCCTCGCACAGCTTCAATATGCTCGACGCGCGCGGCGCCATCTCGGTGACGGAACGCGCCGCCTACATCGGCCGCGTGCGCACCCTGTCGCGCCTGGTGGCGCAAGCGTATTACGACTCGCGCGAACGCCTCGGTTTCCCGATGCTGCCCGCCGCAGACCAAGCCGCCGCCTAATTCGAGCCTCCACACCGCCGTACCTGACAAGAACACCATGAACCAAACACTGCTCATCGAACTGCTGACCGAAGAACTGCCGCCGAAAGCGCTGGCCAAACTGGGCGCCGCCTTCACGGCCGGCATCGTCAACGGCCTGAAATCGCGCGACTTCCTGGAAGCCGACAGCGTCGCCACCAGCTACGCCTCGCCGCGCCGCCTGGCCGTCTCCATCACCAACGTGCGCGAAGTCTCGCCCGACAAATCGATCCGCGAAAAAGTCCTGCCCGTCTCCGTGGCGCTGGACGCGAACGGCAACGGCACGCCGCCGCTGGCCAAGAAACTGGCCGCGCTGGGCTTCCCCGATCTGACGGTGGCCGAGCTGGAACGCGCCGCCGACGGCAAGGCGGAAAGCTTCTTCTACACCTACACGGCGCCGGGCAGCCAGCTCGCCACAGGGGCGCAGGCCGCATTGACGGAATCGGCCGCCAAGCTGCCGATTCCAAAACTGATGAGCTATCAGCGCCCGGACGGCACCACCGTGCAATTCGTGCGCCCGGCCCACAGCCTGATCGCCCTGCACGGCATCAATATCCTGCCGTTGACCCTGCTGGGCTTGACGGCCGGCCGCACCACCCTGGGCCACCGCTTCCTCACCGACGGCGAACCGATCACCATCGCGCACGCGGAAAACTATGCGCCGTCGCTGATTCTCAACGCCAGCGTCATCGCCAGCAACGAGGAACGCAAGGAGCGCATCCGCGCCCAGCTGCTGGACAAGGCCGGCGCCGACCAGGTGCTGATGCCCGAAGCGCTGCTCGATGAAGTCACGGCCCTGGTCGAATGGCCGGTCGTGTATGAGTGCCACTTCGAGGAAGAATTCCTGGCCGTGCCGCAGGAATGCCTGATCCTCACGATGCAGACGAACCAGAAATACTTCGCGCTGACGGACAGCGAAGGCAAGCTGCGCTCGCGCTTTTTGATCGTCTCGAACATCGAGACGGACACGCCCGAGCACATCATCGGCGGCAACGAGCGCGTCGTGCGCCCGCGCCTGTCCGACGCCAAGTTCTTCTTCGAGCAAGACAAGAAGAAAACGCTGGCATCGCGTCTGCCGCTGCTGGCCAACGTCGTCTATCACAACAAGCTGGGCACGCAAGCGGCCCGCACAGAGCGCGTCAAGTCGCTGGCCGGCGCCATCGCCGCCAAGCTGGGCTACGACGTGGCACTGGCCGAACGCGGCGCCCTGCTGGCCAAGGCCGATCTGCTGACCGACATGGTGGGCGAATTCCCCGAACTGCAAGGCATCATGGGCACGTACTACGCGCGCCATGACGGCGAACCGGAAGAAGTGGCGCTGGCCGCCTCCGAACACTACCAGCCGCGCTTTGCCGGCGACAGCCTGCCATCGATCGCCACCGGCACCGCCGTGGCCCTGGCCGACAAGCTCGAAACCCTGGTCGGCATCTGGGCCATCGGCCTGGCGCCGACAGGCGACAAGGACCCGTTCGCGCTGCGCCGCCACGCCCTGGGCGTGCTGCGCATGCTGCTGGAAAAACGCCTGCCCTTGTCGATCCAGGGCTTGCTGTTTGACGCCGCCGCGCAGTTCGCGTCGGTGCCAGGCTTCAAGGACCCCGTCGCGGATGTGACCACCTTCATGCTGGACCGCCTGCGCGGCATCCTGCGCGAGCGCGGTTTCTCGCCGAATGAAATCGAAGCCGTCGTGGCGCAGAATCCCGACCGCCTGGACGACATCGTGCAGCGCCTGGAAGCCGTGCAGGCGTTTGCCGCGCTGCCGGAAAGCGCCTCGCTGGCAGCGGCCAACAAGCGCATCACGAACATCCTGAAAAAGAACGAGGAAGCCGTGAGCCAGGTCGCCGCCGGCGGCGTCAACGTGGCGCTGCTGCAGGACGAGGCGGAGAAAAAACTGGCCGCCGCCGTCTCGCGCGTGCAGCCGGAAGTCGACGCGGCCTTCGCCAAGGGCGACTTCACCAGCACCCTGCAAACCCTGGCGCAGCTGCGCGATGACGTCGATGGCTTCTTCAACGACGTGATGGTGATGGCCGAGGATGTCGCCCTGCGCAACAACCGCCTGGCCTTGCTGTCGTCCTTGCACGGCATGATGAACCGCGTGGCCGACATTTCCAAGCTGGCGGCATAATGGGCACTCCGGCGCTGAAACTGATTATTCTCGACCGCGACGGCGTCATTAATCATGACTCGCCGGACTTCATCAAGTCGCCGGCCGAATGGCTGCCCATCCCCGGTTCGCTCGAAGCGATAGCCCGCCTGAACCAGGCCGGCTATCGCGTCGTCGTCGCCTCGAACCAGTCCGGCATCGCGCGCGAATACTTCGACATGACGGTGCTCAACGCGATCCACCAGAAGATGCACACCCTGGCGCAGCAGGTGGGCGCCGATATCGACGCCATCTTCTTTTGCCCGCATGCGGGCGCGGACAATTGCGACTGCCGCAAGCCGAAACCGGGCATGTTCCATGAAATCTCGCAGCGTTACAACACCAGCCTGCGAGGCGTGCCCACCGTTGGCGATTCGCTGCGCGACCTGCAGGCCGGCTTCATCAGCGGCTGCGTGCCCTACCTGGTCTTGACGGGCAAGGGCGAAAAAACCAACGAGACGGGTGGCCTGCCGCCCGGCACCCAGGTCTTCCCCGACCTGGCCGCCGTCGTGAACCACCTGCTCAAGGCGCCCGCCGCACCGGCGCCCACCGTGGCATTCAGTATCTAATCTTCGGAGAACCGCATTGCGTAATATTTCCCTGTTCCTGCGATCACTGCTGTTCATGATCATCATGATCGTGGCCACCATCGTCTGGGCCTGCGTGTGCTTTTTTGCCGCGCCATTGAGCTACAACAAGCGCTATTGGGTCACCTCGCGCTGGAATGTGTTTATCCTGTGGTGCGCCAAGGTCATTTGCGGCATCCGCTATGAAGTCAAGGGCGCCGAGAACTTCCCGGACGCGCCGGCCATCGTGCTGTCGAAGCACCAGTCGGCATGGGAAACCATCTTCTTGCTGCCAAGCCTGCCCCGTCCGCTCGTATATGTGTTCAAGAAGGAGATCCTGTACATCCCCTTCTTCGGCTGGGCCATGGCGCTGTTGCGCATGATCCCCATCGACCGCAAGCAGGGCAAGCATGCGTTCAAGAGCGTGGTCGCACATGGCAAGCGCCGCCTGGCCGATGGCCAATGGATTATCATGTTCCCTGAAGGTACCCGCATTCCCGTGGGCCAGGCGGGCAAGTACAAGAGCGGCGGCACGCGTCTGGCCATCGCCACGGGCGCCGTAGTGGTGCCGATTGCGCATAATTCAGGCGAGTGCTGGCCCAAGCAGTCATTCCTCAAACGCCCGGGACTGATCACCGTCTCGATAGGCAAACCGATTTCGCCGGAAGGGCAAACCCCGGACAGCATGATGCAACAGGTGGAAAATTGGATAGAATCAGAAATGCGCGTCATTTCGCCTCACGCCTACAACGCTGGCTAGACGGCATCAGCGCGGTCATCCAGGAGCCGACACTGCGCCAGCAGATGAAGACCATCAAGGTCGGCGACCAGCAACTGGATTTGTTCGCGCATGACGTCTCGACCAGCACGCCCCCGGCGGTGCGCCCCACGGCACCGCCAGCGCCGCCCGTGGCCCCACCGGTAGTGGCGCCAGCGCCGCCCATCGTTCGCCCTGCCCCGCCTCCCCTGCCTTCCCCGCCACGCTCCGCCGATGGCCCGCCGCTGCGCCAGCTGCAGCTGGGCAGCCACCTCGTCGAATTCGCCCTGCGCCGCTCCACGCGCCGTTCCATCGGCTTCATGATCGACGATAACGGTTTGCGCGTCACCGCGCCCAAGCGCGTCACCCTGGCCGAAATCGACAACGCCATCCGCGCCAAGCAAGGCTGGATCGTCTCGAAACTGCTGGAACGGGGCGAGCGCAAGGTACAGCGCCAGCAGCGCCCGCCCGTGGCATGGGTCGATGGCGCCGTGCTACCCTACCTCGGTGGCGAGATCACCTTGCGATTGCACCAGGCGCCGCGCCACCGCGCCAGCTTTCAGCGCGATACCAATGAGCTGCACGTGTGGGTCACGCCCACGGGCAGCGAGCAGCAATTGAAGGAAAAAGTGAAGGGCTGGTTCCAGCACGAGGCGCGCCAGCTGTTCGAGGCGCGCCTGGACCTGTATGCGGACAAGCTGGGCGTGCGCTACGATTCGCTGTCGCTGTCGTCGGCCGGCACGCGCTGGGGCAGCTGCACCATCGAGCGCAAGATCCGCCTGAACTGGCGCCTGATCCACTTCGCCCTGCCGCTGATCGATTACGTCGTGGCGCACGAACTGTCGCACCTGCTGGAAATGAACCACAGCCCCCGCTTCTGGGCCACCGTGGAATCGATCTATCCCGATTACGATGGGGCCAAGCAGGCATTAAGGAAGCGCTCGCAAGAACTGCCGGTGTTGTTTTAACGGTACTCCGACCAAACGGCGCAAAGCTGGGGTCAGACCCGGCGGGTCTGACCCCGGAATTAAACCAACAATAAAGGTTGAATCGCCGCGATGGTGCGCGGCGTGGCGCCCCGGTGCTGGTTGGCAAAGGCCAGCGCCTTTTGACCCATCGACGATAAACGCGCGGTATCCTGCAGCAAGGCAGATGCCTGCGCCATCAGCGCATCGGCATCCGCCACCAGCGCGGCGCCGCCGGCGGCAATCGCCTGCTCGGTGACCAGCGCGAAATTGAAGGTGTGCGGGCCGATCAGCACGGGCTTGCCCAGGGCCGCCGGTTCGATCAGGTTTTGCCCGCCCAGCGGCAGCAGGCTGCCGCCAACGAATGCGCAATCGCAGGCCGCGTAATATGCAAACATCTCGCCCATCGAGTCGCCCAGCAGCACCTGCGTGCCCGCCGCAACGGTATCGTCCTGCGCCAGGCCGGACCTGCGCTGCACGGCCAGGCCGTGCGCCGCGATCAATTTTTCCACCTCGTCGAAGCGCTGCGGGTGGCGCGGCACGATCAGCAGCAGCGCATGCGCCGGCAAGCTGGCGCGGATATATGCATCGAGGATCAGCTGCTCTTCGCCTTCGCGCGTGCTGGCGCACAGCAGCACGGGGCGCGCACCGATGGCGGCGCGCAGCGCTGCCCCCGTCGCCAGGGCCGCCTCGGGCACGACGACGTCGAACTTGATGCTGCCCGTGACCACCACGTCCTGCACGCCCAGCTGGCGCACGCGATCGGCGTCGTCCTGCGTCTGCGCCGCCACCAGGGTGATGCCGCGCGCCGCATCGGCAATCAGCTTGCCCAGACGCTGCGCCTTGCCCAGCGAACGCTGCGACAAGCGCGCGTTGGCAAGCACCACGGGCACTTTGTAGCGAGTGCATTGGTGGATCAGATTCGGCCACACTTCCGTCTCCATCAGGATGCAGATGCGCGGGGTGAAATGGCGGATGAAACGGGCCGGCATGGCGCCCGTGTCGTAGGGCAGATAGCTTTGCACGAGGCGCGCGCCGTGTTTGGCGAACAGCGCCTTGCCCGTCGCACGCCCCGTCGGCGTCATGTGCGTGAGGACGATGCGGCACCTGGGCCAGGCGGCCAGCAGCGCATCGATCAGCGGCTCGGCCGCGCGCGTCTCGCCGACGGAGACGGCGTGCAGCCAGATGGTGTCTGTAGCCGTTGTCGGCTGGCGGCCGTAAAAGCCCAGGCGCTCGCCCCAGTGCTGGCGGTAGCCGGGTTCCTGGCGTCCGCGCAGCCACAGCCGCGCCAGCACCAGGGGCAAGGCCAGCCACCAGGCAAGGGTATAAAGAAGTCGCATGATTGTTGAATGTTAAGGTCAGGCGGTTGAAGTCAGGCGGGAGGATGTTCGGCCAGCAGGCGTTGTGCCGCGGCCAGCACTTCCGGCACGCCGGGCGGCGTACCCTTGTCGCCCAGGTTGATGATGTTCGGCGACCAGTTGCCTTCCGTTTTCCACAGCGGAGAATCGGCATAGATTTCCACCGTCGGGCGCACGAAGGCGGCCGCGATATGCGTCAGGCCCGTGTCGACGCCGATCACCAGCGCCGCGTGGCGCGCCAGCAGGGTGGCGTCGTCCATCGACAGTTTCGGCAGCACGCGCGCGTTCGGCAGACCGGCCGCCAGTTGTTCGGCTCCCGCCTTTTCCCTGGGCGAACCCCAGGGCAGCAAAATCGGCATCGGCGCCAAGGCACGGCCCAGGGCGATCCAGTTTTCCGGCGCCCATTTCTTGGCGTCGCGCGCCGTACCGTGGAAATACACGCAGTAGGGAGCTTCGCCCATCCAGTCCGGGCGCGGCTCGTTGCGCGAGACTTCCGGCAAGCCGAAATCGGCCGGCGTGTCGATCGTGTAGCCGAGTGCGGCGGCAGCGACCAGGCGGCCGCGCGCTACCGCGTGCGTGCGCGGGTCGAGCGGAATGCTTTTGGTGTGGAACAGGCGCGAGATGCCTTCGTAGCCGGAGCCTTCGCTGCCATTGGCCAGGCCGACCTTCTGTCCGCCCGGCGCCAGGCGCGCGGCGCCCATGATGATGCCCGTCTTGAGCAAGCCCTGGGTATCGAACACATAATCGTAGCGCGTCTGGCGCAGGCTGCGGAAGAAGGCGGCGATTTCCGCGCGCGTCTCTTTCTTGCCCAGGCTCTTGCGCCAGCGCCGCAGCGCGAACGGGAAAATGGTATTGACGCGCGCGTTCAGGCGCACCAGGCTGGTGTAGCCCTCTTCAACCACCCAGTCGATGGTCGCATTCGGGAAATGGCGGGCGATGTCCGCCACCATCGGCAGGTTATGCAGCACGTCGCCCAGCGAGGACACGCGCACCAGCAGGATTTTCAAGGGCGCCTGCGCGCCTGGTTGAGCGGCCATGCTGTCAGAACGGCAGCACGGCGTCAGGCTTGGCGGCCAGGATCACGCTCTTGAACTGTCCCTGGATGCGCGCCAGGGCTGCCGGCGTTTCCGCTTCGAAGCGCATGACGATTACTGGCGTGGTGTTCGACGAGCGGGCCAGGCCGAAGCCGTCCGCGTATTCCACGCGCAAGCCGTCGATGGTGATGATCTGTTCATTGCCGGGGAAGACGGCGTCGCGGCGCAGCATGTCCATCAGCGCGACGTTCTCGCCCTCCTTCAGCTCCAGGTGCAGTTCCGGCGTGCTGTCGGACTGCGGCAGGGAATTCAGCAAAGCCGACGGATCCGCTTCGCGCGTGAGGATTTCGAGCAGGCGCGCGGCCGAATACAGGCCGTCGTCGAAACCGTACCAGCGGTCTTTGAAGAAGATATGGCCGCTCATTTCGCCGCCCAGCGGCGCACCCGTTTCGCGCAGCTTGGCTTTTACCAGCGAGTGGCCCGTCTTGTACATCAGCGGCACGCCGCCATGCTTGCTGATCCACGGCGCCAGGTGGCGCGTGCATTTCACGTCGTACAAAATCTGCGCGCCAGGGTGGCGGGTCAGCACGTCGGCCGCGAACAGCATCATCTGGCGGTCAGGGTAGATGATCTGGCCATCCTTGGTGACCACGCCCAGGCGGTCGCCGTCGCCGTCGAAGGCGATGCCGATTTCGGCATCCGTCTCGGCCAGGCAGCGGATCAGGTCCTGCAGGTTTTCCGGGTGCGCCGGGTCCGGATGGTGGTTCGGGAAGTGGCCATCGACTTCGCAGAACAGTTCGATGACTTCGCAGCCCATGCCGCGGAACAGGTCGCCCGCGAATGCGCCGGCCACGCCATTGCCGCAGTCGACGGCGATCTTGATCGGGCGCGCCAGCTTGACGTCGCCCAGGATGCGCGCCAGGTAGGCGGCGCGGATATCGTGCGTGGCATAGGTGCCCGGCTTGGCACTGTCGCTGCCGTCGTGCGCGACAATACTGTGGTACAGCGCCTGGATCGCCTCGCCGTGGATCGCTTCACCGGCCAGCACCATCTTGAAGCCGTTGTAGTCGGGCGGATTGTGGCTGCCCGTGACCATGATGCCGGAGCGCGTGTCGAGCACATTCGTGCCGAAGTAGACCATCGGCGTGGCCACCACGCCCAGGTCGATCACGTCGACGCCCGCCGCTTGCAAGCCCTGCGCCAGCGCCGCCGTCAATTCCGGTCCCGACAGACGGCCGTCGCGGCCGATCACGACCCGCTGCTCGCCCTTGGCCAGGGCGGCCTGGCCAAATGCCTGACCGATCTTGTGGGCCACGCCGGCATCGAGGGTTTTAGCGATGATGCCGCGAATATCGTAGGCCTTGAAGATCGTTCTGGACAATGGGAGCATGGTGTGGCCGGTATAAGTAGGGTCAATAAGGTGCCTGGCAAGGTGCAGCGCGCGGCTGGCGGCTTGCCACTACGCCAAGAGTATACCGAATTATACGCGCAGCAGATCGATCGACTTGCCCGATTCCACCCACTGCCTGACCCACAGCGGCTGACGGCCACGGCCTGTCCATTGCTCGGCCGCATTCTCAGGATGGCGGTAACGCACCGCGACTTTGCCCGTGCGCGGGTGCAAGCCATCGAGTATCAGCTGTTTCAGCGGAATACCGGCTTGCTGCGCGATGGCCATGATCTGTTCGCGCGCCTTGTTCAAGTCTTGGCGCTCGCGGCTGTTCAATTCCTGTTTGACATTATCTTCCAGTTTGCGCAATTCCAGCATCGTCATCGTAGACAGATCCATTGGTACATCCTTTATATTCATTTAAATAATAAAATCACGTGGAATATACTACATTGCATAAATATCTGTGCACCAACGCATAATCCATCATCAATTGAATCACGGCCCTCGATTTATTTGGCGGGCCAACATTAAGATTAAATGAAGAATATACCGGACGCACGCATGAAAAATGAATAACCATGAATTAAATGGCATTCCCGCGTGCCTGAACGGCATGCCGGCGGATTAGTATTCCTATACGGCAGCGTGACATACCGCTGAATCAAATTCCCATGCGGCATAATCGGCGCCCGCGTTTTTCTTCCCGCCGGCCATGCGCGCAATCGGGCACCTGCCAGAAATGCCCCGACGCCAAAGGGCGGGCATGCTTATAATGCAGGCGCGTAGTTCACTTCACCCCGGCACATATGAAAACTTACTTTATCGGCGATCTGCAAGGCTGTCATGCACAAACCGTCGAATTGATCGAACGGATCCAGGCGGCAGCGGGCGGTCCGTACCGCCTGCTGTTCGCGGGCGACTTGATCAATCGCGGCCCGGCCTCGCTGGCCACCCTGCGCCACGTGCACGCCCTGGCGCAGCAAGGCCTGGCCGACAGCGTCCTGGGCAACCATGACTTGCACTTGCTGGCCGTGGCCAACGGCATCCGGCCCGAGCATGCGTCCGACACCCTCGCCGACATCCTCGATGCACCCGACCGCGAGGAGTTGATCAACTGGCTGCGCCAGCGGCCACTGGCACTGGAACACGATGGCCATGTGCTCGTGCATGCAGGCTTGCTGCCGCAATGGAGCGCGGCCCAGGCCCTGTCCCTGAGCGGGGAGGTATCCGCCATGCTGCGCAGCGACGATTGGGTGGCGTTCCTGCGCACCATGTACGGCAACGAGCCGGCCGCCTGGCGCGACGACCTGCAGGGCGCCGACCGGCTGCGCTGCATCGTCAACGCCATGACGCGGCTGCGCTTTTGCACGCCGGACGGCGTGATGGATTTCAAGATGAAGGAAAGCGGCAGCCCGCCGCCAGGCTCCGGCCTGCTGCCCTGGTTCAACGTGCCGGGCCGGCGCAGCGCCGGCGACACCATCGTCTTCGGCCACTGGTCGGCGCTGGGACTGCTACTACGGCCGCACCTGATCGGACTCGATAGCGGCTGCGTCTGGGGCGGGAAACTCTCGGCCGTGTGCCTGGAAGACCGCTCGCTGCTGCAAGTCGACTGCCCCGCGTTCCAGCAGCACGGCGGCAAGCAGTAAGCGCCAAGCTTGGCGCGCATATGCTTAGTCGAAATCGGTCGTTGGCCTTGCCGCGTCTGGCCCGTATGATGGAGCTTTTGCCTTTGCGATCCCATGCATCCTGATACCGACAGACTGGCGCGCTGGCTGCTCGGCAGCCTGGAACTCGACACCGCCGTCCTGCATGTGGGCCAGTACTGCGGCCGCTGGCGCGCTTCCACGGCGGGCCGGGAACTGGGCAGCTTTCACCTGGTGCTCGATGGCCATTGCTACTTGCACCTCGACGGCGCGGCGCCCATTGCGCTCGGCCCGCGCGACGGCGTCTTCCTGCTGCGCGACTTGCCGCACTTCCTCAGTCCCCACAGCGATCCGCTGCAGGCGGCGAGCGCGCAAGCGATGCTGCCGCTGCAAACGCCCACGCAGCAGCCGGCGACGGCGCTGGCCTGCGGCTTCTTTCAATTTCGCGGCGCCCTCTCCGCGCTGATCGTCGACTCGTTCCCGCCGTATCTGCTGATACGCGGCGACGCGCCCGCCTTCAGCGCCGCCGCCGCGCTGTTCGACCTGATCCTCGCCGAAGCAGGCGGCGATCCGGAGCAACCGTCGCCGCTCATCGCGCGCCTGGTCGAGCTGCTGTTCTTTTACCTGATCCGCCATGTGGCGCAGGGCGAGCAGGTGGCGGCCGGCCTGCTGTCGCTGCTGCACCAGCCCGCATTTTCGCCACTGCTCGAACGCATGCTCGACGCCCCTGCCGACGACTGGTCGATCGAGAACATGGCCAAGGCAGCGTGCATGTCGCGCGCCAGCTTCTGCAAGCATTTCGCCAGCGCCAGCGGCCACTCGCCGGCCCAGTTCCTGCTCCTGCTGCGCATGAAGATCGCCGCGCGGCGTCTGCACGACGGCGTCTCCGTCGAACGCGCCGCCGAACTGGTGGGCTACCGCTCGCACGCCGCCTTTACGCGCGCCTTCAAGCGGGTCACGGGCGAGCAGCCGGGCGCCTACCGGCGCGACCAGCGATTGCGCCAGCTGGCCAGCTAAGAGCCTGCCGGAATCAAGGATCACACAATCGCAGACGAACGAGCACAAAAGGACGACGCTGACGTCTGTTGCGTGCACGGCATGGCCGATATAATGACCGGGTGACTTACTAACTTAGCAAGGTACCCCATGTCCCGTCTGACGCTGCACACTCTCGATACCGCCCCGGCCGACAGCCGCCCCTTCGTGGAAAAGGCCATCGCCAACAATGGCTTCCTGCCCAATCTGATCGGCGTGCTGGCCAATGCCCCGCTGGCACTGGAAACCTATCTGACCGTCTCCGGCATCAATGCGCGCGCCAGCCTGACCCTGATGGAGCGCGAAGTGGTGCAGATCACGGCCGCGCGCATCCATGGCTGCGATTTCTGCATCGCCGGCCATAGCGCCATCTCGCTGAAAAAAGCGGGCCAGACACCGGACACGGTGCGTGCCCTGCAGCACGGCCAGCCGACGGGCGATACGAAGCTCGACGCCGTCGCCGCCTTCGCCACGGCCGTCATCGCCACGCGCGGCGCCGTCAGCGACGCCGAATATCAAGCCTTCCTGGCCGCCGGCTACAACGAACAGCAGGCGCTCGAAGTCGTGCTGGGCATCAGCCTGGCCACCCTGTGCAATTTCTCCAACAGCCTGGCCGGCACGCCAGTCAATCCGCAATTGACCCCCTACCTGCCTGGCGCCGTCTGACATGGCGAACCTCACTCACTGGCTGCACATGCATGCCGACCAGCTCGACCAATCGCCGGAGCTGGCTGAAACCGTATTGCCGGCATTGGCCGGCGACAAGCTGCTGGCCATCGGCGTACCGCAGGAACACGGCGGCGCGGGCGGCGACGTGCGCGACGCCATCGAGGCCATCGCCAAAGTGGCCGAGCAATCGGTGACGGCGGCCTTTGTCTTCTGGGGCCAGCGCTGCTTCATCGAATTCCTGCTGCAAAGCGAGAACCGCGCACTGGCCGAGCGCCGTTTGCCCGGCCTGCTGGCCGGCACGCAGGCAGGCGCCAGCGGTCTGTCGAACGCGATGAAATTCTTGTCCGGCATCGAACAGCTGCAAATCACGGGCGCGCGCCACGATGACGGCTTGCTCGTCGACGGCGGCCTGGCCTGGGTGACCAACTTGCGCAAGGCCGGCTTTGTCGCGGCGGCCGCCGTGGCGCCCGACGACGGCGCGCCCCCCGTCATCGTCGCCTTCGACAGCGGCACGGCGGGCGTCAAGCGCAGCGATGACCTGGACCTGATTGCCCTGCGCGGCAGCAATACGGCTTCCGTCAAGCTGGCGCAGGTGCACATCCCCGCCGCGGACATCATCAGCGACAACGCGCCGGCCTGGCTGCCACAGGTGCGCCCATCGTTCCTCGGCATGCAATGCGGCCTGTCGATCGGCCTGGCGCGCGCCAGCCTGGCAAAGGCGGCGCAAATCTCGGCCGGCTCGCGCAACCAGCTCACGCCACGCATCGAAGCGCTGCAAGCGACACTGGAAAGCGCAGTCGCCACCCTGCTGGCCGGCGTGCACGACGGCCGCTTCAAGACGCAGGCGCCGGCCATGTTCCGCCTGCGCATACAACTGGCCGACGTGCTGCAGCAGGCGCTGATGCTGGAACTGCAAGCCATGGGCGGGCGCGCCTACCTGAACGCCGAGCAGCAGGGCTTTGCCCGCCGCTGGCGCGAATCGTCGTTCATCCCCATCGTCACCCCCAGCCTGACGCAGTTGCAATCGGCCTTGCAGCTGTTCGACAGCCAGCAGGCGGCAGCGGGAGCCCCGGCATGAGCGTTGCTGATTGGGCCTTGCAGGCGCAGGACCTGAGCTTTTCCTATGCGGGCAGCGCGCCCGTGTTCCAGCACGTCTCGCTGGGCGTGCGCAAGCGCGAGATCGTCTGCCTGCTGGGCGGCAGCGGCTGCGGCAAATCGAGCCTGCTGCGCGTGCTGGCCGGCCTGCAGCCGCCATCGACGGGCGCCATTCAATTCCTCGATGCGCCCATGCGCGAACCGGACCCGCGCAGCGCCCTCGTGTTCCAGCAGGCGAGCCTTTTGCCCTGGCTGAACGTCACGGGCAACGCGGGTTTCGGTCTGGATTTCAAGCACCAGCCGCAGCTCACGCGCGCAGCGCACGAGGCGCGCGTGGCGCAAGCCATCGAAGCGGTGGGCCTGAAGGGCCGCGAAAAACTGTATCCGTCCGCGCTGTCGGGCGGCATGGCGCAGCGCGTGGCGCTGGCCCGCGCGCTGGCGCGCGAACCGGAACTGCTGTTCGCCGACGAACCGTTTTCCGCCCTCGACGCCATCACCCGCGCCGAGATGCAGTCGCTGCTGGTCGACGTGGTGCACCGCTGGCACACGGCCGTGCTGCTGGTCACGCACGATATCGACGAAGCCATCCTCGTCGCCGACCGCATCCTGCTCATGGGAGGCAAGCCGGGCAACATCGTGCGCGAATGGTCCGTCGCCATCGACCAGCCGCGCATCGGCCACAGCGCCGACGTCATCGCCCTCAAGATGGACATCCTCGACGCCCTGCAAGCGCTGCAACAGCAAGATCAGGCCCACGCCGCCCACTAATGCACTTTACTGGAACCTTCATGTCCCTCCCACACGATAACAAACCCCTGCATATCTGCGCCTCCTCCGATTGCGACTGCGGCCTGACGCGGCGCGACTTCCTGCGCATGTCGGCCCTGGCCACGGCCAGCGTCGCCTCTCCCCTGCTGTTCGCCGGCGACGCCATGGCCCAGCAAGGCCCGAAAGGCGATGACCAGCCCGTAAAAATCGGCTACCTGCCGATCACCGACGCCACCCCGCTGCTCGTCGCCCACGCCCGCAAGCTGTTCGAGGCGGAAGGCTTGCAGGCGGAAACGCCGCGCCTGTTCCGTAGCTGGGCGCAGATCATCGAAGCGTTCGTCGCCGGCCAGGTCAACGTCATCCACCTGCTGTCGCCGGCCACCCTGTGGGTGCGCTACGGCGCCAAGTTCCCCGCGAAAGTCGTCGCCTGGAACCACGTCAACGGCTCCGCGCTGACCGTGGCCAACGAGATCAACAAGGTCTCCGACCTGGGCGGACGCACGGTCGCGATTCCATTCTGGTACTCGATCCACAACATCCTGCTGCAGCAGATCCTGTCCTCGAATGGCCTGACGCCGGTCACGCGCGCGCGCAACGCGGCCATCAAGCCGAATGAAGTCAACCTGATCGTGCTGGCGCCGGCCGAAATGGTCTCGGCCCTGGCCAGCAAGTCGATTGCCGGCTACATCGTGGCCGAGCCTTTCAATGCGGCGGCGGAAAACGCCGGCATCGGCAAGATCCTTCGCTTCTCGGGCGACGTGTGGAAAAACCATGCGTGCTGCGTCACCTTCCTGTCCGAGCGCGACATCAACACGCGCCCGGAATGGGCGCAAAAGGTCACCAACGCCATCGTCAAGGCGCAGTTGTGGACGCGTTCGAACCAGGTCGATACGGCCAAGCTGCTGTCGAACGTGGGCGAGCACCGCTACACGCCCCATCCGCTGCAGGTGCTGACCAAGGTGCTGGCCACCACCGATTACGCCGGCTATGAAAAGCAGGGCCTGATCGTGCACAAGAACTGGCAGCAGCGCCGCATCGACTTCCAGCCCTATCCATTCGCCTCGTACACGGAAGAACTGGTGCGCGCCATCGGCCGCACCAAGGTGGAGGGCGATACGCGCTTCCTGGCGAATCTCGATCCGAAATTCGCCGCGCGCGACCTGGTCGATGACCGTTTCGTGCGCAAGGCCATCACGGCAGTCGGCGGACCGGCCGCCTTCGGCTTGCCGGCCAACCTGCTGCGCAGCGAAACCGTGGCGGTCTGACGATGGCAAGCAAGTTGTTCACGAAGTTCGGCCTGCCCCTGGTGGGGCTGGCCTGTGCCTTGCTGCTGTGGTCCATGGGTGTGACGGCACTGGAGAAATCCACGCCGATCGCCACCGCCTTCGCGCCCTTGCCCACGGCGCTGGCGTTCAGGGAAATGCTCGGTGGTTCGGATATCTGGCTGCACGTGGTCTTGAGCCTGCAAAGGGTCGCCGTGGGCCTGGGGCTGGCCATCGTCATCGGCGTGCCGCTGGGCGTGCTGGTGGCCATGTCGAAGAGCTTTTCCGGCGCGGCCATGCCGCTGTTCCAGCTGCTGCGCATGATTTCGCCGCTGTCGTGGATGCCGATCGCCGTGATGGTGCTCGGCGTCGGCGACGCGCCCGTGTACTTCCTGCTGGCGTTTGCGGCCGTCTGGCCGATTTTGCTCAATACGGCGGCCGGCGTGGCGCGGCTCGACCCGAACTGGCTGCTGCTGGCGCGCAGCCTGTCGGCCACGCGCAGCGAGATCGTCTTCAAGGTGATTTTGCCGGGCATCACGGCCGATATCCTGACGGGCGTGCGGCTGGCCATCGGCATCATCTGGATCGTGCTGGTGCCGGCGGAAATGCTGGGCGTATCGGCCGGCCTCGGCTACTTCATCCTCGACACGCGCGACCGCCTCGCGTATTCGGAGCTGATGGCCGCCATCGTGCTGATCGGGATGTTAGGTTTCATCCTCGACTACCTGGCCCGCGCCGCGCATGCGCGCTGGCTGCACGTCAAAAACTAGGCCGCCTTTTCCAGCGGCAGCGCAGCGGCCACGGCCGCCTGCGTTGCCGCCGCCAGTTCGCGCCGGTGCGCGTCGGACGTCGCCACTGGCGCCAGACAGGTCAGGCGCGCCGTGATCGGAGGGCCGCTCAGGATCGCCACCATGCTTTGCGCAAAGCTCATGTCGCCGATGAAGTCGACGGCGTGGTGCAGCGCCCCCTTGTCATCCACATACACGAGCGCGAACGGCTGCACCGGCACTTGCGCATCGATGGCCGCCTCGAACAGGTTGGCGTGAAACGGCAGGATCTGCCCTTGCGCGGCGGTCGTGCCTTCGGGGAAAAACGCAATGCGTTCGCCCGCCGTCAATTTGTCCACCAGGCCCTGGAAAATCAGGCGCAGGTCGCGCTTGCTGCCGCGTGAAATGAAGATGGTGCCGGCGCGCCCCGCCAGCCAGCCGAGGATAGGCCAGGCGCGGATTTCCGCCTTGGCGACGAAACGGCAAGGGTGGACGGCATTGATGACGAAGATGTCGAGCCACGAGACGTGGTTCGCCACCATCATCGCATGGTCGAGTGCCGGCACGCTGTCCGCCGGTTGCGCCACGTGCACGCCGCAGATGTCGAGCAGCTGCGTCGACCAGCGGCGGATGCGCCGGTTGCGCCCTTCCAGGTCCAGCCAGGGAAAGAGCACGGCGCTCTTGGCCATGCCGCAGCTCAGGTGAATGGCGATGCGCGCGAGGCGGTAGGTAAGCAGAAGTTTCAAATGACACCAAGGTTGGAAGCAAAGCCATGCAACTGCGTAGGTCGGCTTGGCAGCGCCCGCGAGGCGCTGCGTAAGCCGACAGGAGCCGCCATGGACTTGTCGGATTACGCGTACCGCTAATCCGACCTACGGCTCCGATACAAAAAATTAGCGCTGAAACGCCACCTGTCCGGCAACGATGGTCGCCTTGACGATGCCGCTCAGCTCATAGCCGAGGAAAGGCGTGTGCTTGCCCTGGCTGGCCAGCGACGCCGACGACACGGTCCAGCGCGCGGCGGGATCGAAGACGCAGATGTCGGCCGCTTCGCCCACGGCCAGGCTGCCGGCCGGGATGCCGGCGACACGCGCCGCATCGGACGTGACCTTGGCCACGGCGCGCGCCAGCGGACGCGCGCCCGTTTGCGGCTGGTTCAAGGCGTAGTCGTCGGCCCATTTCAGGGCCAGCGACAGCAGCAGTTCCAGGCCCGTGGCGCCGGGCGACGCTTCGCCGAACGGCAGCAGTTTTTCATCGTCATCGACGGGCGTGTGGTCAGAGCACATGGCGTCGACCGTGCCGTCAAGCAGGCCGGCGCGGATCGCATCGCGGTCGCGCTGGCTGCGGAACGGCGGCGTGACGCGCGCGTTCGGGTCGAAGAAGCCGATGTCGGCGTCCGTCAGGTGCACATGGTGCACGCCGACGTCGCAGGTGACGGGCAAGCCTTCGGCCTTGGCGGCGCGGATCAGGTCAAGGCCCGCCGCCGACGAGATGCGGCACAGGTGCACGCGCGCGCGGCTGGCGCGCATCAATTCGAAAATCGTGTGCAGGGCGATGGTTTCGGACATCACGGGCACGCCGGACAAGCCCAGGCGCGACGCCAGCGGGCCGCTGTGGGCGATGCCGCCACGGCCGATGTGCGGGTCTTGCGGGCGCAACCAGACCGTGTAGCCGAAGGTGTTCGCGTATTGCATGGCGCGCAGCAACACGGTGGTGTCCTCGATCGGCTCTTCCGCCTGCGCGAAGCCGATGCAGCCCGCTTCCGTCAATTCCGCCATTTCCGTCAGCGACTTGCCCTTCAAGCCCATGGTCAGCGCGCCCAGCGGGTGCACGTGGGCCTTGTTTTGCGTCTTGGCGCGGTATTTCAGCATTTCCACCAGGCCCGGCTCATCGAGCACGGGGTCGGTGTCGGGCGGGCAGACCAGGCTCGTGACGCCGCCCTGCAGCGCCGCCTGCAGTTCCGATTCCAGGGTCGCCTTGTATTCGTATCCCGGCTCGCGCAGGCGCGCGGACAGGTCGACCAGGCCGGGGGAAACCACCAGGCCGGCCGCGTCAAACGTGGTGTCGGCGGTGAAGCCGGCCGGGGCGCTGCCCACGGCCAGCACCTTGCCGTCGGCGATAAACAGGTCTTGCAAGCCATCGATGCCGTTGGCAGGGTCGATCAGGTGGCCGTTCTTGATATGTAGTGTCGTCATGCTCGCTTACTCGTCCTTGGGCTATCAGCCCTGATTACCAGCCAAAATACTCATTACCGCCATGCGCACGGCGATACCGAAGGTCACCTGCGGCAGGATCACCGCCTGCGGACCGTCGGCCACGGCCGAATCGATTTCCACGCCGCGGTTCATCGGGCCCGGATGCATGACGATGGCATCCGGCTTCGCCAGCGCCAGGCGTTCGGGCGTGAGGCCATAGCTCTTGAAGTATTCCTGCGCCGACGGCAGCAGCGCGCCGCTCATGCGTTCATTCTGCAGGCGCAGCATGATGATCACGTCCACGCCCTTGAGGCCTTCATCCATGTTGGTGAAGGTGCGCACGCCCATCTGTTCCAGGCCGCCCGGCAGCAGGGTGTGCGGGCCGATGGCGCGCACTTCCGGCACGCCCAGGGTGGTCAGCGCGTGGATGTCGGAACGGGCCACGCGGCTGTGCAAAATGTCGCCCACGATGGCCACCGTCAGGTTCGTGAAATCCTTCTTGTAGTGGCGGATCGTGTACATATCGAGCAAGCCCTGGGTCGGGTGCGCGTGGCGTCCGTCGCCCGCGTTGACCACGTGGACGTGCGGCTGCTTCGTGTCGATCAGGTGCTTGGCGATCAGGTAGGGCGCGCCCGACTGCGCGTGGCGCACGACGAACATGTCGGCATGCATGGCCGACAGGTTGTCGATGGTGTCGAGCAGCGATTCGCCCTTGCTGGCCGACGAGGCCTGGATGTTCAGGTTGATGACGTCGGCCGACAGGCGCTTCGAGGCGATTTCGAAGGTGGTGCGGGTGCGCGTGGAGTTTTCAAAGAACAGGTTGAAAACGCTCTTGCCACGCATCAGCGGCACCTTTTTCACGTCGCGGTCGGAAATGCCGACAAACGAGGAAGCCGTGTCGAGGATATGGTTGACGATAGACTTCGGCAAGCCTTCGATCGTCAGCAGATGTTGCAGTTCGCCGTGTTTATTCAGTTGCGGATTAAGCATGGTTGTTATCTATGGTGAGCGTGAATTTTCCATCGTCGGCTTGCTTCAGGACCAGGGCCTGGCCCGGCGGCACGGCAGTGAAGGCGGCCACGAAATCGGCGGCCACCGGCAGCTGGCGTTCGCCGCGGTCGACCAGGGCCGCCAGCATGATCTTGGCCGGGCGGCCATAGTCGAACAATTCGTTGATGGCCGCGCGCGTGGTGCGGCCCGTGTACAGCACGTCGTCGACCAGCAGGATGGTGGCGCCGGCCACGTCGAAGCTGATTTGCGTCGGCTTGACGTCCGCATGCAAGCCCTTCTGGGCAAAGTCGTCGCGGTAGAAGGACACGTCGAGCACGCCCAGACGGTCGAGCAGATTCAGATCGCGCGCCAGGCGTTCAGCCAGCCAGGCGCCGCCCGAATGGATGCCGACGATGGCCACGTTGGGGATGCCCGCCAGGCCGCTCCGCACCTGCTGCAGCAAATCTGCATACAGGGCCTCGGCGTCGAGTTGGGAAGGATTCGCAGGATGCGGCATAGAGTTCTTAATCATTCAGGGAGGGAGTCTAGGGTCAGATTAATAATTCGCGTCGAAATACTGTTGCAGGATGATGGCGGCGGCGCGGTCATCGATCACTTCGCCGCGCTTGGCGGCGATCACGGCCGAGGAATAGCGCTCGTCGACCAGTTCCACGGGCAGGTTGAAGCGGCCATGCACCTGGTTGGCGAAACGGCGGCAGCGCGCGCTCATCTCGTGTTCCGTGCCATCGGGGTGGCTGGGCAAGCCCACCACGATGCGGCTGGCGCCCCACTCCTTGATCAGGTTATCGATGGCGGCAAACTTCGGCTCGTTCGCCGTGGCCGTGATCACGCTGAGCGGCTTGGCCTGGCAAATCATGGTATTGCCGATGGCCACGCCGATGCGTTTCAAGCCGAAATCGAAGGCAAGGATGGTGTCGATGGCGTTACTCGTCACAGCATTTTTCCATAATAAAGATCAACATAGGTGGTGTCAGAAACCGTAGCGAGCAAGCTCAATGTCGGGTTGAGTAGCGGAGCTGTACGAAGGTACAGCGAGCAACGGATGCCCGAAAGTGGGCTGCGCAGTAGGTTTATGGCATCCACCTCATGCGTGTCCGGCTTCGGATGCCAGCATGAGGGGATCGATACCGAGCAACTTGATGGCCGCCACGTAGCGCTGTTCGATGGGGAAATCGAACAGGATATCGGCCGAGGCGCCTACCGTCAGCCAGCCGTTGCGGCCGATCTCGTCTTCCAGCTGGCCCGGGCTCCAGCCCGAGTAGCCGATCGAGACGAGCATGCGCTCGGGACCATCGCCCTTGGCGACGGCTTCGAGCACGTCGATCGAGGTGGTAAACGCCACTTCATCGGTCACCGTCAGCGACGAGGAATAGCGCGCGCCCGGCGTGTGCAGCACGAAGCCGCGGTCATCCTGCACGGGGCCGCCGAACATGATCGGCTCGTTGATGATGGGCGTGTCGCTGCCAGCCTCGAGTTTCAGGTCGATGCGGTCGAACAGCACTTCCATGGTCATGTCGGTGGGTTTGTTGATGACGACGCCCAGCACGCCGTTTTCATTGTGTTCACACACGTACACGACCGTGCCGCCGAAGATCGGATCTTGCATGGCCGGCATCGCAATGAGGAAATGGTTCGCCAGATTCAGGGTGGAGGAACCGGTCGCGGCCGGCTCTCCCACACCCTGCATCAGACGATGTCCTGGTAGAGTCTGGTCGATTTTACTCTTTTTCATACGCGATGCTCTCTCTGTGGGCTTGCTGGCAAGTCTCGCTTACCCCGCTATCGTACGCCCGGCGCAAGCGGCCGCATATCTTGGGCGGCGCGCACCGTGGTGCCAGGCGTTATTCTTGTTATGTTATAAATTAATGATCAATTCGCTATGCCTGCAGGCGCATTTCAATGCCAATTGTAAAATTGATTGCAAAATCGCTGTCGCACATAAAGTACCGCGAACATACCCGCTAGTTTACACTGAATTGCCGCCGCAGCGACGCCAAAGGCGCGACGCGAGCGGCCATAAAGCCCTGTTGACGGCAAAAAATCGCCTATCTTTGACCTTGAACACGCGAAATAATGACAATTAAGACTTCCCTGGTGTGGTTCCGCCGCGATCTGCGCGCGTTTGACCATGCTGCACTGCATCACGCCCTGCGTCAAAGCCAGGCCGTGCATTGCGTCTTCGTATACGACACCGCCATCCTGGCAGCGCTGCCGCGCCGCGACCGGCGGGTCGACTTCATCCATGCCAGCGTGGCCGAGCTGGCCGCCGAGCTGCGCCAGCTGGGCGGCGACCTGATCGTGCTGCACGCGGACGCGGCCGAGGCGATTCCGCGCCTGGCCGCCGAATTGAACGCCGACGCCGTCTTTGCCAACCACGACTACGAACCGCAGGCGATCGCCCGCGACGCCACGGTGGCCGCCGCGCTCACGCACGGCGCGCGTCTGTGGTTCAGCTTCAAGGACCAGGTCATCTTTGAAAAGGACGAGGTATTGACGCTCTCGGCCAAACCCTACACCGTCTATACGCCGTATAAAAATGCCTGGCTGAAGAAAATGCGCGCCGAACCCGCCTGCCTGGCGCCGTTCGCTATCGAGCCGCATGCGGCCAGCCTGGCGCCGCCCCGCGCCGGCACGCCGTCGCCCCTGCCCAGCTTGGGCGAACTGGGGTTCGAGGCCAGCAACCTGGCCGCACTGGCCATCCCCACCGGCATGTCGGGCGCCAGCGCGCTGTTCGAGGATTTTTTGCCGCGCGTGGCCCGCTATGACGTGGCGCGCGATTTTCCCGCCCTGAAGGGACCGTCCTACCTGTCCATGCATCTGCGCTTCGGCACCGTGTCGCTGCGCTATCTGGTGCGCACCGTGGTCGATCTGATGGACCGCGGCGGCGGCGGCGATGGCGCACCCGTGTGGCTGGCCGAACTGATCTGGCGCGATTTCTACGCCATGATTTTGTACCAGAACCCGCACGTGGAAGGCGGCGCTTTCAAACCGGCCTACGACGCCATCGCCTGGGAAACGGGAGCCGAGGCCGATGCCGCCTTTGCCGCCTGGTGCGAGGGGCGCACCGGCTATCCTCTGGTCGACGCGGCCATGGCACAGCTGAACCAGACGGGCTATATGCACAACCGCCTGCGCATGGTCACGGCCTGCTTTCTGATCAAGGATCTGGGCATCGACTGGCGCCGCGGCGAAGCGTATTTCGCGCGGCATCTGAACGACTTCGACCTGGCCTCGAACAACGGCGGCTGGCAATGGGCATCGTCGTCCGGCTGCGACGCGCAGCCTTACTTCCGCATCTTCAATCCCATCACGCAGTCGGAAAAATTCGACGCCGGCGGACGCTTCATCCGCCGCTACCTGCCGCAGCTGAAGGCGCTGGGCGACAAGGAAATCCACGCGCCCTGGCTGGTGCCGCGCATGCTGCTCGAGCAAAAAAACATCGTGCTGGGACGCGACTATCCGGAACCCATCGTGCAGCACGACGAGGCGCGCAAGGAGACCCTGGAGCGCTATGCCGTGGTGAAGGTGGTGGGGTAAGCAGGTAATTGATTGGCATTGCGGTGATGTCGGGTTACGCTGTCGTAAAGAGCGTAGGTCGGATTGGCAGGGCAAGGCCCCGCGTAATCCGACAACATCGTTGGCGCTTGTGACGGCGTCGGCTTACGCCACGCCGTCGGCCAGCAAGCGTCCCACCTCGGCCAGCAATTCCTCTTCCTGGAACGGCTTGCCGAAATACGCATTCACGCCCAGTTCAAATGCATGCGCGCGGTGCTTGTCGGCGCTGCGCGAGGTGATCATGATGACGGGGATGGCGCGCGTCTTGTCGTCGCTGCGCACATTGCGCGTCAAATCAAAACCGTCCATGCGCGGCATTTCCACGTCGACCAGCAGCAGCGCCGGCATGGCGGCCGGTTCCAGCGCATGCAGCTGCTCCAGCGCATCGAGGCCATCCTTGGCCAGCAGCACCTGGTAGCCTTCGCGCTCGAACAGGCGCTGCATCACGCGGCGCACCGTCAGCGAATCGTCAACCACCATCACGCGCACGGCTGGCACGGCCAGCACGCTGGAAGCGGCGTGCTGCTCGCGGCTGGCCAGCGCATATTGCGACAGCAGTTCCGGATGGTGCTCGAGGTGCTGCGCCAGCGCCACCGGGTTGAGGATCAGCACGATGTCGCCCGTGCCCAGCACCGTGGCGCCGGCGATGCCCGGCATGCGCGCCAGTTGCGGCCCCACGTGCTTGACCACGACCTCGCGGTTGCCCACCACGTCATCGACCTGCAAGGCCAGCCTGTCATTGCCATTCCGGAGCAACAGCACCGGCGCATGGCGCTGCGTGGCCTGCTCCGCCGGCGTCTCGCCCAGCATGGCCGACAGGTGATGCAGCGCCAGCGACTGCCCGTGCGACTCGATGCGCCCGGCCGCCCGCACCTGCTCCAGCTGTTCCCCTTTCAGGTGCAGCACCTGCTCGACCAGCACCGACGGCAAGGCATACGTCTTGCCGTTCGCCGCCAGCAGCACCACCTGGGTGACGGCCAGGGTCAGCGGCAGGTGGATGGTGAAGCGCATGCCCAGGCCCGCCTGCGTCTGCGTTTCCACGCGCCCGCCCAGGGCCAGCGCTTCGGAGCGCACGATGTCCATGCCAAAACCGCGTCCTGCCAGTTCCGTCAGGCTGTCGGCGGTGGAAAATCCGGGCGTGAAAATCAGCTCGGCCGCCTGCGCGTCGCTCAAAGGCGCGTCCGTCGGCACCAGGCCGGCGCCGTGCGCCTTGGCGCGGATGCGTTCCAGGTCCAGCCCCGCGCCATCGTCGGAAAAAGCGATCGCCACTTCATTGCCCTGCTGGCTGACCTGCACCAGCAGCTCGCCCGTCTCGCTCTTGCCAGCAAGCAGGCGCGCATCGCGCGGCTCGACGCCGTGCACGATGGCGTTGCGCAGCAGGTGTTCGAAGGGCGCGGCCATGCGTTCGAGCACGCTGCGGTCGATTTCCACGCCGCCGCCGCGGATGTCGAGGTTGACGCGCTTGTCGACTTCCTTGGCGCTTTGCCGCGCCACGCGGAACAGGCGTTCGGCGATGCTGGCAAACGGCACCATGCGGATCTGCATCAGGTCGCGCTGCAGCTCGCGCGTCAGCCGCGCCTGCAGCACCAGGTCGTCCGTCACCGCATCGACGCTGTGGCTGAGGTTTTCATGGAACGAGGCCACGTCGTTGACGCTTTCGGCCATCATGCGCGTGAGTTCCTGCAGGCGCGTAAAGCGGTCGAATTCGAGCGGGTCGAATTCGCGCTCACTGCCGACCGCCATGCGCGAAGCGATCTGCGATTCGGCCTGCATTTCCACTTCGCGCAGCTGGCGCCGCAGGCGCGCCAGGTTATCGGAAAACTCGGACAGCGAGGCGCCCAGCACGCCCACTTCATTTTCCATTTTAGAACGCGTGATCGACACTTCGCCGGCCTGGTTCACCAGGCGGTCGAGGATATCGGCGCGCACGCGCACCAGCGCCGCCTTCGGTTCGGCCACCGGGGTGTCTTCCATGCCCGGCAAGGGCAGCAACGGTTGCTGCAGCTGCTCGAACAGGTGCAGCGCATGGTCGTAATGGGCCAGCAATTCCTCGAAAGCTTGCGGCGTGGCGGTGCCCGCGTGCAGCATGTTTTCGATATGCGTCTCGATTTCATGCGCATGCTGGCCCAGACGCATGGCGCCGGCCATGCGCGCGCTGCCCTTGACGGTGTGCAGGGTGCGCAGCAGCATCTGCGCCTGGCCGCTGTCGTGCGGCTGCTGCTGCCAGCTGCGCAGCGCCTCGCCGATCTGCGGCAGCAGGTCGGCGCCCTCTTCCAGGAAGACGGACAATAAATCGAGGTCGAGTTCATCGCTGATGCCGGCGCTCGCCGCCAGCAGCGCGGCCGCATCGGCCGGCATGATGGCCGGTGCCGGCGCTTCCGGCGCCGCATGCTCCAATGGCGGTGCGTGTTCGAAACCGGCATCGAACAGGTCGTCGCTGGCGCCGCTCTCCTGCGTCGGCGCCTGCGCCGGTGCCGGCACTTCGGCCAGCGGCTCGGCAGGCTGCGCCGGCGTACCGACGATGCTGGCGTAAGCGTCCGCAAACAGGGCGTCAAGGCGGTCTTCCTTGCTTTCGCCAGGCGGCGCCGTCAAGGCGCGCCACAGAGTGTTGAGCGCTTCGATCATGTCCGGCTGCGTTGGCGCCAGGTCGCCCAGCGCGAACGCCTGCAGCATTTGTCCGATGCGCTGCGTGGCCTGCTCCAGCACGTCGTGCTGTTCGGCGCGCAGGCCGGCCAGTGGCGGCACCACCGTTTCGATCACCGTTTCCAGCGCGTGCGCCAGGTCGCGCAGGGACTGGAAGCCCACCGTGCCGGACGTCCCCGCCAGCGTATGCACGGCTTGCAGCGCCTCGGCGCTGACGGCGCGCGGTTCATGGCGCCACTCGCCGAAATCGCGCGTGAGCACGCGCAGCAATTCATCCGTCTCGGCCAGGTAGATGTTGTACAAAGGCAGGCTGATGCGCAGTTCGCCCACGTGCTTGAGGTGATCGTCCGGCGCTTCGTGGAGCGCGGGCGCCGTGGCCAAAGGAAGTCCGATCACATTGCCATTGCCGGCCAACGGCGCGGCCGGGCGCGGCTTGCGCAGTTCGAACGTTCCCCCTTCGCGCACGCGCTCGGCCGCCATCAGCAGCATGCCGGCCTCGCGCTCGCGCCCCGCGCCGCCTTCCAGTTCGGCCACCCATTCGCTGAGCTGGTACCAGCCGTAATTGAGCAAGGTAAACAAGTCGTCGCTGGCGGGACGCGCTTCGGCCAGCCAGGTATTCATGACGCGCTCGATGGCGCCGGCCGCTTCGGCAAACTGCGCCAGGCCGATCATGCGGCTGCTGCCTTTCAGGGTATGGAACGAGCGGCGCAGCATGGCCAGGTGGTCGCCGCTGGCGGCCTGCTCGCGCGGCAAGGCCAGGGTGGTGTCGATGAAGGCCAGCACTTCGCGCGCTTCGGCGATGAAAATGTCGAGCATCTCCGCGTCGACGTCGGTCACGGCCGGCACGGCATCCATGCCGGCGGGTGCTGCGGGCGCCAGGGCCTGGTCAAGCAAAGGTACCGGTACAGCGCCGGCGGCGGCGACTTTTTCAAATGGCAGCGCGCGGAAAGTGCCGGCGGCCGCATCGAAATGGAAACGCCCGCTGGCCGCCTGCGCGTTGCGGCCCAGCATATCGACAAAAAAACCCAGCGCGCTGACATTTTGCGCGATCTCGTCGAGCGCTTCGGCGTGCGCATTGGCGTCGCCACCGGCCAGCTGCCGCACGGCCGCATCGACCTGCAGCACGGCGGCGCGCGCGTCTTCCTGTCCCAGCCCGGCCAGCTGCCGCTGCAACTGCTCCAGCACGGGCGCGACGCCATCGAGCGCCCCCGCCGTTCCCGCACCCGCGGCATCCGCGTAGTAGGCGTTGAGCACCTTTTCCACCTGGCGCAGCCCCGTCTTCATGTCTTCGGCCAGCGCGGCCACGGTCTGGCCCTGCTCGATCTGGCGCGACAGCTCGCCCGCCGTGACGGGCGGCGGCGCTTCGCCAGCCAGCAGCGCCTGCAGGCGCGCGGCGATGGTTTCCGCATTGCCGGCGAAATCGTCGGGCAGGCGGCGCAGCTGCTCCAGTCCCGTGTCGGCAAACAGCAGCGCCATGCCGATTTCATTCTCCAGGGCCGCGCTGCGCCCGCTGGCCACGGCTTGCCGCGCCACGGCCGCGCATTCGCGCAGCAGGCTGGCCAGGGCCGGCTGCTTCAAGGTCTCCACATGTGCCGCCACCTGTTGCAGCGACGCTTCAAAATCCGGGCCCAGGGCAGGATCGAGGTCGGCTTGCGCCAGGCGGCTCCAGCTGGCACGCGCCTGCGCCAGGGCCGCGCGGGCGCCTTGCAAGGCATCCTGGTCGACCTGGCCGTAGCGCCGCGTTTCCACGTCGGCGGGCAGCATGCCGTCCAGGGCGAAAGCGGCGCGCAGCTGGCGTGCCTCCGGCGTCGGCTCGGGCGCCGCGGCGATGAAGAACAGGGCGTCGCGCAGCATCGCTTCGGGCAGGCTGGCCGTGCCCTGCGCCAGACGGCGCAACTGCAGGTTGATCAGGCCGAACAGCTGCTTGACGTTGAGCGTGCCCATGCCCTCGCCGCTGGCCGCCAGCCCCGCGAACGCCTGCATGGCGAACCAGAAGGTGCGCGCCGGCGCTTCCTGCTGCGCGTCGGCCACCAGGGTCAAGGTGGCGTGCAGCTCGCCCGCGTGCTGGCGCCGCACCCCATCATCCTGCGCCTTCAGGAAGGGCAGCAGGGATTTTTCAAAGCGCCCGCGCCAGGCAGGATAGTCCGCCACGGGCGGCGTGTCGGCCAGCGCGATGGCCTGCCCTTCCAGCATGGCGGAGGGCGGAAAAAACAGGTCGGCCGGGTGGATGCGCTCGGCGCCCAGCAGGGTTTGCAGGTCGCGGTAGTAGGGGAACAAACGCGCCGGCTGCGGCGGCGTGCCGGCCACCAGGTCTTCCAGGTATTCGGTCAGGGCCTGATACAGTGCGGCGACGATCTGCGCATGGTCCAGCGTGTACTCGAGGCTGCCGTCGCGAAAGCGCGCCAGCGCCTGTTCCGCGCCGTCCGTCAGCAGGCTGGCGCCGGCCACGTCCACCATCACCAGCGCGCCATGCGCCTGGTGCAGGTGCGAGCGCGCATGCTGCAGGGCCGTGGCGCGTTCCTCGCGTTCGCGGCCGCCCGCTTCGAACAGGGCCGTTTTCGAGCGGCCCAGCGCTTCGCGGATTTCCACCATCACCCAGGACAAAGGTTCGCTGTCGAACGGCTTGGACTGCTGTGGACTATCTGGTGTGCTCATGCATGCCTCGGTAAAGAAATCGCCCTGGCTTGGCGCGACGTTCAGGCGGCGACGCGGAAGCGCGACACCGAGTTTTTCAGTTCCTGCGCCAGCATCGACAGTTTATGGATCGACTGCGCCGTTTGCTGCGTGCCGTCCTGCGTCTGCTCCGTCACGCTCAGGATATGCTGGATATTCAAGGCCACGCCGCTGGCCGAACCGGCCTGCGTACCAGTGGCGAACGAGATGCCCTGTATCAGTTCGGCCAGGTGTTTCGACACCTGGCTGATGTCGTTCAAGGCCGCGCCGGCCGCGTCGGACAGGCGCGCGCCCTCGACCACGCCCTGCGTGGACGTTTCCATCGCCCGCGTCGCATCCTGGGTATCGGCCTGGATGGTGCGCACCAGCGCGCCGATCTGCTTGGCGGCCGCGGCCGAGCGTTCGGCCAGGCGCTGCACTTCCTCGGCGACGACGGAAAAGCCGCGCCCCGCCTCGCCGGCCGATGCGGCCTGGATGGCGGCGTTCAGCGCCAGCACATTGGTCTGCTCGGTGATGTCGGAAATGAGCTCGGTGATTTCGCCGATTTCCTGCGACGATTCGCCCAGGCGCTTGATGCGCTTGGACGTATCCTGGATCTGCTCGCGGATTTCATGCATGCCCTTGATGGCGTTTTCCACCGCCGTCGAACCCTGCTGCGCCGCCGCCACCGACTGGCGCGCCACGTCGGCCGAGACGCTGGCCGACTTCGACACGTCGGTAATCGCATTGGCCATCTTGACCACGGTGGCGCTGACGCCCTGGATTTCGCGCGACTGCTGCTGCGACGCGATCAGCAGCTTGCTGGAGATGCTTTGCGCCTGCGTCGAGGCGCGGTTGACCTGTTCGGCCGTCGCCGTCACCCGTCCCACCAGGCCGCGCAATTCCTCGACCGTGTAGTTGACGGAATCGGCGATGGCGCCCGTGATGTCTTCCGACACGGTGGCCTGCACCGTCAGATCACCATCGGCGACCTTCTGCAATTCGTTCATCAGGCGCAGGATGGCCGCCTGGTTCTGGTCATTCCTGGCCTTCGCCGCTTCCTCTTTTCCCTGCGACTGGAGGCGCAGGATTTCCGCCTCCTGGCGCCGCCGCTCGGCGTCGCGCGTGCGGTTGACGGAGTCCTGCAGCAGCACCCTGCCGATGCCGGCCGCCGCGATCAGGGTCAGCAACACGCCGCCGACCATCATCCAGAAGGCCATGCCCAGGGTTTCCTGGTTCACGTGGTACATCTGCTGCAGCAGGGTCAAACGCTGGCGCAGATCTTCGTTCTCGTTGAAGATCAGCTGTTCGGCGCTTTTCGCCGAACTGAATTTATCGAGCCGGTCGAGTATCGACGACACCAGCTTCTGGTAAGTGTCGAAACTGGCTTTCAGCGCCACCAGCCGGTCGCGCAGTTCGGCGTCGCGCGTGGGCGCCAGTTGCAGCGGCACGCTGCCATTCAACAGCCCTTCGACGGCGGTGCGGAAATACGTCGTGTCGCGCCCGAGCGAAAACGCCGTTTCCGAGCTGATGCTGCCCGACGACAGGAACTCGCTGGCGCTGCGGCTCATGCGCTGGCTCAGCATCATCAGGCGGCCGATGACGGCAAGGTCGCGCGCATTGCCGCCGCGCTGCACCTTCAGGGCCGCGACTTCCTCGGTCTGCGCCAGCAACGCCGGCGACAGCGCGTTCAATTGCTGCAAGGTCTTGTCGAATTCGCCCAATTCAGGTTTCAGGCGCAGGATGGTGCTGGCCGCGCGGTCGCTGCTGGCCCACTTCTTGCGCGCGTCGGCCACGGCCGCCAGCAGGGCGGAACGCGACTCGCCGATATCGCGGCCGTGATACGTCCCGCCGCGCAGCATCAGGCGGAAATCCTGGTTCAGTTCATTGCGGCTTTCCTCGAGCTGACGGAACGCTTCCGGATTGCCTTGCACGGCGTTCGGCGCGGCCTTGCCGATGCGCTGCGAATGCATCAGCGCATCACTGGCCAGCTGCGTCTGCGCCGAGGCGATATTGCCGCTGCGCGTATTGAGGCCCACGAACAGCAGGCTGGCGGCCAGGCTCAGGGCCATCACCGTCGACAGGATGCTCAGCTGCTTTTGCAGCGGCAAATGGCCGATCAGCGGCAGCTTCAAGTCGCGCACCGGCGTGCTGGCCAGCGACTTGCGCCGTCCCAGCGCGTCGCGCAGGCGCAGCGGCAGGTCGGCCGCCGATGCCGGCTCGCCGGGCGCGTGCTCCGCTTCGGGCATGGCGGCCGCCAGGATGGGGGAATGGGCGCCCATCAGCAAATATCCTTGTAGTCGGCGAGGCCGCCAAAGCCGGCATCGAGGAAGCGTTCCGCTTGCGCCAGCTGCGCCAGGTCCAGGCGCAGCCACTGCTGCCCTTCGCTGTCGCGCAGCGCCTGCGCCGCCCACGACGGCGGTGCATCCGGCACGGAGACAGGCTGCATCGTGCGCAGCTGGCGCAAGCCCAGTACGCGCTCGACCAGCAGTGCGCAATTGAGGCCCAGGCGCGGAGAAAAAGTGATGATGCGGCAGTGATTGCCGGGCGCGCAAGCCGGTTCGCCCATGTAGCGGGCCAGGTCGACGACGCCCGTCAGGCGTCCGCGCATGGCCGCCAGGCCCAGGTACCAGTCCTGCGCCAGCGGCACGCCCTGGATCTGCACGCCGGCGGCAATGACGATTTCACCAAGCTGCGTCAGGTCGAGCAGGCAGGGCCGGCCACCGAGCATCACGCCCAGTTCCTTGCGCGCAGCCAGCGCGCCGCTGCGCGCCGCCTGTATCCGCTCGATCAATTGCAGCTGATACTGGCGCAAGCGCCCCTGCCGCGTGCCCGTCTCGAAAGATGGCATGGCGGCAGCGGCGGGCGGAAAGGCCGCTGTAGGCACGCCGAGACCTGGCATCGTTTGCATGCTCAGGAAAGCGCGGCGATCTTGGCCAGCAGCTCGGCTTCGACCACCGGTTTGACCAGGTAATCGCGCGCGCCCTGGCGCAAGCCCCAGATGCGGTCCGTTTCCTGGCTCTTGCTGGAACAGATAATCACCGGCACGTCCTGCAGTTCGGGATCGCGCGCAATCGCGCGCGTGATCTGAAAGCCATTCGCACCGGGCATCACCACGTCCATCAGGATCAGGTCGGGCCTGGCCTCTTTGAGTTGCGCCAGCGCGTCGGCGCCGTCCTGCGCCGTGAGGACGGCATAACCGGCACGCACCAGCATCTCGCTCAGGTAGTAGCGTTCTGTCGGCGAGTCATCGACGATCAGAATTGTGTGTATGGCCATCTGCTTCCTTGCTGCGTTGTCAATCAATAAAAACACTTACTCAAAATGCCCGGCCAGGTGCAGCCGCACGGCCTCCAGCAGCGCCTCGCGCGCCAGCGGCTTGACCAGGCAGGCGCTGGCGCCCGCCATGGCGCCGCGCGCCCGGTCGAACAAGCCTTCCTTCGACGACAGCATCAGCACCGGCGTGGCGTGATACGCGGCGCTGGCCTTGATCAGCGCACAGGTGCGGTAGCCGTCCAGGCGCGGCATCATAATGTCGCACACGATCAGCGCCGGCTGGCAGTCGGCGATCTTGGCCAGGGCCGCAAAGCCGTTTTCCGCCACCACCACGCGGTAACCGGCCTCGCCCAGTATCTTCGCGGCCGCGCTGCGTATCGTCGCGCTGTCGTCGATGACGAGTACCGTGACGCCGGCACACACGGCATCGGACGGCGCCTCTGGCAAGGAAGATCGCGTCATGTGATTATTCGACAATTTTTCATACCATAGCACAGGCAGCCGCGACACCTGCGTGCGGCAGCGGCATCCCGTGGACCTGATTGATTACAGCGCTACCATCTCGAAATCATCCTTGCGCGCACCGCATTCAGGACAGGTCCAGTTCATCGGAACATCGGCCCAACGCGTGCCGGGAGCGATGTCTTCGTCGGGCAAGCCGGCCGCTTCATCATAAACCCAGCCGCAAATAAGACACATCCACGTTTGGAATTGCTGCGTTGTTTCGTTGCTACTCACGTTCTGCCACCCTTCAATCAAGTAAAATGCTGAATTAGGTATCTTAATCTACCCGCCGTGCAAAACCAAACTTCTCCCCTCATATTAAGCTTCGGCGTGTCCGATCCGGTCGGCGCGATCGGTATCCAGGCCGATCTGGCCACATTTTCAGCCTTCGGCTGCCATGGCCTGTCGGTCACCACGGGCCTGCTGATCAGCGATACGGCGCGCGTGGAAGACGTGCAGGCGGTCGACCCGGACTGGGTTTCCGACCAGGCGCGCGTGCTGCTGGAAGACATGTCCGTGGCCGCCATCAAGATCGGCGCGCTGGGCAGCGTGGAAAACGTGACGGCCATCGCCGAAATCGTCTCCGACTATCCGAACGTGCCGCTGATCCTCGATCCCTTCATTTCGGCGCTGCCGGAACAGGGCATGGACGACGAGGACATCCTCACGGCCGTGCGCCAGTTGCTGATCCCGCAAACGACCCTGCTGGTGCTCTCGCCGGTGGAACTGGAGCGCCTGGCCGAGACCTGGCGCGACGCCGATCCGGACGACACCCTGCAAAACGACGTCGATTACCTGGTGGCGCTGGGCTGCGAGTACGTGCTTGTCACCGGCATGCCGGCCGACGCCAGCAAGTCCGGCACGGGCGAAGGCAAGCTGCGCGCCAATACCCTGTTCGGCGAGGACGGCGTGGTGCGCCACGACGAATGGCAGCACTTGCCCGGCATCTTCAACGGTGCCGGCAGCACCCTGTCGGCGGCGGCCACCGCCCTGCTGGCCCTGGCCGAAAACGAAGACGATGTGCCGCAAGTGGTCGTGGCGGCGCAGGAATTCACGGCCGGCGCGCTGGCGCACGCGCAGCGCCACGGCATGGGCAAGCTGGTGCCTAACCGGCTGTTCCGGCAGCAGCGCCAGCACGGCGCCCAATAATCCCGTCCAGACAAACACAGACGACACAGACAACGATCCACTCTCAAGGCACGATTATCATGACGACGACTTCACAGAACGACATCCTGTTTGCCCGCGCACAAAAAACCACGCCAGGCGGCGTCAACTCGCCCGTGCGCGCCTTCCGCTCCGTGGGCGGCACGCCGCGCTTCATCACGCGCGCCGAAGGCCCGTACTTCTGGGACGCGGACGGCAAGCGCTATATCGACTACATCGGCTCGTGGGGCCCGGCCATCGTCGGCCACGCCCATCCGGAAGTGGTAAAGGCGGTGCAGGATGCGGCTGCGCTGGGCCTGTCGTTCGGCGCGCCGACCGAAGGCGAAGTGCTGATGGCCGAGGAAATCACGCGTCTGGTGCCGTCGATCGAGCAGGTGCGCCTGGTGTCGTCGGGCACGGAAGCGACCATGAGCGCCCTGCGCCTGGCGCGCGGCGCCACGGGACGCGACAAGATCGTCAAGTTCGAAGGCTGCTACCACGGCCACGCCGATTCGCTGCTGGTCAAGGCGGGCAGCGGCCTGCTCACCTTCGGCAACCCGACGTCGGCCGGCGTGCCGGAAGATTTTGTCAAGCACACCCTGGTGCTCGACTATAACAACGTGGAACAGCTGAAGGACGCCTTCGACAGCTTCGGCGCGGAAATCGCCTGCGTCATCGTCGAACCGGTGGCCGGCAACATGAACCTGGTAAAAGCCACGCCAGAATTCCTGCAGGCGATGCGCGAGCTGTGCACGCAGCACGGCGCTCTGCTCATTTTCGATGAAGTCATGTGCGGCTTGCGCGTGGCCCTGGGCGGCGCGCAGGCGCTGTACGGCATCCAGCCCGACCTCACCGCGCTGGGCAAGGTGATCGGCGGCGGCATGCCGGTGGCGGCCTTCGGCGGCAGCGCGGCGCTGATGCACAACATGGCGCCGCTGGGCGCCGTCTACCAGGCCGGCACCTTGTCCGGCAACCCGGTCGCCGTGGCGGCCGGCATGGCCACCCTGAAACTGATCCAGCAGCCTGGCTTCTACGAGCAGCTGGGCGCCACGGCCAAGCGCCTGGCCGAAGGCCTGACCGCCGCCGCCAAGGAGGCAGGCGTGGTGTTCTGCGCCGACTACATCGGCGGCATGTTCGGCATCTACTTCAGCGAAACACCGCCGACCAGCTACGCGGAAATGATGGCGGGCGACCGCAGCAAGTTCAACGCCTTCTTCCACGCCATGCTGGACGAAGGCGTGTACTTCGCGCCCGCCGCCTTCGAGGCGGGCTTCGTCTCGGCGCAGCACGATGACGCCGTCATCGACGCCACCATCGCTGCCGCGCGCAAGGTCTTTGCTAAATTAGCATAAGCACAATCAGACGGTCGCGGTGTCCATCACCGCGGCCACCAGCGCCGGCAGCCTGGCCATGTCGTTGAACACGACATGCGCGCCGGCCGCTTTCAACCTATCTTCCTGGCCGGCGGCGATATGCCCGCCGCCGATGAATCCCAATACCGTCATGCCCGCCGCCACGGCGGCCGTCACGCCCGTCACGCTGTCTTCCAGCACCAGGCATTGGCTTGGCGGCACGCCAAACGCGGCAGCCGCCGCCAGGTAGACGCCCGGATGCGGCTTGGCATGGCCCACCAGGTCCGGCGTAAACACGCGCTTGTCGAACAGCGGCGCCATGCTGGTCCGCTCGAGCGCCGACAGCACGCGCGCGCTGACGCTGTTCGAGGCCACGGCCTTGGGCAGCGCAATGGCGGCCAGCGCCTGCGCCACGCCGGGCACGGCGCGCAATTGCGCGTCGCAAGCGGCATCGACGGCGTTGCCGATGGCCATGATCTCGTCGGCCGGCAATTGCGGCAAGCCCAGCTCCTTGTAGATATCCTGCATCAGCGGCACCAGGCGCTGGCCCAGGCGCGGCTCGATCAAGCCTTGCAGGGTGACGCCCTCGGGCAGGTTCGGCAGGCGCGGCCCCAGCAACTCCAGCAGCGCTTGCAGGGCCACGGCTTCGCTGTCGATCAGCACGCCATCGCAGTCGCTGATCAGATGGGTAAAGCGCGGTGGGGTGATGGCGGTATCAGGCATGGACTCTCCAGAAGACAACGGTGACGGGAAATGCGGCGGCCAGCCGGCCAAGGCTGGCATCGCAACGATCATAGGTGGAACAGGCGGACGCTGCCACGCAGAAAACGGCTCAATGACGATACTTTTCTGCAAAAGACAGACTACGGGGAAAAGACTGGCTCAACACAGGCAACGTAGATACCAATTCAATACCACGCAATACCAGTGATTATCGCTGATTTTTGAATTTGCTGCGCTCGCCTTGAAACCGGGACGCGGGAGCGTCCCGGCGATGCTGCTTATTTCAGCCAGCCGCGGTGGCGGAAGTACAGGAAGGGCGCGATGGCGCTGGTGATCATCAAGCCCCAGGCCCATGGATAGCCGAACGACCATTCCAGCTCCGGCATCAGCTTGAAGTTCATGCCGTACACGCTGGCGATCAGGGTAGGCGGCAGGAAGGCCACGCTGGCCACCGAGAAGATCTTGATGATCTTGTTCTGGTTGATGTTGATGAAGCCGACGGTGGCGTCCATCAAGAAGTTGATCTTGTCGAACAGGAACGAGGTGTGGCCATCGAGCGATTCGATGTCGCGCAAAATCTGCCGCGCTTCCTCGAACTGCTCAGAATTGAGCAAGCGGCCGCGCATCAGGAAGCTCACGGCGCGGCGCGTATCCATCATGTTGCGGCGGATACGGCCATTCAAATCTTCCTCGTGGGCAATAGCATTCAGCGCTTCGGCCGCGTGCGCATCGGTAAATTCCTTTTGCAGCACGCGCGTGCTGACTTCTTCCAGGTTCTGGTAGATGCCTTCGAGCACGTCGGCCGAATATTCGGCATCGGTGGCGTACAGGTCGAGCAGCACGTCCATGTAGTCGGCAATCGAGCCGGGCCGCGAGCGGGCGCGCATGCGTACCAGGCGGAACACGGGCAAGTCGTCCGTATGCATGGAAAACAAAATCTTGCGGGCAAGAATGAAGGCCACGGTGATGACGCGCGACGGACCGTCGTCCTCTTCGCGCAAGAAGTCCGTGCGCAGGTGCAAGTCGCCGTTTTCCGCTTCGTAATAGCGGGCCGACGCTTCAATATCCTTGACTTCGTCTTCGCCCGGCAGGGTGACGTTGTAGATGGCCTTGACCCAGGCCCGTTCATCATCGGTAGGGTCGGTCAGGTCGACCCACACCGGTTCGGCATTTTCGAGGTCTGCGCGGCTGTCGATCGGCACCTGGTTGAGCCGGCCATTCTGTAATACAAAGACATTGATCATGCGCGCTCTCAGCCGGATGTGGGGTTATCGTGATGTGCTGGCGCTGGCGCCAAAAATGAAAACAGCGCAAGTGTACCCGCAAAGGCCTTTTCACGACCACCCCCGGCACGGCTTTTTCACGGAAAAAGTGCGGCGTTGCACCAAGGGAGGCGATTAAGATGCTGCGCCGCAATAGTGCCAATCAGGCAGCTTTAACTTTATGCAAAGGAATCGCCTCGCCATCAAGGCAATTCCGCCGCCCCCATGCGGCGCAGAATCACGCCCGTGCGCCGGTTCAGATAACCGGTATCGCGGTGGCGGTCGTAAAAGCGGGGGTTCGGCAGCATCACGGCCAGTTTCGCCGCCTGCGCCGCGCTCAAGCCCGCCGCGCTAACACGGTAATAGTGGCGCGCGGCCGCTTCGGCGCCGAAGGTGCCCGTGCCAAATTCCACTACGTTCAGATAAATCTCGAAAATGCGCTGCTTTTCCATCAGGTTTTCCAGCATATACGTGATGATCAGTTCCTGGCCTTTGCGCACATAGCTGCGCGAACCGGACAGGAACAGATTCTTCGCCAGCTGCTGCGTGATGGTGGAGCCGCCCGCCACGACTTTCTGCTTCTTGCTGTTCTTTTCATATGCCTTTTGCAAGGCTTCCCAGTCCACGCCTTCGTGCTCGGAAAAATTCGCGTCTTCCGAGGCGATGATGGCCCGTTTCAGATTGTTCGAAATGCGGTTGTACGGCACCCACGTCTGCTGGATCGTGGCATTCGGATTCTTTTCCTGCAAGACAGACAACTGTTCGCGCATGAAAGCCGTGCTGGACGGGTTATGGTCGACCCACCACCAGATTTGCAGGAAGAAATACAGTTGCACGACGATAAAGGCCAGCACGGGCACGATGAACAGCCACTTGATCCAGCCGTAGCCACGGCCGCTCTTGCGCGCGCCCTTCTTGCCGGCGCTCACAGGCTGCCCCGCAATTGCGCCAGCAAGTCCTGCGTCTGCGGCCGCACGCCGCGCCACACGTAAAACGCTTCAGCCGCCTGCTCCACCAGCATGCCCAGGCCGTCGCGCACCTGCGCGCCATGCTGGGCGGCAAAGTCCATGAAGACGGTGGGCTGGGCGCCATACATCATGTCCAGCGCCAGGGTGTGGCTGCCGAAGATACCGGGCGGCACGGGCGGCAAGTCGCCCGCCAGGCTGGCCGAGGTGGCATTGATGACGATATCGAAGACGCCTTCGGGCTGCGTGAAGCCGCCGGCACGCAGCTGGCCGGGGTGCGCCAGCGCGTCGGCAAAATGCGCCACCAGCGCCTCGGCCGTGGTCACGGTGCGGTTGGCAATAAACATTTCCTGCGGTCCCTGTTCCAGCAAGGGCAGCACGACGCCGCGCGCCGCGCCGCCCGCACCCAGCAGCAGGACGCGCTTGCCGGCGATGGCCACGCCCGCATTGCGCACGATGTCGGCCACCAGGCCCGCGCCATCGGTATTGTCGCCAAGAATGATGTCGCCATCAAAACGCAGGGTATTGACGGCGCCGGCGGCCCTGGCCCGCGGCGTCAGCGCGGTGGCCAGCGCGCACGCGTCGAGCTTGAAGGGCACCGTCACGTTCGCGCCCTTGCCGCCCTCGGCCGCAAACGTCCGGGCGGCCAGCGCAAAGCCGTCGAGCGGCGCCAGCCGGCGCTCATACACGATGGGCTCGCCCGTCTGCTGGGCAAACGCGGCGTGGATCAGGGGGGACTTGCTGTGGGCGATGGGATTGCCGAAGACGCAATATTGATCGGGATTCATCTCTTGCTTGTTCAATTGCTGCCGCCAGTCAGGTTAGCTTCCATTTTTTCTTCGCGGGTAAATTTGAAACGGGTGATGACGACCCACAGGTCATCTTTATCACTCGACAACATATTCGGCGGGAAACGGCCGAACGGCGCCGCGCGGCGCACGATGGCCAGGGCTGCCGCGTCCAGCGCGGGATTACCCGAGCTTTTTTCCACGCGGACGCCGCCCTCTTTCTGGTAAATCGTGCCATCCTGGAAGATGGGGATGTAGACGACCAGTTCGCCATACATCTTGCGGCCATTGTTTTGCGGGAAATTCAGGGTGCCGATTTCCTCGATACGCTTTTGCAGGGTCTTGTAATACATGGCATAGCCGACCTCCTGCGTACTGGGCGTAATAAAGGTCTTGCGCGGGCGCTTGTTCTGGTCTTCCACGGTCTGACTGATCTCGGCCGCCATGCGGGCGATGGCCTTGCTGCTTTCCATCAAGTCCGAGCCGCTGGCAAGGGGATTGGGCTTGTCCTTTTCCGTCACGGGCGCGGCGCTATAGGGCGTCGCCTTGGCCGCCTGCGTCAGCAATTCCTGCTGCTTCTGCTCCAGCTCGGCGATGCGCCGGGCGCTGGCCTTGACGCTGTCGCCCTCTTCCACCTTGCGCATGTCGGGCAAGGGCGACTTGGCGCGGCCCTTGTCGGCCTGCCCACCACCGTCGAGGTTGGCTTGCGCCAGCGCGTCCGCCTTCAGCGGCTTGTCCGCATGCTTGGCATTGACCAGTATCACTTCCAGGCCGGGATCGGTGGCGACGGCCCGCTGCGGGGCCGGGGCGACAAAATGCATCGCCAGCAAGGCGCCGTGCGCCAGCAACGATACCGCCACGGCTATCATCAGGAAACGATTCTCTCGGAAAGACTTCACGCGCAACCCAGTTCGCAACAAGCACAAGATACAAGATGGCTGAATTCTACGTCAAAGGGCGGCGCGGGAAACAGTTTTAGTCCCGTTTTTCACGCCGCCTCGCGGCCTTACTTGACCTCGGGCTCGCTGACCACGTCTTCGCTGGCCAGTTCCGCCACTTCCGCGTCGGCGTCGCTGACCTGGTTCGCCGCTTCCGGCGATGCTTCCTCCGCGCCTTCGTCGCCCGATTCCTCTTCGTAGTCGAGCTCGGCATCGGCCGCCGCATCGGGCACGGCGGCGATTTCCAGCAAGCGCGCTTCGATGCTCAGGTCGACTTCATCCCAGCGCAAGAGATCCAGCTTGACCTGCGCACCGCGCGCCACCGATGGCATGCCCGGCAGCTTGATGACCAGCGGAATGTCGACCAGGCGCAAAATCTCGTCTTTCAGCACGACGGCATCGACCTGGCGCGCGTTTTCCTGGTGCAGCCAGCGCAAGCACCAGTAGCGTTCCATATTCGACTGGAAATCGCCATACGCGGCATACGCGGCGTCGAAGGCCGAGACGATGGCGAACAGATTCGCATCGCGCGGCTTGAACGGGGCCACCAGCGGCGCCGTCACGCCATGCTCGGCGCAGGCGATGATTTGCCACTGGTTCACCAGGTCCGTGTAGCGGCGCAAGGGCGAGGTGCTCCACGCGTATTGATCCACGCCCAGGCCCTGATGCGGCGCCGCATGGGTGACCATGCGCACCTGCATCTTTGCCGCCCAGCTATTGCCGCTGCCGCCGCCCTGGCTGCGGTAGATGCCCGGTACGCCATGTTCGTGCAGCATCTTGCCCCAGGTACTGTTGGCAAAGATCATCAATTCGGCGACGATCTTGTCCAGCGGCGCGCCACGCTTGCGGCGCGCCACGGTGACGATGTCGTTTTCCACATAAAAGTTGAAATCGACGCGGTTATTCTGTTCCGGCTTCAGGCCAAACGCTTCGCGCTTCTTCATGCGGCCCTGTTCCAGCTGCTGCGCCCATTGCCACAGGATGGCGAAGTCGGCCTTGTGCGGATAGTCGCCTTCGCCGCTGGTCAGGGTTTCCTCGTTGACCAGGTCGTCGAGCTGGTTGTGGCGCAAGTTGCTGGCAATCGGCACCAGCTCGGCGCGCGTCTGCGTGCTGACCACGGCCCAGTCGGCTTTCGGGTCCAGGGTCGCGTACAGCGACAGTGCCGGGCACGTCGTGCCTTCCGCCAGGGTAAACGCATTGACGATTTCGTCCGGCAGCATGGTGATCTTATCGCCCGGCATGTAGACGGTCGACATGCGCTGGCGCGCCATCTTGTCGATCACGTCTTCCGGACGGATGCCCAGGCCCGGCGCGGCGATGTGAATACCCACTTTCACGGTGCCGTCCGGCAAGGGCTGCACGGAAAACGCATCGTCGATCTCGGTCGTGGTCACGTCGTCGATCGAAAAGGCGGCCACGTCGGCCAGCGGCAGCTTGGCTGTCACGGACGGCACAGGCACGCTCGGGAAACCGGCGCCCTTGGGGAAATTTTCGAAGAGGAACTTCGACAGGTGCAAGTCTTTCGGCGAAGCGATACCACCGACGGCCAGCATCAGGCGCGGCGGCGTCGTGTGCAATTCCGTGCACGCCGCTTCCAGCGCCTTGTATTCAATCGTGTTCTTGTCCGGCTTGAACAGCAATTGCAGCACCATGGGCTGCATCGAGGCGGGCAAGCGGTTCTGTTTCAGCTCTTCCACATAGCCTGCCTGCACCAGGGCCTGCTGCTTTTTCTTTTCGATGCCGGCCAATGCCGCCTTCAAGGACGCTTCCGGCGCCGCCTTGTAGCGGCCACGGCCCTTCTTGTAGAAATACACGGGCGCCGAATGCAAGGCGAGGATCAAGCCGGCCGCTTCCGGCGGCAAGGGGGCATGGCCGAAATACTCGGCGCCCAGCTCTGCAAAGCCGAACTCGTCTTCGCCCGCCACTTCCCATAGGAAATCGAGGTCGATCTCGGCAGCAACGGCCTTGGCCTGTTCCAGCAGCTCGGCCGGGGCCGGCTTTTCATACTGCAGCAGCACATCCTTGACCTTGACCTTGGTGCGCTTGCCGCTGGCCATTTCGACCTGGTACGCTTCACCCGCTTGCGACAGGACCGTGCCGACCTTGAAATCGCCGGATTCTTCAAAAAATAGATTCATTATTATGCTTTGTTTATTAGTGTGTCGGTTGCAGCGGTGCGAGCGACGGACGTCAACTCGAGCACCGCCGGCAAAAATACTTCTGTTACCAGCAGCAAGCCCTGGTGACGCTGGTACAGGCAGCGGCGGGCAAAAAACAGCGACTTGGCATCAAAGCGCCGCCCTTCCAATGCCAGTGCCGCCTGCGCCCTCTGCACCAGCGGGTGCCCGGCGCGCAAGCGGGCAAATTCCAGTGCACCGCGGCGTACCATGCGGTCGCCAAACAGCGTCGTGCCCAGCGAGCGCTCGCCCAGCGCCGAAAACAGGGGCCAGTCCGTGGCCGTCGCCTGCATGGGCACGACGGTATGGCCAAACACGGCCGGTCTGTTATCACAACGCAACAGCACTTCGCGCTCCCATACCCGGCCCGCGCGGTGCAAACCAATGATGGCGGCCTCGTCGCTCAAGCAGCGTGCCGTTTCCTGATGCAAACATTGCACGCGGAACGCCTGGCTGTGCGCTTTCAGCTTGGCCGTCAGCGAACCGCCGCCCGTGAGCCAGTGGCGCAGGGCCGGCGGCGCATTGACGGCGTTCACGTGCGCATGCCATTGCGCCTGCCGCAGCGAACCCGGCCTCACTGGGCAGAGTCCGCGTCGATGCCGCAAAAGGCCAGCACGGGCGCCAGGTAGGCGGCAAATTCGCTGATGCCATGGTCGCTGCCGTCGATGACGCACTGCCGCGCCCCCTGATAATGCGCCACCATGTCGCGGTAGTCGAGCACTTCATCGCCGGTGGCGGCGATCAGGAAATAGCGTTGCGGCTCAGTAATTTTCTCTACAGCAAAGGTTCCCAGCTCGGCGATGTATTCGCGCTTGAACTCGAATGGCTTGTCCGAATGGAACTCGGTCGTCACGCCCACATGCTGCTCCAGGTCGATCAGGGGCACGATGGCAGGATTGAGCAGCACGGCGCGGCAACCGAGCCGCTCGGCCAGCCAGGTGGCGTAATAGCCGCCCAGCGAGGAGCCGATAATCGTCAGGTCGGCCGGCGCCGCATCCTTGACCAGCGACAGGGCCAGCTCGATGGCCAGCTTGGGCGAGGCCGGCAACTGCGGGCACAGCCATTCAGCTTCGCGGCCCAGCGCCTGCATCTGCGCGGCCAGCAGGCGCGACTTCATCGACAGGGGCGACGAGCGAAATCCATGCAGGTACAGAATCATCGGCCCAGCGCCTCCAGCAATTTCTGGTGCACGCCGCCAAAGCCGCCGTTGCTCATGACCACGATCTGGTCGCCTGGACGGGCGCTGGCGGCCACGGCGGCCACGAGGGTATCGATGTCTTCAAAGGCGCTGGCAATCTTGCCCAGCGGCGCCAGCGCGTCGCCCAGACTCCAGCCCAGCGCGGCATGACTGCCAAAACCGAAGACCAGGTCCGCATCCTTGAGGCTGCCCGGCAACGCCTCTTTCATGGCGCCCAGCTTCATGGTGTTCGAGCGCGGTTCCAGCACGGCCAGGATGCGGCCGCTGTCGCCTATCTTCTGGCGCAAGCCGCCCACGGTGGTGGCAATGGCCGTCGGATGGTGCGCGAAATCGTCGTACACGGTGATGTCGTTGACCACGCCGCGCACTTCCATGCGGCGCTTGACGCTCTCGAACGTGGCCAGCGAAGCGCACGCCTGGGCAATGGGCACGCCCACGTGGCGCGCGGCGGCGATGGCCGCCAGCGCATTGCTGCGGTTGTGCTTGCCCGTGAGCGCCCAGGCCACATGGCCTTCCTGCTGGCCATTGAAATACACATCGAAGCTGCCGTCGGCCTGCTCTTGCAGTTGCCAGTTAGCATCTTGACCAAAACTTTCCTGTTCGCTCCAGCAACCGCGTGCCAGCACGCGCTGCAGCGACACTTCGTCGCCGTTGTACACGAGGCGGCCGATGCCGGGCACGGTGCGCACCAGATGGTGAAATTGCGTCTCGATCGCGTGCAGATCGGGGAAGATGTCGGCGTGATCGTATTCCAGGTTATTCATGACGGCCGTCTTCGCGTGGTAATGCACGAACTTGCTGCGCTTGTCGAAGAAGGCCGTATCGTATTCGTCGGCTTCGATGACGAAGAAGTCCGACTCGGCGCTCTTGCCGTCGATCTTGCCGGACAGGCGCGCGGAAATGCCAAAATTCATCGGCACGCCGCCGATCAAAAAGCCCGGCGCGTAGCCCGCGTCTTCGAGTATCCAGGCCAGCATGGCTGATGTTGTCGTCTTGCCATGCGTACCGGCCACGGCCAGCACCCACCGATTGCGCAGGATGTGTTCGCCGATCCATTGCGGGCCCGATACATAGGGCAGGCTGCGGTTGAGGATTTCTTCCACCAGCGGGTTGCCGCGCGAGACGACATTGCCAATCACATACAAATCCGGGTTCAGCTTGGTCTGTTCCGGATCGAATCCTTGGATCAGTTCGATTCCCTGCGATTCCAGCTGAGTGCTCATCGGCGGATAGACGTTGGCATCGCAACCGGTGACTTTATGGCCGGCTTCCTTGGCCAGGACGGCCAGGCCGCCCATGAAGGTACCGCAAATACCGAGAATATGAATATGCATGTGATCAGTGCGAAAGGTGCACGCTTAAGTAAGTAAGACGGTGAGATAAAAAACAGCAAGTGCAGGATTTTACCTGACGCCATGACTTTTTCCGCTTCGGAGTATCATCTCGCTCATGACGAACGATGCATTTGACGATAGCGCGCAGTTGCGCCTGGAAATCGCCGCCGCTGCCGCGCGCCTCGTGGCGCAGGATGGCGCCGACTATGGCAGCGCCAAGCGCAAGGCGGCGCGGCAAGTCCTCGGTGACGCGCCGAACCTGACCAATGTACTGCCTGACAACGACATGATCGAAGAACAGGTGCGGCAATACAATGCCCTGTTCCTGGCCGACAGCCAGCCGGCACGGCTGTTCCAGCTGCGCACGATTGCGCTGCAGGTCATGGAAGCGTTGCAACAATTTCATCCCCTGCTCAGCGGCCCCGTGCTCAATGGCACGGCCGGCCCCCATGACGAGATCTATTTGCAGCTGTTTGCCGAGAGCGCCAAGGAAATCCACATCTTCCTGCTGAATAAAAATGTCGTGCTCGACATGTCGGAAAGCCCGCATTTCAAGGGAGCGCGTTATGATGCGGTCGAGACAGCCAGTTTCCTGTGGAAAAACGAAGGCGTGCACGCCGCCATGTATGAGCTCGACGATATGCGCGGCGCGCTGAAAGCCAAGGCGGACGGCAAGGTGCTGCGCACCGATATCGCCGGGCTGCGCAGCCTGCTGGCCGCCAGCCTTGCCGATGGCGTGCCGGCTGCCGACTAACATTGATATAGATAAAGTTATGACAAAAAAGAATTGGATCGCCTGCGCCATCGTCGCGCTGATGTTTGGCGGCATGGGCGCCTACGTCGGTTTAAGCAAGGAAAAAGCGAAAGCAGCGGGACCGCTGACGACCACGATCGCGCCAGGCGCGACGGGCCCCGTCAACGAGCTGTATGCGCTGTCCTTGCCGGACGCGGCGGGCGCCACGCAAGCCTTGTCGCAATGGAAAGGCAAGAATTTGCTGGTCAATTTCTGGGCGCCGTGGTGCCCTCCTTGCGTGGAAGAAATGCCGGAGTTATCCGAAGTGCAAGGCCACTATGCGGCAAAAAACCTGCAGGTGATCGGCATCGGCATCGATTCGGCCAGCAATATTGCTACTTTTGCCAGCAAGTTCAAGATTGCCTATCCCGTGTATGTCTCCGGCATGAGCGGCACCGACCTGTCGCGCCATTTTGGCAATGCCACGGGCGGTTTGCCCTTTACGGTGCTGATCGGCGCCGATGGCGAAGTCAAAAAGACCTATCTGGGCCGCTTGAAATTTGATCAGTTACGCGCCGATCTGGATAAATTGTAAATTCGGAGCGTGCTTTTTTCTCTTGCCAATGCGTATCTTTGGCGGCAAAATGCGGAACTTTCGCTAAAACGGTCTTCCATACATGGCAAAAAACCTCCTTCTGCTCAACGGTCCCAACCTGAATTTGCTGGGAACGCGCGAGCCTGAGGTCTACGGCGCCAGCACCTTGGCCGATATCGAACAGGCAGCAATGGCGCAAGCCATGGCGGCCGGTGCCGACCTGGTCTGCTTTCAAAGCAACCACGAAGGCGCGCTGATCGACCGCATCCATGCCGCGCGAGCGGAAGGGATCGATGCCATCGTCATCAATCCGGGCGGCCTGACCCATACCAGTGTTGCCTTGCGCGATGCGCTGGCCGGGGTCGCCATCCCGTTCGTGGAAGTCCATATCTCGAATATTTATCAACGCGAAACGTTTCGACATCACTCATTTCTCAGCGCGATCGCGCAGGGGACGATCTGCGGGCTAGGTATCGATGGATATCGGTTTGCCATCGACTTTGCGCTTAAAAAACGTTAATCTACGCGATCTGCACGCATTTAGCGCGGCGATAGGCTCTTGGACATCACCGCATCACTCATAAAACAAACTACATTCCTAGGGGTTTTACATGGATCTACGAAAACTCAAGACCTTGATCGACCTGGTCGCCGAATCGGATATCGCAGAGCTGGAAGTTACCGAAGGCGAAAGCAAGGTTCGCATCGTCAAATCGTCGGCCATGCCGCAAAACCAGATGGTCATGATGCAGCCGCAAGGCATGCAAGCGCAATACCAGCCAGCCGCGCCAGCCGCCGCTCCCGCTGCGGCACCTGCCGTCGTGGTCGCCGCCGAGCCAACGGGCTATGTGGTCAAGTCGCCGATGGTCGGTACCTTCTACCGTTCCTCCGCTCCTGGCAGCGCCGCCTATGTTGAAGTGGGCTCGACCGTCAAGGAAGGTGATACCCTGTGCATCATCGAAGCGATGAAGCTCCTGAATGAAATCGACTCCGATAAAGCCGGCGTCGTGACCCAGATCCTGGTCGAAAACGGCCAACCGGTCGAATTCGGTCAACCCTTGTTTGTGATCGGCTAAAACCCAGTCCACACGGCCGGCAACGGCCGTTTGCAGTTTTAGCCCCTCACACTTGTTGTTTCGCCGGCTCGCCGGCTCTCACAGACATACGCGAACCTACCATGTTTGAAAAAATCCTGATTGCCAACCGTGGTGAAATTGCCCTCCGTATTCAGCGCGCCTGCCGCGAAATGGGCATTAAAACGGTTGTAGTCCACTCCGAAGCCGACAAGGACGCGAAATACGTCAAGCTGGCCGACGAATCCGTTTGTATCGGTCCGGCACAGTCGACCCTGAGCTACCTGAACATGCCCGCCATTATCAGCGCCGCTGAAGTGACGGATGCGCAAGCGATTCACCCAGGCTATGGCTTCCTGTCGGAAAATGCCGACTTTGCCGAACGCGTCGAGAAATCGGGCTTCGTCTTCATCGGCCCCCGCTCCGAATCGATCCGCTTGATGGGCGATAAAGTATCGGCCAAGCAAACCATGATCAAGGCTGGCGTACCGTGCGTACCCGGCTCGGAAGGCGCGTTGCCGGACGATCCGAAAGCGATCGTGCAAATTGCCCGCAAGATCGGCTACCCGGTCATCATCAAGGCCGCCGGCGGCGGCGGCGGACGCGGCATGCGCGTGGTGCACACGGAAGCTGCCCTGATCAACGCCGTGGCGATGACCAAGACGGAAGCGGGCACCGCTTTCGGCAACCCTGAAGTGTATATGGAGAAGTACCTGGAAAATCCGCGCCACGTGGAAATCCAGATCCTCGCCGACGAACACAAGAACGCCGTCTGGCTGGGCGAGCGCGACTGCTCCATGCAGCGCCGCCACCAGAAAGTGATCGAAGAAGCACCGGCGCCGGGCATCCCGCGCAAACTGATCGAGAAAATTGGCGACCGTTGCGCCGAAGCATGCCGCAAGATCGGCTACCGCGGCGCCGGCACGTTTGAATTCCTGTACGAAAACGGCGAGTTCTATTTCATTGAAATGAATACCCGCGTGCAAGTGGAGCATCCCGTCACCGAGATGATCACCGGCATCGACATCGTGCAGGAACAGATCCGCATCGCCGCCGGCGAAAAACTGCGTTTCCGCCAGCGCGACGTCTTGCTGTCGGGTCACGCCATCGAGTGCCGCATCAATGCGGAAGACCCGTTCAAGTTCACGCCATCGCCAGGCAAGATCGTGTCCTGGCATGCGCCGGGCGGCCCTGGCATCCGCGTCGACTCGCACGCCTACGCCGGCTACTATGTGCCGCCGCATTACGACTCGATGATAGGCAAAGTGATCGCTTACGGCGCCACGCGCGAACAAGCGATCCGCCGCATGCAGATCGCCCTGTCCGAAATGGTGGTCGAAGGCATCAACACGAATATCGCCCTGCACCGCGAACTGATGATCGACGCGCGCTTCATCGAAGGCGGCACCAACATTCACTATCTGGAACAGAAGCTGGCCGACATGCCGGACCTGGGCAAGAACCTGAATGGCGGCAGCCCCAGCATCGCCAAGAAGTCCGAAATCAAGGCGGGCGCATGAGCTGGACGGAAATCGTCATCGAAATCGCCCGTGACAACGCCGAGGCCATGTCCGACGCGTTGATGGAAGCGGGCGCCCTGTCGGTATCGGTGGAAGACGCCGATGAAGGCACGGATGCCGAGCAGCCGCTGTTTGGCGAGCCCGGCATGGAACCGAAGGAAGCGGCGTGGGAACGCAGCCGCGTGGTGGCGCTGACGGACGTCGACGCCGACCAGGCCGCCATCGTGGCCGCCGCTGCGCAAGCGGTCGGCATGACGGAAGTGCCCGCCTTTAGCATGCGCCCCGTGGAAGAGCAGGACTGGGTGCGTTTGACCCAGTCGCAATTCGCACCGATTCACATCGGCAAGAATATCTGGGTCGTGCCCAGCTGGCACGAGGCACCGGATCCAAGCGGTCTGATCCTGGAACTGGACCCGGGCCTGGCCTTCGGCACGGGCAGCCATCCGACCACGCGTTTGTGCATGGAATGGCTGGAAGCCCATCCGGCCCCAGGCAAGACCGTGCTCGACTACGGTTGCGGTTCCGGCATCCTGGCCATGGTGGCCAAGAAACTCGGTGCGCAAACGGTGGCCGGCGTCGACATCGACCCGCAAGCGATCGAATCGGCGCGCGACAATGCCGAGCGCAACCAGTGCGAGATCGAATATTTCTTGCCAGACACGTTTGCCACGTCGGCACACGCCACGGCCAAGTTTGACATCGTCGTCGCCAATATCCTGTCGAGCCCATTGAAGCTGATGGCGCCGATGCTCTCCGGCCGTGTCGCCGACGGCGGCGCGCTGATCCTGTCCGGCGTGCTGGCACGCCAGGCGGAAGAAGTGGCCGCTGCCTACGCACCGTTCATCCAGCTGGGTGTATGGGCCGAGCAAGACGGCTGGGTGGCCCTGCATGGCCGCCTGGGTGCAACGCAAGCGCCTGCGCCCCGCGCGGAAGGTGCATAAGCACAGCAATGGCCCTCGCCACCAAATGCCCCCATTGCAACACGATATTTCGGGTCGCTGCTGACCAGTTGAAGTTACGTGGGGGCATCGTGCGCTGTGGCACGTGCAGGGAAGTGTTTGACGGCAATGCCGCGCTGGTCGATCCAGCCGCGGCATCGCCGTTTTTAACATCCGCTCCCGGTACTGCCGCCCCGCCGTCAAGCAGTTATCTGGCCGACAACAGCCTGCCGTCCGCCACGGACGACGAACCCATCTACTCCCTCGACTTCGACACCTCGTTTGACCCGTTTGGCATCCTGCCGGAAACGGCGAAGCTCAAGGACGACGCGGACGATGGCGAGCACATCGAGCTGGACCTCGACGTCAGCCTGCCTGAAGAGGCAGCAGCCGACACACCGCCCGAACTCCCCGAAGAAACACCGGCAAAAACACCGGCCGAGCTGCCCGAACCACCGTTGCCCCAGCCAATGGCGCCCTTCAAGCGCCGCCAGGTCGATGACGCGCCCGCCTTTGCCACGTATTTGCGCGACAGCCGCCGCGAACCGAATCTGGAAACTGGCGCCGCAGCGGCGCCGCCCGCGACCGAAAAAGTCAGCCTGGACAAGCCCATGCCGCCTGCGCCTGCCGCAGCCAGCCCCGCGCGCCGCGAACCCACGCTGGCCGACCATGCCTTCACGCCGCGGCCCGCCGCCGTTGCGCCGGCGCCAGCCGATGAGCAGGAAGAACCGGTCCTGCCGCCAGCCGACGACGAACCGGCTTTCGTCACCCAGGGCCGGCGCCGCGAACAGAGCAGCAAGGCCCTGCGCGTGGCCATGGCCGCCGGCTCGGTGGTACTGCTGCTTTTATTATTCCTGCAGGTAATGACCACCTTCCGCAATCCGCTGGCGGCGCAATTTCCGCAGTGGAAGCCGACCCTGGTCACGCTGTGCAAGCTCAGCGGCTGCCAGGTCGACTTGCCGGCGCAGATCGAGGCGCTGGCCATCGAGCAGGGCGAGCTGCAGACCCTGAAGGAACAGACGTTTTCCTACGTCTCGCTGCTGCGCAACCAGAGCCGCAGCGTGCAAGCCTGGCCCAGCATCGAACTGATTCTCAACGACGCGAACGACAAGCCCCTCTTGCGCCGCGTGATCGCGCCGCGCGACTATCTGCCGGCCACTATCGACGTGAACACGGGGTTTGCGCCGCGCTCGGAACAAACCATCAAACTGTATTTTGCATTAGACCAGCTCACGGCGTCTGGCTACCATATCGCCATCTTTTACCCTTAACAGGCACTATCATGACCAAAACATCGCTGATCTGCGGCTCGCTTGCCACCGACACCATCATGCAATTCCCTGGCCGCTTCGGCGAATCCCTGCTGGCCGACCAGCTGCACAAGGTGAACGTCTCCTTCCTCGTGCCCACCATGCGCACAGAGTTCGGCGGTTGCTCGGGCAACATCGCCTACAGCCTGAAAATGCTGGGCGGCGACCCGCGCATCGTCGGCGTCATGGGGCAAGACAGTGCCGCCTACCTGGAGCGCCTGCAAAAGCTGGGCATTTCCACCGCCAACATCCTGATCAAGGCCGACAGTTACAACGCGCAGTGCTTCGTCACGGCCGATGCGGACAACAACCAGATCAACGCCTTCCACCCGGGCGCCATGTCGTTCGCGCATGAAAACCCGATCGCCAATGCAGGCCCGGCCAAGGTCGCCATCATTTCACCGGACGGCGACCAGGGCATGCTCAAGCACGCCGCCGACCTGGCCGAGCTGGGCATTCCCTTCATGTTCGATCCGGGCCAGCAGTTGCCACGCTTCAATGGCGAACAGTTGATCGACTTCATCAACAAGGCCACGTATGTATCGGCCAACGATTATGAGATGGAAATGTTGATGGAACGCACGGGATTGACCCTGCCGGACATCGCCAGCCGCCTGGAAGCGCTGATCGTCACGCGTGGCGAAAAAGGTTCGGAGATCTATACGGACGGCAAGCGCATCGACATTCCTGTCGTGACCGCCAAGGAAGTGCTGGACCCGACCGGCTGCGGCGACGCCTACCGTGCCGGCTTGCTGTTCGGCATCACCAACGACCTGGGCTGGGAAACCAGCGGCCGTCTGGCCAGCTTGCTGGGCGCCATCAAGATCGCCACCCAGGGCGCGCAAAACCATGTGTTTACGCCGGAGAGCATCGCCGAGCAGTTCGAAGCGGCATTCGGTTACCGCTATTAATATGTAGGTCGGGTTCGTGGGGGATGTCGGGTTACGCTACGCTAACCCGACCTACGCCCTCACATCACCATCATCGCAGCACAATAATCATCCCCACCAGCACTTGCGCAATCTGCAACAGGATCAGCGCCACCAGCAGCGACAAATCCAGACTGCCCACCAGCGGCACCACCTTGCGAATCGGACGCAGCAGCGGCTCGTTCAGGGCCCGTACGAACGGCGCCAGCGGCGCATGCGGGTTGACCCAGCTGAAGATGGCTTCGATGATCAGCAAGGCCATGAAACCGTAGAGTATCCATTGCAGGAAGCGTTGCAGCGACTTGAGCAGCACCACTTCGACGGGAGCGCCGGAAATAAACAGCACCGAGCTGGCCAGCAGCACGATCAGGAAGGCGCCGATCAGGCTGGCCCAGTCATACCCGCCCACGCCCGGCACCACGCGGCGCAGGGGGCGCACCAGCCAGTCGGACAATTGAAACGTGAATTGCGCCACCGACGAGGGCGGCCGCACGCGCACCGCCTGCATCCAGAAGCGCAGCAGCAACACGCCGCCCAGCAAGGTGGCGATGGTATCAACGATCAATGTAAGGATAACGATCAGCACGACTAATTCTCCAAAAAAAAAACCGCTGTGTGATTGAGTCACACAGCGGCGTGTTGCCTCATCCAGGCACCCGTATCGTTGGAATTACGATGGGCGGGTGCTGGTTGGGAATGGCCAGGCTGCAGCCGGTGCCAACACGGTTTTTGCTACAGGTGCGATAGGTGCCGATGGCTTGGCGACAGGAGCTGCCTTCTTCGGTGCGGCCTTTTTAGGCGCGGCCTTCTTGGCGGCTGGCTTGGCGGCCACGGCGGCTGGTGCCGCTGGAGCTGCTGCCGGCGCTGCTGCTGGTGCGGCTGCCACGACTGGCGCTGCGGCTGGTTTGGCGGCAGGTTTCGCTGCTGCTTTTGCTGCCGGCTTGGCCGCTGGCTTGGCTGCAACTTTTGCTGCCGGCTTCGCTGCTACCTTGGCCGCTGGCTTGGCTGCAGGTTTTGCTGCTACCTTGGCGACAGGTTTCGCTGCTGCTTTGGCGGCTGGCTTCGCTGCGACCTTGGCCGCTGGCTTGGCTGCCGCTTTTGCTGCCGGCTTCGCTGCCACCTTGGCTGCTGGCTTGGCTGCGGCCTTCGTTGCTGCCTTGGCTGCTGGCTTCGCCGCTGCCTTGGCCGCTGGCTTGGCTGCTGCCTTAGTTGCTGGCTTGGCTGCCGGCTTCGCTGCGGCCTTGGCCGCCGGCTTCGCTGCTACCTTGGCCGCTGGCTTCGATGCTGCTTTTGCTGCTGGCTTGGTTGCTGCCTTGGCTGCTGGCTTGGCTGCCGCCTTGGCGACGACTTTTTTCGCTGCTGGCTTGGCGGCCGCTTTGGCGGCCGGCTTCGCTGCTGCCTTGGCTGCAGGTTTCGCTGCGGCTTTTTTCACTGCTGGCTTGGCGACAGCTTTTGCTGCTGGCTTCGCTGCGGCTTTGGCGGCCGGCTTGGCTGCTGGTTTTGCCGCGGCTTTTTTCGCTGCTGGCTTGACTGCTGCCTTGGCGGCCGGCTTGGCTGCTGCCTTGGCTACAGGTTTCGCTGCGGCTTTTTTCACTGCTGGCTTGGCTGCTGCTTTGGCGGCTGGTTTTGCCGCAGCTTTTGCTGCTGGCTTGGCCGCTGGTTTGGCTGCGGCTTTTTTCGCTACAGGCTTGGCTGCTGCCTTGGCTGCAGGTTTTGCTGCGGCTTTCGCTGCCGGCTTGGCCGCTGGTTTGGCTGCGGCTTTCGCTACTGGCTTGGCAGCCACTTTTGCTGCGGGCTTGGCTGCGGCTTTGGCGGCTGGTTTTGCTGCTGGTTTCGCTGCGGCTTTGGCAGCTGGTTTAGCGGCAACCGTCTTCGCTGCGGCTGCCGGCTTCTTCGCGGCAGGAGCAGCCTTGGCGGCTGGTTTCTTTACTTCTGATTTCTTAGCGGCTGTTGCCATTTGTCTCTCCTTCATCTGAGATGAGAAATTTAAGCTACAAGATTTAAACCCGTCCGACCCACCACAGGGATAGGCCAGGCGAATTATTCATCGGCACAAACGGTCGTTTGCGCTAATGAATTCGGCACCAGCTGAACTGCTGCAACTCCTCACGTTTGCAGCACTTCAGCCATCGTCGGTGCCACCCTGCTTTATCTCGCAGCTGGTGGCAAAGTCTGAATTCGGTCATTCGTTTTCGATGCCGTGCGTTTTTTCGCTCCTCGCATCGCGCTCGCCACAACACCGATGCGTCAAATAAAAAACCGCCATGCCTGAAAAAATTCGGGCACGGCGGCAGACGAAAACGGTGTGGTTTTGTGCATATCCGTGTAAATCTGTATCCCTGTTTTGCGAGGTTTTTTCGCTACCGCGCTGGTTAAAAAACCCCGCATTCTAACGCTCGCATTTGCAATCTCATAAAGTACACGAAAACCTTGTCAATGCGCAACCGGCACGACACGTTTTCGCCCGCTTTTTTGCACGATACGCGTGCTATCGCACAATCGCGCGGCAAATGCCGCCGCCAGCGTCTCCGGAAATGCTTTTTCGGGTGTGCGATGCGGCCATGCGCGGCATCCGGAAATCCTGGCGCAGGCCTCGTCGCATGCACCGATGATGCGCGCATTTTTGCGCCGCCACGCACGCAAAAAAAAAGCGCCGTCACGATGACGGCGCTTGTTGGCGTAGCCTGAAAAAGGATTACTCCCAGTTCAGCGCACCACCCGTTTGATACTCGGTCACGCGGGTCTCGAAGAAGTTGCGTTCCTTCTTCATGTCGATCATCTCGCTCATCCACGGGAACGGGTTTTCTTCCTGGGCGAACAGCGGCTCGATGCCGATCTGCTGCGCGCGGCGGTTGGCGATGAAGCGCAAATAGCCCTTGAACATCGGCGCGTTCAGACCCAGCACGCCGCGCGGCATGGTGTCTTCCGCGTACGCGTATTCCAGTTCCACGGCCTTCATGAACAGATCCTTGATCTCTTCGCGGAAGGCGGCCGTCCACAGCTGCGGGTTTTCCATCTTGATCGTGTTGATCAAGTCGATGCCGAAGTTGCAGTGCATCGATTCGTCGCGCAGGATGTACTGGTACTGCTCGGCCGCGCCCATCATCTTGTTCTGGCGGCCCAGCGCCAGGATCTGCGTGAAGCCGACGTAGAAGAACAGGCCTTCCATCAGGCAGGCAAACACGATCAGGGATTTGAGCAGCTTCTGGTCGTTTTCCACCGTGCCGGTAACGAAGGCCGGGTCGGTCAGGGTGTTGATGAACGGGATCAGGAATTCATCCTTGTCGCGGATCGACTTGACTTCGTTGTAGGCGTTGAAGATCTCGCCTTCGTCCAGGCCCAGCGATTCGACGATGTACTGGTAGGCGTGCGTGTGGATCGCTTCTTCGAACGCCTGGCGCAGCAGGTACTGGCGGCACTCGGGCGCCGTGATGTGGCGGTAGGTACCCAGCACGATGTTGTTGGCGGCCAGCGAGTCGGCCGTCACGAAGAAGCCCAGGTTGCGCTTGACCAGGCGGCGCTCGTCGTCCGTCAGGCCGTTCGGGTTTTTCCACAGCTCGATATCGCGCTGCATGTTCACTTCCTGCGGCATCCAGTGGTTGGCGCAGCCGGCCAGGTATTTGTCCCACGCCCACTTGTACTTGAACGGCACCAGCTGGTTGACGTCCGTCTTGCCGTTGATGATGCGCTTGTCGTCGGCATTCACGCGGCGCGCCACTTGCTCGGCATTCGCTTCGGACGGCTCGGCGCCGGCCGGCAGGTTCAATTCGGTATTTCCCAACGGCGCTTGCTGCGCCGGACGCGGCACAGCTGCCGACGTGGTTTCATCATCCCAAGACAACGACATATTCTTCTTCCTTTCCATGCCGGCGAGCCGGCGATCCGCAACAGGCCCGTTGAATCGGACAATACGGACATTGACAACATTGAATCAGCCCAGAAGTTCTGGGCTGACAACTAAAATCTTACTGGCAGGCTTCGCACTCTTCAAAGCCGTCATCACCGGGACGCAGATAGCAGGCTTCGCCATCGGCGTCATCCGCCGCCGCTGCCACTACCGGCGCCACGGCCACTGCTGCTGCCGCCACGACCGCTGCCTGGGCGCTCTGTGCGCTGGCCGACATGCCGCCGTCGACTGCCACGGCGTTCAGCGCGCCCGTCTTGGAAGTCGATTTCTCCATGTGGGTGGCGGCGATGGTGCGCAGGTAGTAGGTGGTTTTCAGGCCACGCAGCCATGCCAGCTTGTAGGTCTCGTCGAGTTTCTTGCCCGAAGCGCCAGCCATGTAGATGTTCAGCGACTGGGCCTGGTCGATCCACTTCTGGCGACGCGAAGCCGCTTCCACCAGCCAGCTTGGCGACACTTCAAAGGCGGTGGCGTAGATGTCGCGCAGGTCTTGCGGGATGCGGTCGATCTTCACCAGACTGCCGTCGAAGTATTTCAGGTCCGAGATCATGACTTCATCCCACAGGTCGCGCGCCTTCAGGTCGCGCACCAGGTAGCCGTTGATCTCGGTGAATTCGCCCGACAGGTTCGATTTCACGTACAGGTTCTGGAACGTCGGCTCGATACAGGCCGAGACGCCGATGATGTTCGAAATCGTCGCCGTCGGGGCGATCGCCACGCAGTTCGAGTTGCGCATGCCGAACTTGGCGATGCGTTCGCGCACCGGCGTCCAGTCCATGGCCGACGAGGAATCGACTTCCAGGTAGCCGCCGCGCTCTTCGGCCAGCAATTTGACCGAGTCTTGCGGCAGGATGCCGCGGTCCCACAGCGAACCGGCGTACGATTCATAGCGGCCGCGCTCTTCGGCCAGTTCCGTCGACGCCAGGTAGGCGTAGTAGCAGACGGCTTCCATCGAGGTGTCGGCGAAGCTGACAGCCGCGTCCGAGGCGAACGGCACGCGCATCATGTGCAGGCAGTCCTGGAAGCCCATGATGCCCATGCCGACCGGACGATGGCGCATGTTCGAGTTGCGCGCCTTGTCGACGGCGTAGTAATTGATGTCGATGACGTTGTCGAGCATGCGCATGGCGGTGCGGATGGTCTTGGCCAGCTTGACGTGATCGAGCTTGCCTTCCTTCATGTGCGCCGGCATGTTGACGGAACCGAGGTTGCAGACGGCGATTTCGTCAGGGCCCGTGTTCAGCGTGATTTCCGTGCACAGGTTCGAGCTGTGGACGACGCCGACGTGCGACTGCGGGCTGCGGATGTTGCAAGGATCCTTGAACGTGATCCATGGGTGGCCCGTTTCAAACAGCATCGACAGCATCTTGCGCCACAGGTCCAGCGCCGCGATCTTCTTGAAGACGCGGATTTCGCCGGCAGCGGCCTTGGCTTCGTAGCCCAGGTAAGCCTGTTCAAAAGCCTTGCCGACCTTGTCGTGCAGGTCTGGCGTGTCCGACGGCGAGAACAGGGTCCAATCGCCTTTTTCCATGACGCGCTTCATGAACATGTCGGGAATCCAGTTCGCCGTGTTCATGTCGTGCGTGCGGCGGCGGTCGTCGCCCGTGTTCTTGCGCAGGTCGAGGAATTCCTCGATGTCCATGTGCCAGGTTTCCAGGTAGGCGCAGACGGCGCCCTTGCGCTTGCCGCCCTGGTTGACTGCCACGGCCGTGTCGTTGACCACTTTCAGGAACGGCACCACGCCTTGCGACTTGCCGTTGGTGCCCTTGATGTGGGCGCCCAGGGCGCGCACCGGCGTCCAGTCGTTACCCAGGCCGCCGGCAAACTTGGCCAGCAGCGCGTTGTCCTTGATGGCGTCGTAGATGCCTTCCAGGTCATCGGAGACGGTGCTCAGGTAGCACGACGACAGCTGCGAGCGCAGGGTGCCCGAGTTGAACAGGGTCGGCGTCGAGCTCATGAAGTCGAACGAGGACAGCAGGCTGTAGAACTCGATGGCGCGCGCTTCGCGGTCCGCTTCGTTCAACGCCAGGCCCATGGCCACGCGCATGTAGAACGCCTGCGGCATTTCGATGCGCACGTCCTGGATGTGCAGGAAGTAGCGGTCGTACAGGGTTTGCAGGCCGATGTAGCCGAACTGCAAGTCGCGGTCGGCGACGATGGCTTTCGCCAGGCGCTCCAGGTCGAAACTGGCGAGCACCGGATTCAGCAGCTCGGCGGCGATGCCCTTGGCGATATATTGCGGGAAATACGTCAGGTATTCGGCGGCGGCGGCCGCTTGCGGCACTTCCTTGCCGAACACTTCCTTGCGCACCGTGTGCAGCAGGATGCGGGCCGTGACCTGGCTGTAGGCCGGGTCTTTTTCCATCAGCGCGCGCGCTGCCAGGATGGCCGACTTGTGCAGCTCTTCGACGGGCACGCCGTCGTACAGGTTCTTCACCGTTTCAGCCAGGATGGCGTCGGCATCGACGTGCTTTTCCAGGCCGGCGCAGGCGGCGTTGATCAGGTCGCGCACTTCCTGCATGTCCAGCAGGCGGCGCACGCCGTTGTCGGTGACATTTAATTGTGGTGCGGAAACTTGTGCGGACGCGCCTTGCGCTTCCTTCTGCAGGCGGCGCTCTTCCATATGCTTGGCGCGGTACAGCACGTAGGCACGCGCCACGTCGTGCTCGCCCGAACGCATCAGCGACAGTTCCACCTGGTCTTGCACGTCTTCGATATGGAAGGTGCCGCCGCCCGGATGGCGACGCACCAGCGCGGCGACGACGCCGTCCGTCAGTTGCTCCACCAGTTCGCGGATGCGTGCCGAGGCGGCGCCCTGGCCGCCGTTAACGGCCAAAAACGCCTTGGTCATGGCGATGGCGATCTTCGAAGGCTCAAATGCCACCACCGCGCCGTTGCGGCGGATGATGCGATAGTCGCCCAATGCCGCGCCCGTGCTCGCCACGCTGTTGGCCGCGCCTGGCGCTGGCGATACTGGCGTTGGATGGATGGAAATATCTTGTGGTGATTGCATTGAAGCTCCCGTTGTCAGCTAAAGTCAGCCTGCAGTTTTGCTGCCGCGTGTGTTGTTGAATAGAACGCCCGATGGTCAGGGTTTCTTCAGGTATTTGTTGCTAAATAGTAAATTTATAATGCATAAAACAGGTCAGTATCCATAGCGCCACACCGTACTGCCCGGCTGGCGCAAAACATGATCAAGGGTGATAAACCGCCAGTTCCAGTGCTTTATCAGCAATCCGGGTAGCTTTGATAATAATTCTGAAAACGTCTGTGATGGCACTAGATATAGTCTTTATATCCAACTTCTGCACTAATTGTAGTGCCCATCGAAGGGCGATGCAATAGTTTTCCAGCATCCGCCGGCGTAATTTTTTGTATTTTCATATACGATTTCGGTTGACTTTTCAGGGCATGGATGGAAAGCCCAATCCCCGCGAAGTAAGCGCTAACGCAGGCTGCCCGCGCAGGGTTTCCAGCCAGCACTCTTGATAAAAATGCCAGTCAAAAAACGGCCCCGGATCCGTCTTCCTTCCCGGTGCGATATGCTCGTGGCCGCGCACATGGGACAGCCCGTGGCGCGCCACCAGCGCCGCCGTCAGCGCCGCCAGCACATGGTATTGCCGCCGCTGGAAAGGCACATCGTCCGCGCCCTCCATTTCGATACCGATGGAATAGCCATTGCACTGCGGGCGTCCTTCGAATACGGACGCGCCCGCATGCCAAGCACGTTGATCAGTAGAAACATATTGCAACAACGCACCATCGCGCCGCACAAAAAAGTGCGCCGACACCTGCAAGCCACGCAGGTCGGCGAAGGAAGGATCGGCATTATAATCTACCCGGCCCGTAAACAAGTCCGACACATGCGGCCCGCCAAAGCGGCCACCCGGCAAGCTGATGTTATGAATCACCAGCAAGTCGACTTGCGCACCGTCCGGACGCGCATCACAGTACGGCGAGTCATAGCGCAGCGCGCCGTCGCACCAGCCGTCTTCATCTATCGTCCATCCGCTCATCAAGTAATGCTTCCTGTATCGTCAATTTCTGCATGCGGTAACGCAACTGGCGCACGCTCAGGCCCAGCTGACGCGCCGCCCGCGCGCGGTGATAACGCGCCTGGACCAGCGCCTGCATGATCATGTCGCGCTCGGCCTGACGCAAATACACGTCCAGCGGCAGGACCGGGCCCACGGCATATGCCGCCATGCCGGACAGGCACAGTTGCCGTTCCGGCAAGTCCGGCAATGCCGGCGCCGCCCGCAACGGCATGCTGCCCGCCCCGGATGGCAAGGCCAGCCCGTCGAGCGCGATCACGCCGCCGTCGGCAAAGGCCAGTGCCCGCTCCAGCACGTTTTCCAGTTCGCGCACATTGCCGGGAAACGCATACGCGGCCAGGGCCGCCAGCACGGGCGGCGCCAGGCTCACGGCCCGGCGTGGCGACAGGCGCGCCAGGATCACCTCACATAATACCTGCAGATCGCCGCGCCGTTCGCGCAGCGGCGGCAGCGCCAGTTCGATCACATTGAGGCGGTAAAACAGATCCTGGCGAAAGGTGCCGGCGGCCACGCCGCGCGCCAGGCCATGCTGGCTGGCGCACAGGATGCGCACGTCAACGGCTTCGTCGGCACTGCCGCCCAGCTTGCGCACGCGGCGCTCCTGCAGCACGCGCAACAGTTTCACCTGCATGGCCAGCGGCAGGTCGTCGACTTCGTCGAGCAGCAGGCTGCCGCCATGGGCCGCCTGGAACAAGCCCTGGCGCTCGTGCAGCGCGCCCGTGTAGGCGCCCGGGCGGCAGCCAAAGAATTCCGCTTCCATCAGCGCTTCGGGTATGGCGCCGCAGTTGACGGCGATAAACGGGAAGCCGGCGCGCGCGCCCTGCGCATGGATGGCGCGCGCCGCCAGTTCCTTGCCCGTGCCCGATTCGCCGCGGATGGCCACCGGCGCGCCGCAGCGGGCGATGCGGCTTATCTGCGCGCGCAGCGCCTGCATGGGCAAGGAATTACCGCTCAGTTGTGGCGCCGGCGGCATGCCGGTGGTGGTCACGGTCTGCTGGCTGGTGCGGGGACTGGACATGGGAGCGCGCCTTTCTGCAATGGCGGTGGCGAACCGCCTGCTGCAGATGCTACGCCGGACGAATGCCGGAGGTCGTTACGATACGGATGAGCAACGCGCGCGAAGCTGCGCGCTTGCCCTTACACGGTGGCGTGCGCGTGGCTGCAGTAATCGTGACCCTTGGCCTGCACGTTTTCCGAGGCCGGATAGTAGACGCCGCAATGGGCGCAGCACAGCATCAGCTCGGCATCGGGCAATTCCTGCGGCCGGCCCGGCGGCGCAAACGGATTCGGCGGCTGCTGCGCGCGGGCGCGCTGCTGCATGCCCCGGATCTTGCTGCGGATAGCAAACAGCACCAGGAACACCAGCGCCAGCCAGAATAAAACACGTGTCATGCGAATCCTCGGTGTAAAACCACTTCCAGTACAAAACGGCTGCCGACATAGGCCAGCAACAAGGTGGCGAAACCGGCCAGGGTAAAGCTCAGCGCCGTCTTGCCGCGCCAGCCGCGAAAGCGGCGCCCCGCCAGCAGGGCGGCAAACAATAACCACGACAGCATGGTAAACACGGATTTGTGATCCCAGTTGAGCGCCTTGCCAAATAATTGCTCGGAGAACACGATGCCCGACAGCACGGTCAAGCTGAGCAAAATAAAACCGAGGCCAATCATGCGGAACAGCAGCTTTTCCATCGTCAGCAGGGCGGGCAGCTGGTCCAGCGCGCTGCCGATGAAGCCGCGGCTTTCGCTGCGCGTATGCAGCCGCGATTCCTGCAGCGCCATCAGCACGGCGTGAAAGGCGGCGATCGTCAAGGTGCTGTAGGCGAGCACGGCCACGGCGATATGCCAGCCGAAGACGGCCGACTTGCCTTCCATGCTGACCTGGCTGCCGGGAAAGGCCCAGGCCAAGCCGATGGCGATGACGGCGCTGGGCATGACCATGCGGCGCAGGCCGTCCAGGCTGAAATTGCGGTTCTCTATCCAGTAGGCGCCCACCGAGACCCACAGCGCGGCCGACAGCATGGCGGAAAAACCGAAGCGCAAGGTGCCCGGCGCCATCAGGTCGAACCACAGGGTGGCGGCGTGCGCCAGCCAGGCGACGCCGGTCAGGCCGGCAATGAGCCGGGCACGGGACGAGGGAAGCACCGCGCACGCCGCATACAACAGGGCGGCGATGAAAAAGAAATAGATCTGCATAGTTTAAGTTTACACCATAGCCGGCAAGCGCGATTCAAGCGACAGTATGGGCTGCAGGCAATTCGCCGCCAGCCGATACCGCAAGCCTGCCATGATATCGTGCCTCGGGCGCGACGGGGTGGCGCACCCTCAAGATTTCGGCAATCTTTCCTTCCATGTACGGTCGCCGCGTCGCGGCCACGTTGCCATCTGGATGAGCCAGCCCTATAATTATGTCCATAGAGCAACAATCTTTCACTTTTCGCCACCTGCCCCCATCGCCATGTTTTCTTTCAAAAAAATTTCCTGGACCTGTCTGCTGCTGGCCGCCTGCACTATATTAAGCGGCTGCATGAAAGATGCGCCGTCACAATCCACGTACGAAGAGTATTTCCGTACCTCGATCCAGGGCTATGACCTGTACAAGGAGTACTTCGACATCGCGAAGCTGGAAAAGCTGAACGGCTGGAAAGAGAACGAACAATATGAAATCAAGGGCTCGGCCGTGCTGCGCGCCAAGGTGGGCTACCTGGAATTGCTGGCCGACGTGGCCGACAAGCTCGAAGCGCAGACCAAGACGGACGGCTCCGTGGGCATGACCATGGGTTTGGGCCTGATGGCGCGCGGCATGGGCGGCGAAAACAAGGTGTTCCGCGAATTCTGGACGCAGCAGCAGGAAAAGAAGGCGATTCCCGCACCGCTGCTGGCGCGCCAGGCGGCGATGACGGCCGAGCGTTTCGAGAACCTGCTGCAATGGTCGGACCAGCTCGTGCAAGACAATTACGGCGCCATCATCAGCCGCCAGCTCAAGAAGGGCGATGAACTGACGCGCATCTACACCTTGAGCTTCCGGCAGACGGAAAAAGGCTGGATGGGTTTTAACGCCCGCTAAGGCCACGCCTCCACAAAAAAAACCTCCGCGCCATCGCTGGCACGGAGGTTTTTTACATGGTTGCCTGATTTACTTCACGTTCAGGCTCTTTTTCGCCTGCTCCAGCAAGTCCGTCTTGACCCAGTCCTTGGCCACAGGCGGTTTCGTCATGCGGCCCACGCCCGTTTTCACCATCACGTCCGTGGTGACCTGGATATGCTCGGGCGAGATGTCGTACGAATACGGCGAATTGCTGATCGCGTCGTCGAAGTCATCCTTCGTGATCTGGCCGCGGAACACGACTTCGCGCACATACTTTTCCGCCGTCGCCTTGTTGTCGATAAAGGTTTTCGTCGCTTCGACGAAGCAGCGCATGAATTTTTCCGCCACAGGACGGCGTTCCTTGTAGAACTTTTCCGTCATCACCATGGTCCGCACAGGCTCGCCGATCGGCGTGTCGTACGGTTTGATGACTTCGGTGCCAAAACCCTTGTTGATCGCCTGCGACGATTGCGGTTCCGACTGCATCATGGCGTCGATATTCTTGCCCATCAGCGCCTGGTTCAAGTCGGCGTAGGCGAGGAACACCAGCTGCACGTCCTTGCCCTTGGTTTCCGAATACGTCAGACCCGCCTGCGACAGCTCGGCCAGCAGCAGCACTTCCTGGATGCCGCCGCGCGTCACGCCCACGCGCTTGCCCTTGAGTTCCTTGACGCTGGCGATCTTTTGCCCGGCGCCCGCCACCAGGCGCGCGCCGCCCTTGGCAAAACCGGCCACCACATAGATCGGCGCGCCGCCGGCGCGGCCGGAAATGGCCGCTTCGGATGCCGTCGCGCCCACGTCCAGCTCGCCCGCGATAATTGCCTGCATCACGTCGAGGCCCTTGGCGAAGACATGCTCTTCGACCTTGATGCCGCACTTGGGCGCGATTTCCTTGATGTACGACACGGCGCCGTAGTGGGCGAATTTCAAATTCCCCAGGCGCACGACTTCCTGCGCCTGCGCCTGCACGGCGCCCATGCCGAACGCCAGCATGAGGGCGGCGGCAATACCGGTCTTCAAGGTTGATTTTTTCTGCATCGGGTTCTCCTGTGGTGGTTGACGTGTGCCCGTCAGGGCACAGCTATGCGAAACACGGCTTCTTATTATGGGGAGATAGTACCGTGTGTTGAGTCAGGAGCAATCTTTTTTATGGAAAGCCTGCCTTGGCGCTGTTGCAGCAGCGCAAAGACAGGCGAATCCGGGAGCAGCAAGCCCGGCTGCATGAAGCGTTACTGTCCCGCCAGCGCCACCACCGGATCGAGTCCCGACGCCTTGCGCGCCGGCATGAAGCCGAACACCAGCCCCGTCACCACGGCGCAGGCAAATGCGCCGGCGATGGCGCTGAGCGAAAAGATCACCGGCACGTCCCAGACCAGCAGCAGGCCGGCCACCGTCACGCCGACCACGATGCCGGCCACGCCGCCCACCACCGACACCAGCACGGCTTCGGTGAGGAACTGGCGCAGGATGTCGCGCCGGCGCGCGCCCGTCGCCATGCGGATGCCGATTTCGCGCGTGCGCTCGCGCACCGTCATCAGCATCACGTTCATGACGCCGATGCCGCCCACCACCAGCGAGACGGCGGCGATCAGGCTGAGCATCATGGTCATGTTGTCCTGCGTCTTGGCTTCGGCGGCGATCGACGCGGCCGCATTGCTTATGCCGTAGTCGCGGATGCGGTGGCGCTCGAACATGGTGGCGTCGACCGCCGCCTCCACCTCCGTCACGCGCTTGACGTCGTCCACCGCCATCACCGTGTACGTCGGCTCGCGCTGGCCGAAGACGCGGATGCCGGCCGTGGAAAACGGCAGCAGCAGCACGTCGTCTTCATCCTTCTCGCCCGTCAGCGCGCCCTTCGCGCTCATCACGCCGATCACCTGGAACGGCACGTTGCCGATCAGGATGCTCTGCCCCACGGGGTTGGCCACGTCGGGCATCAGCTTTTCGGCCAGGTGCGCGCCCAGCACGGCCACGGTGGCCATCTCGCGCTCGTCTTCCTCGGTAAAGAAGCCGCCTTTGGCCACGGGCCAGGTCTGGATCTGCGGCAGGGCCGGCCCCGTGCCGCGCACATAGGTCTGCACGTCGAGGTTACCGTGGCGTATCACCTTGTTGCCCGTAACATTCGGCAGCACGTGGGAAATGCCCGGCACGTCCTTGAGCGCATCGAGGTCGGCCAGGGTGATGCTGCGCCCGGGGATGCGCGAGCTTTCGCCGCGCGACGCCATGTACAGCAGGTTCGAGCCGAAGGCGCCCAGTTGCGCCATCACCTGCTGGCGCGTGCCCAGGCCGATGGCCAGCATGACGATCACGGAAGCGACGCCGATGACGATGCCGAGCAAGGTCAAGCCCGTGCGGAAACGGTTGATCCACAGCACGCGCCAGGCGGCGCGCGCCGCGTCGAGCAATTCCGTGCCCAGCGACGCGCCCGTGTCATGGGCGGCGCGCGACATGTCCAGCGGCGGCAGGGCCGTCGATGTGGCGGGAATGGCGATGGCGCCCGAGTCTGCGATGATTTCGCCGTCGCTGATCTCGATCACGCGGCGCGCCTGGGCCGCCACCTTGCGGTCATGCGTGATGAGGATGATGGTATGGCCCGCGTCGGCCAGTTCGCCCAAGAGGGCCATGACTTCGGCACCGCTGCTGCTATCTAACGCCCCCGTCGGTTCATCGGCGAGGATGATGCGCCCGCCATTCATCAGGGCACGCGCGATCGACACGCGCTGCTGCTGCCCGCCCGACAATTGATTCGGCCGGTGGTCGAGCCGCTCGCCCAGGCCCAGGCGCTTGAGCAGCGCTTCCGAGCGGGCGTGGCGGGCCGCGGCCGGCATGCCCGCGTACAAGGCAGGCACTTCCACGTTTTCGCGCGCCGATTCGGTGGCGATCAGGTGATAACCCTGGAAGACGAAGCCGAACGCTTCGCGCCGCAGCCACGCCAGTTCATCGGGATTCAGGCTGGCCACGTCCTGGCCGGCGAAACGGTAAGTGCCGTCGCTGGGCCTGTCCAGGCACCCAAGCAAGTGCATCAGGGTCGATTTGCCGGAACCGGACGCACCGACGATGGCGACGAATTCGCCGGCGCCGATAGCCAGGGTCAAGCCGCGCAACACTTCCACGGCCGGCGCGCCATCGTGGCCGCCGTAGCGCTTGCGGATGCCGGCAAGCTCGATCAGGGGCGCCGCCTGGCCGCCTTCTCCGCTTTGTCCCAGAGAAGCGGCCTCGCTCATCGCGCTCACAGCTGGAACCTGCTGCTGCCGCTGCCGGCCGGCTGCTCGCCCGTGACCAGCAATTCGCCTTCGCGCAAGCCTTGCAGCACTTCCGCGCTGAGGCGGTTGCGCACGCCCACGGTGACGGCGCGCGTATCGACCTTGCCGTCCGCATCCATCACGCGGGCCGTGAACTGCCCCGGCTTGGCGCCTTCTTCCGTCGATGGTTTCAGGGCCGGCAAGGGCACGGCCAGCACATTGTTCGCCGCTGCCGTGACAAACACCACTTGCGCCGTCATCTGCGGCATCAATTCGCCATCGGCGTTATCGACGTCGAACAGCACGGTATACAAGATCACCTTGCTGGTTGACGGCGCCAGGGCCGTGCCGGCGGCGGAACCACCGGGCACCGGCGGCGCCGGCAGCACTTGCCGTACCTTGCCGCTCCAGCGCCGCTGGTCGCCGCCCAGGGTGGTGAAGTACACGGGCATGTCCGGGCGCACGCGGCGCACGTCCGCTTCCGACACTTCCGTCCATACCGTCATGGCAGACAAATCGGCGATGCGCAGGATGTTCGGCGTCTGGTAGGTGGCGTTCAGGGTTTGCCCCTCTTTCGCGTCCAGGCCCACCACCTTGCCGGCCATCGGCGCGTAGATGCGCGTATAGCCGAGGCGCGCCTCGTCCGCCTTCAGGCTGGCCTGCGTCTGGTCGATCTGCGCCTTCAGGTGGTCGATCTTGGCGCCGGCCGAGGCCAGGGTGGCTTCGGCCGTCTCCAGGTCGGCCAGCGGCGTCGAATCGAACTTGGCCATCTGCTTCTGGCGCACGTGCTGCTGGCCCGCCAGGCGATGCTGCGCCTGCTGGTCGGCCAGCTGCGCGCGCAAGCCCGCCAGCGCGGCACGGCCCGCGTCGACCGTGGCTTGCTGCACGCTGGGGTCGATCTCGGCCAGCAACTGGCCTTTTTCCACGGCGCTGCCCGGCTGCACGTGCAGGCGGGTGATCTGGCCCGACACCTGCGCACCCACGTCGACATAGGTTTGCGGCTGCAGGGTGCCGATGGCCGTGACGCTGGCCTCGATATTGCCGCGCTTGACGGGCGCCGTGTCGAACACGGTGGCCGGGCCGCGCGTGGCCCACAGTGCGCCGGCGCCGAACAGCGCCAGCAAGACCACGCCGCCGAGGATGCGGGCGCGGCGCGAAGGCAGTCGGGCCGCCATCAGGAAGCCGCCTTGCGGTTACAGGTACAGTAAAACGGTGTCGCCAAACGTGAAAAATACATCGGTCTATCCTTGAAAATAGCGGTGGACATCACCGCAGGAACGTCACAAGACCTGCCAGCGCGGCGACGGCTGCCAGCAGGGAACTACGCAACAGCAAGCGGGGCGCATACGGCAGCAGCAGGGCCACCAGCAGCGCGCCGGCCGAAATGAACCCCAGCCAGGCGACGACGCCGACGGTGGCGCTCCAGCCGGCCACGCAAGGCCAGATGGCCAGCGCCAGCAGGACGGCACCCGCCAGCTGCAGCGCGCGCCGCACGTTCGGCGCCGCGTCCCTGCCCCAGACCTGGCCATGGTGGCGGTCCATCGCCAGCGAGAGGCTGGCCATGCCCGCATACGACAGGCCCAGCGCGCACAGGATGGTGTTAATCATGACTGTCCTTCCGTAGTGACGTGCAGGCTGACCGATGGTGTTTCCTTGCTTGCCGTCTTTTTGAGCGGTTTTTCCTTGCGCTGGTGGACTTTCCACGCGCCCCAGGCGGCCAGCAGGCCGAAGGCCATGCTGCCCAGCTCCACGCCGGCGCTTTCCCAGTCGCCGCGCGCGATCTGCGCCGCCAGGTTGTCGCCCGTGCTCAGGACATTGAGCACCGGCAGCAGCAGGCACAGGGCGGCCAGCAAGCCCAGTTGCTCGATCCACGCGCGCCTTTCCGCGCGCAGGCAGGCGTGCACGAGCATCAAAAACCACATGCCGAAGAAGGCCCGCACTTCCCAGCCGGCGCGGTGCTCAAGGCCGACGGGGATCAAACGGTTCGCCCACAGGAAGCCCACGCAGGCGATGGACAGGCCGGCAATCGCCGCCACGTTCAGGCATTCGATGACGCGGTAGACGCGCTGCGTGTAAGCGCCGAACTCGCCGCCCGACTTCTGGCGGCGCTTGACCATGAACATGATCGCGCCCGTGCCCATCATGGCCGTGCCGGCCAGGCCGCAGAAAAAGTACAGCCAGCGCATGGGCGTGCCGCCAAAACCCACCATGTGCAGATTCGACATGACGGAGCGCGTCAGGCCCGCGCCGCCCGTGTCGGACGCACCGGGCAGGCGCAAGGCGGTCTGCTCGCCCGTGGCCAGCGCATAGCAGGCCCTGCCCGTGTTGGCGCTGATGCGTTCCATCGTGTCCGTCTCTTCATTCCAGCCGTACATGCACACGCGCATGGAGGCGTCGTTCGGATTGTCCAGCACCACGGCGCGGATTTCCTGGCCGATGGACTGCTCGGCGCGCAGCGCGAACGCTTCCAGCGCGGGAATGGCCAGCGGCTGGCCCGTCTTCACGGGTTTGCCCGCGTCGTTCCAGTCGCTCAAAAAGGCTTTCTTGGGATTGTCCATGCCGTATTGCGCCGCCACGGGGGCCGGCACATAGTCATCGCTGAAGAATGCCAGGCCCGTGTAGGCGATCATGAACTGGAACGGCAAGGTCAGCACGGCCACGGCGTTGTGCGCGTCGAGCCACGAGCGCTGGCCTTTGGCCGGGCGGAAGGTGAAGAAATCCTTGAAGATGCGCTTGTGCGTGATGACGCCGCTCACCAGCGCCACCAGCATGATCATGGTGGTGATGCCGACGATCCAGACGCCGATGCGCCCCGCGTGCAGCTCGTAGTGGAAATCGACGAAATGGTGACCGCCGATGGTTTCCCGTTCCGTTGCCTCGCGCGCATGTTCGATGACGGCGCCCGTCAGCGGATCGAGCTCCGCCGAGCCATAGCCGCCGCTGGGCTGGAACCAGTAGGCGGACAGGCCGTGGCCGGGACGCTGCACGGGCCAGATTTCCCACATGTCCGCCTTCGGATGTTCCTTGGCCATGAAGTCGAGCGCCAGCTCCAGGCGGTGGCCACGGTCCGTGACCTTCGGCAACGGCGGATCGTTCGCATGCGCCGCTTCTTCCAACGCGTGTTCGGGCGTCATCCAGTGCCCGATCGGGTCGTCGAAGACGGCCAGGGTGCCGGTCAGGAAGATGGCGAACAGCAGCCAGGAAATCCACAGGCCGCTCCAGGTATGCAGCCAGGCCATGGCCTGGCGCAGGCCGCCCTGCTGCGGCGTTTTCACCACTTTGTCTACCTTGACGGCGCTCATGCGGCACCCCGCGACAGCAGCAGGCCGATGCCGCCGCACAGGATCGCTGGCAACAGCATGCCCAGCCAGGCGCGGCGCAGGTCCTGCACGGCAAAGACCCAGATCACGGCGCAGGTGTAGACGACAAAGGCGCTCAGGGTCGCCGTCAGCACGGCTTCGGCGCGCGACAGCGGCAGCATGGCCGCCAGAAGCACGGCCACGCCGGACGTGAGCGCATAGCCGCCAAAGACGGCGGCAAGCACGCGCGAAAACAACATCATGTTGGCCGACTTCATCATCGCGGCACTCCCCGTGGCATACGCCGGCTCACGCCATTACTGGCGTGGGCCAGATTCAACTGCACATCCATAAGCCATGCATCCTTCATCAAGATAGGTCATTCAAAAGTGATTGTTTACAGTTTGTAGTTCAATGTCAGCATCACGTTGCGCGGCGCCCCTGCCAGGTTGCCGAAGACATCGGAATAGATGCTCTGGTAATAATGCTTGTCCAGCGCATTGTTGACGTTCAGGCGCAGCTCGGCGCGGCTGTCGATCTGCCAGGCCGCGTTCAGGCCCACGATCGCATAGCGGCCCTGGCGCAGATGGTAGGTGCCGTCGCTCGACTCGGTCGCGCCCTGCCCGTACACCGACGCGCCGACGCGCCAGCCCTGTGCGGCGCCGGACAGGCGGTAGCTGGTGGCCAGCTTGAGCTGCTGGCGCGGATAGCGGCTGTTGAAATCCTTGCCGATATTGGCCGGATCGCTGTCGCGCGTGAATTGCGCCTTCACATACGTAAAACCGGCCGACAGCTGCCAGTCCGGCGTCAGCGCGCCCGCCACGTCCAGCTCCACGCCTTCGCTGCGCACTTCGCCCGACGCGCGCTGGCAATAGCCCCAGGTGCTGCCGGGGCAGGGATTCGGACCGGCCAGGTCGTCCACGCCGCGGTTCTGCTGGCGGATCTGGAACACGGCCGCGCTGGCATTGAGGGCGCCGCCGAAGTATTCGCCTTTCACGCCCGCTTCATAGTTGGTGCCGCTGATCGGTTTCAGGGGCCGCGCATTGGCATCGGTGGACGCCTGTGGCTGGAAGATCTCGGTCCAGCTGGCGTACACGGAATGCTGCTTGTCGAGGTCATACACGACACCGGCGTACGGCGTGAATTCGCGCGCCACCGAGTAGCCGGCATCGTCCTTGTACCAGCTCACGCGCCCGCCCAGCACCAGCGACAGCGGCTCGGTCAGGCGCAGGCGCGTGCCCGCATACACGCCGCTTTGCTCGGTAATGCTGGCCGTGCGCCACTGCGCGTAATTGATGACGGGGCGCGCCACGCTGCCCGCGTCCCAGTGGAACGGGTCGAGCACGGGCGCAGCCGCGCCCCAGCTGTACGGCGCCCAGCCGCCATAGCTGTTTTTCGACGAACGGCGGTGGCTGGCACCGACCGTCAGCTCGTGCTCGCGGCCGAACAGGCTGTAGCTGCCGCTCGCATAGGCGTCATAGCTGGTGTTGGCCAGTTCGGCGCGGTAGCTTTGCGAATTGAAGCGCAGGGTGTCGCCGCGGCGGTTGATGCCGGAAAACGTCGTGTCGATCTCGGGCGTCTTGCGCGTGGCCGCCAGCTTGGCCTTCCAGCCGTTGGCGAAGCGGTGTTCCAGTTCGGCGAAGATGGTTTTATCGGTCTGGCGCCAGCCGTCGAAATCGCTGCCCAGGTAGGTGGAACGGGGCAAATGCAAAAAGCGGCCGTCGGCGGCCGTCACCACGCCCGTCGAGACGCCGTCGTTGTCCGTCTTGCGGTAATGCGCGCCCACGGTCAACGTGGTATCGGGACGCAGATCGGCCTCGATGATGCCGTACAGCTGGTGATTGCGTCCATGCAGCACGTCGACAAAATCCTTCTTGTCCTGCACCGTGACGACCATGCGCCCGCGCAGGGTCTTCGCTGCGTTGAGCGCGTTGGCCGCATCGGCTTCCAGGCGGTAGTTGCTCCAGCTGCCGATGCTGGCCGAGAACGACGCTTGCGGCGTGGCCGTCGGGCGCTTGCGCACCATGTTGATGGCCGCGCTGGGCGTGCCGCTGCCCGTCATCAAGCCCGTGGCGCCGCGCACCACCTCGATGCGGTCATAGATGGCCAGGTCGTCATTGTCGCCATTGAACGTGCCGTTCGCGCCCAGGCTGGTAGGCAAGCCGTCGAACAGGATGTTGTCGATTGGAAAGCCCCGCGCGCTGAAACTGCCCGAATCGCCCGTAAAGTTGCCTTTTTGCATGACCAGCCCCGTGATCGACTGCACGGCATCGTCCAGGGTCGTGATGCCGAGGTCGTCGATCTGCTGGCGCGTCAGCACGCTGACCGACTGCGGCGTTTCGCGCAGCGACAGGTTCAGCTTGGTTGCCGTGTTGCTCACGCCCGTCGTGTAGGAGCCGCTGCCTTCCGTCGTCGCATCGCGCCCCGCCGTGACGGACACGCCGAGCATGGTTTGCTCGGTCGCGGGAATGGCTGGCGCCTGCTGCGCCAGCGCCGGCAGGCTGGCGGCCAGGCACAGGGCCGCGGCAGCTTGCGCCAGCGGACGCAGTGAGGAGTGAGAGGATGGCAAACTGACAAAAGGCAAAGCGTGCGACATGAAAGTTCCTGATAGTAATGGCGTCATGAGACGGTAAAAAACAGGCGCCTACCTTGTAGGTGCCGCGAAAACGAAAAACGGGCAGCCGGATGGCTAAATATTTCTGCGCAGCGTGCTATGACGCCGGCTCGACACTGACCCAATAGCGCGTGCGGCTGCGGACCTGCACCGGCAGCGAGTTGGGCAGCATGTTCAAAATGCGCTGCGTGTCGGCCAGCGGGAACACGCCCGACAGGCGCAGCTGGGCCACTGCCGGCGCGCAGTCGATCACGCCGGGGCGGTAGCGGGCCAGGTCGGCCAGGAAATCGCCCAGGGTCACGTCGTCGACGATCAGCTGCCCGCGCGACCAGGCATGCGCATACGCAGCGATGGCGTGCGGCGCGTCCAGCGTCTGGCGGGAAAATGCCACGCCGCGCCCGGCCGCCAGCAGCATTGGCGCGCCGGCACTGTCGCGGGGACGGATTTCAACGGCGCTTTCCAACACGTCCACCGTGCTGTAGTCATCCTGCTGGCGTACGGCAAAGCGCGTGCCCAGCGCGCGCACCAGGCCTTCGCGCGTGGCCACCACCAAAGGCGCGGCGCTGCCGGCGCCGTGGCCGCTAACGACGAGGATCTCGCCGGCCAGCAGTTCGATCAGGCGGCGGCTGGCGTCGAAACGCACGTTGACGGCCGATCCCGTATTCAGGCTGAGCACGCTGCCATCGTCCAGCACCACCTCGCGCCGCTCGCCCGTGGCCGTGCGGTAGTCGGCACGCAGGGTGCGCACGCCGTCCCAGGCGCCCGTCTGCGCGGCCAGCATGCCGCCGCCGGCCGCCACGCCCAGCCACGCCAGCACCTGGCGCCGCTTGCCGTTGACGGCTTTGCGCTGCGTGCCGGCCAGCGCCTGCGCGGCCGCGCCGCGGTGCAAGCCGTTGAAGCGCCGCGATACCGCTTCGATATGCCGCCAGGCCCGTTCATGTTCCGGGTCGGCGGCGCGCCAGCGCTGCCAGGCGGCCTGCTGCGCTTCGCTGGCCTCGCTCGACATCAGCACGGTCAGCCACTCGGCCGCCTGCTGCTGCACCTCCTCGCGGATGGCTGGCGGTGCCGCCGGCTCTGCCAACTTGCTCATGCCGGCAGCGAGAAAAACACCTGGCGGTTGGCGCGCGTCAGGTATTGCTTGACCGAGCTGGCCGATACGTTCAGGCGCGCGGCGATCTCGGCATAGCTGAGGCCTTCGAGCTGCGCCAGCAAGAACGCCGTGCGCACGGGACCCGGCAAGCCGTCGAGGGCCTGGTCGATTTCCTGCAAGGCTTCCAGCGCCAGCAGCCGCGCTTCCGGCGCGGGCACCACCTCGGGCGGCAGGCAGGCGAGCGCCTCCAGGTAAGCGTCTTCCAGCACTTGGCGGCGGTAGCGGTGCGCCACCAGGCGGCGCGCGATAGTGGCGAGAAACGGCCGCGCTTCGCGGATCTGCGGCGCGGAAGCGGCCGTCAGCACGCTGATGAAGGTATCTTGCGCCAGATCCGCCGCGTCGCCCGCATTGCCCAGCTTATGCCGCAGCCAGCCCTGCAGCCAGCCGTGATGGCTGCTGTAGAGCGCGTGCAGGTCTTGTTGCTGTGCAAAATCGGCGGCCGACATGGCATTCCTTTCCGGTCTGGCGCGACGCGCCCACGAATGTAAATAAGAATTATTCTCATTTTAACCGTGTTTTTGACTTTCATGCAATCGCGGCATTGGCAGAAATACCAACTCATTCAAAAGCCGGCCAACCGCCAGGCGCTGCCGCGCGGGACCGCCAGCCACCCGCGATAAGGTAAAATGACGGCCATCGTCCGGCTTGCGCCGCCCACTCCCAAGCTTTTCATTGCAGGTTCATCATGCTAGATAATCTCACCCAACGGCTTGCCAAAGTCGTCAAGACCATGCGCGGCGAGGCGCGCCTGACCGAAGCGAACACCGCCGACATGCTGCGCGAAGTGCGCCTGGCGCTGCTCGAAGCCGACGTCGCCCTGCCCGCCGTGCGCGAATTCATCGCCAAAGTCAAAGAAAAAGCCATGGGCGAGGATGTCATTTCCTCGCTGACGCCAGGCCAGGCCCTCGTTGGCGTGGTGCAGCGCGAGCTGGCCGCCCTGATGGGCGCCGACCTGGGACCGGAAGCGTCGCAGATCAGCTTTGCGCAGCAGCCGCCCGCCATCATCCTGATGGCCGGTCTGCAAGGTGTGGGTAAAACCACCACCGTCGGCAAGCTGGCGAAGTACCTGAAGGAAGAAAAGAAGAAGAAAGTGCTGACCGTCTCGGCCGACGTGTACCGTCCCGCCGCGATCGCCCAACTGCAATCGGTCACCGCCCAGGTCGGCGCCGACTTCTTCCCGTCCACCAGCACGGACAAGCCGGTCGATATCGCCCTGGCCGCGCTGGACTGGGCGAAAAAGCACTACCACGACGTGCTGATCATCGATACGGCGGGCCGTCTCGGTATCGACGAAGAGATGATGCGCGAAATCGCCGCCGTCCATGGCGCCGTGAAACCGATCGAAACCCTGTTCGTTGTCGACGCCATGCTGGGCCAGGACGCCATCAACACGGCCAAGGCCTTCAATGATGCGCTGCCGCTGACCGGTATCGTGCTGACCAAGCTCGACGGCGACGCGCGCGGCGGTGCGGCCCTGTCCGTGCGCCACATCACGGGCAAACCGATCAAGTTTGCCGGTGTCTCGGAAAAACTCGACGGCCTGGAAGCGTTCGATCCGACCCGCATGGCCAACCGCATCCTCGGCATGGGCGACATCCTCGCGCTGGTCGAAGAGGCGCGCAAGGGCGTCGATAGCAAGGCGGCAGCCGATCTGGCGCAAAAGATCAAGGTCGGCGGCAAGTTCGACATGAACGACTTCAAGGCGCAGCTGGGCCAGATGAAGAAAATGGGCGGCATGGCCAACCTGATGGACAAGCTGCCGGCCCAGTTCCAGCAGGCGGCGGGCGGCAAGAACATGGATCAGGCAGACAAGCAGGTGCGCCGCATGTGCGGCATCATCGACTCGATGACGCCGCAGGAACGCGCCAAGCCTGAACTGATCAAGGCCACGCGCAAGCGCCGCATCGCCGCCGGCGCCGGCGTGCAGGTGCAGGAAGTGAACCGCATGCTGACGCAATTCGAGCAGATGCAGACGATGATGAAGAAATTGTCGGGCGGCGGCATGATGAAGATGATGCGTTCCATGAAGGGCATGATGCCCGGGATGAGGTAAGGCGTCAAAATCCGCTGCGCGGGGCGCTTTGCGGCCGGCGATGCTCACCGTACTTCAGTACGGTTGCGCTTCTCGGCCACAAATCATCCCCGCTCGCTGTGATTTTGAAGGCCTTCGAGATGCCGCAGATCATCGCTTTAAAACCCGAAAAAACACCGTTCCAAATAATGCCGGATTGCATTTTCATGTGTCCGGCATCACGCTTCCCGCCCTCCGCAGCGCCCCTCCCCGCATAGCCAGCAACCATGCCATTTACGGGTAAAAACCCCGTTCTGCGCTCCCAAGCGGTGCGCCCGGGCGACAGCATTGCCATTTCCCTGCTTTTTCCTCGTGAAAACGTGAAAAACACTTGCATACAAGGTAAATCCACACCAATATTAGCCGTGCGATTAATTGCGCAATTTCCCATGTGTTTGTTAAGGAGGCTCGAAGATGGCAACAGCCAAAAAAACCCCAGTAGCAGCGCCAGCCAAAGCAGCAGCAGCCAAGCCTGCAGCCGCCAAGAAAGCAGCACCCGCAGCCAAGGCAGCAGCTAAACCAGCAGCGGCGAAGAAAGCGGCAGCACCGGCAACACCACGCAAGCCAAACGCAGCATTCATGAAAGCAATGACGCCATCGAAAGATCTGGCCGCCGTTGTTGGCGCAGCACCACTGCCGCGCACGGAAGTGACCAAAAAGGTATGGGATTACATCAAAAAACTCGATCTGCAAGATCCGGCCAACCGCCGCATGATCAATGCGGACGACAAGCTGAAAGCTGTTTTCGGCGGCAAAGCCCAAGTCTCCATGTTTGAAATGACGAAACTGATCTCCGATCATTTGAAATAAATCAGATACGCACAGGGCGTCTACGCCGTGTGAGTGCCCCGCCGCTTTACTGCGAGCGGGGCATTTTTTTGCTGCGGGGGGGGGCAACCATGTTGTCGGATGACGGTCTTTCAGACCTAATCCGACCTACGTCCGCCCCATTCACCCGGGGTCACCCCCCCAACACCGTTAATACAGAGCTCTGCGCCAACGCTGCCGGGGGTCTGACCCCAGCCTTTATTTGACTTCCCACTGCTTCCAAGCCGCCCTTACCGCATTCGGATACTCGGCCCGGCCCCGACTGCCGTTATACCGGCCCAGCGCCAGGTACAAATCGCCCTTTTCCATATCCAGGTACATGCGCAGGATCGCGCAGCCGTAGCGCAGATTCGTCTGCATGTGGAACAGCTTGCTGCGGTCGCTATCACCGATGACGCCCGTCCAGAACGGCATCACCTGCATGTAGCCACGCGCGCCAGCCAGCGAGACGGCATATTTGCGGTAGGCCGACTCCACCTGGATCAGACCCAGCACCAGCGCCGGTTCCAGGCCCGCGCGGCGCGACTCGTACCAGACGGTTTCCAGGAATTCCGTGCGCAACTGCGCGTCCGGCAGCTTGCGCTGCAGACGTGACGACATCTGCGCCAGCCATTGCTGGTAGCGCTGCAGGTCGGCGGGCGTGACAAATTTGGGCTGCGGCGGGCGTTCGTCGCGGATCGCATGCGACAGGGCCAGGCGGACGGAGTCGGCCAGCGCCTCCTCCTTCTGGTTACCGGCCTGCGCCGGAGAGACGCAGGCCAGGCCGGCGGCCAGCGCGAGCGCGCCAGCCGTTTTACTTACCGATAGGCGCTTCACTGCGCCATTTGGCCCTGGATGAAGGCGACGATCTCGTCCGGCGCCACGCCGGTCGCTTCCGCATCGCGGCGGCCCTGGTATTCCAGCTTGCCTTCTTTCAGGCCGCGCTCGCCGATGACGATGCGGTGCGGCACGCCAATCAGTTCCCAGTCAGCAAACATGGCGCCAGGGCGCAAGCCGCGGTCGTCGACGATGACGTCCACGCCAGCGCCTTGCAGGGCCGCGTACAGCTTCTCCGTCTCTTCCTTGACCAGTTCGCTGCGATCCATGCCCATCGGACACAGCACGACCTCGAACGGCGCGATCGACGCTGGCCAGATGATGCCCTTGTCATCGAAGTTCTGTTCGATGGCGGCGCCCAGGATGCGCGTCACGCCGATGCCGTAGCAACCCATCTGCAGCGGCGCAGGCTTGCCGTTCTCGTCGAGGAAGGTGGCTTTCATGCTTTCCGAATACGCCGTACCCAGCTGGAACACGTGGCCCACTTCGATGCCGCGCTCGATGGCCAGTGCGCCCTGGCCGTCCGGCGACGCGTCGCCGGCGACGACATTGCGCAAGTCGGCCACGATGGCAGGCTCGGCCACGTCACGGCCCCAGTTGGCGCCCGTGTAGTGAAAACCGGCCTCATTCGCGCCGCAGACGAAGTCGCTCATGTGGGCGACCGTGCGGTCCGCCACCACGGTGACCGGTGCCTTCGTGCCGATCGGGCCCAGGTAGCCGGGGATGGTGCCGTAGACTTCCAGGATTTCCGCTTCCGTCGAGAAACGGTGACCGGCCAGGCCGGCAACCTTGCCCACCTTGATCTCGTTCAATTCATGATCGCCGCGCAGCAGCAGCATGAAATGCTGTTTCGTGATTTTTTCATCCTTGCCCGCCGTTTCCACCGTCAGGGCGATGGTTTTCACGGTGCGCGACAGCTCGATGCCCAGCAAGGCGGCCACGGTTTCGCACTTGACGGTGTCCGGCGTGGCCGTTTTGGTCAGCGCCTGGGCGGCGGCCGGGCGCTCGCCCGCTGGCGGCAGCGCTTCGGCCGCTTCCATGTTGGCGGCGTAGTCGGACGTCGGGCAATACACAAGCGCGTCTTCACCCGTGTGGGCGATGACGTGGAATTCATGCGAACCGGAACCGCCGATGGCGCCGTTGTCGGCCGCCACGGCGCGGAATTTCAGGTCGAAACGCGTGAAGATGCGAGTGTAGGCGTCAAACATGACCTTGTACGACGCCTGCATGCCGGCCAAGTCGCGGTCGAACGAATACGCGTCCTTCATCGTGAATTCGCGGCCGCGCATCAGGCCGAAACGTGGGCGGCGCTCGTCGCGGAACTTGGTCTGGATGTGATAAAAGTTCAGCGGCAACTGGCGGTAGGACTTGATTTCCGTGCGCACGACGTCGGTGATGACTTCTTCCGACGTGGGCTGGATCGCGTATTCGCGGCCGTGGCGGTCTTTCACGCGCATCAGTTCGTCGCCCATCTTGGTCCAGCGGCCCGTCTCCTGCCACAGTTCGGCCGGCTGCACGAGCGGCATCAGCAGTTCGATACCGGCGGCTTTGTTCATCTCGTCACGGATGATGGCTTCCACCTTGCGGATCACGCGCAAGCCCATCGGCATGTAGGTATAGATGCCGGAACCGAGGCGTTTGATCATGCCTGCACGCATCATCAATTGGTGGCTGACGATTTCCGCGTCAGAAGGTGCATCTTTAAGTGTGGAAATAAAAAAACGGGAGGCGCGCATAACGGTGAATTCTTTTTAAAAAGAGAGGGTTATAATCAACCTAATTTTAAAGGATTAGCTGGCTGATGCGTCCATACTTTACACAAATGCGCTCAATTGGTGCGATTCCGGCGCTTTTCGCACCCCGAAAAGGTCACCGGCTTGCGAAGTTGTGGGTAATTATGTAAAAAAGGACGCACTGTCGCAGAAAGTTTGAGGTGCATTATGCTCGACCGTGAAGGGTTTCGGCCCAACGTCGGCATCATCCTGCTAAACGCCCAGAACGAGGTGTGGTGGGGCAAGCGGGTGCGCGAGCACTCATGGCAGTTTCCGCAAGGCGGTATCAAATATGGCGAAACACCGGAACAAGCCATGTTTCGCGAACTTGAAGAGGAAATCGGACTCAGACAGGAACACGTCAAAATTGTCGGCCGCACCCGCGACTGGCTGCGCTATGAAGTGCCAGACCACTTCATCAAGCGCGAGATTCGCGGCCATTACCGTGGCCAGAAGCAGATTTGGTTTCTGCTGAGAATGTGCGCGCGCGATAACGACGTCAATCTGCGCCTGACCGACCATCCCGAGTTCGACGCCTGGCGCTGGCATGAATACTGGGTCCCGCTCGATGTCGTCATTGAATTTAAACGCGATGTGTACCAGCGCGCCTTGCAGGAGCTGTCCCGCTTCCTGACCTGGCCCGTGCATGGCAACGCACAGCAAGCGCATCGCCACACGTCGCGCTACCTGCGCCAGCCCCATGCGCCACGGGCACAGGACGGCGCGGCACTGGCCAAGCCTTGCGACGGCATCGCCGCCGAAGGGTGTACGCCGGAGCTGATCTTGCCGGGCAAGGAGTAGTCCGCCGCAATGAACGCACGCTCCCACGCAAAAGGGGCAGCCTGAACAGGCTGCCCCTTTTTTCATGCCGGCAGGAAACTTCCCTGCCGGTCAGGCTGACTTAGTTTGCCGCCGGCGCTGGCGCAGCAGCGGGAACGTCGAGCGTGATCGCCTTCAAGCCCAGGATATTGCTGCTGTAATGGCGGATCTTGTTGGCCAGGGCCGGGTCGTTGTTCAGCTTTTGACCGTACGACGGCACCATTTCCACCATCTTCGCTTGCCATTCCGGCGTGGCCAGACGGCTCTTGAAGGCCGTTTGCAGCACCTTGATCATGATCGGCGGCGCGGTCGAGGCGCCTGGCGAAGCACCCAGCAAGGCGACGATGCTGCCATCGGCGGCGCCGACGACTTCCGTGCCAAACTGCAGCAAGCCGCCTTTGACAGGGTCATCCTTGACGATCTGCACGCGCTGGCCGGCGTTTTGCAGGGTCCAGTCTTCCATCTTGGCGTTCGGCAAGTATTCGCGCAGGGTCTTCAGGCGGTCTTCCGGCGTATTCATGACCTGTTCCACCAGATACTTCGTCAGCGGAATATTGTCGTAGCCGGCTTGCAGCATCGGTTTCACATTGCCCGTGCCGATCGAGGCAGGCAAGTCGATCCACGAGCCGTTTTTCAGGAACTTGGTCGAGAAGGTGGCAAACGGTCCAAACAGCAGGGCTTTCTTGCCATCAATGATGCGCGTGTCCAGATGCGGCACGGACATCGGCGGCGAACCGACGGACGCCTTGCCGTACACCTTGGCCGCATGCGCCGCCACCAGTTCCGGATTGGTGGTCACGAGCCATTGGCCGCCCACCGGCACGCCGCCGTAGCCCTTGGCTTCAGGAATACCCGATTTTTCCAGCAGCGGCAGAGAACCGCCGCCGGCGCCGATGAAGACGAACTTGGCGCGCATGGTTTTTTCCTTGCCGGCAGCCAGGTCTTTCACCGTCACGTTCCACACGCCGTCGGCGCCGCGCCGGATGTCTTCCACCTGGTGGCGCAGGTGCAGCACCATGCCGTGGCTGTCCGTCAGGTATTTCACGAGACCGCGCGTGAGGTTGCCGAAATTGACGTCGGTACCGATCTCCATGCGCGTCGCCGCCACTTTCTGGCCCTTGTCGCGCCCTTGCATGACGAGCGGTGCCCATTGTTCGATCTGCGCCTGGTCTTCCGAGTACAGCATGCCCTTGAACAGGTTTTCCTTTTGCAGCGCGGCATAGCGCTTCTTCAAAAAGGCAATATTGTCGTCACCCCAGACAAAAGCCATGTGCGGCACGTTGTTGATGAAGGTTTGCGGCGCACCCAGGTGCTTGTTGGCCACCTGATAAGCCCAGAATTGCTTGGAAATTTCGAATTGCTCGTTGATGGCAACGGCTTTCTTGGTCTCGATGCTGCCGTCGGCCGCTTCGGGCGTGTAGTTCAGTTCGGCAAATGCCGAGTGGCCCGTGCCTGCGTTGTTCATCGCGTCCGAGCTTTCGGCGGCCACGGAATCGAGGCGCTCGACCATTTCCATCGTCAGCGAGGGATCGAGTTCCTTGAGCATGCTGCCCAGGGTGGCGCTCATGGTGCCGGCGCCGATCAGCAGCACGTCGACCGGTTTTTCGGACGAGGCCGGAGGGGTCTTGTCACATGCCGCCAGGATCAGGCACGACATCAAAAGTAATAGCGATTTACGCATACGTAACTCCGTTTATGAATACTGAAGGATGATTCTTGCGCGCCACCGTGGCGGCACCATCGCTGTATGAAATGAAAACAGTTGGCCAGCCGGAACGCCAGGGCGGCCGGACAGGTCAAGGTCGATGGTGATAGGCATGCTGCCGCGCTCCGGAATAAGCCAGGAGCAAGATCTGGTGGCAAAGGTGCGGGCAATGGAAGCACGGAATAGCAACAAAATCGCCGTCGTGTCCAGAGCAAATATCAAGAGCGGCGATTTTATCACCGTTATTTGGCGCCGCCGGGCCGTGGCGGTAGTGGATAATACTTACTGCAGGGTATTAAATTGCGGTGACTATCGGGTCACGAAAGCGGACGCCGGACGGCAAAAAGGGCATCCCCGATGCCTTGAATTGATGTACGCGGTACAATGCCGGCTGCCCCTTAGCCATAGTCCTTCCGCCATGTTCAACCCCTCTTCCGACGACGTGCGCCGCTTCTTTTGCGACACCTTGCGCAAGCACCGCGCCCACGAAATCCTCACGCCGATGGAAGCCATCGCGCTCGACTGGATCCTCGAACATCCCGAGTATGAAAACGAGCTCTCCGACGTCGAAGCGGCGCTGGCGCGCGATTACTCCGTCGAAGGGGGCCAGGCCAATCCTTTCCTGCACCTGTCCATGCATCTGTCGATCACGGAGCAGGTACAGGTGGACCAGCCGCGCGGCATTCGCCCGGCCGTCCAGCAGCTGACCCAGCGCCTCGATTCGGCCCATGCGGCCCAGCACGAAGTGATGGAATGTCTGGGCCAGATGATCTGGGCCTCGCAGCGCTCGGGCTTGCCGCCCGATACGGACGCGTATATCGACTGCGTGCGGCGCCGCTGATCAGGTAGTATCATGTTGCCAAGAAACTCAGCCACTGAAGGATATCTTGGCCCATCACACCATTCTCGTACTCGGCGGTTACGGTTTTTTCGGCACGCGCATTTGCCAGGCGCTAGCCGGCAACCAGGATATCCATCTGCTGGTGGCCGGGCGCGACGCCGCCAGGGCCAGGGTACTGGCGGCGCAATTGGGCTTGCCGCCGCGGCAAGCACTGGCGCTCGATGCTGATGCACCTGATCTGGCGCGGCGCCTGGCCGAACTGGGCGTCGATACGCTGATCCATACCGCCGGCCCGTTCCAGGGCCAGGATTACCGCGTCGCCGATGCGGCGATCGATGCCGGCGCCAACTATATCGACCTGGCCGACGGCCGCGATTTTGTCGCCGGCATCGCCAGCCTCGACGACCTGGCGCGCCAGCGCGGCGTGTTCGTCACCAGCGGCGCCAGCTCGCTGCCAGCGCTGTCCTCGGCCGTGGTAGACCGCTACCTGCCGCGCTTTCGCCAGCTCACATCGATCCGCCACGGCATCGCCTCCGGCGCCCGCGCGCCGGGCATCGCCACTATGGCCGGCATCTTCTCGTACTGTGGCAAACCGTTCCAGCGCCTGGTTGCCGGCAGCCAGCAGACCACGCACGGCTGGCTCGACCTGAAGCGCCACCGCTTTGCCGCGCCCGTGGGACGGCGCTTGCTGGGCAGCTGCGACGTGCCCGACCTGGCGCTGTTCCCGCAACGCTATCCGGGCCTCGACACCGTCACTTTTCACGCCGGTTTTGCCGGTGCGCCCGGCCATCTGTTCGTCTGGGCCGCCGCGCAACTGGTGCGCCTGGGCCTGTTGCGCAGCCTGCTGCCGCTGGCCAGGCCATTGCACGCCATCAGCCAATGGGTGGAACCGCTGGTCAGCGACAAAGGCGCGATGTTCGTAACGCTGCAAGGCACGGGACTCGATGGCCTGCCGCTGACGCTGACCTGGCAATTGCTGGCGGCGCAAAACCACGGCCCGCATATCCCGTGCGGCGCGTCGATCGCGCTGGCGAACCGGTTGGCCGGCGCCAGCAGCGGTGGCGCGCCGCTACCGCACGGCGCGATGCCCTGCGTCGGCCTGCTCACGGTGGAAAATTACCTGGCCGCGCTGCAAGGCCATGACGTGACCGAGGTACCGGCATGAGCTGGTACCTGTTCGTCAAATGGCTGCACATCCTCAGCGCCACCATCCTGTTTGGCACTGGCATCGGCATCGCTTTCTTCAAGTGGATCAACGACCGGGGTGGCGAGGTGCGTGCGATCCGCCTGTCGGCCGAAAAGACCGTGCTGGCCGACTGGCTGTTCACCACGCCGGCCGTCATTGTCCAGCCGCTGTCCGGACTGGCCCTGGCGCACCTGGCCGGCTATCCGATCCTGTCCGGCTGGGTCCTCGCCTCGATGCTGCTGTATGCGGTGGCCGGCGCCTGCTGGTTACCCGTGGTATGGCTGCAGATCCGCATGCGCAGCCTGGCCCGCCTGGCTGATGACACGGGCACACCGCTGCCGCGCCTGTACTGGTTCTATGCGCGCTGCTGGTTCTGGCTTGGCGTGCCCGCATTTGCCGCGCTCATGCTGGTCTACTGGCTGATGGTTGCCAAGCCCGCGCCATGACGCCAGCCAAGCTGCAAGGGCTGTACTGGGCCATGCGCCTCGGCATGGCCTTTATCTGGCTATGGACGGCGTTTGTGTCCTGGTATCTGTATCCGCATGCCGAATCGCTCGCATGGCTGCGCCGCAGCGGCATCACGCTGCATACGGAACACGTGTTTGCCGCCTCCTGCCTGGCCGACCTAGCCATGGGCATCGCCTCGCTGTTCCATGCCAGGCCGTTGCTATGGTGGACGCAGTGCGCGCTGGTGGCCGGCTATACACTGGTGATCGCCGTCTTCCTGCCGGAATTCCTGATACACCCTTTCGGGCCGCTGACGAAAAATATCCCGCTGGTCGCCGGCCTCGTCTTCCTGGCCCTATATGAAAAAAGCCGTGGCTAGCACGGCTTCGGGAGATCGATCAACAACACTCGGCGGCGCAGCAACCGATCAGGCTGGCCGTACCGCCTGTGGCAGCGCGGGTGCCTTCGCCTTGCCCATCAACCCCAGCACCACCTGCAACGCCATGGCCACCGCGCCGACGATGAAGACCACGTCGCCGAAGGTGCGTATCCAGCGCAGGTTCTGCAACAAAGGCTGCTGCATGAAGCCTTCGCTGCGCGCATACCACAGGCCTTCCGTCACGCTGGCGTGGAACTGGATGATGCCAATCGGCAGCAAGCTGGTAAAGATCATCAGCGCCAGGCCCCCGTTCAAGCCCCAGAATGCCGTCTTCATCAACGCAGGGCTGAAGCGGTAGTCGGGCCGCAGATAACGCAGCACCAGCAAGGTAAAGCCCAGCGCCAGGAAGCCGTACACGCCGAACAGCGCCGCATGCGCATGCACGGGAGTCGTGTTGAGACCCTGGATATAGTACAAGGCCACAGGCGGGTTGATCATGAAGCCCAGCACACCGGCGCCCAGCATGTTCCAGAAGGCGACGGCGACAAAGCACATCAGGGGCCAGCGCAACTGCTCCATCCACGGCGCGCGTTCCTTCAGGCGCCAGTTTTCCCACGCTTCGTGGCCCAGCACGATCAGCGGCACCACTTCCAGCGCACTGAAGCTCGCGCCGATGGCCATCACGGGCGTGGTGGTGCCGGCAAAGTACAGGTGGTGGAAGGTGCCGGGTATGCCGCCCAGCATGAACAGCGAGGCCGACGCCAGGCTGGCCGTCGTGGCCATGCGCACCGACACCAGGCCCAGGGTCGAGAAGATGAAGGCCAGCGCCGTGGTGGCGAAGACTTCAAAGAAACCTTCCACCCACAGGTGCACCACCCACCAGCGCCAGTACTCCATCACCGATAAATGCGTGCGCTCGCCGTAGAACAGGCCGGCGCCGTAGAACAGGCCGATGGCGCCCACGGACGCGGTCAAGAGCGCCAGCAGGTTCCTGTCGCCGCCCGGCTGGCGCAGGGCGGGCACGACGCCGCGCAGCATCAGCACGAGCCACAGCAGAATGCCGACAAATTTGCCGATTTGCCACAGGCGTCCCAGGTCCACATATTCATAACCCTGATGGCCGAGCCAGAAATTCCACTCGGGCGGCATCACTTGCGCGATGGCCAGGTAATTGCCGATGAACGAGCCGACGACGACCGCGACGAGGGCCCAGAACAGCACGTCGACACCGAGGCGCTGCCACTTGGGGTCCTTGCCGCCATTGATCAGCGGGGCGAGGAACAGGCCGGCGGCCAGGAAGCCCGTGGCGATCCAGAACAGCGCGGCCTGGATATGCCAGGTGCGCGTGAGCGCATACGGGAACCAGCGCGACACGTCGATGCCGTAGAACTGCTGTCCTTCCACCGTGTAGTGCGCCGTAAAGCCGCCGATGAAGACCTGGAAGATGAACAGCGCCACCACCAGGAACAGGTACTTGCCCAGTCCCCGCTGCGAAGGCGTCAGCGCGAAAGTGGTGAGCGGGTCGCGCGGACCGGCGGCCGGCAGCGCTTCGTCGTGGTCGCGCAAGAAGGCCCAGCCCCAGACGAGGAAGCCCACGCCGGCCAGCAGCACCACCACGCTGGCGACCGACCAGACGAGGTTTTCGCCACTGGGCTGGTTGCCGATCAGCGGTTCGTGCGGCCAGTTGTTCGTATAGGTCACTTTCTGGCCCGGACGTTCGGTGGCGGCAGCCCACGCCGTCCAGAAGAAGAACTGCGTCATCTGCGCGCGCCGCGCGGCGCTGGGCAAGGTGTTTTCCTTCATGGCGAAATGCTCGCGGCTGGCGTGCAGCGCAGGCGCGTCCGAGAACAGCTGGTCGTAATAGTGCGCCGTGCTGGCGATCGCTTGCACGCGGCGCGCCGACAGATGCAGTACTTGTTCTTCATCGACCCGGTTGCCGCGGTATTCCAGCTTGAGCGCTTCGCGCAGCGCCGCCTGCGCGGGGCCGTCGAGCGCCGCGTACGCCTTGCCATGCTGCTCTTGCGCGGCCAGTTCCAGCCAGGCCGTCAGTTCGCGGTGCAGCCAGTCGGCCGTCCAGTCGGGCGCCTGGTAGGCGCCGTGGCCCCAGATGGAGCCCAGCTGCATGCCGCCGACGGATTGCCAGGCCGTCTGGCCGTCGAGGATGCCCTCGCGGTCGAACAGTTGCCGGCCATCCTGCGCCAGCACTTGCGCGGGAATCGGCGGCGCCTGGCGATACACTTCCGTGCCGTAGTAGCCGAGCAGCGAAAACGTCACGATCAGCACACCGATCAGGGTGAACCAGAGTTTTTTGTAGGGACCCATGGGTCTTTCCTTTGTCAGTGCACCACGGCCGGCGCAAAGCGCTCGAACAGGATATTGTTTTCAGTATGGATGTGCGCCATCAGGTCTTCGCGGAAGGTGCGCAGGCCCGTGTACAGCGCGCGCCAGGTGGTGCAGGCGCCACCTGGTGCGGTGATATCGTTCGTCATCGCCTCCATGGCGCGCAAGGCCACGCCATGGTCGTCATGCTCCATGCGCATCACGTTGATGGGCGCGCCGGCCCGGGGGCCCTGGCCGCGCACGATCATGGGGAACAGCACGTCTTCCTCCTTGCGCATATGGCTTTCCAGTTCCTGCGCCATGGCCGACAGGTGTTCCGCCAGCCCGTGCGGACAGTCGGCGCGGTCGCCATGCACCTGCTCGACCTTGCGCGCCAGGCGTATCAGCTCGGGCAGCTGCTCGCGATGCACGGCGTGGTAGCGCGCCAGGATGTGTTCCACCAGCTCGGCGGCCGGGGCGTCCTGCCAGTCACGCTCGCCGCTGGCGTCAATCCGTCCGGCCAGCACTTGCAGTTCCTTGACGATGGGCGCCGCGTCCACGCCGGCCGCTTCGGCCGCCGCGCGCAGGGTCTTGTTGCCGCCGCAGCAGAAATCGAGGCGGTGCGCATCGAACAGGCGCGTGGCGCCGGGGATGCGGCGGGCCAGCTGGCCCAGGGATAGGTCGATCATTTCCATAGCAGTTCCTTGATGATGAATGGGGGGTTGTTTTATTGGACGGCGCCCGCGTGGTAGACGCCGGGCACGGCTTCGCCCGTCACTTCCAGCACGCCCACGGCGCCCTTGCCGGCGCGCGACAGCGCATGGTCGACCAGCAGATAGCTGCCAGGATGCTGTACCTTCAGTTCGACGATGGTCGCGCCGCCCGGCGCCACCAGCGTGGTTTGCACGTCGTTTTTCGGGCTGCTGATCGAGCCTTCGCTGTACACCTTGTCGAAGATCTCGCCGATGATGTGGAACGACGAAATCTTGTTCGGGCCGCCGACACCGAAATAGATGCGCACGGTCTCGCCGACTTTCGCCTGCAGTTTGTGCGTCTTGCTCAGGGCGCCCACTTCGCCGTTGAAGACGTAGTAGTCGGGCAGCTCATTGGCCATTTTTTCCAGGTTCGGTTCCTGGTGCACGGGTGCGCCGTGCGGACGGCCCGTGTACATCTCGCCCTGCATCACGTAGTACTCGCGGTCGACCTTCGACAGGCCGCCTTCCGGTTCGACGAGGATCATGCCGTACATGCCGGCCGCGATATGCTGCGGCACGAGCGGCGTGGCGCAGTGGTAGACGAACAGGCCCGGATTGAGCGCCTTGAAAGTCACCGTCTTTTCCTGCCCCGGCGCCACCTGCGTGTGCTGTCCGCCGCCATGGCCGCCCGTCACCGCGTGCAGGTCGATCGAGTGGATCATCTTGCTGTCCTTGGCGTTGAACAGGGTCAGTTCCACCGTATCGCCCACCTTCGCGCGCAGCATCGGGCCCGGTACTTGCCGGTTGAAGGTCCAGTAGGTAAAGCTGGTGCCGTCATCGAGCTTGCCCGGCAGTTCCACCGTCTCCATGCGGTATTTCAGGGTTTGTGGCGCGCGCGCGCCGATGGCGGAAGGCACCTGCGCCGGATTGGCGGCCACGCTGACGGCCGATGGATCGGGGCCGCGCATCGGCGACGGCGCGGGCGTGTACAGGGCCAGCGCGGCGGCCTGGCTCGATTCGCCCGCTGCGCTGCCGGCGCCAGCGGCCTTCGGCGCGCCGGCTTCGGCCAGCGAGGTGCCGGCGACTTCCAGCTTGCCTTCCATGCCGATCTGGCGGTGGCCGGGAATCGAGCAGTAATAGGTGAACGTGCCGGCGCGCGTGACCTTGAAGCGCACGGTGGTGCTGCCGCTATTGGCGCTGAACTTGTTTGATGCCACGTTCAGTTCCGGGATCAGCAGGTCGTGCTCGGCGCCTTCGCCGCTTTTCAGCACCAGTTCGACCGTGTCGCCCACCTTGGCCGTCAGCACGGGGTTGACCTGGCCCTTGGCATCGATGAACACCATCTTGCCGTCGACGATATTGGTTTGCAGTTCATAGCGCTTGAGCGCGGCGGCAGCAGAGGGTTGGCTGACAGCGGCCGCAGTGGCGGCGGCGCTGGCCGGCAGGCTCGCCTGGGCTTGCACGGACAGGGGCATGGCCAGCACGCAGACGGCGGCGGCAATGGCGCGGAGGGAGGGAGTCGTTTTCATCAGGCTTTCCTTGGTCTTGTATGCCGGTTCGGCACCCTTACCTAGGCAAACGGTGTGCCAGGAAAAACTTGTTTTAAATCAACGATTTGAAAAATGCAGGGTCGATATGACCCTTTTCAAGCGTGGTCCGTTGTACCCTGCATGGTACTTATGACCACCACCGCCATCCACCTGCTGCTGCTCACCGACCTGGTCGCCGACCTGCCCGTGGCCGTGCGCCTGCAGCGCCTCGTGGGCAGCCTGCGCGCGCACTTCGGCTGCGAGGCCGTGGCCTTGCTCAAGCTCGACGGCGAGCACCTGCGCCCCGTGGCGATGGCCGGCCTGGCCAGCGACGCGCTGGGACGCCGCTTCGCCGTCGCCGACCATCCGCGCCTGGCCGCCATCCTGCAGCGGCGCGGCGTGCTGTGCTTCCATCACGACAGCTCCCTGCCCGATCCCTACGATGGCCTGATCGCCGAGCGGGCCGGCGAACCGCTGCCCGTGCACGACTGCATGGGCATGGCGCTGGACCTGGAAGGCGAACGCTGGGGCGTGATCACGCTCGACGCGCTGCGGGTGGGCACCTTCGATACGCAGGCGCAGCGCGACCTGGGCGAGCTGGCCTGCGCCATCGAGGCGGCCGTGCGCGTGACGCGCCTGGAGACGGAAATCCGCGCCCTGCGCCTGTCGGGCGGCGCCATGCTGGCCGATGCCCAGGCGCCGCGCGAGGAACACGATTTCGTCGGCCAGAGCAGCGCCATCACGCACTTGCTGCACGAATTGCAGGTGGTCGCCGATTCCGAACTGCCCGTGCTGCTGCTGGGCGAGACGGGCGTGGGCAAGGAATTGTGCGCGCACCGCCTGCACCGCCTGTCGCGCCGCGCGGGCAAACCGCTGATCCACGTCAATTGCGCAGCCTTGCCGGAATCGCTGGCCGAGAGCGAGTTGTTCGGCCATGTGCGCGGTGCGTTTTCCGGCGCCGTCAGCGACCGGCCCGGCCGTTTCGAGGCGGCCGAAGGGGGCACCCTGTTTCTCGATGAAGTGGGGGAATTGCCGCTGTCGATACAGGCCAAGCTGCTGCGCACCTTGCAAAATGGCGAAATCCAGCGCCTGGGCGCGGACCGGCCGCGCCGGGTCAACGTGCGCGTGATCGCCGCCACCAACCGCAGCCTGCGCGAACATGTGCGCGACGGCTCGTTCCGCGCCGATCTGTACCACCGTTTATCCGTCTATCCCGTGCCGATTCCGCCGCTGCGCGAGCGGGGCAACGACGTGCTGCTGCTGGCGGGCGGCTTCCTGGAACTGAACCGCGCGCGCCTGGGCTTGCGCAGCCTGCGCCTGTCGGCCGCGGCGGAAAACGCTCTGTGCCACTACCGCTGGCCCGGCAACGTGCGCGAACTGGAACATGTGATCAGCCGGGCCGCGCTGAAAGCCGTGATCCGCGGCGCGGACCGCAAAGAGATAGTAACGCTGGAAACGGATATGCTCGACCTCGATGCGCTGGAAGCGCCGGCCGGCACGGACGCGCTGCCGCTGGCGCCAGCCGCGTGCGGCACGCCGGCGGCGCCGCTGCTATCGATGCATCAGATCGTCGAAGCGAGCCAGCGCCAGGCCATCCGGCAAGCGCTGGTGCTGCATCAGGATAACTGGGCCGCTGCGGCGCGGCAGTTGGGACTCGACGCCAGCAATCTGCATAAACTTGCTCGCCGGGTGGGGCTGAAAGCCTGAGCCGGCGTTACCGCTCAGCGATGAGTGACCAGGCTGCTCGGCAAGCTGTGCAGGTAGGCGGCCAGGTCCTTGATGTCCTGGTTGCTCAACGGTTTCACCTGGCCCGTCATGATGGCGTTGTTGCGGCCGTTGGCCTTGTCGCCCCGTTTATACGCCGTCAACGCGTGTTCCAGGTAATCCCTGTGCTGACCAGCCAGCTTCGGGTAGGACGGGTCGATGGGCGAACCGTAATCCTTGCCGTGGCAGGTGGCGCAGCTGTATTTTTCGGCCAGGGCCTTGCCCGTGTTGACATTGCCGGCGGCGCTGACGGAAAACGAAACGGTGGCGCAAACGAGGGCGGCGAGTAGTGTTTTCATCATCTGGCTGATCCTCAGTTCGGCTTGGCTTGTTGCGCATAGTACGCGGCGACATCGGCGATATCCTGGTCCGACAGGCTGCTGGCGATGCCCTTCATGCTGGGGTGCTTGCGGTCGCCCTTCTTGTAGGCTTGCAGCGCATTCTCGATATATTTTGCCGGCTGGCCGCCGATCATCGGCACCTGGAACACTTCGGGGAAGGTTGCCTTGTAACCGGGGATGCCGTGGCAGCCGATACACATTTCCACCTTGGCAGGGGCTGCCTTGGCGTTTCCTACAATGTCAGCCGCTGTGACGGCATTTGCTATGCCGGCAAGCACGAGAAGTGCAAATATTTTTTTCATAGTGGCAATGTGAACAAAGGTAATCGGAGAAACGCCAGTGCTGGTTTTTATTGATTTTATGTGTTGACAATTAAGGTTGACAATTAATCTGCTGCTTGCCGATTCTAGCCAAGATATTCTTGCAAGTCCACCTATAAAACCCGCATTGTCGGCAGGCAGGCACAGGCCGTCCGCGTGGCAGCGCGCCACAGTTCTGTTTATACTCACCATTTCCCTACTTTGGCAGACCGCTCATGCAAGCACAGCACACCCAGCAAGGCCAACGCTTCGAAGGTTCCGACAGCTATGTCGCCACCGCCGACCTGAAACTGGCCGTGAATGCGGCGCTGACCCTGCAACGCCCGCTGCTGATCAAGGGCGAACCGGGCACGGGCAAGACCATGCTGGCCGAGGAAGTAGCCGCCGCGCTGAACATGCCGCTGATGCAATGGCATATCAAATCGACCACCAAGGCGCAGCAGGGCCTGTACGAATACGACGCCGTGTCGCGCCTGCGCGATTCGCAGCTGGGCGACGAGCGCGTGCGCGACATCCAGAACTATATCGTCAAGGGCGTGCTGTGGCAGGCATTCACGGCGCCCGAACCGGTGGTGCTGCTGATCGATGAAATCGACAAGGCCGACATCGAATTCCCGAACGACTTGCTGCGCGAGCTGGACCGCATGGAATTCTATGTGTATGAGACGCGCGAAATGGTCACGGCGCGCCACCGTCCGCTCGTCATCATCACCTCGAACAACGAGAAGGAATTGCCGGATGCCTTCCTGCGCCGCTGCTTCTTCCACTACATCAAATTCCCGGACAAGGACACGATGGAGCAGATCGTCGCCGTCCACTACCCGCACCTGAAACAGGAATTGCTGGCGCAGGCGCTGCAAACCTTCTATGAAGTGCGCGACGTGCCGGGCCTGAAGAAAAAGCCGTCGACGTCGGAATTCCTCGACTGGCTCAAGCTCCTGCTGGCCGAGGACATCCCAGCCGAAGCGCTGCGCAGCAAGGACAACAAGGCCGTCGTGCCGCCGCTGCACGGCGCGCTGCTGAAAAACGAGCAGGACGTGCACCTGTTCGAGCGCCTGATGTTCATGTCGCGCACCAACCGCTAAGGAGCGCCGGTGAACGATATCAGCCCCGACATGGTCTTCGTCCCCCTGGAACTGCACGGCATCCGCCTCGAGGCACTGGCGCCGCACCACGCGCCCGGCCTGCGCGCGGCGGCCATGGATGGGGAACTGTGGAATCTGCGCGTCACCTCCGTGCCCGAGCCGGACCAGGTGGACCAGTACATTTTCAAGGGCATCGAGATGCGCCCCACGCGCTTCGCCTTTGCCGTCATCGACGCGGCCAGCGGCGAGGTGCTCGGCACCACCAGCTACCACGACGTGGTGCCGGCCATCGGACGCCTGGAAATCGGCTATACCTGGTACGCGAAGCGCTGCCAGCGCAGCCATGTCAACACCACCTGCAAATTGCTGCTGCTGGCGCACGCCTTCGATAACCTCGGCTGCGCGCTGGTGGGCCTGCGCACCGACAATTTCAACCACGCCTCGCAGGCGGCCATCGAGCGCCTGGGCGCGAAAAAGGATGGCGTGCTGCGCCACCATGCGCTGCGCCGCGACGGCACCGTGCGCGACACCGTCATGTACAGCATCACGCGCGGCGAGTGGCCGGAAATTGCCGCCCACCTGCGCCACAAGCTGGCGCAGCGCCCCATTGCCGCACTGCCCCGCGCGGGAGAGCAGGCGCCATGCTGATCGATTTCTTCTTCACGCTCAAGGATGCGAAGATTCCCGTCTCGATCAAGGAATTTCTGACCCTTCTTGAAGCGCTGCAAAAGAACGTCATCGACGCCTCGATGGACGATTTCTACTATCTGGCGCGCCTGACGCTGGTCAAGGATGAAGCCCATTTCGACAAGTTCGACCGCGCCTTTGGCCAGTACTTCAAGGGCGTCAGCGCGGCTTTCGACACGAACGCGGCGATTCCCCTCGACTGGCTGCTCAAACGCATGCAGCGCGAGCTTTCCGAGGAGCAGAAGGCGCAGCTGGAAAAATTCGGCTACGACAAGCTGATGGACCGCCTGAACGAGCTGCTGAAGGAACAGAAGGAGCGCCACGAGGGCGGCAGCAAGTGGATCGGCACGGGCGGCACCTCGCCGTTCGGCAATGGCGGCACGAATCCGGAAGGCATCCGCATCGGCGGCAAGGGCGGCAACCGCACGGCCGTGAAGGTGTGGGAAGCGCGCAGCTACAAGGATTACGACGGCGAGCGCGAACTGGGCACGCGCAACATCAAGGTAGCCTTGCGCCGCCTGCGCAAATTCGCGCGCGAAGGCGCGGAAGACGAACTGGCGCTCGACGCCACCATCGCCGCCACGGCCAACAACGCGGGTTACCTCGACATCAGGATGCGGCCCGAGCGCAAGAACCGCATCAAGGTGCTGATGCTGCTCGACGTGGGCGGCAGCATGGACGACCATATCGAGCGCACCGAAGAACTGTTTTCGGCGGCGAAGACGGAATTCAAGAACATGGAATTCTTTTACTTCCATAACTGCGTCTACGACTATCTGTGGAAGAACAACCGGCGCCGCAATGCCGAGCGTTTTCCCACCTGGGACGTGCTGCGCAAATACCCGCCCGATACCAAGCTGATTTTCGTCGGCGACGCCACCATGAGCCCCTATGAAATCCTGCAGCCGGGCGGCAGCGTGGAATACAACAACGAGGAAGCGGGATCGACGTGGCTGGCGCGCTTTACCCAGGCGTTCCCGAAATTCATCTGGCTCAACCCCGAAGCGGAAGGATTGTGGCAGTACCGCCAGTCGATCGGCGTGATGCGGCAGTTGATGAACAACCGCATGTTCCCCCTGTCGATCGATGGGCTGGAACGGGGCATGCGTCTGCTCAGTAAATAAAAGCACGCAACAAAAAGTCCATGGCGGCATGAGCCCGCCATGCCGTACACTGCGACACGGCACTACCGTGCGGAGCATCTCCGCCGCGGGCGGGTAGCATACGCCGATACCAGCCCTGCCCCACCCTGCTGCATCCCGTGCGCGGCCGCCATGGTCGCGACACTGTTCGATTGCGCACATCGTGCGCGCCCTCTGCTCCGGTAGAATCGGCGCATCGCTCTGCGCAAACTATGCACCACCGCTGCACCAAGACCTTGCCGCGCCAGCCCCCGTGCTGCCGGCCGGTGCCAGCGCCAATTTCAAAGGAATGAGCATGCAAAGTCTGATCTCGATCGCCGCCGACCTGTCCTGGCCGTTCGCCATTACCCTGGCCTGGGTGGTGGGCGAATTCGGCCACCGCTGGACTGGCCTGCCGCGCATCAGTTTTTACGGCGTGATCGGTTTCGTCCTCGCGCAGACGCAGGTAGGCATCCTGCCGCAGACGGACGCCGGCCCCATGCTGGTGCTGGCCGACGTGGCTTTCGGCCTGATCCTGTTCGAGGTCGGCTACCGCATCAACCTGCGCTGGCTGAAGAACAATCCGTGGATCGCCGTCACGGGCCTGGTGGAATCCCTGCTGACCTTTGCCGTCGTCTACTTCATCGGCATCGAATTCGGCAGCACCTCGATGACGGCGCTGCTGCTCGCATCACTGGCCATGTCCACCTCGCCGGCCACCATCATGCGCGTCATCAACGAGGAACGCAGCTCGGGCCAGGTCACGGAACGCATCGTCCACCTCACCGCCCTGAACTGCGTGCTGGCCGTCTTCACGTTCAACATCATCGTCGGCTTCTGGATGTTCCAGAGTTCCACCGACCTGATCGAGGCGAGCAGCAGCAGCGCCGCCGTGCTGGCCGCCTCCGTGGCCGCCGGCACCGTCTTCGGCATCGTCGTGCCGGCCATGCTGCGCCGCTTGGGCAACATGGCGCAGGACGCCACCGTGGCGTTCGCCCTGTCGGTGATGCTGCTCGTCGCCCTGACCTACACCACCAGCCTGTCGCCGCTGCTGGCCACCCTCACCTTCGGCCTGGTGGCGCGCCACCGCAGGGTCGCCTTCAGCCAGGCGCAGCGCAATTTCGGCGCCATGGGCGAGCTGCTGACGGTGCTGCTGTTCGTGTATGCCGCCTCCACCCTGGAATGGGCCAGCGTGACGGCCGGCGCAGGACTGGCCCTGGCCGTCGTCGGCGGACGATTGCTGACGAAGGTCGCCGGCGTGGCCGCGTTTTCGCATGTGAGCGGCATTTCCTGGCGCAAGGGCGTGCTGACGGGCGTGGCCCTGACGCCCGTCTCCGTCTTCATCATCCTGCTGCTCGAGCACGCGCGCCAGCACGGCGTGAACTTCGGCGACGAATTGAACGCCCTGGCCGCCATCACCCTGGGCCTGGAACTGATCGGCCCCGTGCTGGTGCAGCGCGTGCTGATGCTGGCCAAAGAAACCCACGAAATCAAGGAGCGCTAAATGCCGCTGGAACCTTTTGGCCAATCGGCCGCGCTGACCTTCGGCGTCGAACTCGAACTGCAACTGGTGAACCTGTCGGACTATGACTTGACGGCCGCCAGCCCAGACCTGCTGCATCTGCTGAACAAGAAACCGTTTCCCGGCAACGTCACGCCGGAAATCACCGAGAGCATGATCGAGATCAACTCGAGCGTGCACACGCATCACGGCCCCCTGCTGGAGCAGCTGCAGGAAATCCGCGACACCTTGATCACGGCCGGCGACAAGCTCAATATCGGCATCGCGGGCGGCGGCACGCACCCGTTCCAGCAATGGTCGTCGCAAAAGATCTTTTCCAAGCCCCGCTTCCAGGAGATTTCGGAACTGTACGGCTACCTGGCCAAGCAGTTCACCATCTTCGGCCAACACGTGCACATCGGCTGCGCCTCGGGCGACGACGCCATGTTCCTGCTGCATTCGCTGAACCGCTACATCCCCCACTTCATCGCCCTGTCGGCTTCCTCGCCCTATGTGCAGGGCCGCGACACCCTGTTCGATTCGGCCCGTTTGAACTCCGTGTTCGCATTCCCCATGAGCGGACGCGCGCCGTTTACGCTGAGCTGGGATCAGTTCTCCAACGAGTATTTCGCCAAGATGGAGAACACGGGCATCATCAAGAGCATGAAGGATTTTTACTGGGATATCCGTCCCAAGCCGGAATTCGGCACCATCGAACTGCGCGTGTGCGACACGCCGCTGACGGTGGAGCGGGCCGCCGCGCTGGCCGCCTACCTGCAGGCGCTGTGCCGCTACCTGCTCGAACGCCGCGAAACCCCGCCCGTGGAAGACGATTACCTCGTATATAACTACAACCGCTTCCAGGCCTGCCGCTTCGGCCTCGATGGCGCCATCACGCATCCGAAAACCTACGAAACGATGTCGCTGCGCGAAGACATCATGACCACCCTGCGCAAGATGGAACCGCACGCCGAGGCGCTGGGCAGCACGCCGGCCCTGAAACACCTGTCGGACGTGGCCAAGCAGTGGAGCGACGCGCAATACCTGCGCAAGCAGCACAGCCTGCAGGGCAGCGCCGAGGGCATGGTCGATTCGGCGATCCGCTGCTTCCGTGGCGAGCCCATGAACTACTGACGTTGCTGCCTGGTAACGTAGGTCGGATTAGCGGCGTAGCCGCGTAATCCGACAACATCGTTAGCGCCGGTGGTGGCGTCGGATTACGCGCTTGCGCGCCTCGGCGGCCCCTCTAATCCGACCTACCGTTCGTCAACCAAAAAACCACAGCGCGCCTGCCCGTCATTTACAGCCGCCGTCCTCGCTTGCTACAATGAGAATGATTCTTATTATTGTTTAAAAACGCAAGGGGAATGCGATGCCGCTGGCAAAGCCGCTACAACGCCAGGACATCGCGACACTGTATGCCGACCACCACGGCTGGCTGCAGGGCTGGCTGCGCAAAAAACTGGGCAGCACGGCGTGCGCGGCCGATGTGGCGCACGATACTTTCATGCGCCTGCTCGACCGCGAAGACGCCGTCGCCGCGCGCGAGCCGCGCGCCTTTCTCGCCACCGTCGCCCAGCGCGTGCTGTTCAACCATTACCGCCGCCAGAAACTGGAACAGGCGTACCTCGACGTGCTGGCCCAGCTGCCGCCCCTGCATGCACCCTCGCCCGAGGAACGCGCGCTGCTGCTGGCCACCGTGTTTGAGCTGGACCGCATGCTCGACGGCCTGCCGCCTCCCGTCAAACGGGCTTTTTTACTGCGCCAGCTCGACGAACTGCCGCAGGAAGACATCGCGCGCCAGCTCGGCATCTCGCTGGCGACAGTAAAACGCCATCTGCAGCGGGCCGGCAGCGCCACGCAGGCGTGGCAGCAGCTGCAAATACAGCACGAGCACCTGCCGCCCGCGGCGCACGCGAGCCTGCTGCGCGCCTGCGTGCAGGCGAACGCGCCGCGCCGCCACGCCGTCAAGACGCTGGCCCTGCTGCTGGCTTGCGGCGCCTCGCTGTATGGATTCGAACGCCGTGGCCCGTGGCGCAGCTGGACGGCCGATTACCGCACGGCCGTCAACCTGCGCCGCGTCGTGACCCTGGCCGACGGCACGCGGCTCACCCTCAATACCAATAGCGCCGTGAATATCGCTTACGACGGCGCGCAGCGCCGCATCGACCTGCTGGCCGGCGAAATCTTCATCGCCACCGGCAAGGATGCGGCGCAGCGGCCGTTCTTCGTCGGCACGCCGCACGGCAGGCTGCAGGCGCTGGGCACGCGTTTCACCGTGCGCCTGCACGATGGCTATGCCAGCGCCGGCGTGCTCGAAGGGGCCGTCGCCGTGCTGGCCGGTGACGGCAGCCAGCGCCTGCTGCTGCGCCCCGGCGAAGGCGCCCATTTCGACAGTGACGGTTATCACCGCCAGGCGCTGGCGCCATACGGCGGCGCCTGGCTCGATGGCATGCTGGTGGCGCGCGACATGCGCCTGGCCGATTTCCTCGCCGAGCTGTCGCGCTACAGCGAGCAGCCGCTGGACTGCACGCCCGCCGTCGCCGGTTTGCGCGTGTCCGGCTCCTACCCGCTGGCCGACGTCGATGCCATCGTCGACGCCGTCAGCGCCAGCCTGCAATTGCGGCGCAATACCGTCACGCGCTTCTGGGGCCATCAGGTGGTGCGCATCGAACTGGCGGCCCGCTGAAAAATATTTTCTGCAAAGTGAGCTGTTTTACCGTGCTCGCGTGACCTGGAAGATAGGCAGTCTCCATCTTGCGCATCCACGAAAGGCTTTATTCCATGCACCACGCTTCGCGTTCCCTCCTTACCCGTACCGTTCTGGCCTGCGCCCTGGCGCAGATCGGCATGGCCCTGGCCCTGCCGACGCCAGCCCAGGCGCAAAGCCGGCAAGTACGCGCCTACAGCATTCCGGCCGGCGCGCTGGGCGACGTGCTGACGCGCTTCGGCAGCGACAGCGCCATTTTGTTGTCGTTCTCCAGCGACGCCACGCAAGGCTTGCGCAGCGCCGGCCTGCAAGGCAGCTATGGCGTACAAGACGGTTTCCGCGTGCTGCTGGCCGGCAGCGGCCTGCAAGCCGTGCCGCAGGCAAATGGCGGCTACCTGCTGCAAAAGATCCCCGCCGGCGCGACTACTCCCACGGCGGACAGCCGCGGCATGGCCGTCATGAGCGGCGTCACCGTGGTGGCGTCGGCCGAGCGCAGCGCCGCCACCAGCGGCACGGGCAGCTACACGGGCGGCCCCGCCAGCGGCGCCACGGGCCTGGCCCTGACGCAGCGCGAAACGCCGCAGTCGCTGACCATCGTCACGCGCCAGCAGATGGATGACCAAAACAGCAACGCCGTCTCCGACGTCATGAAGAACGTCAATGGCGTGAGCGTGCAAAACTATGACAGCGACCGCTGGAGCTTCCAGGCGCGCGGCTTTGCCGTCACCAATTTCCAGTACGACGGCGTCTCGGCCATCTATGACGGCGTCTACGACTGGGGCACGACCAACAGCGACATGGCCATCTACGACCGCATCGAAGTGCTGAAGGGCGCGACTGGCCTGATGAGCGGCTCGGGCGACCCGTCGGCCACCGTCAACATGGTGCGCAAGCGTCCCACTGCCAGCTTCGAGGGCGCGGCGACCCTGGGCGCGGGATCGTGGGACAATTACCGGGGCGAGGCCGATGTCTCCGGTCCCCTGAACGACAGCCGCACGGTGCGCGGCCGCCTGGTCGGCGCCTATCAGGACAAGCACTCCTACCTGGACCGCTACACGCAGCAAAAATCCGTCGCCTACGGCATCGTCGAGGCGGACCTGACACCCGTGACGCTGCTGACGGCCGGCTTTACGCACCAGGATTACAAGCCGCGCGGCTCGACCTGGACGGGCTTCCCCGTGCTGCTGGCCGACGGCTCGCGCACGGATTTCCCCACCGCGTGGAACCCGGCCACCGGCTGGAGCCGCCGCGACATGCAGAACACCACGCTGTTCTCGTCGCTCGAACACACGTTCGCCAACGCGTGGAAACTGACACTGAGCGCCAACCAGCTGCGCAGCAAGCATGACAGCGTGCTCGGTTCGGCCAGCGGCGGCAATCCCGACCCCGTCACGGGCGAAGGCGCCTATTTCTTCATGGGCAAATACAAGGGTGACCGCCGCCAGACCACCGTCAACGTCGACGCCAGCGGGCCGTTTACCGCCTTCGGCCGCCGCCATGAAGCGATGCTCGGCTATTCCACCTCGACGGCAAAGCAGGATGGCCCCGTCTACGAATCGGTCTACCCACCCGTCGCAGGCAGCTATTTCGACTGGCGCGGCCAGTATGCGGAACCCGCATTTAGCCGTCTGGGCAACGACAACGACAGCACGCGCCAGAGCGGCCTGTATGGTGCCGTGCGCCTGCATCCGGCCGACGCGCTGTCCGTCATCGTCGGCGCGCGCGTGAGCAACTACAGGCAGGAGCAGGACCGCAGCTTCTTCGACCCCAAGACCGCACGCATCACCTCGCGCATCGACGAAAGCAACGTCATCACCCCGTATGCGGGCGTCGTGTATGACCTCGACAAGACGTATTCCCTCTTCGGCAGCTATACCAGCATCTTCGCTCCGCAAAGCAACCGCGATGTGAACCGCAACTTCCTCGCCCCCGTGCGCGGCAAAGGTATCGAGGCGGGCGTGAAAGCCGAATACCTCGATGGCAAGGTCAATGCCAGCGCGTCCCTGTTCCATATCCGCCAGAGCAATGTGGCCAGCTCCGTGGGTGAAGTCAACGGCGAGGAAGCGTATCGAGCCATCGACGGCGTCACCAGCCGCGGCGTGGAAATGGAAGTGACGGGCGAAGTGATGCAGGATGTGAAGCTGAGCGCCGGCTATACCTACACCCACGTGCGCGACGCGGATGGCAAGGATGTCTTTTCCACCATGCTGCAAACCACGCAGCCTGCCCATTTGGTGCGCGTGCAAGGATCGTGGCGCCTGCCGGCCAGCCTGGACAAGCTGACCGTCGGTGGCGGCATCAACTGGCAAAGCAGCTACTACGGCAATATCTGGAATCCCGCCATCGAGGACTATTCACGCATCAAGCAGGGCGGCTACGCGCTGGTCAACCTGATGGCGCGCTACGAGATCAGCAAGAACGTCACGGCCAGCCTGAACGTGAACAACCTGCTGGACAAGAAGTACTTTACGGGCTTGGGCCTGTTCCAGACGGGCTTTTACGGCGAACCGCGCAACGTGATGTTCACCGTGCGCACGAAGTTTTAACCAACAAGTTTTAACTCACTGCCGTACAGCGCCAGCGCCCAGGCTGGCGGGCGCAATTCCAGCGCCAGGGACAGGTAAGCGGGATCGAAGCGCGCCGCCAGCAGATACACATTGGCGGCGCCCTTGGTCTCCCAATTCCCCGTAAAGCCCTTTTCGCCGGCGGCCACGCGCTTGCGGTCGAAGGGCACGGCGCTTTTCGCGAACTCCTCGTGCGTCTTTTTGCCCTGCGCGTACGGCGCCAGCCAGGCCAGCGCCTCGGCCAGGCGCCGCGCTTCCGGCGCGCCATACCAGTCGTCGCCATGCGCCTGCGCCATCAGGGCCGTCGTCAGCAGCGGCTCCAGGCTGTAGGTGGTGTAATGCAGGGCGTCGCGCTGCTCGAAGTCGAAGGGCACGCCGCCGGCGCCGATATTGCGCGGCACATGCGCCAGGAAGCGTTCCTTCGCCCGCGCGACCAGCAAGGCGTCGCCCGTGACATACGCGGCGGCCGTGCCGATCTTGATGCGGTGGCTGTGCCAGTTGTTGCGCGCCGTGGACGGGCCTCCCACCTTGATCGGATCGCTCAGATACCCGTGCGCCAGGGTGCGGCAAAACGCCTGCACCTGCTCGCGCTCGACGCCGTTCAAGCGCTCCTGCACCAGGTCAAATCCCATCAGCAGGCTGGCCAGTTCCGTCTCGTCGACAGGGCTGAACGAGGGCTGATAGCTGCCGCTCCAGGCCAGCAGCAGCTGGCGCGCCGCCTCGAAATGCGGCATCTCGCCCGACAGCCGCCAGGCCAGCGCCTGCAAGCGCGCCTGGCGCCAGTCTTCCTGCGCCTGCTGGCTGGTCTCGCGCCCGCCCTCTCCCTTCAGCAAGCCGCCCGTGCGCACCTGCGCCATCAGGTGCACGGGCCGCGCAGCGTCCTTGCGCGCCGCCTTGACCACCTGTTCGGCGATGGCCGGCGCCACCCGCGCCTTGAGCGTGCGTGCGCGCGCGGCGGACGTCAGCGCAAACGGCGGCGCGCCTTCATGCGGGCGCGGCGCCGCGCGCAAGCCCGCCAGGGGCAGCGCCAGCAGGCCGGCCAGCACGGCGCGCCGGCGGATCAGATGCGTACTCAAAACCGCGTCTCCCGCGCCGCGCGCAAAAAGTTATCGAGGATGGGCGTGCAATCGAGCAGCTCGACGCCGCCCGCCGAATGGAATTCCGGGTGCCACTGCAAGCCCATGACGAAGCGGGCACGCTGGTAGCGGATGGCCTCGACGATGTTGTCCCCTTGCGAATAGGCTTCCACGGTGACGTCGCGCCCCAGATCCTTGACCGACTGGTGGTGGATGGAATTGACGAGTGCCTCGCCCGCCTTCGGAAACATGCCCGCCAGGGACGAGCCTTTCGGGAAGACGATGGTGTGGCGGTGGCGGTCATACAGGTCGTTGACGTGGGAGGCCGCACCTTCCACGTCCGAGGCGATGTCCTGGTACAGGGTGCCGCCAAAGCCCACGTTGATCAGTTGGCAGCCGCGGCAAATGCCCAGCACGGGTTTGCCCGCATCGACGAATTCGTGCAGCAGTTCCAGCTCGTACAGGTCGCGCGCGCGGTCGCCGTTCCATTCGGGCCGCGTGGCCGCCTCGGAATACGTCTGCGGCGAGACGTCGGCGCCGCCTTGCAGCACCAGGCCGTCCAGGTGGCGCGCATAGTGGCGCAGGGTGATATTGCTCGGGTGTAGCTGGCCGCTGGTATTGACCGTCGGGATCATGAACACCAGCACGTCGCGCGACATGACCCACTGGGCAATCGACTCTTCCAGGTATTGCAGGTTCTTGCTGCGCAATCCAGTGGCGCCCGGCTCGGGGTGGAAAATGCGCGCCGAGATGCCGATGCGCAGGGTGCGCCGCATGAAATCGCGGCTGGCCTTGTCGCGCATGGAACGGTAGCGCGACGAGATCACCCGCCAGGCCAGCGCCAGCGGCGTGTCGTTATCCTTCAAATAGCGGGGGGCGGCGTCGCGCGCACGGTGCTCATCATCGGGCGCCCGGCGGCCTACCCGGTCGGGCCGGGACGGCGCTGGCGCTGCGGGATCGGTGGATGGGGGCTGCTGGGGATCTTTTTCGTCTGACATGGCAAGGCTGACTGAAAGCGGAGACGTTTTCAATATAAACCTCCTCCCCCGAAAGCACGATTCAATTTTGTAACAAAAGCCCACGCGCGGGGCCTCTGCGCAACACACTCACGCCGCCTGCATACAGCCCGTTTACGCCGGGGGCCCCGCTTTTTAGAGAATCTTTACGCCCCCGCTGCTAATCTTGAACGTACCTCAACCACCGCTGCAAAGCCACCATGGAACCCCATTCACGCATGCCATCGCATCAAGCGCTGCCCCACCGCACCCCCCGCCTGCCCACCTTCCTCATGCATATCACGGTCGACAAAGCCTGCCTGGCCGAGCTGCGCCGGCTGGTCGTCAGGACCTGCGGCGGCATGCTGTCGTTCATGCGCGTCGAGGCGGTCGATCATGCCGAGCGCATGAAAGTCTGGCTGTGCGTCACGGAACCGGCCCTGCGCCTGACCATGGATGCCGTCATGCGCCTGCTGCCGGCGGCGGAATTTGGCCGCATCAGCCAGGGGAAATCGCTATGAACCAGTACTCCTGCGAGCAGGCGATGTCGTCATCGCGCATCACCGCGCACTTCCAGGGCATCTGGGTGCCGATGGTCACGCCATTTTGCGACGGCGATGGCGACATCGACTTCGACGCGGCACAGCAGCTCGCGTGCGAACTGGCCGCCAGCGGCATCGATGGCCTGGTGGTGTGCGGCACCACGGGCGAAGCGGCCATGCTGAGCGCCGCGGAACAGGGCATGCTGCTCGACAGCGTGCTCGAAGCCGTCGGCCCCCGCTTCCCCGTCGTGATGGGGATAGGCGGCAGCGATACGCGCAGCGTCGTCTCCGCCGTGCAGCGCTACAACGACCATCCGCTGGCCGGCTTGCTGGTCTCGGCGCCAGCGTATGTGCGCCCTTCGCAGGACGGCATCGTGCGCCACTTCCAGGCCATCGCCGCCGCCACCGACCAGTCCATCGTGCTGTACAACGTGCCGGCCCGCACGGGCGTCAATATCGAACCGCAAACGGCGGCACTGCTGGCGCGCGACTCGCACTTCGTCGCCATCAAGGAAGCGGGCGGCAAGCTGCAGCAGCTGGGCGAACTGCTGCTCGACACGCGTCTGGATGTGCTGTGCGGCGACGATGCGCTGCTGCTGGCCAGCCTGTCCATGGGCGGCCACGGCGCCATGTCGGCCGCCGCCCAGGTGCGTCCCGACCTGTATGCGCAGCTGTACCACCTCGTCAGGCAGGGCCACCACGGCGCCGCGGGCGCCCTGTTCAAGACCATGCTGCCCGTCATCCGCCTGCTGTTTGCCGAACCGAATCCCGCTCCCGTCAAGGCAGCTCTGGCCATGCAGGGCAAGGTAGGCGACGCATTGCGCCTGCCGATGACGCCCATGTCGGCCGCCGGCCAGGCCGCCCTGGCAGAAGCACTCGAACCCCTGCTGGAACTGCCCGTATGGACCTGCAGCGACAGGGAGGCGCCGCGCGAAGGCTGTCTGCTGCAGCTGGTTTCCCCTGCCAACATCATGCCAGCCGTGCGCCAAGATGATCATCGCTATCACGGATGACCGCGGAGGGATGGAGAAATCCATCCTGGCCGGACGGCTGGCCGCCTCGCGCGCGCTGGCCGGCCGCAAGGTGCTGCTGCTCGATGCCGATCCGCGCCAGGGCGCCATGGCGCAGGCCAGGAACCTGCACGACGGTGCCATGCACGGCAGCCTGACGCGGCCGCGCCTGATGGCGCGCGCCATCAGCGCCAAGGGCTTGCAGCCGGAGCTCGAGCACCTGGTGCACTGCTACCACGACATCGTCATCGACAGCGAAGGCCGCGACTCCATGGGCAGCCGCTCGGCCCTGATCGCCGCGCGCGTGCTGGTGGTGCCGCTAGCCGGCGTCGTCGACGCCGGCGCGCAGGCGGGCCTGGCGCGCCGCATCGCGCACGCGCGCAGCGTCAATCCTGACCTGCGCGTGCTGCTGGCAACGGACACGCAGGCGGCGCCCGCCCATGCCCTGGCCGCGCAGATTCCAGCCGCCCGCGTGGTCGGTCTGGGGCAGCTGTACTGCGCCGTTTTCGACAACCATCACCGCGCAGCATAGCTCTCGACAGCTGGGGTCAGACCCGACGGGTCTGACCCCGTGGCGCAAAAAAAGGCGGCGCATGCGCCGCCTCTCCTTTCAGTCAACTCAGTCCATTAAAACGTCTTGCTGAGCGTCAGCTGCAGCGCCGTCTTGCCCATGAATTTGCCATTCACGGGCGAGGCATAGGCCGACTTGTCCGCGTTCGTGCCGATCACGGCCAGCGCGCCCGAAACAAAGCCGAAGTCGCGCGTGACGCCCACTTTCCAGTCCGTGTAGCTCGATGCATCATTGTTTTTCACTTTCTGGTGGCCCGCATGCAGGTTGCCGGTCCAGCCGTTCGTCAGGTCGATCGTCGCGCCGATATCGAGGTAGCCGCTGTTCTTGCTGTTGACGATGCCGAACAGGTTCGAGACGGCGTGCGAATATTTGATATAGGCGGGGCCGTAAGACAGCTGGCCATAGACTTCCTGCGTATCCGCGTCGGCCAGGCCGGCGATGTGCTTCAAGCCGTTGTCCGCATACACATAAGCGAGCACGCCCACGTCATAGCCAACATCGCCGCCCAACTGGCCGCGCTTGCCCGCATACAGATCGACTTCCACGTCGCCGCTGCCGCCCGCATCCTTGGTCCACTTGATGGTGGAAGCCCAGGCGCCTGCATACAGGCCCGTCGGGTTATTGACGTAATCGACGCCGCCCTGCAGCGCGGGCTTCAGGCGCGTCTGCGAGATGCCCCGGTAACGGTAGTCCGACACGCCGGCCACGTTGAAACTGACTTCATTGTCGGGCTTGGCCTCTTCCGCGTGGGCCAGGCTGCCCGTCAAGGAGGTGGCGACGGCAAGTGCAAGTAGCATTTTATTCATGGTTTTTTCTTCTTCATGGGTGGTATGGGCCTTTGCCAACATGGCGCAGCTGGCCCGCCGCTGCAAAAATTCGCTGCAAAAATTTAAAGTAAAGCGTCCCCCCGGCGCGCGCGGCGCCTGTTTTCCAACAGGGGAATATCAGGTGTTAGAGCGGCAGGAGCAAGCGGTAACCGACGGCCGTTTCCGTCAGCAGGTACTGCGGCTGGGCCGGATCGGCTTCCAGCTTCTGGCGCAGATGGCCCATGTAGATGCGCAGGTAATGGCCATTCTCGCTGTTCGACGGCCCCCACACTTCGCGCAGCAGCTGCGGATTGGTGACCACCCTGCCCGCGTTCTTCACGAGCACCGACAGCAGGCGGAACTCCGTCGGCGTCATGTGCACCAGCTGCTTGTTGCGGGTGACCAGCCGGTCCTTCAGGTCGACGCGCACGTCGCCGAACTGCACCACGCCATCATCGCTGGCGGCGGGCTGGCGCTGGCGGCGCAGGGTGGCGCGCACGCGGGCCAGCAGCTCGCCCACGCCGAACGGCTTGGTCAGATAGTCGTCGGCGCCGGCATCGAGCGCGCGGATCTTGTCCTGCTCGTCGACACGCGCCGACAGCACGATGATGGGCACGGCCGACCATTTGCGGATGTCGGCGATGAAATCGATGCCGTCGCCGTCGGGCAGCCCCAGGTCCAGCACGATCAGGTCGGGCCGGCGCGTGCCGGCATCAATCAAGCCCCGCTGCATGGTGGCGGACTCGAAAATCTGCCAGCCCTCGTCTTCCAGCGCGGCGCGCACGAAGCGGCGGATTTGCGGTTCATCCTCGACCAGCAAGGCGGTGGCGGAAGGTTCGTTCATGTTGGTTTTCCTGTTTCATGGTCGTTGGCGTCATCGAGCTCGATCTCCGGCGGCGCCGGCGGCGTGCCCAGCGGCAGGCTGAAGACGATGGCGGCGCCCTGCCCCGGCGTGTGGGGCTGCGCGTGGATGGTGCCGCCGTGGGCTTCGACGATGGCGCGGCAAATGGCCAGCCCCAGCCCGACGCCCGGCTTGTTCGATTCGCGCTCGCCGCGCGTGAATTTTTCAAAGATGGCTTCTTCGCGGCCGGGCGGCAGGCCCGGGCCATCGTCAAGCACCGTCACCTGCAGGAACTGGCCGTGCACGCCGGCGGCGACCGTGATGGTGCTGCCCGGCGGCGTGTACTTGGCCGCGTTTTCCAGCAGGTTGCACAGCACGCGCTCGATCAGCACGGCGTCGTAGCGCACCAGCGGCAGGTCCGGCGCCAGCTGCGTCTGCACGGCGTGCTGCTGCAATTGCGGACCGCTGGCGCGCAGCGCGCTGCCCACCACCTCTTCCAGCGCCTGCCATTGCAAATTCAGGCGCACCTGGCCGCTCTCGATGCGCGCCATGTCCAGCAAGTTCGCCACCAGGGCGCTCATGCGCACGGTTTCGGACTGCAGCGAGCGCGCCATGTCCAGCTGCGCAGGCGACAGCGCAGGCCGGGACAGCGCCAGCGATTCGGCCAGGCCCACCAGCGACGTCAAGGGCGTGCGCAAGTCGTGCGACAGGGCCGCCAGCAGCGAATTGCGCAGCCGCTCCGATTCCATCTGCAGCAGCGCGCCCTGCGCCACGTCGATGTAGTGCACGCGTTCGAGGGCGATGGCCGCCAGCGCGGCAAAAGTATCGAGGTGCTGGCGCTGTTCCGGCACCAGCAGCCAGCGACCGCGCTGCGCGCCATCGAGCGGCAGCAGCGCCAGCACGCCCCGCGTGCGCATCGGCGCGATCAGCGGCAGGTAGAAAATGGGCGAAGCCGGCAAGGTATCGGTGCCCGTCCCCGCCGCCTGCGCATGGTCGAAGGCCCACTGCGCGATGCCGATATCGAGCGGTTCGCCGCCGTTCGCGGCCTGCAAGTTGCCCTCGTCATCGGGCAGCAGCAAGGTGGCGCGCGCGCGGAACGCCCGTTCGATGGCGCTTTTCGTGATGTCGAAAATCTGCTCCGTCTGCAGCACGCCGGACAATTCGCGCGAGAATTCGTATAAGGCTCGGGCGCGCGCTTCGCGGTGCGAGGCCACGCGCGCCTGGAAGCGCAGACCGGCCGTCAGGTGGCCCGTGATCAGGCCCACGGCCAGCATCACGCCAAACGTGATCACATACTGGAAATCGCCCACGGCAAACGAGAAACGGGGCGGCACGAAGATGAAATCGAAGCAGGCCACGCCCACCAGGCTGGCCAATGCCGCCGGCCCGCGCCCCAGGCGCACGGCCAGCAGCACCACCGTCAGCAGGGACAGCATGGCGATGTTGGCCAGGTCCAGGTAGGGCTGCAGCGGCACCGAGGCGAGGGCCGTGCCCAGGCTGGCGCCGGCGGCCAGGATGTAACGCCAGTGACGCGCGGGCCGGCGCGGCGCGTCCGCGTCGTCGCCCGCCGCGCGCCGGGGCGCCGCATCGGCCGGCGGCAAGCCCACCTCGATCAAATCGATATCGGGCGCCAGGCTGGCCATGCGGGCGGCCGGCGGCGCCTGCCACAGGCGCGCCAGCGCACGGCCGCGGCCACGGCCCACGATGACTTTCGAGATATTCGCGCCGCGCGCATACTCGACCACGGCGCCGGCGATGTCGGCGGACGGCACAATGGCCGTGCGCGCGCCCAGGTCCTGCGCCAGTTTCAGGGTTTTCAGGATGCGTTCGCGCTGGCCCGCCGGCAAGCGCTGCAAGCGCGGCGTTTCCACGTACAGCGCGTGCCATTCCGCGTTCAGCTGGCTGGCCAGGCGCGCCGTGCTGCGGATCACGTGTTCGCCCCCCGCGTGCGGTCCCACGCAGGCCAGCAGCGCGGCGCCCGTCTTCCATACGGGGTTGATCGATTTTTCGACGCGGTAGGCCTGCACGTCATCCTGGATCCGGTCCGCCGTGCGGCGCAAGGCCAGTTCGCGCAGGGCGATCAGGTTACCTTTGCGGAAAAAATGCTGCGATGCGCGTTCGGCCTGCTGCGGCTGATACACCTTGCCCTGCTTCAGGCGGCGCAGCAGTTCATCGGCGGGGATATCGACCAGCACCACTTCATCGGCGCGGTCGAACACCGTGTCGGGCAGGGTCTCGGCCACGCGCACGCCCGTGATCCCGCCCACCACGTCGTTCAGGCTTTCCAGGTGCTGCACGTTCACGGTCGACAGCACGTCGATGCCGGCCGCCAGCAATTCCTCGACATCCTGCCAGCGCTTCGGATGACGCGATCCGGCCACGTTCGAGTGGGCCAGTTCATCCATCAGTATCAGCGGCGGCGCGCGGCGCAGGGCCTCGTCCAGGTCGAACTCGTACAGGATCTTGCCCCGATACTCGATGGCTTTGAGCGGAAGCACGGGCAAGCCGTCCAGCTGGGCCGCCGTATCCTGGCGCCCATGCGTCTCCACCACGCCCACCAGCAAGTCCTGGCCGTCGGCCAGCAATTTGCGGGCGGCCGCCAGCATCGCGTAAGTCTTGCCGACGCCGGCCGAGGCGCCGAAATAGATGCGCAGCCGGCCGCGCGCGGCTTTCTGTTCCTGCGCCTGCACTTGCGCCAGCAGGGCATCAGGGTCGGGGCGTTGGCTGTCGTTGGGGAGCATGTTGTATTTTAATCTTCTTGGGCATTGTAGGTCGGATTAGCGCGTCCGAAGGGCGCGCGTAATCCGACAACATCGTTGGCCTGGCTGGGGCTATGGGTGATGTCGGCTTACGCTGCGCTAAGCCGACCTACGCCGACCTGCGCCTTATTTTGCCATGGCGTCAAGTAGGTCGGATTAGCGCGCAAGCGCGTCATCCGACGACATCATTGGCCAAGCCGTGCACGATACCGACCTGCACGCCTTTGCCAGCTTACTTTGCCATGGCATCCAACGCCAGATTCAGTTCCAGCACATTTACGCGCGGTTCGCCGAAAAAGCCGATATATGCGGTTTTCTGCACCTTGGCGATGGCGTTTTCCACCTGCGCCAGCGGCACGGCGCGCACGCGGGCCACGCGGGGCGCCTGGTACAAGGCGCCCGCCAGGCTGATTTCCGGGTCCAGGCCGCTGCTCGACGCCGTCACCAGGTCGACGGGGATCGGCTTGCGGTTGCCGGGATCGGCTGCCTGCAGGGCGGCGATGCGCGCCTTGACGGCGTCCACCAGGGCCGGATTGGTCGGCCCCTGGTTCGAGCCGCCCGAACCGGCGCCGTTATTGGCCATCGGCGCGGTGGCCGACGGCCGGCCCCAGAAATACTTGGACGAGGTAAAGGACTGGCCGATCAGCATCGAGCCGACGGGCTTGCCCCCACGCTCGACGATGCTGCCGTTGACTTCATCGTTGAAGGCCAGCTGGCCGATACCGGCCGTGGCAAACGGATAGACGACGCCGCAGATCACGGTCAGCGCGGCAAACAGGACCAGGGCGGGACGGACGATAGTGCTCATGATGGTTCCTTTAGACTAAATTGAGGGCGGACAGCAGCATGTCGATCAGCTTGATCCCGATGAAGGGCAAAATAATCCCGCCCAGGCCGTAGATCAGCAGGTTGCGGCGCAACAGGCTGGCCGCGCCGATGGCCCGGTACTGCACGCCTTTCAGCGCCAGCGGAATGAGCACGACGATGATCAGGGCATTGAAGATCACGGCCGACATGATGGCCGAGGCGGGGCTGGCCAAATGCATGATGTCGAGCGCCTTCAATTGCGGATAGGTGCCCACGAAGGCGGCCGGGATGATGGCGAAGTACTTGGCGATGTCGTTCGAGATCGAGAACGTCGTCAGCGAACCGCGCGTCATCAGCATCTGCTTGCCGATTTCAACGATTTCCAGCAGCTTGGTCGGGTTCGAATCGAGGTCGACCATGTTGCCCGCCTCCTTCGCCGCCTGCGTGCCCGAGTTCATGGCCACGGCCACGTCGGCCTGGGCCAGCGCGGGCGCGTCGTTGGTGCCGTCGCCCGTCATCGCCACCAGGCGGCCTTCGGACTGGTAGCTGCGAATCAGTTTGAGCTTGTCTTCCGGCGTCGCTTCGGCGAGGAAATCGTCCACGCCCGCTTCGGCGGCAATCGCGGCCGCCGTCAGCTTGTTGTCGCCCGTGATCATGACGGTCTTGATGCCCATGCGGCGCAATTCCGCGAAGCGCTCCTTGATGCCGCCCTTGACGATATCCTTCAGTTCCACGGCGCCCATGACGCGGCCGTCGTCGACCACCACCAGCGGCGTGCTGCCGCGGCGCGCGATGTCGTCGACGGCGCGTCCCACCTCGGCCGGATACGGCTGGCCCAGCGCTTCCACATACTTTTTCATGGAATCGGCCGCGCCCTTGCGCAACTGGCGCACCTGCTGTTCGCCCGGGATATCCACGCCGCTCATGCGCGTCTGCGCCGTGAACGGGACGAATGTGGCGTGCAGGCTGGCCATCTCGCGTTCGCGGATATTGAACTTCTGCTTGGCCAGCACGACGATGCTGCGCCCTTCCGGCGTTTCATCGGCCAGCGAGGCCAGCTGCGCCGCATCGGCCAGCTGCTGTTCCGTCACGCCGGGCGCCGGCACGAAGCTCGACGCCTGGCGGTTGCCGAGGGTGATGGTGCCCGTCTTATCGAGCAGCAGCACGTCCACGTCGCCGGCCGCTTCCACGGCGCGGCCCGAGGTGGCGATCACATTGGCCTGCATCATGCGGCTCATGCCGGCCACGCCGATGGCCGACAGCAGGCCGCCGATGGTGGTCGGAATCAGGCACACGAGCAGCGCGATCAGCACGGTGATCGTCACCGGCGTGCCGCTGCCGGCCGCCGCCACGGAAAACAGCGAGTACGGCAGCAGGGTCACGGTGACGATCAGGAACACGATCGACAGGGCGACGAGTAAAATCGTCAGGGCGATCTCGTTCGGCGTCTTCTGGCGCTTGGCGCCTTCGACCATGGCGATCATGCGGTCGATGAAGGCTTCGCCCGGGTTGACGGAAACGCGCACCAGCAGCCAGTCCGACAGCACGCGGGTGCCGCCCGTCACGGCGGAAAAGTCGCCGCCCGATTCGCGGATGACGGGCGCCGATTCGCCCGTGATGGCGCTTTCGTCGACGGAGGCCACGCCGGCCGTCACTTCGCCGTCGGCGGGAATCACGTCGCCCGCCTCGACCAGCACCGTCATGCCCTTGCGCAGGTCGGTCGCCGGCGTGGGCAGCCAGGAAGTGCCGTACTTCGGCGTCTGCATTTTCTTCGCCATCACCGTCTGCTTGAGGGCGCGCAGCGAAGCCGCCTGGGCCTTGCTGCGGCCTTCGGCCAGCGCTTCGGCAAAGTTCGCGAACAGCACGGTAAACCACAGCCACACGGCGACGGCGACGATGAAGCCGAACGGCGCTTCACCCTGGCCACCGCTGATCCCGGCCTGGGTCGCCAGCAAGGTCGTGATGATGCTGCCGACATAGACGACGAACATCACGGGGCTGCGCCATTGCGTGCGGGGGTCGAGTTTTTTGAACGCATCGACGATGGCGGGGCCAATCAGTGCGGAATCGAACAAAGTCAGGCTTGTGCGTGACATGGTAGCCTCTTATTTGATGAAAAGTTGCAGGTGTTCGACGATCGGGCCCAGGGCCAGCGCGGGAACGTAATTCAATACACCAACCAGCACGACGACGCCGATCAGCAGGCCGATGAACATGGGGCCGTGCGTGGGCATGGTGCCGGCGTTGGCCGACAGGCGCTGCTTGGCCGCCAGCGAACCGGCCACCGCCAGCACGGGCACGATCACGCCGAAGCGGCCGAACCACATGGCGATCGCCAGCATCACGTTGTAGAACGGCGTGTTGGCGGACAGGCCGGCAAACGCGCTGCCGTTGTTGTTGGCCGCCGACGTGAAGGCGTACAGGATCTCGGAGAAACCGTGGGCGCCCGGATTGGCCACGCCGATCTTGCCCGGTTCGACCATCACGGCGATCGCCGTGCCCGTCAATACGAGGGCTGGCGTAATCAGGATGGCCAGCGACACCATCTTCATTTCATACGCCTGGATTTTCTTGCCCAGGTATTCAGGCGTGCGGCCTATCATCAGGCCGGCGATGAAGACGGCCAGGATGGCGAACATCAGCATGCCGTACAGGCCCGTGCCCACGCCGCCGAAGATCACTTCGCCGAACTGCATCAGCAGCAGCGGCACCATGCCGCCCAGGGGCATGTAGGAGTCGTGCATGGAATTGACGGCGCCGCACGACGCGGCCGTCGTCACCGCCGCGAACAGGGTCGAGGAGCTGATGCCGAAGCGCGTTTCCTTGCCTTCCATATTGCCGCCCGATTGCAGGCTGCTGGCCTGCTGATCCACGCCCAGCGCCTGCAGCGCCGGATTGGCCTGCTGCTCGGCGCTCATCACGCCGGCCGTCATGACGACAAAGATCAGGGTCATCGCGGCCAGCACGGCCCAGCCCTGGCGCATGTCGCCCACCATGCGGCCGAACGTGAAGCACAGGCCGGCGGGAATGATAAAGATGGCCAGCATCTGCAGGAAGTTCGACAGCACAGTGGGGTTTTCGTACGGGTGCGAGGAATTGGCATTGAAGAAGCCGCCGCCATTCGTGCCCAGCAGCTTGATCGATTCCTGCGACGCGACGGGGCCCATGGCGATCGTCTGCGTGGCCGCCACTTGCGCTTCCATCACGGGTTTGCCGGCGGCGTCCAGCACGGGCTGGCCGTCGGCCGTCGTTTTCGGCGTCTCATACGCCACGTGGTCGAGCAGGGTCACTTCCTTGTAGGCGGAAAAATTCTGGATCATGCCTTCGCCCATGAAGACGACGGACAGGGCCAGGGACAGCGGCAGCAGGATGTACAGGGTCGAGCGCACCAGGTCGACCCAGAAATTGCCGATCGATTTGCCCGAGCGCGAGGCGAAGCCGCGCACCAGCGCGAAGATCACGGCGATGCCGGTGGCCGCCGAAAAGAAATTCTGGCAGGCCATGCCCAGCATCTGCGTCAGATAGCTCATGGTCTGTTCGCCGCCGTAGCCCTGCCAGTTGGTGTTGGCGACGAAGCTGACGGTGGTATTGAACGAGGAATCGGGGCTGACGGCGCCCAGGCCCTGGGGATTGAGGGGCAGGAAGCCCTGCAGGCGCTGCAGGCCGTAGACGAAGACGGCGCCCACCGTGTTAAACACGATCAGGGCGATGGCATAGCTTTTCCAGCCCATGGCCTTGTCGGCGGGCAGGCCGGACCAGCGGTACAGCAGGTTTTCCAGTTTTTGCAGCCAGCCCAGGCCGCGCACGGGGCCATCGCCGGCCACCCTGGCCATGTACAGGCCCAGCGGATAGCCGGCGGCCAGCAGCACGGCCAGGAAGGCCACCAACAACAATATCGATTGCGTCGTCATCACAGTTCCTCCGCCTTCAGCAGCGCCACCAGCAAATACACGAGCAGGCCGGCTGAGACGACGGCGCCCAGCACATAAAACGCGTTCATTTGACGCTCCCTAATTTGTCGCAGGCGACGGCAAAGCCGGCCGCCACGACGAAAAACACGGCAATCAAGCCGAGATATACGAGATCCATTCCCACCCTCATTCAGGTTTGTTTTGATAGTGAGCAGATTAGCCAAAAGGGTCTAAAAAATTCGTAAAGACTGGGAAGGCAGCTGTAAACAAGATGTAAAAAAGGCGGCTTTACCGCATAAAATCCATCACAATGGGCGCAAAACCACGCGCGCGGCGCACTGTTGTTGCCTTGGAGTAGCGCTATTGCTCGCCGGACAAGATAGAATGCGCGAGCGTCCGCACAAGGACGCCAAGCCTGCCGCACTGCCCTCCCCCAGTGACGCTGGACGGGATATACTGTATATTCATACAGTTATCGCCGCCGCTGTCATTGCGTCCCGCAGTGCCCTGGCCTGGCGTTCCAACCACTGTCTTTACTTAGCTTGAACACGTATGGCCACTAAAAAACCAGCATCCGACTACAGCGAATCATCCATCCGTGTCCTGAAAGGACTGGAACCCGTCAAGCAGCGCCCGGGGATGTACACCCGCACTGAAAATCCGCTGCACATCATTCAGGAAGTGATCGACAATGCCTCCGACGAGGCGCTGGGCGGTCATTGCACGCATATCGCCGTGACGCAGAACACGGATGGCAGCATCACCGTCGAAGACAATGGCCGCGGCATTCCCGTCGGCCTGCACCCGGAAGAAGGCGTGCCGACGGTGGAAATCGTGTTTACGCGGCTGCACGCGGGCGGCAAGTTCGACAAGGGTTCGGGCGGCGCCTACGCGTTCTCGGGCGGCTTGCACGGCGTCGGCGTGTCCGTCACCAATGCACTGTCGACGCGCCTGGAAATCACCGTCTGGCGCAAGGAAAGCGATGGCAACGGCCTGCACCACATGGTGTTTGCCAACGGCGACGTGATCGAGCCCCTGAGTTCCCGCCCCGCCCCGCGCGACGGCAAAAAATCCGGCACGCGCGTCACGGCCTGGCCCGATGCGAAATACTTTGATTCGCCGAACATCTCGCAAACGGAACTGCAACGCCTGCTGCGCTCGAAAGCCGTGCTGCTGCCGGGCGTCACCGTCACGCTGACCAACGCGAAGACGGGCGACACGCAAACGTGGCAGTACGCGGAAGGCTTGCGCGGCTACCTGACCGAAACGCTGGCACAGGTATCGAACGGCGAAACCCTGATTCCCCTGTTCGAAGGCGCGCAATACGCTGGCCCGGACTCGGAAGGCTTTGCCGAAGGCGAAGGCGCGGCCTGGGTCGTGGCTTGGACGGAAGAAGGCGCCATCGTGCGCGAATCGTACGTCAACCTGATTCCCACCTCGAATGGCGGCACGCACGAATCGGGCTTGCGCGACGGCCTGTTCGGCGCCGTGAAAAACTTCGTCGAGATGCACTCGCTGCTGCCCAAAGGCGTGAAACTGCTGCCGGAAGACGTGTTCGCGCGCGCATCGTTCGTGCTGTCGGCCAAGGTGCTGGACCCGCAATTCCAGGGCCAGATCAAGGAACGCCTCAATTCGCGCGACGCCGTGCGCCTCGTGTCGACCTTCACCAAGCCGCCGCTGGAACTGTGGCTGAACCAGCACGTCGATTACGGCAAGAAGCTGGCCGAGCTCGTGATCAAGCAGGCGCAGTCGCGCCAGCGCTCGCTGCAAAAAGTGGAAAAGAAAAAATCCTCGGGCGTGGCCGTGTTGCCGGGCAAGCTGACCGACTGCGAATCGTCGGACATCGCGCGCAATGAACTGTTCCTCGTCGAGGGCGACTCGGCGGGCGGTTCGGCCAAGATGGGCCGCGACAAGGAATTCCAGGCGATCCTGCCCCTGCGCGGCAAGGTGTTGAACTCGTGGGAAACGGACCGCGACCGCCTGTTCGCCAATAACGAGATCCACGACATCGCGGTGGCCATCGGCGTCGATCCGCACAGCGTGGGCGACTCGCCCGACCTGTCGGGCCTGCGCTACGGCAAGATCTGCATCCTGTCGGACGCGGACGTGGACGGCTCGCACATCCAGGTACTGCTGCTGACCCTGTTCTTCAAGCACTTCCCCGTCCTGATCAACAAGGGCCACATCTGCATCGCCCGTCCGCCTTTGTACCGCGTGGACGCGCCGGCGCGCGGCAAGAAGCCGATGCAGAAAATCTATGCGCTCGACGATGGCGAACTGCTGGCCATCGAGGACAAGTTGCGCAAGGAAGGCGTGAAACAGGGCGCCTGGTCGATCTCGCGCTTCAAGGGCCTGGGCGAGATGAACGCCGAGCAGCTGTGGGAAACGACGATGAACCCGGACACGCGCCGTTTGCTGCCCGTCACGCTCGGCGAAATCGACCACATGGCCTCGGCCTTGCGCTTCAATATGTTGATGGGCAAGGGCGAGGCGGCAGGACGCCGCGCCTGGATCGAGGAACACGGCAATGAGGCGGAGGCGGATATCTGATGATCATCGGCATCGACCTGGGCACCACCAACAGCCTGGTCGCCATCTGGCGCGACGGCAAGGCTTCCATCATCCCGAATGCGCTCGGTGAACACCTGACGCCGTCATGCGTGAGCATCGACGACGACGGCACCGTGCTGGTCGGCCGCGCCGCGCGCGAACGGCTGCAGACGCACCCGCAGCTGACGGCGGCCGTCTTCAAGCGCTACATGGGCAGCGAAAAGAAGATCACCCTCGGCACGCAGCAATTCCGCCCGGAAGAACTGTCGTCGATGGTGCTGCGCGCGCTGAAGGAAGATGCCGAAGCCTTCCTCGGCCACAAGGTCGAGGAAGCCATCATCACCGTGCCCGCGTATTTCAGCGATGCGCAGCGCAAGGCCACGCGCATCGCCGGCCAGCTGGCGGGCCTGCGCGTGGAGCGCCTGCTCAACGAGCCGACGGCCGCCGCGCTGGCCTACGGCATCCGCGACAAGGAACAGGAAAGCAAATTCCTCGTCTTCGACCTGGGCGGCGGCACGTTCGACGTGTCGATCCTGGAGCTGTTCGAAGGCGTAATGGAAGTGCGCGCCTCGGCCGGCGACAATTTTTTGGGCGGCGAAGACTTCGTCACCGTGTTGGTCGACGCTTTCATGGAAGGCAGCGGCCTGCGCGACGCCGTCGGCAGCCGCCTGCTCGACCCGCGCCAGCAGCAGCTGCTGCGCGACGAAGCCGAGCGCGTCAAGCGATTGCTGTCGGACCAGCCGTCCGTGCGCATGGCCACGCGCTACCAGGACAAGGAATACAGCTGGGAGATCGGCGAAGACAAGCTGGCGCAATTGTGCGAGCCGCTGCTGGCCCGCCTGCGCCTGCCCGTGGAACGGGCGCTGCGCGACGCCACCATCCGCGCGGCGGAATTGAATGAAGTGGTGCTGGCCGGCGGCGCCACGCGCATGCCGCTGGTGCGTAAACTCGTCTCGCGCATGTTCGGCCGCTTCCCCGCCATCCACCTGGACCCGGACGAAGCCGTGGCGCTGGGCGCCGCCGTGCAGGCGGGCCTGAAGATGCGCGACGCGGCCCTCGACGAAGTGGTCATGACGGACGTGGCGCCGTATTCGCTGGGCATTTCGATTTCGCGCCAGGTCGGCGCGAACCAGTATGAGGGCGGCCATTACCTGCCCATCATCGAGCGTAACTCCGTGGTACCCGTCTCGCGCACGGAAAACATCACCACCATCCACGACAACCAGAAGGAAATCAACGTGGCGATCTTCCAGGGCGAGTCGCGCCTGGTGGCCGACAACGTCTTCCTGGGCAAGATCAGCTTCCCGATCCCCGCGAAAAAGGCGGGCGAGATCGGCATCGACGTGCGCTTCACCTACGACGTCAGCGGCGTGCTGGAAGCGGAAGTGACGGTGCTGGCCACGCAGGAACGCCACAAGATGATCATCAGCGACAATGCGGGCGTGATGACGCCGGAACAGATCGAGCAGCGCTTTGCGGAACTGGCCGACCTGAAGATCCACCCGCGCGAGCAGATGGAAAACCGCACCCTCGTCACGCGCGCCGACCGCCTGTATGAACAGTCGCTGGGCGACGTGCGCCAGTACCTGGCGGCGCACACGGCCAATTTCCAGGCCGCGCTGGAAACGCAGGACCCGGCCACCATCCGCAAGGCGCGCCAGGCGCTCGACGAGGTGTTGCGCCAGGTCGAGAGCGAGAGCTTCCTGTAAATGGACGGCGGCATGCACAACGGCCAGCGCGGCCTGTGGGAGATCCTCGGCACGGAGCCGACCGGCGACGAGCGCGCCCTCAAGCGCGCGTATGCGAAGCGCCTGAAGGTGACGCGGCCCGAAGACGATCCGGCCGCCTTCCAGGAGCTGCGCGAAGCGTATGAATACGCGCTGCGCCATGCGCACCTGTTTGCTGATGAACTGCCGGAAGCGCAAGCGGCCGAAGCGGCGGTGGCGCAAGCGCCAGAAGCGCCGCCCATGGAACCGGCCGACCTGTGGGGCGTCATCGACGAGCCCGCGCAGCAGGCGCCTGCGGAACTGTGGGGCGTCATAGCCCAGGACCAGGCACCGCCGCCGGAACTATGGGGCGTGCTCGCCACCGATCCGGCGCAGGAAGCGGCCAATCTGTGGCAAGGCTGCCTGGCATGGATGCGGCATGCGGATGCGGGCGACGCGCTGGCCCGCATGCTGCAGGACGAGGCCATGCTGAACCTCGACGTGCGCGAGGAATTCGAGCTGTGCGCGCTGCGCTATTGCGCCAGCGCCGGCTATGACCCGGCGCTGCGCCACGCCCTGTTCGAGCAGCTGGGCTGGGACCACGACTTTTCCTATCTGGCGCGCAGCCATGCGGACCTGGTGCGCAGTGCCGTGCAGCGCTACCGGGCGGACCGCTCGTTCGCCCATTTCAGCGACAACCGCGACAGCTACCCGGGCCTGGACTGCATCATGTCGCAGCAGGCACCAAGCGCCTATGCGCGCCAGCTGTTCGACCAAAAATTCACGCTGCAGCTGCGCGAACTGCTGCACGCGATACGCTGGCAGCATGGCGAGATGCTGGCCTACAAGCTCGATACGGACCTGTTCGAGCAGTGGGAACACGCCGTGCATGGCAAACGCTACTTCAAGCAGACGGCGCTCGCGTCGGGCGGCCTGGGCTTCGTGCTGCACTTCATGCTCGCGGGCGTGCTCGATGCGGCCGGCTTCAAGCTCGGCGACGCGGCCGCCTATGTCAGCCTGCTCGGCTTCCAGGCGCTGGCCTTTGCCGTGCTGGCCATGCATGCCTTGCGCTGGCCGGCACCCCTGTTCGCGCGGCTCGACTCGCTGCAGGACGCGCTGCAGGACCGCCTGCCCGTACTATGGCAGCGGCCCGGCTTGCGGCAACTGGGCTGGATCGTGCCCTACCTCGTACTGGCGCTGATGCTGTTCCTGCCCGAACGCAGCGACACCATGCGCCTCGTCACTGCGGGCGGCCTGTGCGCGTCGGCCCTGCTCGCGTATGCGATGAACCGCCAGCTGCTGCATGGCATGCTGCTGCTCCTGGTCCTGGGCATGTCGCTGTTCGCCGCCATGTTCATGAGCGGCAAGGGCCAGTCTGCGCTGGCCATCGGCGACGCCATGCCGATGATGTTTTGTCTGGCGGCGCTGGCCCTGCGCAGCGCCACCGGCCTGTATGGCGATTGCGGCGGGCCGGAGGCGCTCTTGCCCCGCCTGCGCGCGGCATGGCTGATCGGCTGTGCGGGCTTGCTGTTGCAACTGTATTTGCAATTGCTGCCGGCCGCCCTCGTGGGCGCAGCGCTGTATGCCTGGTCGTGCGCCGGCCTGCTGTTTTCCCCCACCGATTTCAAATGGAAGACGATCTGGCCGGTGGTGCTGGTGCCGTCCCTCGCCAGCTTCGTGCTGGCCGGCCACGCCCCGGCCATCCGCGCCATGCCGATGATGCACAACAGCGTCGAGCTGGCCCTGGCCGTGCTGTATCTGACCTTGCGCTATATGTATCTGACGTACGGCAAGTCCTTTTCCAAATCACGGCTGTCATAATCAGCCCCACGAATTCAACCGCAACCACTTAACACCGAAACAAGCGCCATGTCCACACAAACCAATTTATTTGACGATGCCCAGCCTGAGCCGATCGAGCCGGATGAACCGGTATTCGACGGCGAAGCGCTGACCCTGTCCACCTTTGCCGAGCGCGCCTATCTCGATTACGCCATCTCCGTCGTCAAGGGCCGCGCCCTGCCCGACGTGTGCGACGGCCAGAAACCCGTGCAGCGCCGCATCCTGTATGCGATGAATGAGCTGGGCTTGAATTCCACGGCGAAGCCGCGCAAATCGGCGGCCGTGGTCGGCGACGTGCTGGGTAAATTGCATCCGCACGGCGACCAGTCCGTGTACGACGCGCTGGTGCGCATGGCGCAGGATTTCTCCTTGCGCTACCCGCTGATCGATGGCCAGGGCAACTTCGGCTCGCGCGACGGCGACGGCGCCGCGGCCATGCGTTACACGGAAGCGCGTCTGACGCCGATCGCCAAGCTGCTGATGGATGAAATCGGCATGGGCACGGTGGACTTCCAGCCCAACTACGACGGTTCGACGGAAGAACCGAAGCTGCTGCCGGCGCGCCTGCCGATGGTGCTGCTCAATGGCGCCTCCGGCATCGCCGTGGGCCTGGCGACGGAAATCCCGTCGCACAACCTGGCCGAAGTGGCGAAAGCGGCCGTCGCCATGATCCGCGATCCGAAGATGACGCACGCCGAGCTGATGGCCATCATTCCCGGCCCCGACTTCCCCGGCGGCGGCCAGATCATCACGCCGCCATCGCAGATCGCCGACATGTACGCGAGCGGCCGTGGCAGCATGAAGGTGCGCGCGCGCTGGAAGATCGAAGAGCTGGCGCGCGGCCAGTGGCAAGCCGTCGTGACGGAACTGCCGCCGGGCACCTCCTCGCAAAAGGTGCTGGAAGAAATCGAGGAACTGACGAATCCGAAGATCAAGCTGGGCAAGAAGGCGCTGTCGCCGGACCAGGTGGCCCTGAAGGCGCTGATCCTCAATTCGCTCGACACCATCCGCGACGAATCGGGCCGCGCCGCGCCCGTGCGCCTCGTGTTCGAGCCGAAGTCGAAGAACCAGGACCAGACGGAATTCATGCTGATGCTGCTGGCGCATACGTCGCTGGAATCGTCGACCTCGATCAATCTGGTGATGATAGGCGGCGATGGCCGTCCGCGCCAGAAAGGTCTGGGCGACATCCTGCGCGAGTGGATCGATTTCCGTTTCGAGACCGTCACGCGCCGCACCGGCTACAAACTGGGCAAGGTCAAGGACCGCATCCATATCCTGGAAGGGCGCGAAGCGATCCTGCTCAATATCGACAAGGTGATCCAGATCATCCGCAATTCGGATGAGCCGAAGGCGGCCCTGATCGAGGCGTTCAAGCTGTCCGAGCGCCAGGCCGACGATATCCTGGAAATCCGTTTGCGCCAGCTGGCGCGCCTGGAAACGATCAAGATCCAGCAGGAACTGGCCGAGCTGCGCAAGGAAGAAAAATCGCTGCAGGACCTGCTCGACAACCCGGGCTCGATGAAGCGCGCCATCATCCGCGAGATCGAAGCGGACGCCAAGCAGTTCGGCGACGCGCGCCGTACCCTGATCGAGGAAGCGCAGAAAGCCGTGGCCGAGCAAAAAGTGGTCGATGAGCCGGTCACCGTCATCATCTCGGAAAAAGGCTGGGTGCGCGCGCGTACCGGCATCGGCCACGATGCGGCGCAGTTCACCTTCAAGGCGGGCGACAGCCTGCATGGCGCCTTCGAGTGCCGCACGGTCGACACCCTGCTGGGCTTTGGCAACAACGGCAAGATCTACTCGGTGCCCGTCTCGGCGCTGCCCAACGCGCGCGGCGACGGCGTGCCGATCACGACCTTGTGCGACCTGAGCGGCGGCACGCCGGGCAACGCCGTGCGCATCCTCCATTACTTTGCGGGCAATGGCGCCACCAATTTGCTGCTGGCGTCGAGCGCCGGCTACGGCTTCATCGCCAAGGCGGGCGACATGACGAGCCGTCTGAAAGGCGGCAAGGCCTTCATCACCCTGGACGATGGCGACGTGCCTTTGGCGCCGAAAGTCATCCCCGAGGCGGCCAGCGCCCTGGCCTGTTTGACGGAAGGCGGGCGCCTGCTGGTGTTCGGCCTCGATGAAATGAAAACCCTGTCCAAGGGCGGCACCGGCGTCAAGCTGATCGACCTCGATGCCAAGGACAAGCTGCTGGCCGTGCAGCCGATCACGCAGCGTGGCGTGGTGGTCTCGGGCATCGGCCGGGCCTCGAAACCGCAGGATGCGTCGCTGGGCGCCACGGCCCTGGCCGAGCACTTCGGCAAGCGCGCCAAGAAGGGCAAGGCGCTGGCGGCCAAGCTGAAGCCTGTCTCGATGGCAGCCATCGGCTGAGCGCCACCCAGCCACACGAAAAGACAGGTACGCCTGTCTTTTTTTTCGTTCATCGCATCTGGCAGCAGAGAAAATAATTTTACAGATAGGCACCGTGCTCCCGTTATCCCTGCAGGCATGCCACCGGCATGCCGCTTACGGACAGGAGAGCAAGAATGACACACAACGTTTCAGGCAGGCTGCCATGCAGCGCCTGACGCCGGCAGAACGGCTGGTGGCGGCCATGGCGGCGGAAGGCTTGCCGTATAAAAGCATCGCCAGGGAACTGGGCAAGTCGCCGGCCACCGTGCGCAACCAGCTGCATGCGATTTACCAGAAACTGGGCGTGGGCAACCGCACGGCGCTCGCGCACAAGTTGCGCGGCCAGCCTTAACGCCGCGCCAGGCGCAGCACGTCGGGCGTCGCTTCGACGATGTCGATCACGTCCTGCGCCCCGCCAGCATCACTCAGGGCATAGCGGCCCATGCCCAAGGGCACCAGCTTGGCAACGGGGCCGGCGCGGGGACGGTCGTCGGGGCCGGGCGCCATCGACGTCAATGTCGCCGCCCCTTGCGCCATGGCGCCGGCGGACGGGCCAAACTCCAGCACCTTGCGCCCCTTGCGGCTGGGAGGAAAGACGAAGGTGGCCGTGGGCCGGTACACCTCGATACCGTCTGCATCCTCCTCGAAGGAATGCGTCCAGCTGCCGCTGGGCAAAGCCGTTGTCATACCGTGCATGCCGCCTCCCGTTTCACGCATTGACGCATTGACGTCAGAAACACGATACCACGCCGCCCAGGCTTTCATAGCCGCTCACGGAAGGCGACCAGGCCGTACCGTTCCAGGCCTTGTGGAACAGAGCGCCATTCGTGCCCGTGACAAACACGTCGAGGCGGTTCGCCGCCCAGGCCGTGGCGCGCGGGCGCGAAGTGCACACGCCGCCCAGGCTTTCAAAGCCCGTCAGCGACGGCGTCCAGGCGCTGCCGTTCCACGCCTTGTGGTACAGGGCGCTATCGGTGCCGATGACGAACAGGTCGAGCCGGTTGGGCGCCCACGACACGGCTTCCACCTCGCCCACGCAAATGCCGCCCAGCCGTTCGAAGCCGTCGTTGGAAGGCCCCCATTTCGCGCCGTCCCACCACTTGTGGTACAGCGCGCCATCGGTGCCCGTGACAAAGACGTCGAGCCGGTTCGGTCCCCACGCCACCGCCTTCGGCGACGAGGTGCAAATGCCGCCCAGGCGCTCGTAGCCCGTCAGCGACGGTCCCCAGGCCGTGCCGTCCCACCACTTGTGGTACAGCGCCCGGTCCGTGCCGATGACGAAGACGTCGAGGCGGTTCGGCCCCCACGCCACGGCTTCCGGCTGACCCAGGCAGATGCCGCCCATGGCTTCGTAGCCGGTCAGCGACGGCCCCCAGGCGGCCCCGTTCCACCACTTGTGATACAGGCCGCGGTCCGTGCCGACGACAAACACGTCGAGGCGGTTCGGCCCCCAGGCCACGGCGCGCGGGTCGCCCACGCACAGCCCGCCCATCGCTTCATAACCGGTCAGGGACGGCCCCCAGGCCGTGCCGTTCCACCACTTGTGGAACAAGCCGCTGTCGGTGCCCGTGACGAACACGTCGAGCCGGTTCGGCCCCCACGACACCACCTGCGGGGCGCTGGTACAGATGCCGCCCTGCCCTTCATAGCCGGTGGCGGAAGGCGCCCAGGCCGTGCCGTTCCAGGCCTTGTGGTACAGCGCGCGGTCGGTGCCCAGCACGAAGACGTCGAGGCGGTTCGCGCCCCAGGCCACGACGGGGGAAGAACTCTGGCGCGGCGTGGCGCCCGTGCCGCCCGTTCCCGTGCCGATGCTGGCGCGCGGACCGTCGAGACAGGCCTGCATGCGCGCCACCTGGCCCGCCGTAAACATGAACATGGCGGGATCGTCGACGTAATCCATGTAGTTCATGAACATGTCGCCATTCGGCCCGTTGCTGCAGGAAATGTGGGGAAACGAAGGCTGGCCCGTGTTCGGTCCGCCCTGGTTCGGCGTGTCGGCCACGTTGTCCGTGCCCGAGCAGCCGGTGCCGTCGTCGCCCCAGATATGGTTCAGGTTCAGCCAGTGGCCGATTTCATGCGTGGCCGTGCGCCCCAGGTGGAACGGCGGCGCCGCCGTGCCCGTCGTGCCGAAGGCCGATTGCAGGATCACCACGCCGTCGGTGGCGGCCGGGCCGCCAGGAAATTGCGCGTAGCCGAGCAAGCCGCCGCCCAGCTGGCAGACCCAGATATTCAGGTAGCTGTCGGCCGGCCAGGCATCCATGCCGCCCGTCGCCTGCGATTTGACGGCATCGTCGGCGCCAAACGAGGCCACGGTCGTCTGGCGCCGCTCGATGCCGCTGGTGGCCGCGCCATGCGGATCGATGGTGGCCAGCGCGAACTCCACGCGCGCATCGGCCGTCAGCGGCAGGAACGGCGCCGGCGTGCTGTTGACATCGGGATTGACGCGCCGGAAGTCACGGTTCAGTACATCGATCTGGCTGGCGATCTGCGCATCCGAAATATTCTGCGCGGCCGTATTCCACACCACGTGCACGACCACCGGTATCTGCGTCACGCCGGAACGCCCGGCGCTGCTGCCGGCGCCCTCGTACATGCCAGCCTGGTTTTCAATATCGGCGCGGATGTTCGCATAGGAGGGGTCCTCCGTCAGCAGGCGGCGATGCACGTCCATCGTGGCGCAGGTGCGCACCTGCGGCGTGCCGCCGCCCTGGCCGCCGCCGTCGCCGCCCATGCCGCCTCCACCGCCATCGCGGTCGCCCCCCATGCCGCCGCCATCGCCCACGTGCATGCAACTGGCGCCGGCCATGCCCTGCGATGCCTGCTGCATGCCGCCGCCCGGCATGTCGCCGCCGTTCGCCGCGGCCGCGCCCTGCGCGAGCGCCGCCTGATCCGCGTACGACATGCCCAGGCGCGGCCCCGGCATGGCGTCGGCGCCCGCCGCATCAGTACCGGCATGCACGTCGCCCTCGACCGGCATGGACTGCATGGACTGTATGGCCGGCGCGCCTTCGGCCGAACCGGTGGCCGGTAATTTTTTCGTTTTAGCGGTGCTCATGGTGTCTCCTTCGTCTGTTTGCCAATTCACTATGGCACGGCGAAAAGAGGAGCATTTGTGCCAGATCAAGACTGGCAAGCGGTGCCCGAAAAAAGTGGCAGACGAAAAAAAAGACAGCCGAAGCTGTCTTTTTGGCTTGCGGGCCGTGGCCCGCAAACGGGGAATTACTTGGCGGCGGCGGCCTTGACTTCAGCGTCGGCTTTGGCCTTGGCTTCTTCCGTCTTGGTGGCGGCGAGGGCTTTGTCGGCATTCGCTTCCACTTTTTCCTTGGCGACCTTGGCGTTCGCTTTTACGGCAGCCTTGGTGGCTTTCGCATCGGCCTTGGCATCGGTTTTGTCTGCCTTGGCTTCCGCTTTCAGCTTGTCTTCCGCATCGGCGTTGACGACTTTGTCATGGGCCTTGGCTTTGGTTTTGTTCGCCTTGTGATGGGCGTCAGCTTTCTTTTCGTCAGCCTTCATCTCGGCCTTGGCGACATTGGCGTCAGCCTTGGCATCGACTTTGGCTTCCGAAGCGGCAGCCTTGTTGACGTCTTTTTGCGCGGAAGCCTGGGCTTTCACGACAGCTTCCGTGGCCGGCGCGGTTTGAGCGAAGGCGGCGGTAGCAAACAGGGTAGCGATCAGTGCGGCGAGTAATTTGTTCATGATGAGACCTTTCAATATGGTTTAATTTTATTCTTACTAAAGGCGGGCAAAATGTTCAAAATTTGCCAGGCATCGCGCTGTTTCTTGATGTAGCGCAATGGCATGACTTCATAGTAAAGATAACTGGCAAACCACACAGTGCGGTAGCGCACTCAACGAGAAATATATGCAAATCGGCAAATTTCCCATCGAGCGCGGCCTGACGCTTCAGATCCTCATGCGCCCACGGCCAGCGCCGCGTGGCGCGCCGCCACCCACTCCTCGTTGGCCGGCTCCACGCCCACCACGATGCGGCTGGCGTCGGTGGAGATACGGCTGGCGTTGCGCGCATTGGCCTGCGCATCGAGCACGGGGCCGATAAAACCGAGCTCGGCGCAGATGCGCTGGCGCAATTCGGCGCTGTGTTCGCCGATACCGGCCGTAAACACCAGCATGTCCAGTCCCCCCAGCACGGCCGTCAGGGCGCCGATCTCGCGCACGATGCGGCGGATATATAAAGCCAGCGCGGCGCGGATGCGTTCGCCCGTCGCATCCTGCCGGTCCTGCTGCGCCAGCAAGACCGGCGGGTCGGCCGACACGCCGGACACGCCCAGCAAGCCCGACTCGTGGTACAGCACATGCGCCACTTTTTCCAGCGACAGCTTTTCGATTTCCATCAGGTAGATCACGGCGCCAGGATCGAGCGAACCGCAGCGCGTGCCCATCATCAGGCCGTCGAGCGCGGAAAAGCCCATGGTGGTGGCCACGCTGTGCAAATTGTCCATGGCGCACAGGCTGGCGCCGCTGCCCAGGTGGGCCACGATGACCTTGCCGCGCGCGACAGCGCCAAAACGCTGTTCCAGCACCAGCGACTGGTATTCGTAGGACAGGCCGTGGAAACCATAGCGGCGCAAGCCCCGCTCCCACGCATCGTAAGGCAGGGCCAGCATCTGCTCGACCTGCGGCACCGTGTGGTGGAAGGCCGTGTCGAAGCACGCCACCTGGGCGATGTCGGGCCGCGATGTGAGCAGCACCTCGATCGCCTCGAGCGCGAACGGCTGGTGCAGGGGCGCCAGCGGCACATAGCTTTTCAGGTCGGCCAGCACGGTGAAATCGATGCGCACGGGGGCGAAGTACTTGCTGCCGCCATGCACCACGCGGTGCGCCACGGCGCGCAGCGCACGCCCGTCCAGCTGCGCCACCACTTGCGCGCGGATGTATTCGAGCGCCGCATGATGCGGCTGCTCCGCATCGAGCTGCAAGGCCACCGCCGGCAGGCCGCCGGCGCGGTAGGTGGCGCTTTCGCGGCCGATGCCTTCGACCTTGCCGCTCCATTGCGCCTGCTGCGGCAGCACGCCGCCCGCCTGCTCGAACAGGGCGAACTTGATGCTCGACGAGCCGCAATTGAGCACCAGGATCAAGGCACCGTCGGCGTGGGTGATTGGCGCGTTCATGGCGGCGTGCTCCGGTAATGGTTGGCCAGCATCACGGCGATGGCGCACGAGGCGATGCGGCTGGCGCGCGAATCGGCGCGGCTGGTGAGGATGACGGGGATCTTCGCGCCCAGCACGATGCCGGCGCTGTCCGCGTCGCCCATGTACTCGAGCTGCTTGGCCAGCATGTTGCCGCTTTCCAGGTCTGGCACCAGCAGGATGTCGGCGCGGCCCGCCACTTCCGAGACGATGCCCTTGACGGTGGCGGCGGCGATCGACACGGCGTTATCAAAAGCCAGCGGGCCGTCGAGGATCGCGCCCGTGATCTGTCCGCGGTCGGCCATCTTGCACAGGGCGGCCGCGTCCAAAGTCGCCGGCATGTCCGCATTCACCGTTTCCACGGCGGCCAGGATGGCCACGCGCGGGCAGGCCACGCCGATCACGTGCGCCAGGTCGATGGCGTTGCGCACGATGTCGGCCTTCATGGCCAGGTTGGGCGCGATATTGATGGCGGCATCCGTGATGATGAAAGGGCGCGGATAGGCGGGCGTCTGCATCAGGAAGCAGTGGCTGATGCGGCGCTTGGTGCGCAGGCCGGCGCTGGCCGACAGCACGGCCGACATCAGTTCGTCCGTATGCAGGCTGCCCTTCATCAGCGCCTCCACTTCGCCCTTGCCCGCCAGCTCGGCGCCGCGCGCGGCGGCAGCATGGCTATGCTCGACGTCCTCGATGGCGATGCCGGCCAGGCTCAGGCCCGCTTCGGCCGCCACCGCTTCCAGGCGCGCGCGCGGCGCCACCAGCACGGGCGTGATCAGGCCGGCCGCATGCGCGTCCAGCGCGCCCGACAGGCTCAATTCATCGCAGGGGTGGATCACGGCGACCCGGATCGGCCCCAGCGTACGTGCGTGCTCGAGCAGGCGCCGCGTGCCGTCGCCGTTATGCAGGCGCACTTCGGGCAAGGTGGCGCGCGCCCGCTCGATCTGCTCGGCCGGCGCGATCACCTGCGCCTCGCCGTCGAGCACCACGGCGCCATGCTGGTTGACGCAGCGGCAAGCCAGGGTCACGTGGCGGCTGCGCGGCTCGCGCGCCGTGACGGTAACGCTGATGGCCAAGGTATCGCCCACGCGCACGGGTTGCAAAAAACGCAGGGTCTGGCCCGTGTAGACGGTGCCGGCGCCGGGCAGGCGCGTGCCCAGCACGGCGGATATGAGGGAAGCGCCCCACATGCCGTGCGCGATCACGCCTTGGTAGCGGGTGGCGGCGGCAAATTCCGTATCGAGGTGCTGCGGGTTGTCATCGCCCGACATCACCGCGAACAGGGCGATATCGTCCATGCTCAGGGTGCGCGTGATGCTGGCGGTATCGCCGATGGCGATCTGGTCGAAGGTGCGGTTACGCACGATATGCAGATCATCGTCTTGGGTAGTAGTCATCGTGGTCTTCTAGGCAGAGGTAATATGTTTGGCCGGTTTGGCTTTGGGTCCGGCATGGGATGCGCGCGCGTCCGGCGGCAGCGCCTGCGCCTGCGCCTGCTGCTTGACTGCGCGGTCGAAGACGTCCAGCATCTGTTGCAGGCTTGCTTCCTCGTCCGGCGTCGGCGGCTCGGGCACCTGCAGCACTTGCTGCAGCCATTCGGCCAGCGCGCCGATGTCGTCCGGATCGGCGCGCGACAGCAAGGCCGGCAAGGCGGCGATGGCGGCATCGAAATCATGCAGCATCAGGCGCGCCTGCTGGCGCACGATGCCGCGGAATTCCTCCATGCTGACCTCCTGCCGGTATTGCGGCTTGATCAATTTGAGGGCCAGGTTGACCCTGCGCTCGTCGGCGATCATGCGGAAGCGGTAGATGTAGAACAGCGCGCGCACGGCCGCTTCCACCAGGCCGCCCCGCTGCATGTCCTCGTCCATCTTGCGCGTTTCGCAGCGCACATATTCGCAATGCTCGGGCGAGATGCCGGGATGGGGGCGCGGCGGCGCAGCATCGCCGATGGACTGTCCCGTCAGCGCCTGCACCAGGGGCGAGCCGTACACCAGGTCGAAGGTGGTTTCCTGCAGCATGTCGCGCCAGTCGCGCCAGCCGTTCAAGCCGGCCGTGATGGCGCCGGAGACGGCTTCCTGCATGGCCAGCAGCGGGTTGTCGGGCGATACCGGCTGGCGGTGGGCGCGCACCTTTTCCGCCTCCCTGGCCACCAGCCTGGCCAGCGGATTGTGGTCGGTCCAGCGCTCGTACGACACGCGCAGCGGATGCGCAAGCTGCAGGAAGCGCGCGGTCTGCGGCGTGACCATGGCGCGCACCCACGGCTGCGCGAACGTGCGGTACAGGGCCAGGTTGACCTCGGATACGCGCGCGGCGGCGGCGAACTTGCGGTCGTTTTCCACGCTCGGCTGCACGATGGCGCGCACGTCCTCGATGCCGCGGTGCTCGACCTGCAGCACATAATCGCCGCTGGCCAGGTCGGCATTCGGCGTGTCGGGCGTCTTGTCGACGATCCGCGCTTCGTAGATACCGGCCGGCAGCAGGTTGATCAGGTCGATATTGCTGGCGAATTTCTGGTGTTCCTTGTGCCCCACCTTGGCCGAGACGAAGATGCCCAGGTGGCCGATGCTGTCATGCACGGCATAGACGATGGTCTGATCGTGCATCAGCACATCCTTGTCGTCGCGGTACAGGTCCGTGATCCAGCCCAACGCCTGCGGCGGCGGCGTGATGTTGTCGCCATTCGAGCAGAACACAACGATGGGCGAACGGATATTGCGCAAGTCCAGGCGCACGCCGTCGGAGGTGATCAATTCGGCCGTGGCCAGGCGGTTGCCGATGAACAGATTGTCGACGATGTACTGCATCTCGACGTCGTTGAGGAACACATGGCCGCCCCAGTATTTTTCAAATTCCAGGTAGCGGGGCGCTTCCGTATCGATGTTCGCGTACAGGTTGTACTGCTTGCTCCACAGGGTATTGGCCGGGTTGAGCTTTTCGAAATTCTGCACCAGGCTGGCGCCGTCGAAACGGCCGTTGCCCAGGTCGCCCGCCAGCGCCGTGGCCCAGCTGCCGCCCATCAGGCCGCCAGCGTAGCGCATCGGGTTGCGGCCATGCCAGCCGGCCCAATAGGACACGGGCGCGCCGGCCACGATGATGGGACCGAACAATTCCGGGCGCATGGCCGCCGTCATGAGGATTTGCCAGCCCGCCTGGCAATTGCCGATGACGACGGGCTTGCCTTCGCTGAGCGGATGCAGGGCGATGACTTTTTCCAGGAAGGCCGCCTCGGCATGCATCACGTCTTCCACCGTCTGTCCCGGCACGGGATCGGGCAGGAAGCCGATGAAGTAGCACGGGTGGCCGGCGCGCAGGGCCACGCCGATCTCGCTCTCGGCCTTGAAGCCGCCGATGCCGGGACCGTGGCCGGCGCGCGGATCGACGACGACAAACGGCCGTTTCGATGGCTCAGGTTCGGGCGCATCGGGCGTCAAAATGCGCGCCAGGCCGTAGTTGACGGGGCGCGCCAGCTCCAGGCCCGACATCACCAGTTCGGCGGGGAAGTCGAGCACGTTCGGCACTTCCTCGGCCAGGTGCTCCTGGTACTGGTTGCCGCGCCGGCGCATCACGTCCGCGTACAGCACGATGCGCTGCCACGAGTCGCGCGCATAATCGCCCAGCATGCCCAGGGACGGCAAGCCGCCGGTGGAGAAAAATGGTGCAGCTTCGGTTGTCATGGCTATCCTTTTCATGCAAAAAAACGCCGGACCATTCCGGCGCGGGGGCTACGCCATCTGGCTGATGGTCTTGCGAAAGCGCGCCAGCGCGAAGGTAAACAGGGCCGTGCCGATGGCCAGCAAGGCCAGGAACGGTTTCCACACCACGTCGATGCCGGCGCCCCGGTACAGGATCGCCTGGCTCAATTCGACGAAATGCGTGGTCGGGGCGATCAGCATGATGTTCTGCACCAGCTCGGGCATGCTTTCGCGCGGCGTGCTGCCGCCCGAGAGCATCTGCAGCGGCAGCAGCACGAGGATCAGGAGCATGCCGAACTGCGGCATGCTGCGCGCCACGGTGGCCAGGAAAATCCCCATCGAGGTGGTGGCAAACAGGTGCAGGGCCGCGCCGCACAGGAACAGCGCGATCGAGCCTTCGATCGGCACGTGCAGCATGCCGCGCACCACCAGGTTCAGTGACAGGGCGGCGGCCAGCAGCACCACCAGGCCCATCGACCAGACCTTGCCCAGCATGATCTCGGCCGGCGTCACGGGCATCACCAGCAAATGCTCGATGGTGCCGTGTTCGCGCTCGCGTATCAGGGCCGCGCCCGTGAGGATGATCGACAGCATCGTCACCTGGTTGATCAGCTCCATCAGCGAGCCAAACCACGCCTGGCTCAGCGAGGGATTGAAGCGCGCGCGCATCACCAGCTCCACGGGCGAGACGGTCGCGCCCCGGTAGCGCTTGGCGAATTCCGATATCTCGCCAGCGACAATCTGCTGGATGTAGCCGCTGCCGCTGAAGGCCTGGCTCATGCGCGTGGCGTCGACGTTCAGCTGCAATTCCGCCTGGCGCCCGCCCAGCACGTCGGCCTGCAGCTTGGGCGGGATCGTCAGCACGAAGGTGTACCGGCCCGCGTCGAGGCCCGCATCGACCTGGCTCTGGTTGATCATGGCCGGCGGCGTGAACTGGGGCGGGAAGAAGGCCGAGGCGATGCGCGCGGACAGCGGCGAGCCATCCTCGTCGACGATGGCGATCGAGGCCATGTGCAAGGTTTCCGGCTTGGCCGTGGCGGCCACGTAGATGGCCAAAGTGAACGTGTAGAGGATCAGGATCAGCATCATCGGGTCGCGGATCAGGCTCCAGATTTCCTTCACGCCCAGGCGGTAGATGTTTTCAAGGTGGCGCATGTCAGCTCTCCTGTTTCTTCAGCAGCGCCACCGTCACGCCGAGGATCACGGGAATGGCGACGAGCAGGGGCCAGAACGAGGCGTGCAGGTCGCCGAAGCCCAGCGCCTTGTTGAATACGCCGCGGCTGATGTTGAGCATGTGCGTGGCCGGGTACATCAGGCCGATGGCCTTGCCCACGCCTTCCATCGACGAGACGGGATTGAGCAGGCCGGAAAACTGGATGGCCGGGATCATGGTGCCGATCATGGTCACGAACAGGGCCGCGATCTGGCTGCGCGTAAAGGTCGAGGCGAACAGGCCGATGCCGGTGGCGCAGATATTGAAGATGAAGGTGGCGCCGATCAGGGTCGGCAGGCTGCCCTTGATCGGCACGCCGAAGGCCGTGACGGCCAGCAGGGCCATGAGGACGAAGTTGAACATGGCCAGCACGACGTAGGGCACCTGCTTGCCGAGCAAGAATTCCAGGCGCGTGACGGGCGTCACGTACAGGTTGATGATGGAACCGAGTTCCTTTTCGCGCACCACGGACAGCGCCGCCAGCATGGCCGGCAGCATCAGCAGCAGCAAGGGAATCACGGCCGGCACCATGGCGGGCAGGCTTTTCACGTCCGGGTTGTAGCGGTAGCGCGTCTGGATGGCGACGGGATTGCTCATCGTGATGCCATAGCGGTGCAAGGCCTGGTCGGCCAGCCACAGCTGATGCATGCCCTGCACATAGCCCTGCACGGTTTCGGCGCGCATCGGCATGGCGCCGTCGATCCACGCGCCCACCTGCGCCGGCGCGCCGCGCTGCACGTCGCGCGCGAAGCCGGGCGGGATCTCGATGGCCAGCGACAGTTCGCCGCTGCGCATGCGCTTGTCGATATCGGCATAGTCGCGCAACGGCGGGCGCTCGACGAAGTAGCGCGAGCCGGCCAGGTTGTTCGTGTAATTCTGGCTCAGGGTCGTCTGGTCGTGGTCGAGCACCGCATAGCTCAAGTCTTCGACGTCCAGACTGATGCCGAAGCCGATGACGAACAGCAGCAGCACGGAGCCGCCCAGCGCCAGGGTCAGGCGCACGGGGTCGCGGCGCAATTCCAGCGCCTCGCGCCACATGTAGCTGAGCATGCGGCTCACGCTGAAACGGCTGCGGCGGTGCTGCGGTGCCGGTGCCGCTTCCTGCGGCACGGACGCCGGCGTTTCCTGCACTGTCGCCGCTGCCGTGCCGCCGCCCGCCTCTTCCAGGTAGGCGATGAAGGCCGCCTCCAGCGACGGCGCGCCCTTCTTGCGCACCAGTTCGGCCGGCGCATCGCTGACCAGCACTTTACCCGCGTGCATCAGCGAGATGCGGTCGCAGCGCTCGGCCTCGTTCATGAAGTGGGTGGAAATGAAGATGGTGACGCGGTCGCGCCGCGCCAGTTCGATCATCAGGCGCCAGAAATTGTCGCGCGCGATGGGGTCGACGCCGGACGTCGGTTCGTCGAGGATCAGCATTTCCGGCTTGTGCACCATGGCCACGGCCAGCGACAGCCGCTGGCGTATGCCCAGCGGCAGGCTGTCGGGCAAGTCGTCCATCACGGCGCGCAAGTCGAAGCGCTGCGCCATTTCGTCGATCCTCGCCGGGATCTCGCCCTCCGGCACGTGGAACAGGCGCGCGTGCAGCACCAGGTTCTGGCGCACCGTCAGTTCGCTGTACAGGGAAAACGCCTGCGACATGTAGCCGACCCTGCGGCGCGTGTCGATGTCGTTGGAATCGACTTCCTTGCCGAACAGCCAGGCCTTGCCTTCCGTGGCCGGCAGCAGACCCGTGAGCATCTTCATGGTGGTCGACTTGCCGCAGCCGTTCGAACCGAGAAAACCGAAGATCTCGCCGCGGCCGATGCGAAAATTCACATGGTCGACGGCGGTAAAATCGCCGAAGCGCATGGTCAGGTCTTTGGCCTCGATGGCGACGTCCTGCGCGCTGGCGGCGTCCAGCGGCGTGATCACGACGGGCTGGTGGCCGGCGCGCTTGGCTTCGGGCAGCAGCTTGATGAAGGCCGCTTCCAGGTTGCCGCTTTCGGTGCGCGCCAGCAGTTCGGCCGGCGTGCCCGTATCGAGCACCTTGCCGTCATCCATGGCGACTAACCAGTCGAAGCGCTGCGCCTCGTCCATGTAGGCGGTGGCCACCATCACGCTCATCTGCGGGCGCTGCACGCGGATGCCGGCGATCAGGTCCCAGAACTGGGCGCGCGCCAGGGGATCGACGCCGGTGGTCGGCTCATCGAGAATGAGCAGGTCGGGATCGTGGATCAGGGCGCAGCACAGGCCCAGCTTCTGCTTCATGCCGCCCGACAGCTTGCCCGCCGGGCGCGCGAGGAAGGGCTGCAAGCCCGTGCTGCGGGTCAGCTGGTCGATGCGGCGACGGCGCTCGGCCGCGTCATGGCCGAACAGGCGCGCGAAAAACTGCAGGTTTTCCTCGACCGACAGGGTCGGATACAGATTCTTGCCCAGGCCTTGCGGCATGTAGGCGATGCGCGGGCAGACATCGTCGCGGTGGCGCGCATCGCGCATGTCGCCGCCCAGCGCCATCACGCTGCCCTGCTGCACGGCGCGCGCGCCGGCCACCAGCGACAGCAGGCTCGATTTGCCCACGCCATCGGGGCCGATCAGCCCCACCATGCGGCCGGCCGGCACGTCGAGGTCGATGCCGTCGAGCGCCACCGTCTTGCCGTAATGCTGGCTGACGCCCTTGATGCTGACGACAAAGGAAGTCACGTCCATGCTCACTGCGGAACCTTCGCCGTCAGTTCAGCGGGCCAGGGCTGCTTCGCATCGAGGCGCACCCAGGCCACGCCGGGCAAACCCACTTTGACCAGGGCCAGGTGCTTTTGCAGCAGCTCGCGGCTGATCTGCGCCTTCACGCGGAACATCAGCTTCTGGCGCTCGCTGGCCGTTTCCACCGTCTTCGGCGTGAACTGCGCGCTGGCGGCGACAAACGAAATCGTCGCGGGAATCACGTAATTGGGCGCCGCGTCGAGGATGAGGCGCACCTCGCCACCCATCGCCACCTTGCCGGCCGCCGTCTCGGGCAGGAAGAAGGTCATGTAGACGTCCGACAGGTCGACCAAGTTGAGCACCTTGCCGCCGCCGGCCAATACTTCGCCCTGTTGCGCCACCAGGTATTGCACGCGGCCGTCGCGCGGCGCCGTCAGCTGGCCATCGGCCAGGTCGGAATCGATGCGCGCCGTGGTCGCCTCGGCGGCTACGACGGCGGAACGCGAACCGACCACCTGCGCTTTTGCCGCATCGATGGCCGCCTGCGCCGCCGTCACCTGCGCCTTGGCCGCATTCAGGGCGGCGGCCACGCTGCGCACGCGGGCGCGGTCGTCGTCGAGTTCCTGCACCGAGGAAGCGCCTTCCTTCGACAGGGTTTCGGAACGGGCCAGGCGGCGCTTGGCCGCATCGAGTTCGCTTTCGCGCTGCGCCACCATGGCCAGCGCGGCCGCCTTGTCGCTTTCGCGCACGGCCACCTGCGCCTGCGCGCCGACCACGGCATCGGACGCCTGCTGCTGGCGCGCGCGCGCCTCGTCGCGCTGGGCCGTCAGCGAGTCGACCTGCATGGTGGCCAGCGGCTGGCCCGCCTTGACGAAGTCGCCCTCGCGCACGAGGATCTCCTTGACCCGGCCGGCCAGCTTGGTGGCGACGTCGACTTCCGTCGCTTCGATGCGGCCATTGCCGCTGACAAAACCTTCGCCAGGGCCCGTGGGGCGCATTTTTTGCCAGGCCACGTAGCCCAGCACGAGCACGGCCACGACGAGCGCCGCGGGGATGAGTTTTTTCTTCAGTTGAGCATTCATGGTATCGGGGCGATCAAATTAGTGAGTGGAAGCGGCGGCGGGTGCGGGTGCGCCGCCGCCCAGGGCCGCGTACAGGCTGACCTGGCTGGACAGCAGCGCGCGGCGCGTCTGCACCAGCTGCTGCTCGACCGTCAGCAGGTCGCGCTGTGCATCGAGCACTTCCAGGTAGGGCGCGGCGCCATTGTCGTAGCGCAGCTTGGCCAGGCGCGCGCGTTCGCTCTGCGCGGCCAAGGTGGTCTTGCCGATATCGACCTGCAGCGCCAGCCAGCGCCGGTTCGACAGCGCGTCGGCCACTTCGCGGAAGGCGCCCTGCACGCTCTTTTCATAATTGGCCACGGCCACGTCGCGGCGTACCTCGGCCAGATCCATATTGGCGCGGATGCGGCCCGCGTCAAAGATCGGCAGCACCAGGCGCGGCGCGAAATTCCAGGCGCCGCTGCCCGAGTCGAACAGGCCGCTCAATTCCGCGCTGGCCGTGCCATAAGCCGCCGTCAGCGAAATGGCGGGGAAGAAGGCGGCGCGCGCGGCGCCGATATTGGCTTGCGCGGCCCGCAGCTGGTGCTCGGCCGCGATCAGGTCGGGACGCTGCGTGAGCAAGGCCGAAGGCAGGCCCGCATGCAGCGGCTGCAGCACGCTGGAGTCGTCGAAGCGGCGCATCTCGCCAGCCACTGGCGTCAGGTCGACGGGACCGCCCACCAGCTGGGCCAGCGCATGCGCCTGCACGGCGCGCGCCTGCTCCAGCTGGGCCGACAGCGACAGGGCCTGGCTGAGCAGGGTTTCCACCTGCGTCAGGTCCAGCTTGGAAATCGACCCCACCTCGAAGCGGCGCGTGAAGATGCGCAGCGATTCGGCGCGGCTGTCGACCGTGGCGCGCGCCAGTTCCACGCGCTCGTCGAGTTCGCGCAAGCCCAGGTAGCCATTGGCCACCTGCGCCACCAGGGCCACGCCGACGGCGCGGCGCGCCTCGTCGCTGGCCAGCAGGGTTTGCAGCGCGCTGTCCTTCAGGCTGCGCACCCTGCCCCAGAAATCGAGTTCCCAGGCGCTCACGTTCAAGCCCGCCTGGTACTGCGCGCTCGTCATGGCGCGGCCCGTCGGACTCAGGTCGTCTGGCACGCGCGCGCGGCTGCCGGAGGCGCCCAGCGCGATGGTGGGGAATTGCTCCGCGCGCTGGATGCCATACGCGGCGCGCGCTTCTTCCACGCGCAGGGCGGCGATGCGGATGTCGCGGTTGCCGGCCAGCGCCTGCGCAATGAGCGCCTGCAGGCGCGGGTCGGCAAAGTAGGCTTGCCAGGCGACGTCGGGCGCCTGCGCGCCGGCCGGATCGGCTTCCGGATACTGCGCCGCCACGGGCAGCGGCGGCGGCGCGTACGGCGGCGCCAGCGAGGCGCAGCCGGCCAGGGCCAGCGCGGTGGCCAGCGCGGCCGTCCTGGCGCGGTTGGACAAAGTAGAAACAGCCATGGTCATCTTCTTCCAGTCAATTCAGAATGTTGTAGCCGCCATCGACATACAGGGTGCCGCCCGTGATGGCGCGCGCGCCGTCGCCGGCGAGGAAGGCGCACAGCGCGCCCACGTCCTCGATGGTGGCCAGGCGGCGCATGGGCGAGCGTTCGATGGCATCGGCCATCAGGCGGTCGAAATGGGCGATGCCGGAAGCGGCCCGCGTCTCCAGTGGGCCCGGCGAAATGGCGTTGACGCGGATGCCTTGCGGCCCCAGTTCGGCGGCCAGGTAGCGCACCGACGCTTCCAGCGCCGCCTTTACGGGCCCCATCAGGCCGTAGTCGGCGATGACTTCCTCGGCGCCCAGGTAGCTCATGGTCATCAGGCTGCCGCCGTCCCGCATCAGGGGTTCGGCCAGCTTCGCCATGCGCATGAAGGAATGGCAGGAGACATCCATGGCCTGCGCGAAACCGTCGGCCGAACTGTCCGTGACCCTGCCATGCAAATCCTGTTTCGGCGCGTAGGCAATGGAATGGACGACGAAATCGATGGCGCCCCACTGCCGTCCGATCTGCGCGAACAGCGCCTCCAATTGACCCGGCACGGCCACGTCGAGCGGCGCCATGATGGCCGCCTGCACTTGCTGCGCCAGCGGCTCCACGTGCGCTCTGGCCTTGTCATTAAGCCAGGTCACGGCCAGTTCGGCACCGGCCGCGCGCAGCGCGCTGGCGCAGCCCCAGGCGATGCTTTGCGCATTGGCGATGCCCACCACCAGCCCACGCTTGCCCTGCAAAGGCAAGTGCGGGTGCAAGCCGGCCGTCATGCCTGGACCGGACGCAAGGCGGGCCACGGCGTGGCCGCCTGCACGCAGCGCACCGCGCCGGCACGCGTGGCGGCCGCGCTCATGGCCAGGGTCACGCCGCCGGCGCGCGCATACGGCAAGGCAATCGGTGTGTGGGGATGGAGGGTATTGCACGCGTCAGGCGCGGGGGTCTGCATCTTCATGAATCGGCTTCCGTCACTGAAATTCGAGGCCGGCACCAGTGCATTCTCGGGGAACTGGTACAGGGCGAAAATTACTCTACAGCATTTAGATACGTGATTCGCGATGAGTCCGGTCCGCATGCTTATCGTTTTTGAGCTAGGTCAACTATAAGTGCGATTGCGGCGATGCAACATTGATATACATCAAATTCTACATCAATATTATTTAAATGAACTAATTGACAAGCAATCGAATCGCGGTGCTTATTTGATAATATCGCGGGGCTGGCGCACAGAAAGGCGGCCGAGCAAAAGAAGGGGGAATTGCCTGAAAAACAAACTACGCGGCGCCGTGGCGCGCGGCGCAAGGCGGGGAACGGTGAAACGGGGGGCCATGCTATTGCGATGCAACATGGCCCACCATGCTTATTCCAACGATATGAACGGCATTATTTTCCCGGCACCGTGGCGGGACGCGAATACAGGTCGATGATGGTGCTGATGCCATCCTGGCATACGGAACAGAAGGTCTCGCTGCGGTCGAACATGATGCACTGCATCTCGGGCCGGTAATAGCCGGACGATTCATAGTTCGCGCCTTCGAAGGCGCCCACCGCATGGCGCTGCGGCGCCTTCGAGAACAGCTGCTGCGTGTATGCCAGGTCGGCCTTGAACAAGCCGCTCATCTCGCTTTCCGGGCGGTTGGCCGCGCGCAGGGCGGCGCGCTGCTTCTGGTATTCACGCGCATGGCTGTCGTACGCTTCCTTCGGCCAGGGTGTCGGCAGCGGCGTGCCGGCCTTGACGTGGCTCTTCCATTTCAGCTTGGACGGATCGCGCAGCGCCGTGGCGTTCGGCTCCCACGGCTCCTGGCGCTCACCGTTCGACTGGTAGGCCACAGGCGAAGTGTAGTACTCGTCGGCCAGGCCGGCGAAATGGTGGCCGAATTCATGCACGAACAGGTAGTTGGCCCAGTCGTTGTTCGCTGCCGCCGTGCTGAACTGGCCGAAGATGCCGCCACCGCCGTAGGTATCGTTATTGACGAGGATTTCGATGAATTCGTACGGCGCGTACTGCGCCAGGTCGCGCAATGCGCGGTTGTCCGTCGTCAGCACATAGCGCTCGCTGCCGAAGATGTCGTAGCGCGTGCCCAGCGGCGAGGCGTGATGCACGCCCGTCGATGGGCGCGACACGCCCGATTCCGGCGTCGGCGCGGCCATGGCCCAGACGTTGAAATCTTTGGCCCGCTCGCGAAACGGCGAGACGGTAAACAGGTGCTCGGCCAATTTGCGCGCCGTCGCTTCGAACTTGCCCATTTCGGCGGCCGTGTAGCCATCGCCCATGATCAGGAGATCGACCTTCTCGGACGAGGGGCCTTCGACACGGATCGGGATCGGCTTGACGGGCGCCGGCGGCTGCTTGCGGATCACGTCCTGCGCGGCAGGATCGACGTCGGTGCTCCACACAATGGAAAACAGGCCACGCTCGTCGCGCTTGAGGATGCGCACGCGCACGGGGTGCTCGGGCTGCGGGAAGCGCACGGATTCCTGAAACGCGCGCGTGGTGGTTTTCGCTTCGTCGGTGCTGGCCCACTCGCCGAAGATGGTGGAAAAGCCGCGCGAGTACAGCACCTTGCCCGACTTGATGTCGACCACTTCCAGCATATTGTTGCCGCGGTTGCTGTCGTCGATGGGACGCGCCAGGTTACCGGCCCATGGCAGGGGCTCGACCAGCACGCGTTCGACCGCATAGTGCTCGCCCAGCGCATTGCCGCTGTGCTGGTAATCGAGGCGCATGGTGGCCGGCTGGGCAGCATTGGCCGCTTGCGCGGCAGGGACGATGCCGGCGGCCAGCGCCAGCGCGCACAGGAAGGATCGAATCGGGGTCTGCTGCATCTCATTCCTAACACGGTAGAAAAACGGGTAAAAGAAGCGGTTTTCCGAACAAACAGCGGCGCCAGCGGCGGGCATGGAAAAATCCGGTGCGGCACATTGTAGCGACAGGAATCGGCACTGCAAAGCATCCATTTCACGCCCCGCTTGACCGCGCCGCGCAATCCATTTATATTAGACTGACTAGTCGATTAAACAAAAGGACAGCCAACCACCATGCGCACCATCGATCCCGATAAACACGCGGCCCGCCGCGACGCCATTCTCGCCGCCGCGCGCCACTGCTTCGCGCGCAAGGGCTTTCACCAGACCAGCACCGCCGCCATCTGCGCGCAGGCGGGCATGAGTCCTGGCAACCTGTTTCACTATTTCCCCACCAAGCAAGCCATCATCGCCGCCATCGTCGACCAGGAAGGCAGCGAGACGGCCGCCTATTTCGCCGGCGTGCAAGGCAGCGCCGATGCGTACGGCGCCCTGCTCGACTTCATGGACCTGGTGCTGGCGCTGGCGGCCGACGGGGACTTTGCGGGACTGGCGCTGGACATTGCCGCCGAGGCGATGCGCGACACGGACATCGCGGCCAGGGTGGCGCGCAACGACGCCAGCCTGCGCGGCGGCCTGCAAACCTTGCTGGCAGAGGCGGCGGCGGCAGGCCAGATCGACGCCGCGCTGGACGCCGCGCAAACGGCTGGCTGGATCGCCGCGCTGATCGACGGCATCTTCAACCGGGTCGCCGTCGATCCCGATTATGCACCGCTGGCGCAGCGCGCCAGTTTGCACCTGCTGCTGGCGCGCTTCCTGCGCCCTGCCCTGGCATGAGCGCCGCCATGCCAACCCCGCCCGCGCGCATTGCCGACGTCGACGCCCTGCGCGGCTGCGCCCTGTTCGGCATTTTGGCCGTCAATATCGGCGCCTTCGCCACGCCCTGGTTCGGTCTGGGCATGACCGATCCCGCCTTTCACGGCGGCGTCGACCACGCTACGCATTTTCTTGTCGCGCTGCTGTTCGAGACCAAGTTCTACCTGCTGTTTTCCTTCCTGTTCGGCTACAGCTTCACCTTGCAGATGCAGGCGGCCGCGCGCGCCGATGCGCCGTTCGTGCCGCGCATGCTGCGCCGGCAGGCGGGCCTGTGGCTGATCGGCGCCCTGCATGCCGTGTTCCTTTTTCATGGCGACATACTGACCACCTACGCCGTGCTGGGCATCGTGCTGCTGGCGCTGCACCGTTGCGGCGAACGCCAGGCACTGTGCCTGGCCCTGGTGCTCGTCACCGTCTGCGCCGCGTTCTGGGCAGGCATGGCCTGGCTGCAAAGCCTGCAGCCGGCGGGCGACGCGGCGGACAACGCCGTGGCGATGGCGCAAAAGGCGGCAACGGCGCTGGCCGCCTACCGCGCCACGCCGGCCGCCGTCGTCAGTCAGCACTTGCGCGAACTGAGCGACATCTGGATCGTCCTGCTGCTGGTGCAGGCACCGTGCGCGCTGGCCATGTTCCTGTGCGGCCTGGCCGCCGGCAAGCGCGAGATGCTGCTGCACGCGGCCGACTATCTGCCGCTGCGCCGCCGCCTGCTGTGGGCCGGCGCGCTGGCAGGCCTGCCCGGCGCCGCCGTATATGCGTGGACCTCCGTGTATGGCGAGAGCCAGGCATGGCAGGTGGCGGGACTGGCCGTGGGCCTGGCGAGCGCGCCGCTGCTGGCGGGCGCCTACCTGGCATGCGCGCTGACCCTGTTCGAACGGCTGCGCGACGGCACGCTGTTTGCGCTGCTGGCCGATACGGGCCGCATGGCCCTGTCGAACTACCTGCTGCAGTCAGCCGTCTGCGCCTGGCTGTTCCTCGCGTATGGCGCACGCTTGATGGGCAGCGTCTCGCCGCTCGGCGCACTGGCGCTGGCCCTCATCATCTTCAGCCTGCAGCTGCCCCTGAGCCGCTGGTGGCTGCGCGGCCACGCCTATGGCCCCGTCGAATGGCTGCTGCGGGCCCTGACGATCGCCGCGTGGCCGCGCTGGCGGCGCGCCAGTGCAAGCTACTTGTAGCGGTACAGCGGCTGGCGCAGCTGGATGGGGCGGATGTCGAGGCGCAGCTTGAGCACCGAATACGCTTCCGCCTCGGTCGAGCTGTAGCCGACGCTGTTGACCGTTTTACTGAAGCGGAACTCGAAGCCCAGCTCCGGGTACGGGTCGCGCGGGTTGCCGAAGGCGATGCCGATGGCTTCCTGCTGCGCGTTGTCGATCAGGTTGCCCATCAGGTCGAGCACGGCGTTGTTGCCGAGGATATCGTTGGTAAACACGGGTTCGCGCATGTCGGGCTGGTTCGGATCGAGCTTGTTGTCGGCCTTGTCCGGCGAGGGCGTAAACACGCGCGTGACGAGGTTGAATTTGTCGCCCCGGTCCAGATAGCTGATGGCAGCATTGCTGATATTGAAATTTTTCACGCCGCGGTCGCTGATGGCGCCCGACAGGTCGATCAGCAGGGCGCCGCTGTAGCCGATCACTTCCACGTCGCGCATGGCGTCGACCACCATGGCGCTGTTTTCATCGATACCCAGTCCCAGGTGATAGCCTTTTTTCAGCATCACGGGAATCATGCGCGCAAAGCGCCCGCGCACCAGCAGATGCTGGTCCACAAAAACGTCGCTGCCGATGAAGCCCAGTCCGGGCGCGATCTCGCGGCCATCCGTGACGCCCATCTTGAGCATGTCGAGCACGGGTTTGGCATCGTAGAACATGGTGGTGCTCATGATGGCCGCGCCGGCACTGGAGCCGGCGATCACGCCGCCGTTGCGGTAGACCGACCAGATGGCTTCCAGCGCGGCCGTGCGGCTGCCGTCCGGGCGCAGCAACGCTTGCGTGATGCGCCCCTGGTCGCCGCCGGCAAAATAGATGCCGGTGGCCGACTTGATCTGCGTGACGATGGCCGGATCTTCGGCCGCCTTGCGGTAATCGCGATTGGCCAGCTTGACGGCCAGCGGCACGAAAAAGGCGTCCGCACCATATTGATTGAGCTTCCTGATGATGCTTTCACCCGATTTTTCCGGGTTCATCGCGGCCGAGGCCAGCACGGCGATGCGCGCGCCCGGACCGCCCGACAACTTGACGATGCGCTGCCACACTTCGGCATTGTCGGCGCGCAGGCCGCCGCCGATGATGACGAGCGTGCCCTGCGGCGCGCTGCCGATGGCGCTGCCGCCGGGCGCCGCCACGGCATGGAAGCTGCACAATGCCAGCGCGAACAGCAGCGCGGCGCAAAAGGTGTGGTACCGGCTTGAGAATAATTTCATGATGCCTTTCGAATACAAGGAAAGGGGCGCGCACTTGTTGATACCGGCGCGCGCCCTTGCTGCCAAAACTGCTGCCTGCCACCCAACTGCATCGAACTACGATACTACTTGCCGCATATGACAGCGTTGTTGCGCTATCTCCACGCTTCTATGTAAAACTGCTTACTTGAAGCTGTAATTGGCGCTGGCGTAGAAGCGTCGGCCGCGCGGGTCCGCGTAGGTCGGGTCATAGCCGGAGAGGAAATAGTAGGCCTGGTTTGAGTATGGCGGACTGGTATTGAACAGATTCTGTATGCCGGCGCGCAGCTTGAACTGCTGGCTGACCGCATACGCGCCCGACATGTCCCACAGCGTGTAGGCCTTCACCCGGTTCGGCTTGACCACGCTGCCGTCGTCCGTGTTGATGGCCGAGTTCTGGTCATCGTAGCCGCTCGAATACGTATTCGACAGGCTGGCCGAATACGGGCCATTGTCCCAGTCGAGGGTGATCGTATGGCGCCAGCGCTGCACCACGCCGTCCGTGACAAACTTGTTCAGATTGCTGATGAAGACATCGCCAGGGCTGGTCTGGATTTTTGAGCCGAGCACATAGGTGCCGCTCAGATGTCCGCCAAAGCGTCCCCACGCCGTTTTCACGCCATGCAGGTCGGCCGTGATATCGATGCCCGAGGCTTTTTGCGCACCGCGGTTTTCCTTGCGCAGCTCGATGTAGCGGATTCCATTGTCTTCGTCGCGGTGTACGAGATTGCCGTACTTGGACAGGTTGGACAGGATGATGTCATCGCCGATTTCGCTGATCAAATCCGTGCGCCTGATGTTCCAGTAGTCGGCACTGAAGGTCCAGTGCTGGCCGGGCTCGAGCACCACGCCGGCCGTGAACTGGCGGCTGCGCTCCGGTTTCAGCTTGTCGTTGCTGTAGCGGCGCGTACGCCAGTTGTCGGCGCAGACGGAGTAGTCGTTGTTCTCGGCTTCGCAGTACACGGGATCAGGCAGGGTCGCCGTCTGGCTGTAGACAGTGGGCCGATGCAGGTCCGACATCGACGGCGCGCGGAAGCCCTTGCCAGCCGAGGCGCGCAGCAGCACCTCCTTGCTGGGCATGTAGGTCAGGCCGATCTTCGGACTGAGGGCGCCGCCCACTTGCTGGTAATGGTCATAGCGGCCGGACAGCTGCGCCTGCCATTGCTTGCTAAACGGCAATAGCAATTCACTATAGATGGCCTGCACGTTGCGGCTGTCGCTGGTGGCCACGCCGCCTTCGGGCGCGTCATCGTTGGTGATGTTACCGCTCATTAGCAATGCGGATGGCCGGAAATCCGTGCGCTCGCGCCGCACTTCGCCGCCCACCGCCAACGCCATGTCGCCGCCGCCCATGGACATCAAGGCACGCGACACCTTGAAATCGAGCGCATCCATGACGCCGCGCGCGTGCCGCACTTCGTCGTTGACCTGGATGCTCTCGAGCAGCGCCTTGCCCGCCGCACTGGAGGGGCCGAAGGGATTGATGGTGCCATCCGTGATGCCCTTTTGTAGCTGGTCTGCCAGGAGGTAGCCGTGCGTGTCCTTGTCCCTGACCACATTGACACTGTGATTCAAGCCCACGTCGTAATCCCAGCCGCCCACGGTGCCGGTGGCGCCCACCACGTAACGCTGGCTTTCGCTGGTCAATTCGCTGGTGCGCATGCCCGCTTCGTTCAGGCGGATGCGCAGGGCCAGCGTGCCGGTCAACCCGGCAGCGTTCAGCTGCGGCACCATGCTGGCGTCGATTTCGCCATCCGGCCGCGCTGTCGATCCCACGTAATAGCTGCGCGAGCGGCTCAGCGCCACCTCCGCATACAATTGGTGATCGTTATTCAGTTTCAGCACGCCGCGTGTGAGCAGGTTCTGCTTGTCCGTTTTCGGATACAGCTCGGTGTCGCCCATGTAGTTATAGGTACACGCATCGACGCCGCCCGTGCCGGCAGGCAGGTACACATTGGCCGGTCCGCTGCAGCCCGGAATCGACAGATTAATCAGGCGATTCGTGATCGGCTGGCCATTGAGCAGGAAGCCCTGCTCCTGCAGGTAGTCGCGCTGGTCGCTGGAGAGGCGGATATTTGCCGGACTGGTGTAACTGGACAGCAAATGGCCGAGGCGTTCCGGCACCTGCAGGTGCGGAATGAACTTGCGCTGCGAGGTGCTCAGACGGTCGGTTTTTTGCAGGTCGACCACGGCAAAGATATTGTAGCCATCCGTGGCCAGGTCGCCCGTGCCGGCCGTGATGCTGGCCGTGCGCTTGCCGGCGCCGCCTTCCTGCGTGCCGCTGCCGTAGGCGTTCAGCTCCACGCCCTGGTAATCCTTGCGCGTAATAAAATTGATGACGCCGCCGATGGCGTCCGTGCCGTACAGGGCCGAGGCGCCGTCGAGCAGCACTTCCACACGCTGCAGGGCGGCGGCGGGAATGTTATTGAGGTCCACGCCCGCATCGTCGCCGGGCGAGGCAAAGTTGGCCATGCGCCGGCCATTGAGCAGCACCAGGGTCGACGAGGTGCCCACGCCGCGCAGATTGGCGCTGTTGAAGCCGCGCTGGTCGCCGCCCACGTTGATGCTGACGCCATCGGTCAGGCCGCCCACGTTGGCCGACACGCGCGCCATCAGCTCGGCCGCCGTCGTCACGCCCGCCTTTTCGATCTCGGCCCGCGTGATGATCTGCACGGGCAGCGCCGTCTCCGACTCCAGCCGCTTGATGGCCGACCCCGTGATTTCCACGCGCTGCATTTTTTTCGGCGCCGGCTCCACATCCGGCCCCTGCTCTTGCGCCTGCGCGCCGCCGGCCAGCATGCCCAGCGCCGCCGACACGCTCAGGGCCCCCAGCGCCAGCCGCACGCCTTGCGCCAGCACCGATTCGCGCGGCAAGGAGCCGCCGTCCTGTTTTTTCATCTGCATTGTCATTCTCCCCGGATGTTGATGCCTGATTTTTATAATGATTTTGGGACTGCCTTGCGTTGCTTTGAAGCTGTTTTCCGCGCGCCTTGCACGCCATGTTCGCCGCCATACAGATAGGCGGAGATGACTTCGCTCAAGCGGGCCGCTTTTTCTACGTTCTTCCTGTTCGATACCATCAGCGCCACGGCCAGCGCCTCGATCATCGCCAGCGCCGTGCTGGCGCTGCTGGGCAGGACGGGATGCGTGCTTTGCGCATACAGCGCGTGGTCGGCCAGTTCGGCCAGGGGCGACGCGGGCGAGTCGGTAAGCGCCACGATGCAGGCGCCGCGGTCGCGCGCAAAGCTGGCCAGGCCGATGCAGTCGAGCGTGTAGCGGGGGAACGAGATCACCACGAGCACGTCCTGCGCCGTCAGGTTGACCAGGTGACCGGCTGCCACTTCCGAGCCGCCGATGCCCACCACTTCCACCACGTGCGGGCAAAACGGCTGCAGATGCTGCACCAGCATGCCCGCCAGGTTGGCCGACAGGCCGAAACCCATCACGTACACGACCTTGGCGCGCGTCAGGCGGCGCACCACGGCCAGCATGGCGGGCGGCGACAGGGCATCGGACGTGGCGGCGATGTTCGCGGCCGCATATTCCAGGCTTTCCGTGATGGGCGAGGTGGCGCGCGCGCGCCGTTCTATCGTGCGGCGCAGTTTGTCGACCGGCTGCAGCAGCGATTGCAGGGTTTCGGCCATGGCGCCGCGCATGGCCGAGTAATTCTTCTGACCGATATCGCGCGCGAAGCGACTGATGGTGGCCGTCGATACCTGGCAGCTGTCGGCCAGTTCCTCGATGCCCAGCGCCGTCACGCGCATCTGGTTGCGCAGCAGGTAATCGGCGATCTGCCGCTGCGAAGCCGAGCCGCCGGCCAGCACGTGCATCAGCGCCTGCCCCAGCGGCGATTGCGCGAAGGCGGCATCGGGCGACGCCAGCGAGGTGGCAAGTGGCGTGGGGGCGCTGCTTCTGGCAGGACTGGCGGATGCTCTCATATCACTGGCGGCCTGTATTCTTGGGCACTGCTGATCACTGGCGGAGGGGGAAATCGGGTCGCTGGAACTTACTGTACTCATATCAAAAAGAAAACTCAACAAATATTTGTAAAAGGATTTTCATTGATTTACTTCGTGAAAATATTGCTACATAATCGACCGGAATCCATCAACCATGCACCTTTTCGGGGCGCCCACCATGCAAGTACAGCAGCATTCCATCTCCACCGCGCACGCCAGCATGTCATGCCAATTGAGCAGCTTCCACTTCGGCACCGCGGCCGCCACCAGCCGCAGCGGCAAGAAGGTCTACATCCAGGCGGCCCTGCACGCGGACGAGGTACCGGGCATGCTGGTGTCGCAATTTTTGCGCCGCGAACTGCTGGCGCTGGAAGCGGCCGGCAAGGTGCACGGCGAAATCATCCTGGTACCGGCCGCCAACCCGATCGGCCTGGCGCAAGCCATCCATGGCGCGCCGTTCGGCCGTTTCGACCTGACCACCGGCATCAACTTCAACCGCGCCTACCGCCACGTGGCTGATGAATTGAAAACCACGCTCGATGGCCAGCTGGGGCAGGATGCGCAAGCCAACGTGGCGCTGATACGCGAGCACGCGCGCGCCGCCGTCGCCGCCTGGCGGCCGGGCACGGATGCGGAGACGCTGAAGAAAACCCTGCTGGGCATGGCCATCGACGCCGACATCGTGCTCGACCTGCATTGCGATAACGAGGCAGCCCTGCACATCTATACGGGCACGCCGCTGGCGGCACAGATCGCGCCCCTGTCCGCGCTCCTGGGTGCGCGCGCCGTGCTGCTGGAACTGGCGGCAGGCGAAGAGCCGTTCGACGAAGCCTGCAGCCGCTTGTGGTGGGATCTCGACGCGCACTTCGGCGGCCGCTATCCGATTCCCGCCGCCTGCCTGTCGACCACCGTCGAACTGCGCGGCGAGGTGGAGGTGAGCTACGCCCTGGCCGAACGCGACGCCGCCGCCCTGCTGCGCTTTCTCGCCATCGAGGGCGTGCTGGACATCGCCGGCGCCGGCGACGACCTGCCCGCGCCGCAATGTACGCCAACGCCGCTGGCGGGCGTGGAACCGATTCTCGCGCCGCATCACGGCGTGCTGGTCTACCTGCGGGAAATGGGCGACGTATTGGCCGCCGGCGACGCGGTGGCCGACCTGATCGACCCCGTCAGCGGCGAGACGACAACCTTGCGCTGCACCGTCGCCGGCGTCTTTTTTGCGCGCAGCGCCCACCGCCACGTCCTGCGCGGCATGAACGTCGGCAAGGTCGCAGGCAGCATCGCCTTCCGCGGCGGCAGCCTGCTGAGCCAATAGATGTCACAAAAAAGCGCCATGAGAACATTCAAGCTCCCCAATACCTTCGTCCTGCTGTGCGCCATCCTGGCTATGATCGCCCTGGCGACCTGGCTGGTACCGGGCGGGAAATTCGACACCCAGCTGGTCAACGGCAAGCAGCTGATCATCCCCGGCACGTTTCATTACGTAGCCAACAAGCCGCAGGGCCTGGCCGCGCTGATGATGGCGCCCATCAAGGGCTTCGTCGACGCCAGCCTGATCATCGGCTTCGTGCTGATCGTCGGCGGCGCCTTCGCCGTGCTGCAAAAAACGGAAGCCTTCGATTCGCTGATCAAGGCCATCGCCAAGGCCCATACCAGTTCGCGCTTCGTGCGCGCCGCCATCATCCCCGTCTTTTTCACCATGTTTTCGCTGGGCGGCGCCACCTTCGGCATGAACGAGGAAGCGATTCCCTTCATCCTGATCTTCGTGCCGCTGGCCCTGGCCCTGGGCTACGACACCATCACGGGCGTGTCGATACCCTTCATCGGCTCGCAGGTGGGCTTTTCCGCCGCCTTTTTAAATCCGTTCAACGTCGGCATCGCGCAGGGCATCGCGGGCGTGCCGATCTTTTCCGGCATCGGCTACCGCCTGATCGTGTGGGCCATCGCCACGGCCGTCAGCATCGTGTTTTTGATGTGGTATGCGGCGCGCATCAAGCGCCATCCGGAAAAAAGCCCGACCTACCTGCTCGATATCGAAAAGCGCAGCGAACATTCGATGGACCTGGACAGCTTTGCCGGTATGACGCGCACGCACCGCGCCGTGCTGTGGATCTTCATGGCGACCTTGCTGACGATGGTCGTCGGCGTCGTCAAGTACGACTGGTTCATCGATGAAATCGCCGCGTTGTTCCTGGTGATGGCCATCATCGTCGGCCTGGTCGGCCGGCTCGACATGGACAGCCTGGTCGCCTCCTTCGTGCAGGGCGCGCGCGACATGGTCAGCGTGGCGCTGGTCATCGCGCTGGCGCGCGGCACCATGATCCTGGCGCGCGACGCGCAGATCATCGACACCATACTGCATGCATTGACGCCCCTGGTGGCCTCGTCGAGCCCCGTCTTCGCCGCGCAAAAGATGTTCTTCATGCAGTCGGTGATCAACTTCTTCATCCACTCGGGCAGCGGCCAGGCGGCGCTGACCATGCCCATCATGGCGCCGCTGGCCGACCTGGTCGGCGTGACGCGCCAGACGGCCATCCTGGCCTTCCAGTTCGGCGAATTCACCACGCCGATGATCCCCACGTCCGGCATCACCGTCGGCGTGCTGGCGCTGGCGCGCGTGCCCTGGATCACGTGGGCCAAGTGGATGATCCCGCTGCAGCTGATCTACCTGGTGCTGGCGCTGCTGCTCTTGATTCCGCCGTGCCTGATGCACTGGCAGTGAGCGCCGGTCCAGCTGCTCAGGCAATCAACGCTGGTAGATATCCGGCACATACCGCTCCATCAGCGTCTCCGGCCTGAGCGGCGCCGTAAAGCCGTAGCGCGCATACAAATCATGCGCCGTGCTGGTGGCCAGCATGAAACGGCGCAGGCCCTGCAAGCCGGGATGCGCCGTCACGGCCTCCATCAGGCGCTGGCTGTAGCCGCGGCCGCGGTATTCTTCCAGCACATACACGTCGACCAGATAGGCAAACGTGGCGTAGTCGGTGACCACGCGGGCGAACGCCACCTGACGGCCGTCCAGCGTGCCGCCAAAGCAGAGCGAATGGTCGATCGCGCGCTGTACGGTGGCCAACGGGATGCCGATGGCCCATGTCGATTGCGTGCTGAGAAAATGGTGAATGGCTGGAACGTCGAGTTCCGCCTTGTCGGTGCTGATCATCAAATGTGACATCGCGCTGGCCCTGCTATCGTTGAAAAACACGATCATCGGCCTTTTTGCTGCGGCTGTCACCAGGGCTCGATAGAACCGGGGGCGCCGCCCGTTCTGCCTGTCCGTGATGCGGTGTTGCTGTTTGCTGCCGATGCTTCTTGTACTGCCTGCAATCCCATCGCCACGCTTACAGGGCAGCTTTTTCTTCGGCGCTCAAACGCTTGGCGCTGACGTACACGGTGTGCATGGTGGCTTGATCGGCGCTGGCGGCGATGGGGGCCGGCGCGGCGCGGAACTTCGGCACGGCAGCGGTGGCCAGGCTGGTGGCGGCGGCGACGGCGATGATGGCAACGAAGATGGCTTCCATGTTTTTAGCGATGTTCATGATGGTGTCCTTTGGGTGGCTGGTTGTGTGCTGCGATGATTGAACTGTAGGCCGATCGCCCCTGAACTGCCATCGGATTGCGACCAAACGCACGATTCGCGGGACAGAATACAAAAAGCCCGGATGAAACGCACAACAGGTCATCGCCGTGGCATTTGAGGCTTGCCAGCCCCATTCCTGGCCATTTCAGCGCCCTGCAAGCCCCTAAAAGCCCTACCGCCGGCCAACCTTGTTTATAATCGCCGTACACTAAAGGACTTCTTTCATGACTGATCAATTCTCCAAAAAGGGCGAAGCCTGGTCGGCCCGGTTTTCCGAACCGGTCTCGGACCTCGTCAAGCGCTACACAGCTTCTGTATTTTTTGACAAGCGCCTGGCGCTGTTCGACATCGAAGGTTCGCTGGCCCATGCGGAAATGCTGCATGCGCAAGCCATCATCAGCCCGGCCGACTACGCGGAAATCCAGCGCGGCATGGCGCAAATCTCGCAGGAAATCGCCGCCGGCCAGTTCGAATGGCTGCTGGACCTGGAAGATGTCCACCTGAATATCGAAAAACGCCTGACCGAACTGGTAGGCGATGCGGGCAAGCGCCTGCACACGGGCCGTTCGCGCAACGACCAGGTGGCCACCGACATCCGCCTGTACGTGCGTTCCGCCATCGACGACATCAGCGCCCTGCTGGCGACGTTGCGCAGCGCGCTGACGGACCTGGCCGAGCAGCATGCCGACACCATCATGCCGGGCTTCACCCACATGCAGGTGGCCCAGCCGATCACTTTCGGCCACCACATGCTGGCGTATGTCGAAATGTTCGGCCGCGACGCCGAGCGCATGGCCGACTGCCGCAAGCGCGTCAACCGCCTGCCGCTGGGCGCCGCCGCCCTGGCCGGCACCACCTTCCCCATCGACCGCCTGCGCGTGGCAAAAACGCTGGGCTTTGACGACGTGTGCCACAACTCGCTCGACGCCGTCTCGGACCGCGACTTCGCCATCGAATTTTGCGCCGCCTCCGCCGTGCTGATGATGCACGTGTCGCGCATGGCCGAAGAGCTGGTGATCTGGATGAGCCCACGCATCGGCTTCATCGACATCGCCGACCGCTTCTGCACCGGCTCGTCGATCATGCCGCAAAAGAAAAACCCGGACGTGCCGGAACTGGCGCGTGGCAAGACGGGCCGCGTCTACGGCCACCTGATTGGCCTCTTGACCCTGATGAAAGGCCAGCCGCTGGCCTACAACAAGGACAACCAGGAAGACAAGGAACCGCTGTTCGACACCGTCGATACCGTCATCGACACACTGCGCATCTTCGCCGACATGGCCGGCGGCATCACGGTGAAACCGGAAGCGATGCGCGCGGCGGCCCTGCAAGGCTACGCCACGGCGACCGACCTGGCCGACTATCTGGTCAAGAAAGGCTTGCCGTTCCGCGACGCCCATGAAGCGGTGGCCCTGGCCGTGCGCGCCTGCGTCGACGCCGGTTGCGACCTGGCCGACCTGTCTTTGGAGCAGCTGCGCGCGTTTTCGCCGCTGACCGGCGAAGACGTATTCGAGGTGCTGACCCTGGAAGGCTCCGTTGCCGCGCGCGACCACGTGGGCGGCACCGCGCCACGCCAGGTACGCGAAGCGATCGCCCGCGTGCGCACGCAGCTGGAAAAATAAAACCGGTTCTTGCCGGCAAGCGCCCCGCTGCAGCGATGCAGCGGGGCCTTTTTCATTGGCTATGTCACCATCAGATGTGGGAATGCTCCCAGCGTTGCCTTCAATAATGTTTCCGGGGAGCGGATGCGCCCGGCGTCCAGTATCCAGCGCCAGCCCAGGTAATTCGGCAGGTAGCGCGTCGCCACGCCGTGAAAGGGGCGTAGCCATGCCCGCAGGCGGCTGTGATATGCATTGACGTTCTGTACATGCGCGGCGCCCTGCACGCGGATGCCTGCGCGCAAATTGACGGCCTGGTGACTGATGCCCGCTTCACGCGCGAAGGCGCGATAGGCAGCGTGGCCGTCGGTGACCAGCAAAATGTCCTTGTCGATCATGGGCAATAAATAATGGCGCACCTGCGCCTTCGTCAGCGCCCCTTTTCCGGTGACGAAATCGAGGGTTTGTCCCGTACGGTCGCGCGCCACCAGGATGCAGACCTGCTCATTGGAAATGCCACGCCGGCGGGCATGACCGCCACGGCGGCGCGCCGGACGGGTCAGATGCCGCGATCCCTTTTCCGACTCCAACACATACAGCTCGTCCGCTTCGGCGATGCCATGCAGGCAATGGGGCCGGTCCGTCTTGGCCAGGCTTAAAAACCGGTGGCGCCAGCGAAAGGTGGTGTTGCGGTGCACGCCCAGTTGTAACGCCGCCTTGCGCACGGAATCTGATGCCAGCAGGCAATCGGCGTAATCAAGCCACAGTGATTTATGGCGCAAGCGCGCCAGCGGCGTGCCGGTGAGTGCATTGAAGGTGCGGCCGCACGGCACGCAACGGTAGCGCTGCAGTCCGTGCGCATGGCCATGCAGGTGAGCATGACTGCTATTGCAGGCAGGACAGTGCAACCGCTGCCGGGCCACGCTTTCGATCAGTGCCGCGGCAGCGCCCTGCGGTGCGCTTCCTCGCAGCAGAGCGATGCCCGCCAGGCGCTGGCGACGGTTCAGTACGGCGAACTGGGCGATGAAGGTTTTCCATTGAGCTATCTGCATGAAAGGCTCCCGTTTGTCTGCGATGCACAGTCAGACAGCAGGGATACAGGAAGATTCCTGAACTTCCCCTACTTAACGGGGACAGAGCCTTTTCATTGCGCGACGATTTTCGACAATACGGAAAAGGCCGCGCCCGTCTGCGATGCTTCCAGCAGCAAGGTCAGTTCCGTATACGTGCAAATGATGTTGATCAGGTTGATGCGCTCCCAGGCCAGGCGCTTGAGGATGGCGTGATACACGCCCGGCGTATAGCAGGTTTCAGCCGCCAGGTGCAGGGTGACGGCCGTCACCCGCTCCAGGCGCGCCAGTTCCTGCTCTTCACCGAACACCTCCTCCACCAGCGCGTGCAGCGAACGGCTGCAGATCACCATCACCTCGTTGACGCCGCGCGTAATGGTGATGAATGTGCCCCGCTGCGGCGCTGCCAGCGCCAGCAACTGGCGCTGGCAGGCATACGTCTGGTCGGAATAGCGGTAGGTAACAACCATCAATTCGCTGCGCGTGGACAGTTCGCCCGCGCGGTGCGCCAGCACAATCTCGCCGTTTTTCTGCTGCGGCATCCGCTCGGCCAGGCGGCGCAGCGCCATCACCACGGCGGCCTGCCCCACCGGTTTCCATAAGTCGGTCTGCAATTGCGGCTGCAGCTGGCGCGCCAGCTCCGACAGGTTGAGCAAGCCACGGCCCAATCCCTCGCTGAGAAAGGCCGATTCCATCACGATCTGTTCCACTTTGGTCGCTATCGAAAGCATAGTTCGTCGGGCCGGTGATTCCGGTGCACGCACCAGGAGCCGGCAACCCTTCCTGAAAAAAAGATGCACTGCGCCAGCGGCCGCGCCGGGCGGCGCGGTCGGACTTACAGAAAAGAATCCCCTCGCGGGGGAAGAGCCGGCTGGCGGCCGCTAGGAAGGCGGATGCAGCATGAGTGCCGCTCCAGAGGGGAAATGGCTGAAACCAACAGCAGAAAACAGAACTGACGTCATGTGAAACTCCCGATTTTTTTCCCGATGCGCTGTATCTGGACGCGGTCATTGCCGCGTGCGCTTTTTTTGTCTTCGCGTGCTCCGCTGGGAGCAATGCGAAGAGCTAGTGTAGATCGCAACATTTAGAAAAGGCAACAGTGTTTTTCCAACAGAGCGCGCCAATAGGGGTAGTAGTCCAAAACAAAAGTTGCAGCTTGTGGTAGATCAAACTTTCCAACGATGCGATGCCGATAAATGTTCAATTCTTAACAAAAAATCGCCTGATGACCCATTTCTTGAATTTTTTGACATGGCGATCTCGACAAGTTTAGTGTCCCCCTACCCGGCGTCATGCCACCACAAAACGGCAGGCTATCCGCCCACCGCCAGGCGCGCCGGGGTGGCCATCAGGCATCGCGGCCAGCTCATTCACCATTTCCTTAACCGATACCATGGAGCAGAAATGAATTTACGTTTGACGATAGTTGCCGCATCCATCGCCGCCCTGCCGCTGATGGCCACCACGGCCGATGCCGCCACCCCGCTGCCACAGACCCTGATGGCCGCGCCGGTCGCCCTGGCTTCTCCACAAGAGACCGCCAGCCTGGTCAACAAGCTGGCCGCGCAGGCACGCAGCCGCGGTCTGAATACCGAGCATGGCTTTGCCGTCGGCGCCCAGCATCCGGGCGTCAGCGGCACGCGCGTGAGCCGCGTACAGCACACCTACAAGGGCTTGCCCGTCTTCGGTTCCGAGACGGTGGTGGTCAGCAACAGCGCCGGCGACATCGTCAGCGAATCCGTGTCGGACCGCGCGTCCGGCCTCGGCAGCGGCGGCGTCAATTCCGTCACCCGCAGCGCCACCACCGATATCGACACCACGCCGGCCGTCAGCGCCGCCGCCGCCATCGCCGCTGCCGTAAAAAGCATCGGCGTGCCGGCCGTCGACCATGTGCCGCCGCATGCGCAGCTGCTGATCTATCCCGTGATGAAAACCGTGCGCGTGGCCGGCGCCGAGAACAAATCGGAAGCCGCGCTGAACGCCCTCGACGTGCAGGACGTGGTCGACCACTACGAGCTGGCCTACCTGGTGCAGACGCGCATGATCAGCGGCAGCAAGCCCGTCTACTACGACACCATCGTCAGCGCCCGGGATGGCCGCATCCTGCGCCAATGGAAAGCCCTGAAAACCGTCGCCGGCATCGGCAACAGCCAGTACAACGGCCAGGTGCCGCTCAACACCACGCTCACGGGCAGCACCTACACCATGAAGGACCCCAGCCGCGGCACGGGCGGCAGCTTCGGCGGCATGGCCATCACGAATGCCAACCACGGCACCACCTCGGGCAGCGTGTACAGCAACACCAGCAATACCTGGGGCGACGGCCAGCAATACATCAGCGGCGGCAGCACCACCAACGCCAACGGTCAGACGGCGGCCGTCAATGCGATGTGGGGCTTGATGAACACCTACGACACGCACAAGAACGTGCTGGGCTGGTCCAGCCTGGACGGCAACAACACGGCCACCCACATCGCCGCCCACGTCAACACGGCCTACGACAACGCCTATTACGACAGCAACTGCAAATGCATGTACATCGGCGACGGCGGCAGCGCGTTCAACAACCTCGGCTCCATCGACGTGATCGGCCATGAGATGGGTCACGGCATCACGGACGCCACCTCGGGCCTGATCTACTCGCAGGAGTCGGGCGGCTTGAACGAATCGAGCTCGGACATCGCCGGCGAGATGGTGGAAGCGTATGCGCGCGCCGGCGGCACGGGCACCACGATTCCGAACACGGGCAACGATTGGATGACGGGCAAGGAGATCGCCAAGAACGGCCAGCCGCTGCGCTGGCTGTACAAGCCGAGCAAGGATGGCAGCAGCCCGAATGCGTGGAGCAGCACCATCAAGAACCTCGACGTCCACTACAGCAGCGGCCCGAACAACCGCATGTTCTACTTCCTGTCGCAAGGCTCGAATTCCACGTCCAGCAGCGACTACTACAGCTCCTACCTGAACAAAAGCCCGCTGGCCATGACCGGTATCGGCAGCGACAAGGCTTACCGCATCTGGTTCAAGGCCGCCACCACCAAGTTCACCTCGTCGACCAACTATGCCGACGCGCGCAACAAGGTGCTGCAGGCAGCCGAGGAACTGTATGGCGTGGGCAGCGCGGAATCGATCGCCGTCAAGCGCGCGTATGCGGCCATCAACGTGGGTACCGACGTCGATGAATCGACGACGGGCGGCGCGGTAACCATCACCAGCCAGCCGGCCAGCATCACCGTCGCACCGGGCGCCACCGCCTCGTTCGCCGTGGGCGCGGGTGGCGGCACGGCGCCGTACACCTACAAGTGGTACCGCAACGGCGCCGTGATCAGCGGCGCCACGTCGCCGGCCTACAGCTTCACGGCCGTGGCGGCCGACAGCGGCGCCGTCTTCAAGGCCACGGTGACGGATTCCTCGTCGCCCGCCGTGACGGCCACGTCGAACAACGCCACCTTGACGGTGGGCACCAGCAGCGCCACCGAAAGAGTGACGAACGGCGGCTTCGAGGCCGGCGCCACGGGCTGGAGCGGCACCACGGGCGCCATCGGCACATTTACGGGGCAAACCGCGTACGAAGGCACGCAGTACGCCTGGCTGGGCGGCAATGGCGTCACGGCCAGCGAATCGCTGACGCAAAGCGTGGCCATTCCGGCCGCCGCCACGTCCGCCAGCTTGAGCTTCGCGCTGCATATCGACACGGCGGAAACGGGCAATACCCTGTACGACAAGCTGGTCGTCACCGTGAAGAACAGCGCCGGCACGGTGCTGGGCACCCTGGCCTCGTACTCGAACGTGAACAAGGCGGCCGGCTACCAGATCCGCACTTTCGACCTGATCGCCTACAAGGGCCAGACCGTGCAGATCTCGTTCGCCGCCACCGAGGACGCGTCGCTGCAAACCTCGTTCGTGATCGACAAGGTCAGCCTGGTTACCCAGTAAGCGGCTGAACATGCGGGCAAGCCATCGAAACGAGGCTTGCCCGCACAGCACGATTGATTTCCTGGCAATTCCAGTCTACCCTGAGGCAGTGATTGCATCTTGCCTGCTGCCGGTACCCGCGACGAATTGAACTTTTTTGGATGGTTCCTGACCGATGCCTACTTCGACCTTGTCCGCACGCGCTTTCCCCCATTCCAGCCTGTCCATTTTTACGCCTGCCACCATGCTCGCCTGAGCCGGCCATGCAGTTCCACCTCCAGGTGCAGGGCCCGGCGGGCAGCCAGGCGCTGGCCATCGACGCCGCCAGCGAGGCCGAGGCGATCCGTGCGGCCGTGCGCCGCGGCTGGCGCGTGCTGGCCGTCGATGACGACGCCGCGCCGGACGCGGGCGCCGCGCTGCGCCCCGGCAAACAGGGCTTGCCCCTGCTGCAATTCAGCCAGGAGCTGCTGGCCCTGCTCGAAGCGGGCCTGAACCTGGGCGAAGCCATGGCCACCCTCCACAACAAGGAAACGCGCCCGGGCGCGAGGAGCACCCTGGCCGCCATCGTGCTCACCCTGCAGCAGGGGCAAAGCTTCTCCGACACCCTGGCCGGTTTTCCCGACATCTTCCCCGACATTTACATCGCCACCGTGCACGCGGCCGAACGCTCGGGCAACCTGCCCGAGGCGCTGGCGCGCTTCGTCGCCTACCAGCTGCAGTTCGACGCCATCCGCAAAAAACTCATTTCCGCCGCCATCTACCCGTGCATGCTGCTCGTCGTCGGCGGCCTGGTGACCCTGTTCCTGCTCGGCTATGTGGTGCCCAAATTCAGCGTCGTCTACGAAAGCTCGGGCCGCGAAATTCCCTGGATGTCGCAAATGCTGCTCGGTTTTGGCCAGACCCTGGCCGCGCATCCGCTGCTGTGCGCCGGCGCGCTGGCCGCCGCCGTCGGCGCCGTGGTCTTCGGCGTCGCCAACCGCGCCATGCGCATGGCGCTGGTGCTGCGCCTCTTGCGCCTGCCCGTACTGGCGGAGAAGGCGGCCGAATTCCGCCTGGCCCGCTTCTACCGCGCCCTGAGCCTGCTGCTGCACGCGGGCATCCCGCTGCATAAAGCGCTGGCCATGGTCGGCCCCATGCTGCTGCCGGCGCAGCAGGAGCAGCTGGCGCAGGCGCGCCGCGCGGTGCAGGAAGGCATGCCGTTTTCCACCGCGCTGGAACAGGCCGGCATGGCCACGCCGGTGGCGCAATCGCTGCTGAAGGTGGGAGAAAATACGGGCCGCCTGGGCGACATGCTGGAACGCTCGGCCAAGTTCCACGACGAGGAATTCGCCCGCTGGGTGGACTGGGCTTCGCGCCTGCTCGAGCCGCTCTTGATGACCATCATCGGCGTGGTGATCGGCGGCGTGGTGGTGCTGATGTACATGCCGATCTTTGAACTGGCGGGGAGCTTGTCTTGAACCTTATCGTGAAGGTGCTGCCATGAACGCGCGCGACGAAGAACGGGCCGTGCTCGATGCGGCCATGCTGCGCCGCGCCCATGCCAGTGCGCTGGAACAGGGCCGCCCGCAGATGGCCGTGCTGCAGGAAACGGCGGCCCTGCCGCCCGAAGTGTTTTTGCGCCAGCTGGCCGCCCTGTTCCGCTACCCGGCCTGGACGATGGCCGAACTGCAGGCCGCCCTGCCCGCCTTTTCCCTGCTGCCCTACACCGATTGCGCCCAGCGCGACTGCGTGCTGCTGCAGCCCGATGCCCCGGGCGCGCCGCCCGTGCTCGTCATCGGCAATCCCTTCAGCGAGGACCTGCTGCAATGGGCCGACTTCGCCCTGTCCACGCCCTTCACGGTGGCGCTGGCGCATCCGGACGACCTGGTCGCCTACCTGCAGCAGCAGGAAAGCGTGCAGCAGGCGATGCAGGAAATGCAGCACGGTGATGATCTGCCGGGCCTCGACCAGAGCATCGAAGACATCTCGCTCATCCGCATCAGCGAAGACAGCAGCCCGGTCGTGAAACTGGTGAACTCCACCATCTACGATGCCCTGAAATTCCAGGCCAGCGACATCCACCTCGAATGCGACGTGGCCAGCCTGGTCATCAAATACCGCGTCGACGGCGTGCTGGTGCAGGCGGGCCAGGTGCAGGGGCTGCAGATGGCCGAGCAGATCATCTCGCGCATCAAGGTGATGGCCGACCTCGACATCGCCGAGCGCCGCATCCCGCAGGACGGCCGCTTCAAGGTGCGCGTAAAGGGGGCGGAGATCGACTTTCGCGTTTCCATCATGCCCAATATCTTTGGCGAGGATGCCGTGTTGCGCCTGCTCGACCGGCGCGCGCTGACGGAAGCGGCGCAGGCGCTGCGCCTGGAAAGCCTGGGCCTGAACGAGGATGCCATCGAACAGATCCGCCGCCTGGCCGCCAAGCCGCACGGCATGCTGCTGGTGACGGGCCCCACGGGCTCGGGCAAGACCACCACCTTGTACGCGGCCATCACGGAAATCAACACGGGCCGCGACAAGATCGTCACCATCGAAGACCCCGTCGAGTACCGGCTGCCGCGCGTGCTGCAGATACCCGTCAACGAAAAGAAGGGGCTGACGTTCGCGCGCGGCCTGCGCTCCATCCTGCGCCACGATCCCGACAAGATCATGATCGGCGAAATCCGCGACGACGAAACGGCGCAGATCGCCGTGCAGGCGGCGCTCACGGGCCACCTGGTATTTACCACCGTGCACGCGAACAACGTGTTCGATGTGGTCGGCCGCTTCCTGCACATGGGCGTCGATGCCTACAGCTTTGCGGCCGCCCTGAACGGCATCGTGGCGCAGCGCCTGCTGCGCCTCAATTGCGCCCATTGCGCCGTCGACGCCAGCGCTGAGGTGCTGGCCGACGCGCAGCAGCTGCGCGACAGCGGCCTGGCCCTGCATCAGGTGCAGGACTGGCAATTCATGGCCGGCAAGGGCTGCGGCCACTGCCGCGGCACCGGCTACAAGGGCCGCAAGGCCGTCGCCGAGGTCTTGATGCTCAGCGATACGATGCGCGAAATGATCTGCACGCGCGCGCCCCTGAGCCAGATGAAGGAAGAGGCGGCGCGCAACGGCTTCCGCCTGGCGCGCGAGGCGGGCCTCGACCTCGTGCGGCGCGGCGAAACCACTTTAGCGGAGCTCAATCGTGTCACTTATTGAACGCCTTACCCGCGCCACCGTGTGCCTGCACCTCGCCCCGCACGGGCTGCACGGCGTGCAGCGCCGCGCCGGCCGTCCCCTGCCCGACAGCGCCTTCCACCTGCCCATTGCGAATCCCGACGCCAGCTGGGAAGTGGCGCTGGCCGCCCTGCGCGGCTGGCTTGAACACGATGGCGGCAAAAAAATTCCGCTGGCCGTCAGCCTGGCCAGCCGCTGGTGCGCCATGCTGATGGTACCGTGGAGCGGTGCCTTGCTCGACCGGAGCAGCGCCCAGCGCTTCCTGCACAGCCAGTTCGGCGCCGTGTATGGCGAGGGTGCGCGCGCCTGGCGCCTGGTCGCCGACGACGCCCCATACGGCACGCCGCGCCTGGCCTGCGGCATCGATACGGCCCTGCTGCAAGGCGTGCAGGACGCGGCGGCCGCGCATGGCCGGCGCTGCCTGTCCATCGAACCGATCGCCGGAGCGGCCTGGCGCAGCATCGCCGGTGCCAAGCCCGACGCCTTCGCCCTGGTGGAAGCGGGCCGGCTGCTGCTGGCAACGACGGGCGGCGGACGCATCACGGCCCTGCACAGCCAGTCCTGCGCCGCGGCCTGGGGCGATGAACTGGACCGGGCATGGCGGCGCTGGAACTTGCGCGCGCCGCAGCTCGACGCCATCGAACACGTGGCCCTGATCGACTTGAGCGGCGCGCCGCAGGCGAACGTGCCCGAACGCTTCGCGCCCATCGCCGTGGCCGGCCCCGCCCACCTGATGCGGGAGGCCGCATGGGCCTGAGCCGCCTGGAATTCCTGCCGCCCGGCGCCGCGCAGACGTTCAAGGGCTGGCGCCTGGCCCTGTGCCTGGCGGGCGGCTTGATGCTGCTGCCGGCCGCTGTGTACTGGCTGGTGCAGGCGCAGGAAACGCGGCGCCTGGAAGCGCAGCTGGCGCAGCTGCAGCCCGCGCGTCCCGTGCGTGCTCCGCTCTCGGCGAACCAGCAGCGCGAGCGCGACCTCGAACTGAAACAGGTGGCCGCCGCCGTGCGCCAGCTCAACCTGCCCGTCACGCGCCTGGTCAGGACGGTGCAGGCGCCGCGCGACGTGCGCGTGGCCCTCCTGGGGCTGGACCTGAACGCGCAGCAGGGACAGGATGGCGCCAGCGTGCTGAAAATCGCCGCCGAGGCGGAAACCCCGCAGGACATGCTCAATTACCTGGCCTTCCTGAACCAGCAGCCCATGTTCAGTTCCGTGTATCTGCTCAAGCACGAGATGAACAGTAACGCGAACGCGCCCGCACACCCTTACCGTTTTCAGCTGGAGGCGCAATGGCGGCAATAAAACCCGTGTTAAAAGCCGGCACGCCCGTGGCCCGGCCGCGCCTGCAACTGCGCCTGCCCCCGCGCCTGGCGTGGGAAACGGCGCGTCTGTGGCGTGCCCTGGGCTGGCCCAGCGCCATCGGCGCGGCAAGCCTGGCGCTGGCCGCCGTCGCCATGCAGCAGGGCGAGGCGCTGGCCGGACGCCAGCAGCCATTGCGCGCGCAACTGGCCGTGATGGCGAAACAGGCGGCGCTGCCGCCGGCGCCCGTCACGCTCGACGCCGATGCGGACAGCCTGGCCGCCTTTCACGCCTACCTGCCCGCGCACGACAGCATTCCCGAGCAGCTGAAGGCCTTGCTGGAAGTGGCGCAAAAGAGCGGCGTCACCCTGGCCAAGGCCGACTACAAGCCGCAGGAAGACGGCAACACGGCCTTTTTGCGCTACCAGATCACCTTGCCGGTAAAAGCCGAATACGCGCAGCTGCAAACCTTTATCGTCGACGCCCTGCAAGCGTTGCCCACGCTGACGCTCGACTCCGTGCTGTTCAAACGCGAGCAGATCGAAGCGGGCGAGATCGATGCGCGCATCCAGTTCATCCTGCTGGTCAAGAAGCCGGAGGCGCGCCGATGAAAAAAGCCGTACTGGGGGGCGCCGCCGTGGCGACCTTGCTGGCCGCCCTCTTCGCCCCGGAGGACGAAGGCAGCATCGTGGGGCCGGCCACGGCCACGCCGCGCCAGGTGGAACGGGTGGCGGTCGCGCCCCTCGTCGCCGCCACTGCCGCTGCGCCAGCCAATCGCGCACTGGCCATCGAACCGCGCCGGGTGCTCGACGACGAAGAAGCGGCCACCCTGTTCGCCAAGCAAAGCTGGCAGCCGGAGACACCGAAAAAGATCATGCTCGACCAGCAGGCCGCGCAGGCCACGCGCACTGTCGCCGCCGTCGACGCGAACGCACCGCCGCCTTTGCCCTTCCAGTTCCTTGGCCGTTTCGTCGACGAAGGCAAGGCCGCCTATTTCCTGCAGGCGGGCGAACGCAACGTGGTGGCGCGCCCCGGCGACACGCTCGAAGAGCGTTATCGCTTCGACGGCGTGGTGCAGGGAGCCCTGCAATTTACCTATCTGCCGCTCAACCTGAAACAGACACTCGCCGTAGGGGATATCAATTGAAACGACGCACACCACGTACTGGCATCACCCTGCTGCCGATGCTGTCCCTGCTGGCCGCCTGCGCCGGCAACCAGGCCTATACCGACGGCCAGGCCATGCTGGGCGCCGGCCGCACGGAACAGGGACTGGCCCTGCTGGAACAGGCGGCGCAGGCCGAACCGACCAACGCCAAGTACCGCATCGCCGTCACCAACGGCAGGATGCGCGCGCTCAACAACCTCAATAGCCGCGCCGAGGCGCTGCGCCAGCAGGGCAAGCTGCCCGAAGCGCAAGCGCTGTACCAGCAGGCGCTGGCGCTGGACGCCAGCAACGACGTGGCGCAGCGGGGCCTGGCCGGCGTGGCGCAGGATGAACGGCACCGCAAGCTGGTGCAGGAGGCGCAGTCCAGCTACCAGCGCGGCGGCGAAGCGAATGTCGCGCAGGCGCAGGAAGCCTTGCGCCAGGTGCTGCAGGAGCGTCCCGCGCAGCGCGAGGCGCTGGCCCTGAAGGGCCGCATCGGCGACGAGCTGGCCAAAAGCCGTCCGGCCGGCGGCAAGCTGGCGGCTGCCTACCGCAAACCCGTGACGCTCGAGTTTCGCGACGCGCCCCTGCGCTCCGTGTTCGATCTTCTCAGCAAGGTGTCGGGCCTGAACTTCGTCTTCGACAAGGAAGTCGATCCCGCCCTGCGCGCCACCATTTCCGTGCGCGACACCAGCATCGAAGAAGCGATCGCCATGCTGCTGGGCGCGAACCAGCTCGAGCAAAGCGTCACCAGCGACAAGTCGATCACGATCTACCCGAACACGCCGCAAAAGGTAAAGGATTACCAGCAGCTGGTGGTACGCACTTTTTTCCTCGCCAATGCGGACGTCAAGACGGTGGCGTTCTCCATCAAGACCCTGCTCAAGGCCAAGGATGTCGTCACCGACGAACGGCTGGGCATCATCATGCTGCGCGATACGCCGGAAATGGTGCGCATGGCCGAGCGCATCATCAACGTGCAGGACCTGGCCGACCCGGAAGTGATGCTGGAAGTCGAGGTGCTGGAAGTCAAGCGCACGCGCCTGATGGAACTGGGCGTGCGCTGGCCCGACCAGGCCAGCCTGACCCTGGCCGGCGTCGCAGGCAGCACGGGAGGCCTGGGCGGCCTGAAGGTGGCGGACCTGCACCGCATCAATGGCGACAATATCAACCTGGGCATCGGCGGCGTCACCCTCAACGCCAACAAGACGGACAGCGACAGCAATATCCTGGCCAACCCGCGCATCCGCGTGCGCAACAAGGAAAAGGCGAAGATCCTCATCGGCGACCGCGTGCCCGTCATTACCGTCACGACGAACAACGGCGTCAGTTCCGACAGCGTCAACTACATCGACGTGGGCCTGAAACTCGACGTGGAACCGAACGTCTACCTGGATGACGAGGTGGCCATCAAGATCAACCTGGAAGTATCGAACGTCGTCAAGGAAGTGATCAGCAAAACGGGCACGCAGGCTTACCAGATCGGCACGCGCAGCGCCTCGACCGTGTTGCGTTTGAAAGATGGCGAGACGCAGGTGCTGGCGGGTCTGATCAGCGACGAAGACCGGGGCACGGCCAACAAGGTACCCGGCGTGGGCGAACTGCCCGTGCTGAACCGCCTGTTCGGCAGCCAGAAGGATGACGCCATGCGCAGCGAGATCGTGCTGTCGATCACGCCGCGCCTGCTGCGCAGCATCCGCCGCCCGGACCTGATGACGGCCGAATTCAACTCGGGCACCGAGGCGTCCGTGGGCGAGCGCGCCAGCGTGGGCGGCACGCCGGAAGCCATCGCCGCGCCCGAGCAGGCCGCGCCACGCGCCGGCTCGCCCATGACGGGCGGCGACGAGGCGCCCGCCGCCGACAAGACAAGCAAAGGTGGCCAGTGAAGCATAAAGGCTTTACCTTCATCGAACTGATGATCACCCTGGCCATCATGGCGACCCTGGCCACGGTGGCCGTGCCGATGGCGCAGGTGGCCTTGCAACGGGCCAAGGAGCAGCAATTGCGCAGCGCCCTGATCGAGATGCGCGAAGCGATCGACGCCTACAAGCGCGCGTCGGACAATGGCCGCATCAAGCTGTCGCTGGGCGCATCGGGCTATCCGAAAAAACTCGAGGAACTGGTCGAGGGCGTGCCTGACCAGCGCAGCCCGTCGAAGCAGAACATCTACTTTTTGCGCCGCCTGCCGCGCGACCCGTTCCAGCCCAGGGAAGCCGGCAGCGCGGCCGACAGCTGGAGCAAGCGCGCCTATGCCTCGCCGCCCGACAATCCCAGCGAAGGCGAAGACGTGTTCGACGTCGCCTCGCGCTCGACCAAGGTGGGCCTGAACGGCGTGCCGCTCAATCAATGGTGACCGCCATGCATACCCCGACCATACGCCGCGGCTTTACCCTGGTCGAACTGCTGGTGGTGCTGGCGATCATCTCGCTGCTGCTGACGATCGCCATCCCCCGCTATTTCGGCTCGGTGGAAAAATCGAAGGAAGTCGCCCTGAAGGAAAACCTGCAGGTGCTCAGGAGCGGCCTCGATAAATACTATGCCGACAAGGGAGAATACCCGGCCGCGCTGGCCGACCTGGTGACCCACCATTACTTCCGCAGCGTGCCGCTGGACCCCGTCACGGAGTCGGCCGCCACCTGGCAATTGATCCCTTCGCCCAATGGCGAGATCGGCGGCGTGGCCGACGTGCGCAGCGGCGCCAAGGGCAAGACGCGCGAGGGCATTCCGTTTGAACAGCTCTAGTTTCCGGCGCCGCGCACGGGGCTTCGCGTATATCTGGACCCTGATGCTGGTGGCATTCATGGGCGTGGGCCTGGTGCTGGCCAGCGAACTGTTTGCCACGGCCGCGCGGCGCGAGAAGGAACGCGAGCTGCTGTTCATCGGCCATGAATTCCGCAACGCGCTGGGCCGCTACTACGACAGCACGCCGGCCGACGGGCGGCCCCGCTATCCCTTGACCCTGCAGGAACTGCTGCGCGACCCGCGCTTTGCCAACGCCCGGCGCCATTTGCGCCGCCTGTATGCGGACCCCGTCACGGGCAAGGCGGAATGGGGGCTGCTGCGGCAGGAGGGACGCATCGTCGGCATCCATTCGCTGTCGCCGCAGCTGCCCATCAAGCAGGACAACTTCCTTGACGAAGACGCCAGCCTGCGCCGCAAGCAGCGCTACGCGGACTGGCAATTCACGTATCCGCACGACCTGGTGCTGGCTCCGCCCGATGCGGCCGGCGGCACGCCCGGCCTCAAGCCGAAAGGCGCGAACTGATATCATGCCCGCATTCCATATTCAGCATCGAGCAAAGGAGCAGGCATGAGCATAGGTGGCACTTCCATCGAACAGGCATTGGCATCGCTGTCGGACATGACGGGCGGCATGGTCGCCATCGGCAAGGAGGAACATGCGCAACGCATCGCCAAGGCGCAAGCGTTCATGCGCGAACAGGGCATCGCCGCCATCTACCTGAACGCGGGCGCCAACCTCACCTATTTCACGGGCACCAAATGGTATGCCAGCGAACGCATGGTGGGCGCCATCCTGCCGGCCAGCGGCGACATCGAATACATCGCTCCCGCCTTCGAGGAAAGCACCCTGCAAGGCTTCATGCTCATCGAGGGCAAGGTCAATTGCTGGGAAGAGCATGAAAGCCCGTACCAGCTGTTCGTCGATGTGCTGGCGCGCATGGGAATCGCCCAGGACGCGAATCAACCGCCGCGCGTGGGCATCTGCGAAAGCGCCGCCTTCTTCATCTATGACGGCATCAAGCCGCTGGCGCCCGGCTACGCGCTGGAAAACGCGCGCACCGTGACAGCGTACTGCCGCAGCAGAAAATCACAGGCGGAAATCGCCCTGATACAGCGCGTGATGGACATGACCCTGGCCGTGCATGTGGCCACGGCCAGCATGCTGTACGAAGGCATCACGACGGTGGAAGTGGAGGAATTCATCCAGCGCGCGCACCGCAAAGTGGGCGCGCCCCGCTCGTACTTCTGCATCGTGCTGTTCGGCGAGGCGACCGCCTATCCGCATGGCGTCAACTACGTGCAAACCCTGAAGGCGGGCGACACGGTGCTGATCGACACGGGCTGCCAGGTAATGAACTACATCTCCGACATCACGCGCACCTATGTTTTCGGACAGATCAGCGAACGCCAGCGCAGCGTATGGAACAGCGAAAAAGCCGCGCAAGCCGCCGCATTCGCGGCCGCCCAACTGGGCGTGCCGTGCGGCGACGTGGACCGCGCCGCGCGCGTCTCGCTGGAAGCGGACGGCTACGGCCCCGGCTACAAGCTGCCCGGCCTGCCGCACCGCACGGGCCACGGCATCGGCCTCGATATCCACGAGTGGCCTTACCTGGTGGGCAACGACACGACGCCGCTCGACGTGGGCATGTGCTTCTCGAACGAGCCGATGATCTGCATCCCCGGCGAATTCGGCATCCGCCACGAGGACCATTTCTACATGACGGAAAACGGACCGCGCTGGTTCACGCAACCGGCGCACAGCATCGACGATCCGTTCGGCTTGCGCGCATAAGCCGGCGCTCCTGTGTTGGATTACGCTGCGCTAATCCAACCTACGCATACGCCAATACCTGGTAGGTCGGATTAGCGCGCAGCGCGTAATCCGACACAGCACCCTGCGCCAGCTTGAACACGGCCAGCGCCGTACCCAGCTGCACGGCCTGTTCCTGCAGCGATTCAGCCGCCGCCGACGCTTCTTCCACCAGCGCGGAATTCTGCTGCGTCATCTGATCCATGCTGCCGATGGCCACGCCGATGTCGCCAATGCCGGCACTCTGCGCCTGGCTCGCGGCACTGATCTCGGCCATGATGTCGGCCACCTTTTTCACGGAATCGACGATCTGGCCCATGGTCAGACCCGCCTCGTCGACCAGCTTCGAGCCGACATTCACCCTGGCCACCGAATCGCCGATCAGTTGTTTGATCTCGCGCGCCGCTGCCGCGCTGCGCTGCGCCAGATTGCGCACTTCGGACGCCACCACGGCAAAGCCGCGCCCCTGTTCGCCGGCGCGCGCCGCTTCCACGGCCGCATTCAAGGCCAGGATATTCGTCTGGAAGGCGATGCCATCGATGACGCCGATGATGTCGACGATGCGTTTGGATGCATCGTTGATCTCGCCCATGGTGGTCACGACCTGGCTGACCACCTGCCCGCCCTTCACGGCAACCGACGATGCCGACACCACCAGCGCATGCGCCTGGCCCGCGTTGGCGGCGTTGTCGCGCACGGTGGAGGTCAGACTGTCCATGCTGCGCGCCGTCTGGTCCAGGCTGCCCGCCTGCGATTCCGTGCGCGCGGCCAGGTCCGCATTGCCCTGGGCGATTTCCGCGCTGGCCACCTGAATGGTTTCGGCCGACGCCTTGATATCGGAGACCATGCCGCCAAGCTTGGCGCGCATGTCCTTCAGCGCCGCCAGCAGGCTGTCCTGGTCGCCCGCCTCGGTCACGATGTGCATCGACAGGTCGCCATCGGCCACGGCGCGCGCGATCTGGCGCGCATATTCGGGTTCGCCGCCCAGTTGCTGCCAGATGGCGCGCACGACGAAATGCGACACGGCCACCAGGCAAACGATGACGGCCAGCGCCACGGCGATGCTGGTATTGAGCGCATTGCGCACATTGGCCGCGCTGCGTTCGATGCCCTGCCTGAACTGCGCTTGCGCCTGTTCGTTGGTCTTTGCCAGGTCGGCATTGAGCACCGCCAGCGCGCCCTGCATGCGCGCCACGGTCGCCTGCGGGTCGCCCTCTTCCATTTCCAGCATGATGCGCGCCGCGCTCAGGGCCGGCGCATAGTAGGCATCGAATTCCTTGGCCAGCCGCGCGCCGTGCTCGCGCTGGCCGGGGATCGCCGCAAAGGCGGCCAGTTTTTCGCGCAGCTTGACGGCCTGGCCGCCGACTTGCCCGATGCGTTCCTTGTCGCCTTCGCTGACGGCGTCGCGCAGGGCGTCGCCGACGGCGGCCACGTCCAGGGTCAGCGACTTGGCCATGTCAAGCACGGGATAGTCCGCGCTTTCCGTGGCGTGGATGGAATTGAGCGTGGCCGTGGACAGGTAGGCGCTGACGGCCAGTCCCAGCCCGAAAATCACGGCCGAGACGACAGGCAGCGCCCATATCTTGCGTTTGATGCTCATTGCTGTCTCCTGATTCTGATGAATTATCGGGCCGCCGCATGGCGTGCGGCCCGGGCCGGCTTTATGGCGCCGTCAGCACCACTTTGACGCTGGCGTCGACGGCACTCTTTTCGATATAGCCGATGGCTTTCGGATCGGCAGCCACGGCCTTCTTCACGTCGGCGCTATTGGCCACTTCCTTCGGCAAGGTGGCCTTGCCCGTGAAGACCAGCTTGGACCACAGGGCCTTCGCTTGCGACGGTTCCTTGTCCGTCACCTTCTTGTAGAACTCGGCGCGCACGGGGGCGCTTTCCGGCTGGTCGATCGGCGTCATGGCCGTCGATTTGCCGAGGAAGAATTGCGCCACCTGTTCATTCGTCATGGCGCCGGCGGCGCTTTTCGGATTGACCACCACGACCACTTCGGCCATGGCGGGAACGGCGGTCGACAGCGCCAGCAAGGCAGCCACATTCAAGATCAATGGTTTCATGCGGCGCTCCTCAGAAAACGAAATCGATGGCGGCGGCAGCCACCGTGACGGGGCCATGGAAGCCCGGCTTGGCTTGCACGAACAGGCCAGGGCCATTCTTCGGCTTGATGCGGTCGATCTGCACTTTCAGCGCGGCCGAACGGTGGAAGTCCCAGCGCACGCCGATGCTGTCCGTCGATTGCTCGAGCTGGTTGCGCATGGTGGCCAGGGTCTCGACGCCGGCCGACAGGGCGCGCAGGGTCGGCGTACAGGCGGCCGGATAGCCGGCAGGGCAGGATGCGGGCACGGTGTTGTTCACGCGGCCATCGGCCTTCAGGCTGGCGTGGCTGTAGTAGGGCAGGAAACCACCGATGCGGTAGCCGCCCATCACATACCACGAGGTGCTGTCGCTGACATAGCTGTCCGTCTTGCGCTTCGCATATTCCGACTGCAGCAGCACATTGTTCCAGTCCAGGCCCAGGCCCACGGAGGTAAACGACGCCTTCTTGTCCTTGACTTCCAGCGCATCGGCCAGGGCGCCCAGCTGGGCGATCCGGTAGCCGCTGCCGGCCGCGCGCAAGCTGCCCATCAAGGTGTTCAGGCTCGGCGAATCGTTGATCGTCAACCTGGTCTCGGCCCGGCCGAAGCGCACGGTGACGGGGCCATGTTCAGCCACCACGTTCAAGGCGACGATGGACTTGCCTTCCACCTGCACAGTCGAAGCGGGACCCGTGGCCAGGGTGGCCTTGGTGCGGCCCAGCGCCAGCTGCGTGGTGATGCTGGTGTCGCCCGCGCTGAACTGGTAGGTGCCGTCGATGCCGTCGATGCTATTGAGGGGCACCTGCGAATACATTTCGCCGGGCGGGCGCAGCATGGTGTTGGCATAGCCCACATTGCGATAATCGGAAATCATGAAGACGGGCAGGCCCATGCGGCCGACGCGCACGCTGAAGCTGTCCGACACCTTGGCCTTGGCGAAGGCCCACGCCAGTTCGGCGCCGACATCATCTTCGCCATCCTTGCGCGCCAGGCCCTGCACGGTGGCCGACAGCCACGGGTTGACGGTGACATTGGCTTGCAAGCCCAGGTTGGAATCGACGCCCGTGCGGGCGGTGCGGCCGGCGCCGGCAGCCTGGTTCGGGCGCGCGAACTGCGCGTTGTCGGTATCGGCCATGGTCAGGGCGGCCGTGCCGTAACCACTGATCTTGACGGCGGGGCCAACGGCCTCTTCGGCGTAGGCATGGCTGATGGCCAGGGGCATGGCCAACAGGAAAATCAGGACGTGTTTATTCATAGTAATTAAATACCCGTAGCGGTGAACGTTAATCGTGGAATGGAACTCGCGGTCGAGGGCTCACCGGCCGTAAAAGGCCGGGTCCGTTTTTTTCGCGCCGCCATCGCCTTGGGCGTGCATGGCGGCGTGACCAGTGAGTAAAACCATGCTACATAGAAAAGGTTTTACGTTGGAAAGTTTTCTTGCGGCAATGAGCGAATTCGCCGCTTTTGATGAAAAAAGCACGCGTTCTAGAGGGGTTTATCTAAATAGCACGCTGTGCAAAACCACACTTAGCCTATATTTTTCATACACTTATGGATAATTCAAGACCAAAAGAACCCCCATAAAAAAAGCGCCACCCGCGCGAAGTTCGCGGGTGGCGCCATTCACACCGGTCCTGCCGGAGACGCTTACTCTCGGACTTACTCGCGCTTCGACACCAGGGTCAGGATGTCGTAGCTGGCCACCAGCTCCTCGTTCTGGTTGGTCACCTGCACGTCCCACGCGACCACGCCCTGGCCCACGCCAAAGACGTCCTTGCGGTTGCGGTCGACCTTGCGCTTGCACGTGAGGCGCGCGCGGATGGTGTCGCCGATGGCGACGGGAGCGACGAAGCGCAGGTTGTCCAGACCGTAGTTGGCCAGCACGGGACCGACACCGGGCGAGACGAACAGGCCGGCGGCGGCGGACAGCACGAAGTAGCCGTGGGCGATGCGCTTGCCGAACTGCGATTCCTTGGCCGCGATTTCATCGAAGTGCATGTAGAAGAAGTCGCCCGAGATGCCGCCGAAGGCGACGATGTCCGCTTCGCTGACCGTGCGGCGGTGCGTGAGCAGCGAGTCGCCCGTCTTCAAGTCCTCGAAGTGCTTGCGGAACGGGTGGATCGGACTTTCGTTGACGTCCGCGCCGCGCACGTATTCGCCCGTGATGGCCGCCAGCATGGTCGGCGAGCCTTGCACGGCCGCCCGTTGCAGGTAGTGGCGCACGGCGCGCACGCCGCCCAGTTCCTCGCCGCCGCCCGCGCGGCCAGGGCCGCCATGCTTCAGCTGCGGCAGGGGCGAGCCATGGCCCGTCGAATCGACGGAAGCCACGCGCTCGAGCACGTGCACGCGGCCATGCGTAGCCGCCACCTGCGGCACCACGCGCGCGGCGATCTTCGGATCGCGCGTCACCAGGGTGCTCACCAGGCTGCCCTTGCCGCGCGCGGCCAGGGCCAGCGCTTCATCGATATCCTTGTAACCCATCATGGTGCTGACGGGGCCGAACGCTTCCACGTCATGCACGGCATCGTTGCCGAAGGCATCGCGGCACAGCAGCAGGGTCGGCGAGAAGAAACTGCCGTCCTGCGCGCCATCGCCGAGCGGATTGAATCCGTCGGCCACACCGAACACCACTTCATTACCCTGCGACAGGGTGGCGACCCGTTCGGCCACGTCGTTCTGCTGCTCTTTCGACGCCAGCGCGCCCATGCGCACGCCTTCGATGGACGGGTCGCCCACCACCACCTTGGCCAGGCGCTCGCGCAGGCGCGTGCCGACGGCGTCCATCAGGTGCTCGGGCACGATGATGCGGCGGATCGCCGTGCACTTCTGGCCCGACTTGCCCGTCATTTCGCGCACGACTTCCTTGACGAACAGGTCGAATTCCACGTCGTCGGGCGTGACGTCCGGTGCCAGGATAGCGCAATTGAGCGAATCGGCTTCGCCGTTGAAAGGCACGGACTGGGCGATCAGGTTGGAATTCGTGCGCAGCTTGGCGGCCGTGGCGGCCGACCCTGTAAACGTGACGAAATCCTGGCCATTCAGGCGGTCCAGCAAGTCGCCCGTGGAACCGATCACCAGCTGCAAGCTGCCGGCCGGCAGCAAGCCCGATTCATGCATCATGTGCACGACGGCCTGCGTCAGATAGCTGGTCGCCGTGGCCGGCTTGGCGATGCAGGGCATGGCCGCCAGGAAGCTGGGCGCGAATTTTTCCAGCAGACCCCAGATGGGGAAGTTGAAGGCGTTGATGTGCACGGCCAGGCCGCCGCGCGGCACCAGGATGTGCGTGCCGGCGAAGCCGCCTTTTTTACCGAGCGCGATGGCCGGGCCTTCGTGCAGCACGTTCGACGACGGCAGCTCGTTGCTGCCCATGCTGGCGTAGGCGAACAGCGTTCCCGTGCCGCCTTCGATGTCGACCCAGCTGTCGGCGCGCGTGGCGCCCGACAGGTGCGAGATCGCATACAGTTCTTCCTTGCGCTCGACCAGGTACAGGGCCAGCGCCTTCAGGCGCGCGGCGCGCTGCTGGAAATCGAGCGCCATCAGGCCCGGCACGCCCGTCTTGCGCGCATACGTGACGGCTTCGTCGAAGTCGATCTTTTCCGCATGCGTATGATAGATGACGCGGTTGTTCAAGGCACTGTGCAGGGGCACGGCGGCGCTTTCGCCCAGCCAGCGGCCGGCGATCAAGCTTTGCAGGGTGGATATGTGAGCCATGTGGTTTCTCCGTTAGGGGTCAGACCCGTCGGGTCTGACCCCAGCATTTAAAGGGTTAAAGGTTATTGCGCAGCAGCGTTCTTGTGCAAATGCAGCGGCAAGGCCGATTCGAAATTGAGGCGCTGGCGGTTCGCCTCGACTTGCGTCAGCGCTTCCACTTCGCGCATCGTCTGCATCGAGCGCACGGCCAGTTCGTGGTACTGGCCCGTGCCCGAGCTTTTCCATTTGATTTCATCGTCGGTCAGCGTGCGGATCACCTTGGCGGGCGTGCCCACCACCATGCTGCGCGGTGCGACGACCATGCCTGCCTTCACGAAACTCATGGCGGCGACGATGGATTCCTCGCCGATGACGGCGTTGTCCATCACCACGGCGTTCATGCCGACGAGCGCATTGCGGCCGATGCGGCAGCCGTGCAGCACGGCGCCATGGCCGATATGGCCATCGACTTCGACTACCGTGTCGCAGCCGGGGAAGCCGTGCATGACGCACGTGTCCTGCAGGTTCGCCCCCTCTTCCAGGATCAATCGGCCGAAGTCGCCGCGGATCGAAGCGAGCGGACCGATATAGCAGCGCGGACCGACGATCACGTCGCCGATCAGCACGGCCGATGGGTGCACATAGGCGCTGGGGTGGACGACGGGGGTGACGCCGTTGATTTCGTAGACTTTGACCATGCAAACTCCTATTCATCTGCGCGCCATGCACGCTATTACTAGACGCAGCGGAAAACTGGGGTCAGACCCGGCGGGTCTGACCCCGGCCCTCCGCTGCTGTCTTCACATACCCAGGTACGCGCTCTGTACCTGCTCGTTGTGCAGCAATTCGGGGCCGGGACCGGACAGGGTAATCGCGCCCGTCTCGATCACATAGCCCACGTCCGCGATCGACAAGGCGGCGTGCGCGTTCTGCTCGACGAGGAAGATGGTGATGCCCTGGTCGCGCAGCTCGGCCACGATGCGGAAGATTTCCGCGATCAGGAGCGGCGCCAGGCCCATGCTCGGTTCATCGAGCAGCAGCAGTTGCGGGCGGCCCATCAGCGCGCGCGCCATGGCCAGCATCTGCTGCTGTCCTCCGGAGAGCGTGCCGGCCAGCAGCAGGCGCTTTTCCTTCAGGATCGGAAACAGGCCGTACATGCGCTCCATGTCGCCCGCCACGTCCTGTGCGGGGCGTGTAAACGCGCCCAGGCGCAGATTGTCTTCCACCGTCATGGGGCCGAACACTTGCCGCCCTTCCGGCACCTGGCAGATGCCGGCGCGCACGCGCTTGTCGGCGCTCATGCGGCTCACGTCCTGGCCGGCGAAGGCGATGCTGCCGGCGCTGATCGGCTGCACGCCGGAGATCGCCCGCAGCAAGGTCGTCTTGCCGGCGCCATTGGCGCCCACCAGCGCCACCAGCTGGCCCTGGCGCACCTGCAGGTCGATGCCGTGCAGGGCCTGGATGCGGCCGTAATGGCTGGTCAGGCCGGCGATATCGAGCACCAGCGGTGTCTGAGGTTTTTCCATCTTCATCATGCCGCCACTCCCAGGTATGCCGCCACCACGTCGGGATTGGCGCGCACTTCGGCGGCGGTCCCTTCGGCCAGCTTCTTGCCATAGTCGAGCACCAGGATATGGTCCGACAAATTCATCACCAGTTTCATGTCATGCTCGACCAGCACCACCGTCACGCCCGATTGCGCCACCTTGCGGATCAGGGCTTCGATCTCGCCCGTCTCCGTGTGGTTCAGGCCCGCCGCCGGCTCATCGAGCAGCAGCACCTTCGGCTTGGCCGCCAGCGCACGGGCGATTTCCAGGCGTTTTAATGCGCCATACGACATCTGCCCCGCCTCGTCGCCGATGTGGCGGCCCACGCCGACAAATTCCATCAGGCCCGCCGCCTCGTCGCGGCAGGCCGCATCGGCGCGGCGCACGGACGGCAAACGCAGCATGGAGGCGAACAGGTTCTGGTTCAGGCGCAGGTGCGCGCCCACCATCACATTGTCGATGGCCGTCATGTTCATGCATACCTGCAGATTCTGGAAGGTGCGGCTCATGCCGCGCCGCGCCAGCGCATCGGGCGACATGGCGGCCACGTTCTCGCCATTGAGCAGGATCTCGCCTTTGGTCGGCGTATAGACACCGGTGATCAGGTTGAACAGGGTCGTCTTGCCGGCGCCGTTCGGCCCGATCACGGAGTGGATATTGCCTTCCTTGACGGTAAAGCTCACGTCCTGCACCGCATGCACGCCGCCGAAGCTCTTGCTCAGGTTGTTAATCGTCAGCATCTCACACCTCCCGTGCAGATTGAGGCGGTGCTTTCGGCGTGGCAGAACGCTTGCGCGAACGGCTGGCCAGGCTCGGCACCAGGCCCTTGGGCATGAAGATCATGGTCGCCATCAGGATCACGCCGAACACCACCGTTTCCCAGCCTTCAAAACTGGACAGCAGTTGCGGCAAAATCGTCAGCAGCGCGGCGCCGATGATGGAACCGAAGATCGACGCCATGCCGCCCACCACCACCATCGTCACCAGCTCGATCGAGTGGAAGAAGCCGGCCAGGTTGGGCGTGATGAAACCGATGTAATGGGCGCTGATGCTGCCCGCGATGCTGGCAATCACCGCCGACAGCACGAACACGCGCACCTTGAAGCGCGTCGTATCGACGCCGACGACGCGGGCCGCCACTTCCGAACCGTGGATGGCCTGCAACGCGCGGCCGACAGGCGAATCGATGAGGTTCAGGGCCAGCCACGTGACCAGCAACAGCAGCACGGCGCACACCAGGTACCACGATTTTTCGCCGGCGATTTCCAGGCCGGCGACACTGAAGGCGGAGACGCCGATGCCGTCTGGACCGCCCGTCCATTGCGTCTCGTTGTTGATGACGATGGAAATGATGATGCCCAGTCCCAGCGTCGCCATGGCCAGGGTATGGCCCTTGAGTTTCAGTACGGGACGCGCCAGCAGCAGCGCCAGCAGGCCCGTGGCGACGGCGCCGGCGGCCAGGGCGGCCAGCGGCGGCCAGCCATAATGCGTGGTCAGCACGGCCGACGCATACGCGCCCAGGCCATAGAAGCCCGCGTGACCGAGGCTGATCTGGCCCGTATAGCCCATCAAGAGGTTCAGGCCGATGACGACGATGGCGTTCAGCGCGATGCGGATCGCCACGTCATAGTAGAACGCATTGCTGAGGAACAGGGGCAAAATGGCCAGCACCAGGGCCAGCACCAGCAAGCCGCCATGGCGCGAGCGGGTAAGGAAATTCTTCATACACGCTCCGAATTTTTAGCGCCAAACAAGCCTTGCGGCAGGAAGAACAGGATCAATAAAATCAGCACGAACGGGACCGCATCCTTGTAGGCGGAGGAGATGTAACCTGCCGTCATGGCTTCGGCGATGCCGAGGATCAGGCCGCCGGCAATCGCGCCTGCGCCGCCACCGAGGCCACCCAATACGGCGGCGACAAAACCTTTCAGGCCCAGCATGATGCCCGCGTCATACGATGTATACGTGATCGGTGCGACGAGGATGCCGCCCGCCGCGCCCAGCAGGGCCGACAGGCCGAACGAGAACAGCAGGACCTTGCGCGTGTTGATGCCCACCAGTTGCGCGGCCAGCTTGTTGTGCGAGGTGGCCAGCATGGCCTTGCCCATCAGCGTGCGGCCGAAGAACCAGCCCAGCACCAGCACGATGACGACGGTCACGCCCAGCACCCACAGGCTTTGCGGCAGCAGGCTGGCGCCCAGAAATTCGATCGGCGCGTCGCCGGAAAAGGCCGGCAGCGAGTGCGTATCCTTGCCCAGCCAGATTTGCACGAGGCCGCGCAGCACGAGCGACGCGCCGATGGTGATGATCAAGAGGGTGATGACCTGCGCGTTTTGCGCCGGTTCGATCACGGCTTTTTCCATCAACAGGCCAACGGTGCCGGTGGCGATGACGGCCAGGATGATGGCCAGCGGCAGCGGCACGCCGGCGGCCGACATCACGGCGGCCAGCATCCCGCCCAGCATGATGAATTCGCCCTGCGCGAAATTGATCACGCCGCTGGTGTTGTAGATGATGGTAAAGCCCAGCGCCGCCAGCGCGTAGGCGGAACCGACCGTCATCCCGGAATACAGAAATTGTAGAAATTGTGCGACTTCCATGGTGTCTCCATTATGTTCGGCTATGCGCGGGCCGCCTTCGAGGGCGGCCTCGCGCAGTACTCTGGCTTACATCACTTCGACAATTGCCATTCGCCGTTCTTCACTTCCACCATGCGGAAAGCCGACAGGTCCAGGCCCATGTGGTCTTTGGCCGACATGTTGAACACGCCGGTCGTGCCCACAAAACCCTTGGTCTGCTCCAGCGCCGTGCGCACTTTTTCGCGGTCCGTACCGCCGGCGCGCTTGATGGCGTCCACCGACAGGTTCAGGGCGTCGAGCGCATAGCCGCCAAAGGTCGACGGATCGATCTTGTAGCGCTCTTTATACGTCTTGTCGTAGCCGACGACGACGGCCTTCTGCGCGTCGCTGTCGGGCAGCATGGCGCCGATCAACAGGGCCGGCGTCGGCAGGCGCACGCCTTCGGCAGCCTTGCCCGACAGCTTAAGGTATTCGTCCGACGCCACGCCATGCGACTGGTACAGCGGCAGCGCGGCCATGCCCAGCTGGCCGTAGTTCTTGGTCACGACGGCCGGGCCCTGGCCCAGGCCGAAGACGAAGACGGCCTGCACGCCGGCCGTATTCTTGATGCGCGTGAGCTGCGCCGTGATGTCCGTGTCCTTCGGGCCGTAGGTTTCATCGGCCACCAGGGTGATGCCATATTTGGAAGCGACGATCTGCGACTCCTTGCGGCCCGAGGCGCCGAAGCCGCTCGTTTCCGACAGCAGGCCCACCTTGCTGATGCCGCGCTTCTTCATGTCCTCGAACACCTTCTCGGCCGCCATGCGGTCCGTATGCGGCGTCTTGAACACCCACTTCTTGACCGGATCGATGATGACCACGGCGCCCGCCAGCGAGATGAACGGCATGCTGGCGCGCTCCACCAGCGGCGCCATCGCCATCGTCGCGCCGGTGGTGGTGCCGCCGATCAGCACGTCGACCTTGTCCGACTCGATCAGGCGCTTGGTAAAACCGTTGGCCTTGGCCGCATCGCTGCCGTCGTCGTAGTGCACCAGTTCCAGCTTGCGTCCCAGGACGCCGCCGGCCGCATTGATTTTCTCGATATACAGCTGCAGGGTTTTCAGTTCCGGGTCGCCCAGGAAGGCGGCCGGACCCGTGACGGACAGCACGGAACCGATCTTGATGTTGTCGGCCGCGTACGCACCCGCGGCAGTCATGGCCAGCACGCCGGCGATCAGGGTTTTCTTGAAGATATTGGCAATCATTATGGTCTCCACCAGGTTGGCACTACGGTCAATTATGGTTGGCGCTTTTTTGCAAGCCTGCGCCTTTTTTGTTGTTTTACTTTTTTATACGCGTTCAATGACGACAGCAATACCCTGCCCCACGCCGATGCACATGGTGCACAGCGCATAGCGCCCGCCCGTGCGTTCCAGCTGGTTCAGCGCCGCCATCACCAGGCGCGCGCCCGATGCGCCCAGCGGGTGGCCGATGGCAATCGCCCCGCCATTCGGGTTCACGTGGGCCGCATCGTCGGCCAGGCCCAGGTCGCGCGTGACGGCCAGCGCCTGCGCGGCAAACGCTTCATTGAGTTCGATCACGTCCATCTGCTCAATGGTGAGGCCGGTCTGCGCCAGTACCTTGCGCGACGCCGGCGAGGGACCAAAGCCCATGATGCGCGGCGCCAGGCCCGCCGTGGCCATGCCCAGCACTTTTGCGCGCGGCGTCAATTTGTATTTATCCACGGCGGCGGCGGACGCGAGCAAGATCGCGCAGGCGCCGTCGTTCAAGCCCGAGGCGTTGCCGGCCGTGACCGTGCCATCCGCCTTCACCACGCCTTTCAGTTTCGCCAGCATTTCCAGCGAGGTGTCCGGACGCGGATGTTCATCCATCGTCACCATCTTCGGCTCGCCCTTTTTTTGCGGCACGGCGACGGGCACGATTTCGCGATCGAACACGCCGGCCGCGTTGGCGGCGGCCCAGCGCTGCTGGCTGCGCAAGGCCAGCGCGTCCTGGTCGGCGCGGCTGATGCCAAATTCCACGGCCACGTTTTCCGCCGTTTCCGGCATGGTATCGATGCCGTACTGCGCCTTCATTTTGCCGTTGACGAAGCGCCAGCCCAGGGTCGTGTCTTCGATTTTCGCCGCGCGCGAGAACGCGCTGTCGGCCTTGCCCATCACGAAAGGCGCGCGCGTCATGCTTTCCACGCCGCCGGCGATGATCAGCTCCGCCTCGCCCGCCTTGATCGAGCGGGCGGCCATACCCACGGCGTCCAGGCTGGAGCCGCACAGGCGGTTGATGGTATTGGCCGGCACTGCCGCCGGCAAGCCCGCCAGCAGCGCGGCCATGCGGCCCACGTTGCGGTTGTCTTCGCCCGCCTGGTTGGCGCAGCCGTAGAACACGTCGTCGATGGCGGACCAGTCGACGGACGGGTTGCGGGCGATCAGCGCGGCGATCGGCAGCGCGCCCAGGTCGTCGGCGCGCACGCTGGACAAGGCACCGCCGTAGCGGCCGAAAGGTGTGCGCACGGCGTCACAGATAAAGGCTTCATTCATGTTTGCTTCCTTGTTCGGGCTATCAGGAGAAAATCTTCGGGCGCTGGTCGACCACGCGGCGGGCCTTGCCCGTCAGTGTGCGTTCGATGCCGGCGGCGGCCACCAGGCGTACGCGCGTGCTCACGCCCACGTGCGTCTTGATGCGGTGTTCCAGCTCGCGCGCCAGGGCATCCGTTTCGCTGGCCGAGATGGTGGCCGTCAGGTCGATGCGCAGCTCGGCGATCACTTCGAGCTTGTCGAGGTGGCCGTCGCGCGTGACGACCAGCTGGTACTGCGGCGCCAGCTTCGGCATTTTGAGGATCAGCTCTTCGATCTGCGTGGGGAAGACGTTCACGCCGCGGATGATCAGCATGTCGTCGGAGCGGCCCGTGATCTTGCCGATGCGGCGCATGGCCCGCGAGGTCGGCGGCAGCAAGCGGGTCAGGTCGCGCGTGCGGTAGCGGATGATGGGCAGCGCCTCTTTCGACAAGGAGGTAAACACCAGTTCGCCCTCTTCGCCGTCCGGCAGCACTTCGCCCGTTTCCGGATCGATGATCTCGGGGTAAAAATGGTCTTCCCAGATGACGGGACCGTCCTTGCTCTCGATGCATTCGGACGCCACGCCAGGCCCCATCACTTCGGACAGACCGTAGATGTCGACGGCGTCGATGCCGGCGCGCGCTTCGATTTCCGAACGCATGGCGTCCGTCCACGGTTCGGCGCCGAAAATGCCCACCTTCAGCGACGATTCGGCCGGGTCCAGGCCCTGGCGCGTGAATTCCTCGATGATGTTGAGCATGTAGGAAGGCGTGACCATGATGATGGACGGCTTGAAATCCTGGATCAGCTGCACCTGCTTTTCCGTCTGGCCGCCGGACATCGGGATGACCGTGCAGCCGAGGCGCTCGGCGCCGTAGTGCGCGCCCAGGCCGCCCGTGAACAGGCCGTAGCCATACGAGATATGCACCATGTCGCCCGCGCGGCCGCCGCCGGCGCGGATCGAGCGCGCCACCACATTGGCCCAGGTGTCGATATCGTTCTGCGTGTAGCCGACCACCGTGGCCTTGCCCGTGGTGCCGCTCGAGGCGTGGATACGCACCACCTGCTCGCGCGGCACGGCAAACAGGCCGAACGGGTAATTGTCGCGCAAGACTTTTTTGTCCGTGAACGGGAATTTGGAAAGATCGGACAAGGATTTGAGATCGTCCGGATGCACGCCCGCTTCGTCAAAGGCGGCACGGTAATGGGGCACGTTGTCATAAGCGTGCTTGAGCGTCCATTTCATGCGTTCGAGCTGCAGCGCCTGCAGTTCATCCTTGCTGGCGCGCTCGATCGGCTCGAGGTCATTCGGGGAAGGCGTACGTTGGACCATCATTGTCTCCTGTTTAATTCTTTAACTATTCAATCGGTTCCGGCAGTTCAAGCCTGCTCTTGTATGACTTCGCCCGCCACGCGGATCGACTTGCCCCGGAAGAGCGCGACGGCGCGGCCTTCCTGGTTGCTGACCTTGACGTCATAGACGCCGCTCTTGCCCGCCAGCGCCTGCTCGACGGCGTGCGCCGTCAGCACGTCGCCTTCGCGGCCCGGCGCCAGGTAGTCGATGGTGCAGCCGGCGCCCACGGTATTCATGTTGTAGCTGTTGCAGGCGAAGGCGAAGGCGCTGTCGGCCAGGGCAAAAATGAAACCGCCGTGGCAGGTCTGGTGGCCATTGAGCATGTCGGCGCGCACCGTCATCGTCATGCGCGCATGGCCGGGACCCACGTCGGCCAGGGCGATGCCCATGGCGGCGGTGGCGTTATCGCGCGACAGCATGGAGGCGGCAGCCGCTTCGGCCAAAGCCTGGGCAGCGTGAATATGGTCTTCCTTATGCATGAAACGGTGCTCCATTGGCGAGTTTGCGGCGCAGCAGCGGCGAGACCCTGTAGCGGTCTTCGCCATAGCCTTGCGCCAGGTGGTGCAGCACGGTCACGATCTGTTGAACGCCTACCGCATCGGCCCAGGCCAGCGGTCCGCGCGGATAATTGACGCCCTTCTGCATGGCGATATCGACGGCATCCGCCGTGCACACGCCCTGGTTGACGGCGTCGGCCGCCTCGTTGGCCAGCATGGCGACGGTGCGCATGACGGCCAGGCCAGGCACGTCGTCCAGGCGCGTGACGGTGAAACCGGCCGCCTGGAACAGGCCGACGACGGCCGCATAGGCGTCGTCGCTGCACTGGTCGGCACGGGCCACGGCGATGCGCTTTGCACTGGCGTAATCGAGCGCCAGGTCGAACAGCACCGTGTCCGGATGCTGGTTGTCGTGCGCGCGCTGGGTGGCGCTGCGCCCATCGGTCAGATAGATCGCGGCGCCATGGCAATGCAGGGCCGGTGCCTCGTCATGCGCCTGGCCTTCCTGCGTCACGCGGCGGCTGACGGTGACGCCCGCCTGCTCCAGCCGCTGCACCAGGCTGCGGATGATGCCGCTGTGGCCACGGCCATCGCCGCCGATGGCCGCCGACAGGGCGACGAATTCCGGGGTCGCTTGCGCGCCTTCCGCCTGCGCGACAGGAGCGCTGGCGCCTTCACCGTACAGGTAAAATCCCCGGCCCGATTTGCGGCCCAGGAAACCCGCGTTGACCATTTCCTGCTGCAGCACGGACGGCGTGAAGCGCGGGTCGTTGAAATAGGCGCCGAACACGGACTGGGTGACGGAGAAATTCACGTCGTGGCCGATCAGGTCCATCAGTTCGAATGGCCCCATGCGGAAGCCGCCCGCTTCGCGCAGCACGGCATCGATGGTGGCGGCATCGCCCGCCTGTTCATTCAGCAAGCGCCAGCCTTCCGCATAGAACGGACGGGCGACCCGGTTGACGATGAAGCCCGGTGTCGATTTCGCATGCACGGGGTTCTTGCCCCAGGCGATGGACGTGTCATACACGGTGGCAGCGACCTGCTCGCTGGTGGCCAGCCCGCTGATCACCTCCACCAGCGCCATCAGGGGCACGGGATTAAAGAAATGCATGCCGACCAGGCGTTCCGGCCGGCGCAGCTTGGCGGCGATGGCCGTGACGGAGATCGACGAGGTATTCGTCGCCAGGATGCAGTCGTCGCTGACCAACGCTTCGAGTTCGGCGAACAGGCCGCGCTTGACGTCGAGGTTTTCCACGATGGCTTCCACCACCAGGGCGCAATCGCTCACATCGGCCAGGCTGCCGGCCGCCTGCAGGCGCGCCGTGGCGGCCGTGGCTTCGTCCAACGTCATGCGGCCCTTCTCGGCCAGCTTCGCATACATCTTGCCGATATCAAGCAAAGCCTTGCTCACCGCTTCCGCGCGCGTGTCGTACAGTTTGACTCTGTAGCCGGCGGCAGCGGCCACCTGCGCGATGCCGGCGCCCATGGCGCCGCTGCCGATGACGGCGACGATACTGTTGTTGTCCAAAGCTGCCATATCAGTGTCCCTTGAATTGCGGTGTGCGCTTTTCCATGAAGGCGGCCACGCCTTCGCGGTAATCGTCGCTGTTACCGAGATCGCTCATCATGCGCGCTTCCAGCGCAAGCTGCTGCGGCAGGGTATTGGCGCCACTGAGAGCCAGCGCCTGCTTGGTGTACGCCAGGCCCTTGGTCGGTGCGGTAGAAAAGTGCACGGCCAGCTTGCGCGTCTCTTCCGCCAGCTGCGCGTCATCCACGCATTTCCAGATCAAACCCCAGTCCTCGGCCTTTTCCGCCGTCAGTTTTTCGCCGAGCATGGCCAGTCCCATGGCGCGCGCGGAACCGATCAGCCGTGGCAGGAAAAAGGTACCGCCCGTATCCGGAATCAGGCCCAGCTTGCAGAACACTTCGACGAAACTGGCCGACTTGCCGGCGATGACGATGTCGCAAGCCAGCGCCAGGTTGGCGCCCGCGCCGGCGGCCACGCCGTTGACGGCGCAGATCACGGGCATAGCCAGGGCTTTCAAGGCCAGCACCAGCGGCGCGTAGTTCTTTTCCACCGATTCGCCCAGGTCCACGCCCTTCGAGCCCGGTTCCACGGCGCGGTCGGACAAATCCTGGCCCGCGCAAAAGCCGCGGCCCGCGCCCGTCAGCACGAAGACGCGAACGGAACTGTCGGCGTTCACTTGCGCAAGCGCGTCGCGCACTTCCTCGTGCATGGCTTGCGTAAAGCTATTGAGCTTGTCGGGACGGTTCAGGGTGAGCGTCGCGATACCCTGCTCGATGGTGAAGAGGATGTTTTGGTAGGTCATGGCATCTCGCTATTTTTATTTATTGGCCCGCAGCGGAAATCTGGGGTCAGACCCGGCGGGTCTGACCCCGGCTTTTATTCTGCCTGATCGAAGTCGACGACGACCTTGTCGGTCAGCGGAAAACTCTGGCAGCTGAGGACGAAGCCGCGCGCCACTTCATAGTCTTCCAGCGCGTAGTTGACGTCCATCTCGACCTTGCCGTCGAGGATCTTGCAGCGGCAGGTCGAGCACACGCCGCCCTTGCACGAGTAGCGCATGTCCAGCCCACTGCGCAGTCCCGCGTCGAGGATGGACTCCTTGTCCTTGTCCATCATGAACGTGGTATGGTTGCCGTCCATGATGACGGTCACTTCCGTTTCCTGCACAGCATCCGCAGCCAGCTGGGCGCGCGGCTTGTGGGCGTTTTTCGGGATGCTGGCGGCGAACAGTTCGATCTTGATATTCTGCTTGGGCATGCCGGCCGCCTGCAGGGCAGCGGACACGCCGAGCATCATGTCTTCCGGGCCGCAAATAAACGCGTTGTCGTAGTCTTCGACTTTGATCCAGTGCTGCAGGAACTGCTCGCATTTTTCCTGCGTGATGCGGCCGTTGAACAATTCGATGTCCTGCTGCTCGCGGCTCATCACGTAGACGAGGTTCAAACGCTCCAGGTACACATCCTTCAGGTCCGTCAATTCTTCCTTGAAGATGACGGAGGACGAGGCGCGGTTGCCGTAGAACAGAGTAAAACGGCTCAGAGGTTCCGTCAGCAAGGTCGTCTTGATGATGGAGAGGATGGGCGTGATGCCGCTGCCGGCCGCGAATGCCAGGTAATGCTTGCGGTTGACGCAGTCGAGCGGCACGTTGAAGTGTCCCATGGGCGGCATCACCTCGATGGTGGCGCCGGCTTTCAGGGTGTCGTTGGCCCAGGTGGAGAAAGCGCCGCCCGGCGTGCGCTTGATGGCCACGCGCAGGGTGCCGTCCTGCACCGCCGAACAAATGGAATACGAACGGCGCACGTCTTCCGCGTTGATGTTGGCGCGCAGGGTCAGGTGCTGGCCCTGCTGGAAGCGGAACTGCTGCTGCAGTTCAGACGGCACGTCGAACGTGACGGCGATGGTGTCGCGCGTTTCGTTGCGCACGTTGGCCACGGACAGCGGATAAAATTTACTCATGCTTCATCTCCAGTTTCTTCGGAACGTGTGCCTGATTTTTTTAGTGGCACTTGAAGTAGTCAAACGGTTCGCGGCAAGCCAGGCATTTGTACAGGGCCTTGCACGGCGTGGAGCCGAACTGGCTGGTCAGCTGCGTGTGCGTCGAGCCGCAGTTCGGGCAGATCACGTCCAGTTTCGGCATCGCCTGGCGCTTGACGCCGCCACGCAAACCGCTGATGTCGATCACCTGCTGCTGCGGCGGGGCGATGCCGTAGCCTTTCAGCTTGGCCTTGCCCGCCTCGCTCATCCAGTCCGTGGTCCAGGCGGGCGCCAGCTGGTTCACCAGGGTCACCTTGGCCACGCCATGGCTGCACAAGGCATCCGTGACGGCGTCGGCGATCACCTGCATGGCCGGACAACCCGAATACGTGGGCGTGATCGTCACGATGCACGCATCGCCATCCGTCACTTCGACGGCGCGCACGATGCCCAGGTCCACCACCGAAATGACGGGGATTTCCGGGTCAGGCACGTCGCCCAGCCAGGCCCAGACCTGGGCCGCGTCCAGCGCTGCCATGGGCGTGTTCATTACCACTCCGCCCCGGGGTAGGCGCGCTGCAGGAACTGCATCTCGGCCAGAATAAAACCCAAGTGTTCCGTGTGCGTGCCCTGCTTGCCGCCCTTTTGCATCCAGGCGTCGGGCGCCGGCATGGTCAAGGTGGCTTCGGCGAAGATCTCGGCCACGTGCTCGAGGAAAGCCCGGCGCAGCACGTCCGATGGCGGCGCGATGCCGGCGGCGACCATGGCCTGGTCGACGGCGTCGTACTTGAACATCTCGCCCGTGTACATCCACAGCTTGTCGGCCGCGGCCTGCGTTTTCGCATGGCTGTCCGCCGTGCCGTCGCCGAGGCGCACGATGAGGTCACCGCTGCGGCGCAGGTGATACGTCACTTCCTTGATCGACTTTTGCGCCACATCGACGATGCGACCATCCGTCGATTTCGTCAGTTCCAGCAGCTGGAAGTAGTGCCAGCTGTCGAAGAAGAACTGGCGCATCATGGTGTCGGCGTAATTGCCGTTCGGCTGTTCGACCAGCAGGCAGTTCTTGAAATCGTGGGCGTCGCGCAAGAAGGCGATGTCGTCCTCGTCGCGGCCCGCGTTTTCCAGTTCCGCCGCATAGCTGAACCACAAGCGCGTCTGGCCCAACAGATCGAGCGCCACGTTGGTCAGCGCCATGTCTTCTTCCAGCGCCGGTCCCTTGCCGCACAGCTGCGACAGCTGCTGGCTGAGGATCAGGGCGTTGTCGCCCAGGCGCAAAAGGTAGTTGACCTTGTCATCCATTGCAGGCGCTCCCATCACAGGTTCTTGACTTCTTCCGGCATCGGGAAGAAGGTGGGATGGCGGTACACCTTGCTGTTCGACGGTTCGAACAGGGCGCCCTTGTCGCCGGGGCTGCTGGCGACGATATCGGCCGCGCGCACCACCCAGATGCTCACGCCTTCATTGCGGCGCGTGTAGACGTCGCGCGCATGGTTGACCGCCATCGCGGCGTCGGACGCGTGCAGGCTACCTACATGCTTGTGCGCCAGGCCGTGCTGGCTGCGGATGAAAACTTCCCACAAAGGCCATTCTTTGCTCATGTTGCTATCCCCTATCTGTCTTATGTAATTACGCTGCTGCTTTGTTAGCGGCTTGCTTGTCGGCATAGGCGACCAAGGCATCGCGGAACCATGCGCCGTCTTCATACGCTTTCACGCGCGTTTGCAAACGTTCGCGGTTGCACGGGCCATTACCCTTCAGGACATTGTTGAACTCGGCCCAGTCGATCTCGCCAAATTCATAGTGGCCCGTCTCCGCGTTGAACTTCAGGTCGGGATCGGGCACGGTCAGGCCAAGGTATTCGATTTGCGGCACGGTCTGGTCGACCATGCGCTGGCGCAATTCATCGTTCGAGAACAGCTTGATGCGCCATTGCGCCGATTGCGCGCTGTTGACGGAGGCGGCGTCGGACGGGCCGAACATCATCAGCGATGGCCACCACCAGCGGTTCAAGGCATCTTGCGCCATGGCTTTCTGTGCGGGCGTACCCTTGCACAGCGACATCATGATGTCGTAGCCCTGGCGCGCATGGAACGATTCTTCCTTGCAGACGCGGATCATGGCGCGCGCATACGGACCGTAGGAACAGCGGCACAGGGGAATCTGGTTGATGATGGCGGAACCGTCGACCAGCCAGCCGATGGCGCCCATGTCGGCCCACGACAGGGTGGGATAGTTGAAGATGCTGGAATACTTGGCTTTGCCAGAATGCAAGGCAGCGAGCAAATCGTCGCGCGACACGCCCAGGGTTTCCGCGGCGCTGTACAGGTACAGGCCGTGGCCCGCTTCGTCCTGGATCTTCGCCAGCAGGATCGACTTGCGTTTCAGGGTCGGTGCGCGCGTGACCCAGTTACCTTCGGGCAATTGGCCGACGATTTCCGAGTGCGCGTGCTGCGAAATCTGGCGGATCAGCGTCTTGCGGTAGGCGTCCGGCATCCAGTCCTTGGCCTCGATCTTGATGCCTTCGTCGATGCGCGCCTGGAAAGCGCGCTCTTCCTGGCCCATGTCGTCGATGGAGCGGACGTTCTTGAGGCCGGTTTCAACCATTTGTGCGTACATGATGTGTCTCCCATGTCTTTGATTTTGCGCAGCAACGCGGTGCGATAAACAGATAATACGATACAAAAAACGATTTGCATACACTTGATGTGAATCATTTTAAAAAATCGTATCTTGTGCAGCTTTTTTGTGCGTATGATATTGCTTATGAGAAAACACCATGGGGCGCTACCCGCGCTTCCGGCAAATTATTGCCGCGCTACCCGCGCAGCCAAGTAAACTGCTGCTTTTATTGAACCGACCGCAACACGGCCAGACCGGAACCACATGAAGAACACCCGCTGCACGGCATGGATAGCCGATTTCCTGGAAAGCGACCCACCGCGCTCGAAGTCCCTGGTGATGACCATCTTCGGCGACGCCATCGTGCCGCGCGGCGGCGCCATCTGGCTGGGCAGCCTGATCGAACTGCTGGCGCCATTCGGCGTCAATGACCGGCTATTGCGCACCAGCGTGTTCCGCCTGGCGCAGGAAGGCTGGCTCAGCTCGCAGCGCGACGGCCGCCGCAGCGCCTATGCGATACGCCCGGAGGCGCTGGCCCGCTTCGAACGCGCCTACCGCCGCATCTACGCGCCGCTGGTCGTGCACTGGGATGGCAGCTGGACCCTGGTGATCGGTCCGGCCGGCAGCATCGGCGCCGCCGAACGGGGCGCGCTGCGCAAGGAATTATTGTGGGCGGGCTACGGCTTGATCTCTCCCGGCATCTTTGGCCATCCGGCCAGCAATGCGGAGGCGCTGGAAGATATCCTCGTGCGCAACGAGGTGCAGGGCAAGCTGTATGTCTGCCACACAACAGAGTTGCCGGGTGTCAGCACGCGGCCCCTGCGCGACATGGTGGGCGACTGCTGGGACTTGTCGGAAGTGATGGCCGGCTACGAAAAATTCATCGCCAGCTTCCAGCCGCTGCTGACCCTGCTGCAGGAAGAACCCGTGTTCGATGCGGAGCAAGCGTTCGTCATCCGCTCGCTGCTGACGCACGCCTACCGTCGCGTGCAGTTGCACGACCCGCAACTGCCCGTCGAACTGCTGCCCGAACCGTGGCCTGGCACGCAAGCCTATGCGCTGGCGCGCGACCTGTACCGCATCACGTATGCTCCTGCAGAGGAACACATCCTGGCCACCCTGCGTCGCGAGGATGAGCACGCGCCGGACGTGGAGCCGTGGTTTTACGAACGCTTCGGCGGACTGAACACCTGATAAAACGTCCATGGCGGCGTTGCAGGGCCTGGGCGTACGTTCGTACTGCCTGCGGCCCTGCGCCTTGCCCTGGCCATTTTTCAGGTGTTCAGGAATAAGAACACCTATCAAAACCTACTGCGCGTCGGTATTTGCGGCCTGCGATGCTCACTGTACCTTCGTACAGTTGCGCTTCTCAACCACAACTCCCTTCCGCTCGCTACGGTTTTGTTAGGTGTTGTAAGTCACCGCCTGCTCACTGTTTTGCCACCACCTGCTTGGCCCCCGCCAGCAAATCCTGCCCCAGCTTTTCCAGCGCATTGGCCTGCACCAGCATGGTGTCGAGGATGGCGACGTTGAAGGTGAATTCGGCCGGCGTCGTGTAGCCGGGGAAACGTATGATGCGCAGCAATTCCTGCAAGGTCGTGCCCTTGCCCAGGTGCGCCAGCGCGTCGCTGAGGGCGCTGATTTTCTTTTCCAGTTCGCGTATGTGGTTGCTATGGTCGTCCATGATGATCTCCCCATGTCGGAGCTTCCACGTTAGCAAAGCATGTCCGTCATCGTTTGCGCCAGCACAAAGGCCACCGCAAAACAGGTATCATCGCGCCATTGCACACGATGCAAAACCCATACGTTTTTATCAGGAACACTCATGACCATTAAAATCAGCCAGCAATTCGACGCCGGCGCGATCGAGGTGCTGCGCGCCGACGATGCCCAGTCCATCGAACTGAACATCCGCAAGGATTCCCACGCCGACATCACGCAGTGGTTTTACTTCCGCCTGCAAGGCGCGCAAGGCGAGGCGTGCACGATCCGCTTCATGAATGCCGGCAAGTCCGCCTACCCGGACGGCTGGAAAGACTACCAGGCCGTGGCCAGCTACGACCGCGAAACCTGGTTCCGCGTGCCGACCAGCTTTGACGGCACGGTGATGACCATCGAACACACGCCCGAGGAAGAAAGCGTCTACTACGCCTATTTCGAACCGTATCCATGGGACCGCCACCTGGCCCTGATCGACAGCGCGCAAGCGTCGCCGCTCGTGCGCCTGATCGACCTGGGCAGCACGGTGGAAGGCCGCGACATGAATCTGCTGGTCGTCGGCGACGCCGATGCCGAGAAAAAAGTCTGGGTCATCGCGCGCCAGCATCCGGGCGAGACGATGGCCGAGTGGTTTGTCGAAGGCATGCTTGAAGCCTTGCTGAACCAGGCCAATCCCTTTGCCCGCCAGTGCCTGCAGGACGCCGTCTTCTACGTGGTGCCGAACATGAACCCGGACGGTTCCGTGCACGGCAACCTGCGCACCAACGCGGCCGGCGCCAACCTGAACCGCGAATGGATGACGCCGACCATGGAGCGCAGCCCGGAAGTGTTCCTGGTGAAACAGAAAATGCATGAAATCGGTTGCGACCTGTTCCTCGACGTGCATGGCGACGAAGGCTTGCCCTACGTCTTCGTGGCCGGCAGCGATGCGCTGGAAAATTTCACGCCAGCACAAAAGGCCGAGCAAGAGCGCTTCATCGCCGACTTCAAGGTGGCCAGCCCCGACTTCCAGGATGAGCATGGCTATGAAGACGGCCCGTTCACGCCGGAAGTGCTGACCATGGGCTCGCCCCACATCACGCACGCTTTCGGCTGCCTGTCGCTGACCCTGGAATTGCCGTTCAAGGACAACGCCAACGATCCCGACCCGCAAACGGGCTGGAGCGGCGCCCGCAGCGCCGCACTGGGCGCGGCCGTGCTGCAACCTATCCTGTCCACCTTGCGCGCCTGAGCGCCTGGGCCGACACGGCCTGCCTGATCCCTTGCCCCGCTCGCCGGGGCATTTTTTTTGACCGCACGACAAGCGTTGCTGGCCGAGCGGATTTTTTTCCTAACATCTTGCCTGTCAGAAATTATCGTCCTACACTAAGCAACAGAATCGGGCCGCGCCACGCTGCGCTGCCCCGCAAGAATATCTCGCCGGGCGGGTCGCCAATGACTTCCCGGCCACCGGCAATACGCATCCACGGCCCTGTCCCTGCCGAATTAGCTTTCTGTAACGCAAACTGACCGCATCAGCATCGTCTTGAATGGACACAGCCTGTCCGCGGGACGATTCCCTGCGCACGCTTTCCGCTTTTCGCCGAGGATGAATGACCTATGTATAAGCTTAAAATCAGTACCCGCCTGGCCGTCAGTTTCGGCTTGATCATTGTCCTGCTTGCCATGGTGGCATTTGTTTCCATCAGCCGCATTCGCAACATCAACACCTCGACGGAAAAAATTCTCAACGACCGCTATGTCAAGGTCATGTTGTCGAATACGATACAGTCCGAGGTCAATATCCAGGCCCGCCTGCTGAGCATCGCCATCATCGGCGCCAACGATGCCGACGAAGTCAGCAGTTCCGTGACCAAGATTCAGGCCTCGATCAAAAAGAATACGGAGCTGCTGGCGCGCCTGAAAACCATGATCAACACGCCCAAGGGCCAGGAACTGCTCCAGGCCGTGATGAGCAGCCGCGAAAGCTATGCCAGGACGCGCGATGCGAACATCAAACTATTACAAGAAGGCAAATCAGAAACGGCGGGCATCTTCCTGTTGACGCAGTTGCGCTATCCGCAAGAAAAATTCTTGACGGCCCTGGCGGCCATGACCAGCTTCCAGGAATCGCTGATGGAAAGCGAAGGCAAGCAAGCCGCCGCCGATGGGCGCATGGCCATCATCCTGACCTTGTCCCTGTCCATCGCGGCGACGGCCATTGCCATCGCGCTGGCCATCCTGATCAGCCGTTCCATCAGCCGGCCCATCGCCGAAGCCGTCAAGGTGGCGCAACGGGTGGCGGCCGGCGACTTGTCGGTCAGCATCGACGCGCGCGGCAACGATGAAACGGGCCAGCTGCTGCGCGCCTTGAAAGAGATGAATGACAATCTGCAAGGCATCGTGGCCCGCGTGCGCCATGGCACGGACGCCATCGCCCACGGCTCGCGTGAAATCGCCTCCGGCAATATGGACCTGTCTTCGCGCACGGAACAGCAAGCCAGCTCGCTGGAAGAAACGGCCTCGTCGATGGAAGAACTGACGTCGACCGTCAAGCAGAATGGCGAAAACGCGCGCCAAGCCAACCAGATGGCGCAATCGGCCTCCAGCGTGGCCAGCAAGGGCGGCCAGGTGGTGGCGGAAGTAATCACCACCATGGATTCCATCAATGCCTCGTCGAAGAAAATCGTCGACATCATCAGCGTTATCGACGGCATTGCCTTCCAGACCAATATCCTGGCGCTGAATGCGGCCGTGGAAGCAGCCAGGGCAGGCGAACAGGGACGGGGCTTTGCCGTGGTCGCCACGGAAGTGCGCAACCTGGCCCACCGCTCCGCCTCCGCCGCCAAGGAAATCAAGATCCTCATCGACGATTCCGTGCACCAGGTCAGTCTTGGCAGCACCCTCGTGAACCAGGCGGGCAGCACCATGGAGGAAATCGTCAATAGCGTGCGGCGCGTCACGGATATCATGGCCGAGATCACGTCCGCCAGCAACGAGCAGGAAGCGGGCATTGAACAGATCAACCAGGCCATCACGGAAATGGACGCCGTGACCCAGCAAAATGCAGCCCTCGTGGAAGAGGCGGCCGCCGCGTCCGAAGCGCTGCAGGATCAAGCGGGCATCCTGGCCGAAGCCGTCAGCGTGTTCAAACTCGACGGCACACAGGCGCTGGCGCCAGCCGCGCCAGCATCGCGGCCGGAGCCAAAGCCGGCGCCACGGCCCGCAGCCGCCACGGCGGCCCAGCCCCGGCTCGTCGCCAACGCCCCCGCCAGCCGCAAGAGCGCCGCGCCCGCCATGGTGGCGGAAGGCGAGTGGGAACAATACTGACCGTACTAACGGTGCCGCAGCCAGCCGCCCGTGCCGCACTCCGGCACGGCGGGCGGCACCAAGAGCCTATCCCAGTAGATGAATACATCCCCTGCTGGCGGCCCTCAGAAGCGGGAACTGCGTTGATCGTCGTCGCGTGGCTCGCCACGCGTCCTCCTCACGCCTTGTCCGCGCTCCTGATGAACTGCCAGCAGAAGACGCTCCCTACTGGGATAGGCTCTAAACCATGGCGCAGCGCAGCATCGCAAATCGTTGCCACGCCGGCTATTGCTGCCTATACTGGGCGCAGCATTGTCTGTCCCTCCCCTTGCCGATAGCGACCCCACCTATGACCATCAAAGACCAGCCACGCGCTGAGGCGCGATTTTCACCGACCCGATTTGCACACGTGTGCATATCTTTGTTGCTTGGCTTGCCCGGCATGCCAGGCGCAGCGGCCGAACTCAGCCCTGCCGCACAGCTGGGGCGGCGCATCTTCCACGATGCCAGCCTGTCCGCCTCGGGCAAGCAGTCGTGCGCCAGTTGCCATGACCCGGCCCATGCTTACGCGCCAGCCAACAAGCTGGCCGTGCAACTGGGGGGCGCAGATGGCCAGGCGCACGGCTACCGCGCTACGCCATCGCTGCGCTACCTGGAACACACTCCGCCCTTCCGCTTTGATGGGGAAGGCGCACCCAACGGCGGCATCAACTGGGACGGCCGCGCCGCCAGCCTCGCGGAACAGGCGGAACGGCCTTTCCTGGCACCGCACGAAATGGCCAATGCCAGCACGGATGAAGTGGTGGAACGGCTGCGCAACGGCAGTTACGCGGAAGCATTCCGGCACGTCTTTGGCGCTGCCATCTTTACGCAACCGCAACAGGCATTCAGCCGCATCACCTATGCCTTGCAGCAATTCCAGCAGGAAGAGCCGGACTTCCACCGCTACGATTCCAAATATGACCTCTACCTGGCCAACAAGGTTCCGCTGGAGCTGGCGGAATTGCGTGGCCTGGCCCTGTTCAACGATGAACGCAAGGGCAATTGCGCCGCTTGCCACCCCAGCGGGCGGGGCGAACATGGCGCGCCGCCCTTGTTTACGGACTTCAGTTTCGACAATCTGGGCGTGCCGCGCAATACGCGCATTCCCGCCACGGCCGACCCCGCGTATTTCGATCTGGGCTTGTGCGGTCCCGACCGCACGGACCTGGCGCTGAAAGGCGAGCTGTGCGGCGCCTTCAAGGTGCCCAGCCTGCGCAATGTGGCCACGCGCCAGGTGTTTTTCCACAACGGCGTGTTCGACAACCTGACGGATGCCCTGCGCTTCTATGTGCGGCGCGATACGCATCCGCAAGAATGGTATCCGCGCGACCAACGAGGGAAAGTGCAGAAATTCAATGACGTACCCGCGAGGTACCGCGCCAACGTCAACGTCAGCGAAGCGCCGTTCGACCGCAAGCGCGGCATGGCGCCGGCGCTGACGGCGGGCGAGATCGAGGATATGGTGAAATTTTTGGCCACCCTGACGGATGGCTATCAAGTCCAGCAGTAAAGCATGGGGCGCCTGCGCGGCGTAGCCGCGGCGGGTCCCCAAGCACTCAGCCGCCCGCCACCACCATGCTCTCGATGAGGATGGAACCCGTCTCTTTGGTGCCGCGGCGCAGCACGTCGGCGCCTACGGCAACGATGTTGCGCAGCATGTCCTTCATGTTGCCGGCAATCGTGATTTCTTCCACCGGATACTGGATCACGCCATTTTCCACCCAGAAACCGGACGCGCCGCGCGAATAGTCGCCTGTCACGTAATTGGTTCCTTGTCCCATCAGTTCCGTCACCAGCAAGCCCGTGCCCAGTTTTTTCAGCATGGCACTAAAATCGTCGCTGGCGGCCGTCAGGCTCGAGGTCAGGTACAGATTGTGCGAACCGCCCGCGTTGCCCGTCGTCTGCATGCCCAGCTTGCGGGCCGTATAGGTCGACAGGAAATAGCCTTGCACCACGCCATCCTTGACGACGTCGCGGCTGACGGTTTTCACACCTTCTTCGTCGAACGGCGCCGAACCGACGCCGCCGATCACGTGCGGATCTTCAAAGATGTGCACGTGCGACGGCAGCACTTGCGTGCCCAGTGAATCGTTCAGGAACGTGGATTTGCGGTACAGGGCGCCGCCCGAGGTCGCTTGCACATAGGTACCGAGCAAACCGGCTGCCAGCGGCGCCTCGAACAGCACGGGGCAAGTGCGCGTGCCCAGCTTGCGCGCGTTCAGGCGCGACAGCGCGCGCTCGGCGGCATAGCGGCCGATGGCTTCCGGGCTCGACATCTTGGCGGCGTCGCGCACGGACGAATACCAGTCGTCGCGCTGCATCTTCGCGCCCTTGCCGGCGATGGGTGCCACGGACAGCGTGTGGCGCGAAAACGGGTAGCCGCCGATGAAGCCGCGCGAATTGGCGGATACAAAGTGCGATTGCTGCACGTGCACGCTGGCGCCCTCGCTGTTCGTGATGCGCGGATCGACGGCAAACGCGGCCGCCTCGGCACGTTGGGCCAGTGCGACGGCTTCCTCGGTCGAAATGAGCCAGGGATAGAACAGTTGCAAATCGCGGGGGGACATTTCCAGCATGTCGGCGTCGGCCAGGCCCGCGCAATCGTCCTCGGCCGTGAAGCGCGCGATATTGTAGGCGGCGTCCACCGTGGCGCGCAGGGCGGACGGCGAAAAGTCGGAGGTGCTGGCATTGCCGCGTTTCTTGCCGACAAACACGGTCACGCCCATGCCCTTGTCCTTGTTTTGCTCGATCGTCTCGATCTTGCCTTTTCGTACAGAAACGGACAGGCCGCCGCCTTCGCTGACCTCGACGGCAGCGTCGGTGCCGCCCGCTTCCCGCGCAAAAGACAACACATCACGGGCCAGTTGCTGCAATTGCTCTTGACTATGGGTAAATACGGAGTCGTTCATGCGCTGTTTTCTTCGGAAAGCCGCTAAAAAGGTTATCATAGCAGTCGTTTACAGTTTACAGGTGCGGCCTACGCGGCCAATCCCGCCTTATCATGCCAAATCCAAACCGGGGAGCTTGCGGCTTCCAATCCACCGAATTCGAACAGGAATATGAACGTCCGTCGAAATCGGAACTCAAGCGCCAGATGACCGTCCTGCAAAAGCTGGGCGAAGAACTCGTCAATGAGGCACGCGACCGCGTCAAGCGCGTCCCGATGCCGGAAGACGTGCGCGACGCCATTCTCGAATGCCAGCAAATCAAGGATCACGAAGGCCGCCGCCGTCAGCTGCAATACGTGGGCAAGAAAATGCGCACCCTGGATGAAGAAGAAGTTGCCGCCATCCAACGCACCATCGATAGCTGGAAAGGCTTGTCGAAAGCCGACACGGCCAATATGCACGCGATGGAACGCCGCCGCGACAAGCTGTTGACGGATGACAAGGCGCTCACCGTCTTGCTGTCGGAAAACCCGGAGCTGGACGTGCAGCACCTGCGCACCCTGATCCGCAATGCCCGCAAGGAGCAAGCCGAGAACAAGCCGCCGAAAGCCTACCGCGAAATCTTCCAGATCTTGAAAGAGATCGCCAAGAAGAACAACAGCGGCAAGAAAGATGCCGATGAAGATGGCGTTGAGCAAGAAGAAGACGAATAAGCAACTGGGGTCAGACCCGGCGGGTCTGACCCCGAAAGCAGCGAAAAACCGGGATAAGCCCGGTTTTTTTACGACATAGAGAGGTGCCCATGACCACGATAGAAGACGAATTGATTATCGGCCTCGTGTCGATCTCGGACCGCGCCAGCGGCGGCGTGTATGAAGACCTGGGTATCCCCGCCCTGGAAAGCTGGCTGTCCGCCGCCATCCGCACGCCGTTCCGCCTGGAAAAGCGCCTGATCCCGGACGAGCGCTCGCAAATTGAAAACACCCTGATCGACATGGTCGACCTGAACCATTGCCATCTGATCCTGACGACGGGCGGCACGGGTCCGGCGCGGCGCGACGTCACGCCGGATGCGACCTTGACCGTCGGAACCAAGGAAATGCCCGGTTTCGGCGAACAGATGCGCCAGATCAGCCTGCAATTCGTGCCGACGGCGATCCTCTCGCGCCAGGTGGCCGTGATCCGCGAAACGCCCGAGCGCGCTTGCCTGATCATGAACTTGCCGGGCCAGCCGAAAGCCATCAAGGAAACCCTGGAAGGCTTGAAAGACGCCGACGGCGTGCAACTGGTTAACGGCATCTTTGCCGCCGTGCCGTATTGCATCGACCTCATCGGAGGTCCCTACATGGAAACCGACCCGGCCATCTGCAAGGCCTTCCGTCCCAAATCGGCGCTGCGTCCGGCGCAACCACTACCAGAGGAAAATACATGAGCACCTTGCTGGAAACCATAGAACTCGACAGCGCACCGAACCCCACCGTCTCCATCATCTGGATGCACGGCCTGGGCGCCGACGGCAACGATTTCGTGCCCCTGGTGAAGGAGCTGGACCTGCGCGGCTGCCCCGCCATCCGCTTCATCTTCCCCAGCGCCGGCACCATGCCCGTCACCATCAACAACGGTTATGTGATGCGCGCCTGGTACGACATCCTCGTAAACGACCTCGTGCGCCGCGAAGACGAAGGCGGCTTGCGCGCCTCGCAGGGACAAATCGAAGCGCTGATCGCGCGCGAAAAGGCGCGCGGCATTCCCGCCAGCCGCATCATCCTGGCCGGCTTCTCGCAAGGCTGCGCCATGACCTTGCAAACGGGCTTGCGCCATGCGGAACCGCTGGCCGGCCTGATGTGCCTGTCCGGCTACCTGCCCCTGGCCGACAAGACGGCTCTTGAGCGCACGCCGGCCAGCCTGGAAACACCGATCTTCATGGCGCACGGCACGGCCGATCCCGTGGTGCCGATCGGCCGCGCGCAGCAGTCGCGCGACTTGCTCACCGGTATGGGTTACAAGGTGGAATGGCATGAATACATGATGCAGCACTCGCTGTGCCAGGAAGAGATCGACGCCATCGGCGCCTGGCTGAAAAAAGTATTGGCTTAAAATAAAACAGGCGCGGTGTACGCCGCGCCTGTTGTCAAACGAAGCGCCGGGAACGATCAGTTCGCCGGCGTTTTTGCATTCCATATCTTCAACATGTCGGGCGACGCTTCCGAGCGGATGCCGTTGTCCGTCAGCACCGATTCCGTCGCGGCCAGCATCTCCTTGCGGGGCACGACGACCATTTCCGCATCGCGCTGCTGGAAGCGGAACGTCAGCAATTCATCGGTCTGGTCACGCAGCAAGGCCACCAGGTGCGCCAGGCTGCGCACGCGCACGCCATTGACGGAATCGACGACCGAGAAGAAACGGGTGCTGTAGCCATTCATCAGCTTGTGCGGGAAGAACGGCGCGGCGATCACCACCAGCTCTTCGCGCTCGGCATCGGGCGCATCGCCGCGCCGCGTGGCCAGCGGATTGCCGGCAAACGCCATGCCGCCCAAGATCGCCGGGTTGCCATTGGGCGCCGCCATGAATTCCGTCGTGGCGCGTGAAAACACCATGGGGCCGAAGATGAAATAGGACGGATAACTGCCCTGCAGGCCGCTGATGAGCATCGGGTGCGCCGCCGAGACGGGCACCTTGATTTTCAGGGGCGCGCCCTGGCGCACCACCGTCAACGGCAATTCGCCGTCTTTCGCCAGTTGCTGCACGCGGTACTGGAAGCGCACGCGGCTGTTGGCATTCAGCTTGACCATGCCCTGGTTGTCAACCGGAAAATCGCCGATATGCGTGATCACATCCCACTCCTTGAGCGGATAGGCGGCATCCTTGCTGGCCGGCGTCATCACGACGGCGCCCTCGACACCCTTGGCCAGCTTCAAATACGTGCGCAGCGCGGGATTTTCCAGCGTTTGCGTCACGTCGCGCATGGCCGGCTTGCCCTTGGGCGCGCCGCCTTCCTGGTCGCGCAGGAACAGCTCGATTTCCTCGTTGGGGATGATGTAGCCGATGTTTTGCGCATTGAGCATGCCCGCAAAGGCCAGGCCGATCATCTTGTCACCGGCAATCACGGGGCCGCCGCTATTGCCCGGATTGATGGCCGCATCGATCTGGATGCGCAGGCCGGAGACGGGAAAGTTGTAGCGCACGAATTCGATGCGCGAGACGATACCCTTGGTGATCGACAGCGAGGTGCCGCCCGTCGGATAACCATATGCCAGCACGGCATCGCGCACGTCCGGCAAGACATTGGCGCGCGGCACCGCCTTGTGGCTGGCGAAAAAACTGTCGTCATCGATCTTCAGCAAGGCCAGGTCCATGCCGCGCGAAATGGCCAGCACGGTTGCCGGTATCTTGTCGCCCGCGCCATTCGCCTGGATCTGCACCTGGCTGGCATAGCCGACCACGTGCGCATTGGTAAGGATACGGCGGCCCTCGATGACGACGCCGGAGCCCGTCACCTCTTGCGGCGCGGCTTTGCTCCAGGGTTTATACGGGTCCGGCCCGCGCAGGGTGGAAAACACCTTGACGACGGAATTTTCCAGCGCAGAAGCGCTGGCGGTGGTCTCGGCGGCAAGCGCCCGCAGCGTCATCAAGGGGGAAAAAGAAAGGGCCAGCGCCAGGAAGGCGCGGCCCATCAGGGTGATGCACGGACGAGTTTTCATTGAGCTAATTGGCAATGGAAGGGAAGCAAAATTATATATTGAATAATTGCAACTTCATTACACTTTGTCCATCTTTGCCGAAGAACTATTCTAATCGGGCAAAGGCGTGACGCCCAAGGCCGGCACGGCCGTCTGCGCGCCATTCATCACCATGGCCAGGAAGGTGTAATAGCCATTGATGCCCATCAAGTCGACCACGCCATGCTCGCCGAACAGCGCCAGCGCGCGCGCATACGTGGCGTCGCTGACGCGCTTGTTTTGCTGCAGCTCGATGCAGAAGTCGTGCACGGCTTGCTCGTCTTCCTTCAGGGCAAGCGGCGCGCGCCGCGCGGCGATGGCGTCCACGGCCGCTTGCGCGATACCGTTCTGCACGGCCAGCGGCGCGTGGATGGCCCACTCGACTTGCTGGTCCCACTGGCGCGCCGTCACCAGGATCGCCAGCTCCGACAGCCGCGTGCCGATGGCGCTGCGGTAGCGCAAGTATTCGCCCATGCGCTGCGCCGCTTCCATCAGCTCGGGGCTGCGGATCAGCGGCACGAAGGGGCCGTACAGGGCACCGCGCGGACCATCGATGATGGCTTGCGCGGCGGCGCGCTGCTGCGGGTCCAGCTGCGCCAAAGGCAGCGCGGGCAAGCGGTCGATATCGCTACCGGCCATCAGGCAGTCCAGGCGACCACGTCCTGCTGCTGTTCACCCAGGCCGGCGATGCCCAGGCGCAGGCTGTCGCCTTTTTTGAGGAAGCGCTGCGGCTTGCGACCCTGGCCCACACCCGGCGGCGTGCCCGTGGCGATCACGTCGCCCGGTTCCAGGGTCATGAATTGCGACAGGTAGCTGACGATCTGCGCCACCGTGAAGATCATGGTTTGCGTATTGCCAGTCTGCATGCGCTTGCCGTTGACTTCCAGGTACAGGTCCAGGTCCTGCTCGTCGATGACTTCATCGCGCGTCACCAGCCACGGGCCGACAGGGCCGAAGGTGTCGCAGCCCTTGCCTTTATCCCATTGGCCGCCCCGTTCCAGCTGGAACGAGCGCTCGGAAATGTCGTTGACGACGCAATAGCCGGCCACGTATTTCAAGGCGTCCTCTTCGCTCACGTACTGCGCGCGCGTGCCGATGATCACGCCCAGCTCCACTTCCCAGTCCGTCTTTTTCGAGCCTTTCGGCAGCACGACATTGTCGTCCGGACCGTTCAGGCAAGTGATCGCCTTCATGAACACGATGGGTTCGGCCGGGATCGGCATGCCCGATTCGGCCGCGTGGTCCGCGTAATTGAGGCCGATGCCGATGAACTTGCCGACCTTGGCCAGCGGCACGCCGAAGCGCGGGTTGCCGCGCACCAGGGGCAAGGTCTTTTCGTCGAGCTTGGCCAGCTTGCGCAAGGCCTTGTCGGACAGTTGTGCGCCGTCAATATCGGCAATCACGCCGGACAGGTCGCGCAGTTTGCCTTCTTCATCGATCAGGCCCGGTTTTTCCTTGCCTGGACGTCCATAACGAACGAGTTTCATAGTCTTCCTTGGAGTTGATCATTGCCGCTGTGCAGGCTGCCATTTTACCGGATGGCCCGACACGCCTGTAGCGGTTGATGAAAAACATCGCAAGTCCCGGCAGTTGCAAGGCCGCCAGCACGCCAAACGCCGCCTGATACGCCTGCGGCGGATACTGCTGCAAGCCGTTCAGGGGCCAGCAGCCGAGGATCAGGCCAAAACCCGCCTGCACCAGGAAGGCGCCCGTAAAAATGAGCAAATTCAGACAGGTGGCCGCCCTGCCCGTCAGGCTGGCCGGCATGCTTTGCGCGACGATCGCATACTCGAGGCCCGTCACCGTGCCCAGCAAGGTAAACAGCACGGACAGCAACGGCAGGCTGGGCACCACATTACACGCCATCGCCGCTTGCACGGCGACAAACAGGATGATGCCCACGGCCGCCACTTGCATGGGCGCAATGCCACGCCGCCCGGCCCATTCCGTCAGCATGCCCATGCCGATGGCGCCGAAGATGACGGCCGCCATGCCCAGGTACAGAAAATACGCCACGTTGTCATCGGACAAGCCGCCCACGTCGGCCAGCCAGCGCCCCACCCACAAGCCCTGCACGCCAAAGAACACCGTGTGCGGCAACAGGATCAGCGCGATGGTGCGGCGAAAGCCGGGATCGCGGTACACGCTCCAGACGCTGACCTTGCTCACCTTGTGCATGCCTGCGGCAGGCGCGGGCATGGCCGGCGACAGCAGGCGGATCAGCAAGCCGACGGCCAGCGCCGCCAGCGCCAGCCCCAGGAACACGCCGCGCCAGTCCGTGTAATGCAGGGCCAGCTTGACGGGCATGGTGGCCGTGGCCGCGCCCAGGCCGCCCACGGCGATCAGATAGCCGTGCACGGAAGGCAGGCGCGACGGCGCGATGGCGCACGAGATCGCTTTCACGGCAGCCATGAAACAGCCGCCCAGCCCCGCCCCCATCAGGGCGCGCGCCCACATCAGCTCGGCAAAGCTGTGGCCCCGGCTGAACAGCCACACGCCCAGGGCCGCCAGCGCCAGCAGCCACAGTTGCACGGTGCGGGGGCCGTAGCGGTCCAGCGCCATGCCGACCGGTAATTGCACCAGCGCAAAGGCAAGAAAAAAGGCGCTGGTCAGCAGGCCCAGCTGCGCTGGCGTCAAGGCGATGGCGCCCAGCAATTCCGCCGTCAGCACGGCATTGACGCCGCGCAGCAGGCACGACAGGTAATGCCCGAGCGCGAATGGCAGGAACACCAGGCAAAACACGGCCACGCCGGAACGGGCGGGCGCACCGGCCGCGTGCATGCTCAGGCAGCCTGCGCCAGGCGGATGATTTTATGCGGCAGCTGCGGCACAGGTTCATCCGTCTCGAAGAAGAATTTATCGTGGCCGAACGCGGGCTTCAAATCGTCCATCCACGTCGCTTCCGCATCGAATTTCGCAAAGAACGGCCGGCGCACCCAGTCCGGGTTGCGTGCCTGCAAGAATTGCAGGGCAAACAGTTTTTCGCCATTGATGGTGACGATGCCGTCGATGACGATCTTGCCGGGAAAGGCGCTCATGGACGGTCCCCGCACCGTGCGCGACAGGCCCGACACCATCTGGTAGGCGGCCTGGAAAATTTCGTGCGCCTTCGCCAGCGGCAACTCGAAATAACCGCGCGGGCCCGTGTCCCGTTCGACAAACATGTAATACGGAATCGCCCCCAGGCGCGTGCCCGTCTGCCACAGCTCGGCCCAGCTTGCCGGGTCTTCGTTGATGTGGCGGATCAGCGGCCCCTGCATGCGCACGGTGGCGCCCGTGGAAATGATGCGCTTCACGGCTTGCTGGGCGATGTCCTGGCGCAACTCGACGGCATGGCTGTAATGGCCCATCACGGCCAGGTTCTTGCCCGCCTTGACGATGCGCTCGAACAGGCGCATCAAGTCATCCGCATCGCGGTCCGAGACAAAGCGCTGCGGCCAGTACGCCACCGCCTTGGTGCCGATGCGGATGTTCTGGATGTGTTCCAGGCCCGGCGCCAGCAACGGCTCCAGGTAGGCCGCCAGCTGCCGCGTGTTCATGATCATCGGATCGCCGCCCGTAATCAGCACGTCCGTCACTTCCGGATGCAGTTTCAGGTAGGCGGCCAGCTCGTTTGATTCGCGCGCATCGAACTTCATGTCGTCCATGCCGACGAACTGGGGCCAGCGAAAACAGAAAGTGCAATACGCGTGGCAGGTCTGGCCCGCGCTGGGAAAAAACAGCACCGTCTGCGCATACTTATGCTGCAGGCCGCGCACGGGCGCATCGTTGACCCGCGGCACGTTATGCGTCATCTGCCCGGCAGGATGGGGATTCATTCCCAGGCGCAAGCCATGCACATAGGCGTCGATGGCCGCCTTGTCCCGCTGCACCAGCACCAGGTCGCGCAGGTGCGCGTACTGCTCCGGCGGCAGCATGTCGCGGTGGGGAAAGACGAGGCGGTAGATGGGATCGTCAGGGATGTTGTTCCAGTCGATCAACTGATCAAGCACATATTCATTGGTGCGAAACGGCAAGACGTGCGAGACCACTTGCACGGCTTCGCGCTGCTCTTCCGGCAGCCATTCCCACTGCCGCGCTTGTTGAATGGTTTGCCGCGTGTACGGCTTGAACTTGGGTGCAGACGGCTCGGTAATGAGTGCGGACACGATCAGCTCCTTGCCTGTAAATGGCGACAACTTTCATGAAATCGGCCGTATATCGGCCAATTCCAGCTTTTTCCTCTCCATGCCAGTCCAGCTCGGCATGCTGTGAAAGTCATCATAATTCTTGCCTATAAGAACCAAATTGCTACATATCAACAAGCGGTCGATACGTTGCATGCTGCCTACAAGCAACACCTAAGTTTGTTCCACCGCAATTTGATGGGACTGTCGGCGACGTAAATTACGGCTTGGCAACACATCCCTCGATATCACAAGGAGCTTTCATGAAACGCTTATTCACGGGTAGCCTGCTGTGCCTGGCATTTGCCGGCGGCAGCGTCAGTGCCGCGGTCGAACCAACGGAAAAAGACGCCATCGCCATGGCCGAACGGGGCGCCGCCTTCATGAAGGCGCATGGCAAGGAAGAAATGATGAAGAAAATCACGGCCAAAGACCCGGACTTCGTGCAGGGCTCGCTGTACGTGGACATGCGCGACATCAAGACGGGCATCGTGCTGGCCCACCCGATCAATCCTTCCATCGTCGGCAAGGATTTGACGGATGTGCCGGACGCGAATGGCAAGAAATATCGGCGTGAAATCATCGAGCTGGCGCAAAAACAGGGCAAGGGCTGGGTCGATTACCAGTACAAGAATCCCACCAGCGGCAAGATCGAGCCGAAGACCACGTACATCCTGCGCGTCAACGATGTGGTGCTGGAAGCGGGCATCTACAAAAAATAAGGCAGGGGCGGCGTGCACGCCGCGCGCCGCCTGCGGTTTGATCAGCCATAGCCAGGAGTCAAGCATGCTCAATCAATTACGCATCGGACCAAAATTATTGCTGGCGCCCACCCTGGTCTTGCTGTTGCTGATACTCAGCTCGAGCGGCGCCTGGTATGGCATGGTGCGGCAAAATGCCTCGCTGGAAAACATGGTGCGGGTACGCATTACGCATTTGAAGGCGGCCGCGGACGTACTAGGCGAGGCCAAGCACGTACATGGCAATATGTACCAGCTGCTGTCATGGACGAATGGCAGCTTCGCCAAGGCCCGCCTCGATGCGCTGGAGCAACAGATCAAGGCGCGCCACGCGGCCATCGGCGCCCAGCTGGGCACGCTGCGTTCCTCGGCCACGGGCGCCGAGCGCACTCTGGTCGATGCGGCCATCACGGCCCTGGCCGGCTATCGCAAGGCGGTACTGGAAACCATGGAAATGGCGCAGATGGACCAGTCGATCGCCACCAACTCCATGCTCAAGGCGGAAACCCAATTCGTCCAGTTCAATACGCAGCTGGCGCAACTGTCTGCCCTGGAAACAACGCTCAGCAGCCAGGCCCACGCGACGGCCAGCGCCGAGTTTCGCAGCCTGGGCTGGAGCCTGCTGCTGACGGTCCTGCTGTCCATCCTCGTCTCCATCGTGGTGACCATGCTGGTGCGCCGCGCCATGCTGGTGGAAATCCGCGGCATTGCCGACGCCGTGCAAGACCTGGCGGCGGGCAAGCTGATGGCCGGCGCCCCCAAGCCGGGCAATGACGAAATCGCCGCCACGTCGCGCGTGCTGGACCAGACCATCGCCCACCTGAACCAGACCTTGCGCACCATCACGGGCGCCGTGCAATCGATCGACACGGCCTCGCGCGAAATTGCCACCGGCAACCTGGACCTGTCGGCGCGCACGGAAATGCAAGCCAGTTCGCTGGAAGAAACATCAAGCGCCATGGAAACCTTGACGGCAGCCGTCAACAACAATGCGGACAATGCCCAGCTGGCTTGCGAGCTGGCGGGACAAGCGTCGACCCTGGCCGTGCAAGGGGGAGCATCGATGCAGCAGGCGGTGGCGACGATGGCGACGATACGCGCCAATTCGCGCCAGATCGTGGATATTATCGGCGTGATCGATGGTATTTCCTTCCAGACCAATATCCTCGCGCTGAATGCGGCGGTGGAGGCGGCGCGCGCGGGCGAGCAGGGCCGGGGCTTTGCCGTGGTGGCGTCGGAAGTGCGCACCCTGGCGCAGCGCTCGGCGCAGGCGGCCAAGGAAATCAAGACCCTGATCGCCACCTCCGTCACCACCATCGACGGCGGCAGCGTGGCCGTGCAGCAGGCGGGCGACAGCATGGGCGCCATCGTAGCCTCGGTGCAGCAAGTCAACGAGATCATCCAGCGCGTGAAAGAGGCCAGCGCCGAGCAGGCGTCGGGCATCACGGAAGTAAACCAGGCCGTCGCGCAAATGGATGACGTCACGCAGCAAAACGCGGCCCTGGTGGAGCAGGCGGCAGCGGCGGCGGCCAGTTTGCAGGACCAGGCCGTCAAACTGTCGGCGGCGGTCAGCGTCTTTACCCTGGATCCAGCCGCGCCGGCCACGCCCGCCGGCGCGGACGACGACGCCTTTCAAGACCCCGCCAGGACGCCGCCCCAGGACCGGCGCGCGCTGCACAGTCCGCTGCGCGGCAAGCCCGGCATGCGTAACGTCAAGGATGCGCCCCAGCGCCGGCGTGGCTAGCGAGGTAACTCGATGACAGGCGCGCGCATCGGCTTGCTCAGGTAGGGCGAGCCTGCCAGCACGAAACGCCACGGCGTCTCCATCGCCTTGGAAATGCCGATGCGCGGCCCCGCCCGTACCGCAACCTCATCCTCGCGGGTCAGCAGCATGAACGGCGGCGCATCGAGCGCCAGCCGGTTCTGCAGATGGCTCACACCGAGCGCCTGGCACACCTTGCCCGGCCCAGAACACAGCTGCCGGGCATCCTCGACGCCGCGCCGTTCGCGCATGGTATCGAGTCCCACGAGCGGTTCGATGGCGCGGATCAACACGCCCGCGCCATGGCCCGCTTCGCGGCACACAAAGTTCAGGCACCAGTGAATGCCGTACGAGCGGTAGACATAGGCGTGCGCGGGCGGGCCGAACATGGCCGCATTGCGCGGCGTCATGCCGCCATACGTGTGCGAGGCGGGGTCCAGCCGGTCATACGCTTCCGTTTCCACGATGCGCCCGCCCACGCCGTCCACCAGCACGGTCACGCCGATCAACTGACGCGCCACGTTGCTGGAATCGTCCGCAAAATCGATACCCGCGAGGATTTTTTTCATCCGGCAATTGTACTGCCGCACTGTCCGCAGCACGCCTGGCCCCACCTTGAAAACAAATAAAACTTGATTTTTCCATCATGAGTATCGGGATAGGGAGCGTCGTAAAATGTGGAAAATAGGGGATGGAGCAAGCCAAAACGGGGATTTTTTCCAGAATAATTTGCAGAGACGAACTATTGCCATGCATAAACAGCGATAATCGTCGGGCACTGCACCAGACGCCCACGAGGCCGGCAGCGGCAGTGCGCAACAGAATAACCACAGGCAAGGCAATGATGATGAGAGCGGCAGCGCAAAAGCAGGTAGTGCAGGAAGATCCGGTTGACGCCCTGATGCGTTCCATCCGTATCCCGCCGCGTCCCAGCCTGCTGGTCGACTTGCAGCGCGAACTGGCCGAACAAGACCCGTCGCCGCGCCGCATCGCGCGCATCATCGCCGACGATGTCGGCATGTCGGGCGCCCTGCTGAAACTCGCCAATTCGCCGTTCTATGGCGCCGCGCGCAAGGCCAAATCCGTCGAGCAAGGCATCAACTTTCTCGGCATTAACCAGTGCAGCGCCATGATGACGGGCTTGCTGGCGCGCCAGGCGCTGGAAGCGGAAGGCGTGGAACTGACCCACTTCTGGGACGTGTCGGCCAAGCGTGCGCGCGCCCTGGTATTTACCTCGCGCAAGCTGCGCATCGCCCCGCCCGACATCGCCCACACCTTCGGCCTGTTCTGCGACATCGGCGTGCCCCTGCTGATGAACCGCTTCCCCGACTACGTCAACACGTACGCGGCGGCGGCCAACGATGCGCATAATTGCTTTACGGCCCTGGAAGACGCGCGCCACCAGACCAACCACGCAGCCATCGGCTGCTTGCTGGCACGCAACTGGGGCCTGTCCTCTGACGTTTCCTGGGCGATTTTGCACCACCACGACTACACGGTGCTGGCCGACCCGTCCACGGACGATGCCATCCGCTCGCTCGTCGCCCTGTCGCTGCTGGCCGAAAAAGGCATTCAGCGCTACCATGGCAACAGTACCTCGCTCGAGTGGGACAAGGGCGGTGAGCTTGCATGCCAGCATCTTGGCCTGTCGCAGGAAGAAGCCGCCGACCTGCTCGACGAGCTGCACGAGATGTTCGATACCGACCATTGAAGTATCAGGCGGCCGCGTCCGCCTGTATGATCTGTCCCGGCGCCAGGCAAAGCCTTGGCGCCCGTTTCCGTTTGCCTGACCCGTATTTCTTAACCTGTTGATCGCCATGCCCAAAAATAAGCGCCCTGTCCCCCGTAAATCCGCCAACACGCCTGAAGACAAGGACGAATCCGTCACGCGCATGCTGTGCACGATGGCCCTGAACCTGGCCGAGCAGGAAGACAGCGAATCGCAGGGCACGGTGCTGGCCGAGCAAGCCGTCGAATTCGGCCGCCTGATCCGCAAGGCCTTGAATCAAAAGAAGGATGAAATCCTGTACGACGCCATCGAGCGTTCCAAGTACGAAGACGTGGGCGCCTACCAGTATCTGCGCAGCCATATCGAGGAAGCGGCGTCCATTTCCCTGATCCGCCGCGAAAACGCCCCGGCCATGGAAATCAACGCCTTCGTCGTGCCCCTGCTGGTGCAAAGCACGGGCGGCCTGAAAGAAGCGGACAGTTTCCAGGACCAGGACGCGTTCGAAGCGCTGGTGAAAAGTTTCCAGCAAGCAGAACTGGAAAGCGCCAAGGCCAAGGTGGTCTTGATGAGCCATGCCTATGACCTCGATGAAATCGACCGCATTACCTATAGCCATCTGCATGAGATGGTGCGCGATGCCTATTCGTCGATGACGGACAAGAAGATCGTCGCCACGCCGGGCCTGGAAAGCAGCATCGTCGGCTGGAGCGAGACGGCTTTCGGCCCGCGGGACACGGCCGTCGAACTGCGCTTCCTGCTGGGCTTTGCCCTGAAGCGCGTGGACGACCCGTTCTATGCGGAACCGAAGGACGAAGCGGCGCTCGACGCCTGGTTTGACGCGCGCATGGCCCGCTACCAGCAGTGGACGACGGAAGTGGGCGACCTGGTGAAACGCTGCCTGGCGCCGGCCGGCAGCGCGCTGGAAGTGAGCTTCCTCTACCAGGACTTGTTCCACGGCGGCAAGGAACAAGGCATGAGCGAATATGCGATGCTGCAGATGATGTCCGGCATCAACCATGCACTGGCGGAAAACAAGGTGGACGCCGGTGACGTCTCGGTAGTCGTCGGCCCGGCCGATGAACACGGTGAAATGCTGTTGCGCGTCAACGTCAGCACGGCGGACGGCGCACTGCTGCACAGCGCCGACAAGCCGCTGGACCTGGCCGCCGACCTGCAGGACGAAGTCGACGACATCTGCGACGCGCTGGCCACCATCGGCGTCACCAACTTGTCCGTGGCGCTGAGATTCGATGCCAAGGGGCAACCACTGGAAGCGCAGCCGTACGCGCCTGCGTAAAGGCCGGCAACACGATTAACGCGCGGCCGGCTCCGGTTGGCCACGCAGCGACAGCCACGCCTGCAATTTCTGCGCATACGCGAGCGTGTACGCCGGGCTGCTCGACGGCAAGCTGACGATGCGGTAGCGCTGCGCGTGCTCGCCCAGCACCTTGACGCCCAGCTTGGCGGCCGTGCCGCCGTTGAAGGCGATCGTGTGCAGCCGCGGCAGGCTGGCGGCCAGGGCGACGAGGTCGTTGTCGTCGCGGAAGCGGATATTGCTGTCCAGGCTGCCCGCGCGCTGCGCCTGCGCCACCACATCCCACAGGCCCACGCCGTGCGCCAGCAAGGTGGCCAAACGCTCTTCATAGGGCAGGCCCTTCAACTCCACGCCCAGCACCTCGCCCAGCAGCATCCAGAACTTGTTTTGCGGATGCGCATAGTACTGGCTGTGCGCCAGCGATTTTTCGCCGGGCAGGCTGCCCAGTATCAGCAGGCGCGTGCCGGCATCGACGACGGGGGCGAAACAGCGCTTGCGCGGGTCCGGCATGGCCGGTTCAACAGACAATAAGCGGGTCAAAAGCGGCATCCTGCAGAAGTGGGGGCAGCGCCTATTTTACTGGAGCCATTGCACGGGCACAGACATGATGCCCTTGTCATCCCACACCAGTACCTGTGCCGTATGAAATTTGCCTTGCGGTGTGACGGCATTGCCGACGCCGTTGACATGGTATTGGTAGCCCGATCCATAGCGCTGCGCCACGATCGCACGCGCCTGCGTAGCCATATCTCCATGCGAGGCATGCAGCTGGAAAGCGACGCCAGCCATGCCGAGGATCAGGCCGCAGATGGCAGGGATGCGCAGATCGCGTCGCTTGTAGCCCCTGGCATCGCAGGCGGCCATGACGGCAGGCATACCCAGTTGACGATACAGGTAATGAATGACCCACAATGACAGCACGGCTTCCAGCACCGACCAGATACGATAGCCAGGTGCGAGCTTGAATTGCATCACCGTCAGGGACATCGGCTGCAGAAACAGGAAATCGATCGCCAGCACGGCAGGCACGATCCAGAATACCGCCAGCCAGCGCAGCCAGACTGCCGCGCGCAGCTTGCCGCGCACCAGGCAGGCACCAAAGATCAACAAACCGAGATTGCCAAACACATAGGTCCGGCTACCTGTCTGCAAGGTTTCCAGCAAGCCCGCAACTCGCAACACCACCCATGCGAACAGCAACACATAGCCCGCAGACCGCAGAAAGGGGCCGGCTGCTTCCTTGAGCGCGGCAGTGGCCGGATCGAGCGGCTTGTCCTGCGGCCGCGCGGCCCACTGGCGCTGTTCTGCCGCATGGTCATCCTGCTGGCGCTGGGCAATTTCCGCTTCGATGCGCTGGCGCCGTGCCGCATCGGCTCCGTCGGCGCCGGACAGGGCTTGTTGCAGGGACGCCATCGAATAGCGCTGGTAATCAGGGTGGCTGGCTTGCAATGTCACGGATACCTTTATTCCATCTGTGCAGTGAGTGAAAACATTTCCAATTGGAAATAATAGCCCAGAATTTCCAATACAACAATTCTGCGGGCGGTTCGCTGCGTTCGGTTGCCTGAGTTCCGGTGTAGAATTTCCAGCCAGAACACCACACAAGAGACCGCCCATGCGCACCATCGACACCCTGCTGGCCCAGTATGGCGAAAGCCACCGCAACCACGTCAATGAATGGGTGCACATCGTGTGCGTGCCGCTGATCGTTTTCAGCTTGCTGGGGCTGCTGTGGAGCGTGCATCCCAGCGTGGCGCTGCTCGGCAGTATCGTGGCCTTATACTATTACTACAAGCTGTCGCGCCCGTTTGCGGCGGGCATGCTGGCGATGCTGGCCGCCATGCTGGGCCTGCTGCAGCTCATGCCGCCGCTGACCATCCTGCCCGCGTCGCTGGCGCTGTTCGTGCTGGCCTGGATAGGCCAGTTCATCGGCCACCAGATCGAAGGCAAGAAGCCGTCGTTTCTCGACGATGTGCGCTTTTTGCTGGTGGGTCCGCTCTTCGTGCTGGGATTTTTGTACCGGCGCCTGCGGCTGGCGTATTGAGTGGCAGGCGGTCACGTGGCCACTCGGTCACGCGGGGCCAGTAACAGATTTTTACTATTCGCAACTAGTTATCTTAGGCAAGTGTCCTTATGATAAGTCATCATCTGCCGGTCGACGCAATCGGCAACCAACTTTTGTCCAAGGGAGTCCTACATGAAAGCACCAATTATTGCAGTGGCATTGCTCGCCACCCTGGCCGGCTGCGCCGTACAACCGAACTCGGCAAATGTCTACAACGCGCGCCAGGCGCAGAATGAACAATCGGTTCGCATGGGCACGGTTGAATCCGTGCGCCAGGTAACCATCGACAAGGGCGAAACGGGCACCGGCGTGCTGGCTGGCGCGGCGCTGGGCGGCGTGGCCGGCTCGACAGTCGGGGGCGGCAAGGGCGCCATTGCGGCCAGCATCCTCGGCGCCGTCGCCGGCGGCATGGCCGGCAAGAGCATAGAAGCGAACGCGTCCAACAAACCCGGCCTGGAAATCACCGTGCGCCTGGACAATGGCGACATGCGCGCCATCGTGCAAGACGCCGACGAGCTGTTCCGCCCCGGCGAGCGCGTGCGCCTGCTGTCGGACGGCCGCAAGACCCGCGTCACCCACTGATCTGCTTGCCGGCGCATGCGCTCAGCCGAATGCGCCGGCAGCGAGCAAGGCAGAAGGGTGCAGCCAGATGGCAATCACAGCAGTCACGACGACATATACAAGCACGCTCCATACTTTGATGTGCAGTGAGGCTGGCATGGCGGTCCCCTTCAAAGATGCAATCCGGAAAATATTTACTTGATATTAATGTAAATATTTTCATAAATTCAATATTTTTCAGAAGCACTGCGCTGGCTCAATGCCTGGTATTTCTTGGCAACACATCGAGCAAGCTCGACCGCACTCGCCATCGCTGCGCGATGCCCGTATACTTGCGCGATGTCCTCTCCTCTCCTGTTCATCATTGCCTGCCTGATCTGGGGCTCCACCTTCTGGGCCATCACCTTGCAGCTGGGCGACGTCGCCCCCGCCGTTTCCGTGGTCTACCGCTTTGGCCTCGCGTCCGCCACCCTGTTTGCCTGGTGCGCCGTACGCGGCGACCGCCTGCGCCTGCCCTGGCGCGCGCAAAAATGGATGCTGCTGCAGGGCCTGGCCTCGTTTGCCCTCAGCTATGTGTGTACGTATAGTTCGGAGCAATACCTGGTGTCGGCCCTCGTCAGCGTGCTGTTCGCGTTGATGGTGTTCTGGACGCCCTTGCTCAACCGCATTGCCTTCGGCACACAAATCACCTGGAGCACCTGCTGCGCCGCGTTTGTCGCCATCTGCGGTATCGTGCTGCTGTTTTACCAGTCCATCGGCGCGGCGCTGCACGATATGCTCGGCGGCGGCAACGGGCATTTCCTGCTCGGATTCATGCTGGCCCTGGTGGCCACCGTGTCCAGCACGGCAGGCAACGCCCTCGTCATGAAAGTGCGCGAACAGTCGGGCAATGTGATGCTGACCATGGCCTGGACCATGCTGTGGGGCACCTTGATGGTGGCTAGCTGGGCCATCGCCACAGGCCAGTCCTGGCAGCTGCCCACGCGCCCCAGTTACTGGATGGGATTGTTGTACCTGGCCCTCTTCGGCTCGGTGATCGCCTTCAGCGCGTATTTCACCCTGATCGCCCGCATCGGCACGCAAAAGACCGTGTATATCGGCGTCGTCACGCCCGTCATTTCCGTGCTGCTGTCGGTGCAGTTCGAACATTACCGGCCCGCTCCCATCGAATGGGTGGGCATGGTGCTGTGCCTGTCCAGCGTGGCATGGGCCCTGACGTCGGGCGCGCGCAAGACGGCTGCCGTTTCCTCTCTTTCCACCACTTCATCCGCAAAGGCAACATGAGCACCTCTTCCTCCCTCGCCATCCGTCCCGCGACCGCATCCGACGTGGCGGCCATCTTCGGCATGATCCATGAACTGGCCGTGTTTGAAAAACTCGAACACATGATGATCGCCAAGGAATCCATGCTGCACGACAGCCTGTTCGGCAAGCACCCCGCGTGCGAAGCGCTGGTCGGTGAGGAACATGGTGAAGTAGTGACGTTCGCCCTGTTCTTCCACAACTTTTCCACCTTCCTGTGCCGCAAGGGCCTGTACCTGGAAGACCTGTACGTGAAGCAATCGGTGCGCGGCAAGGGCTATGGCAAGCAGATGCTCGTGGCGCTGGCGCAACTGGCCGTCGAACGCGATTGCGGCCGCTTCGAATGGTCGGTGCTGGACTGGAATGAAAACGCGATCAACTTCTACCAGGGCATGGGCGCGGACGTGATGCCGGACTGGCGTATCTGCCGCGTGGCTGGCGATGCCTTGACGCAATTGTCGGCGGGCACGCCGAAAGCCATTGCATTGGAACCGTCAGAGTAAGTTCCCCAAAAAAAATCCCCGCGGGCTAGCGGCACCGCGGGGTGAACCCATTGTCAAGTGGGAGGGGGAGAATGCAATCAACGGTTATCAATATAAACGCAGCCGCTTGCGATGGCGCAGACCTTTACATTTGCTTACCGGGCCTTACATTTGACTTAAATCTGCTAACCAAGTGTCACCAAGTGTCGCTCGGATGACACTGATTATTTCCGTGGTTCAATCAATGTGCCGTGCAAGCCGATATGTTGTTGCGCAACCCCACTGCCACCCTGCGCATTTTTATAGATTTGGTACACTGTCAGGCAGGCGATGCAGCCAGCAACCACGGCAAAAATGACCATGCGACGCTCCTTGAGTATGCTTGATGGGATCAGGGCTCGCGGCTGATGATGTCCAGGCAAGCAGGGAAGATTCAGTGTGGCATCTGCGACGTTGGGGGCATTGCGCAATGTCAAACGCGCCAATTTGACGGGGTCATGGCGTTTGATATGACGCAAAGTGGCGGCATTCCGCTCACACAAAATGAACGCATCATTTCGCATCCGGGAGCCACATCATGAATGTCTCTGCCAAACCGCTCGTCATGAAGATCTACCGCGCCTACCTGCGTTCGCGCCTGGAACGCTACACGCGCGACTTGCAAGCCATCGCCGAACAGCGCGAAAACGACTTCCAGGCCGAACGCATCCTGCACCAGGCCGTCGTCTCGGTGCGCTCGAAACTGCATTCGCTGTAACCGTGATGCCGTCAGCGCTGCCGGCCGGCCACGGCCCAACGCTCCACCAGTTCGAACAGGCCTTGCGTCAGCAGGGCCAGCACGGCTGCGGGGATCGCGCCGGCCAGCAGCATGTCGTTGTCATTCAGCGCCAGGCCGATGGTGATGCGTTCGCCATAGCCGCCCGCGCCGATGAAGGCGGCGATGGTGGCCGTGCCCACGCTCATCACGGCCGCCGTTTTCACGCCCGCCAGCATCACGGGCAAGGCCAGCGGCAAGTCCACATGCAGCAGGCGGTCGCGCCGGCTCAAGCCCAGCGCCAGCGCCGCCATGCGCAAGCCTTGCGGCACCTGCAAGATGCCCGTGCACGTGTTGCGCACGATGGGCAGCAAGGCGTACACGAATAACGCCACCAGCGCCGGCACGGTGCCGATCATGCCCAGCACGGGAATCAATATCGCCAGCAGGGCCAGCGACGGCACCGTCTGCAGCACGCCGACGAAGGCCAGCACGGTTTGCCGCAGCGGCGCCGAAAACGCCGCCAGCACGCCCAGCGGAATGCCGATCAGGCACGCCAGGGCCACCGACAGCAGCACCAGCGTCAGGTGCTGGCGCGTCAGGGTCCACAGATCGTCGCCGATGATTTTATCGAGCAAACCGCTGCGCGCGGCGGCCGGTGTGTTCGCCCGCGTGCCCGATGCCAGCCACTGCCGCGCCACGCCGGCAAAGCTCTTGCCGTCGATTTCCACGGCCGCATTCATGGCGATCATGTCGCCCTCGCTGATGCGCCCCTGCAAGCCTTGCAAGGCTTGCCAGGCAGCGGGAAAACGCTGCGGCACGTCGAGCCGGTACAGCAGCATGGCGTCGTAGCGGGGAAAATACTGCTGCGTGTCAGCCAGCACGCGCAAGCCGTACTGGCGGATCTTCGCGTCCGTCGAATAGATGTCGATCACATCCACCTGGCGCTGCGCCAGCGCTTCATAGGCGATGCCGTGATCGAGTCCACGCGGGCGCTGCGGCAAGCCATAGCGCGCGGCCAGGCCAGGCCAGCCATCGATCCTGCCGATGAATTCATGCGACAGGCCGAATGTCAAGGCCGGGTGCTGCGCCAGCTGCGCCAGGCTCGTGATGGATGTTTCATCGCCGCGCATGGCCAGCGCATACGTATTGTTAAAGCCCAGCGGCACGGCCACGCCCAGCCCCAGCGCCGCCAGCTCGCGCCGCATCTGCGCCAGGTCGATGGCTTTGTCGTGCTTGAGAATTTCGCTGGCGATGGTGCCCATGTATTCGGCATATACGTCGATGCTGCCCGCCTGCAGCGCGGCGAGCACGATGGCCGTGTTGCCCAGGCCCTGGCGGTGCTGCGCCCTGACGTGCGGCGCGGCGCTCTGCTTGACGATTTCGCCGAGGATGTACGATTCCGTAAAGCGCTTCGAACCCACCTTCAGGGTGCCGCCGTCCATGGCAAGGGAGGACATGGGCGCGGCGGCGAAGACTAGTAACAACAGCAAGTAAAACGGCAAATAAGCAGCACGCACGCGGCGCTCCAGGACGGATGATCAATCCGGCAAGCTTACCACCGGCGCGCGCCAGACACCGCCGTACACCACGCCCGCGCACGGGTTCAGGCCCAGCGCATACGCCAGGTCGGCCGGGCGCGCGATGCGCCACAGGGCGAAATCGGCGCGCTTGCCCACTGCCAGGCTGCCCGTTTCCTGCTGCAAGCCAAGCGCGCGCGCCGCGTGGCACGTAACACCGGCCAGCGCTTCCTGCGGCGTCAAGCGCCACAAGGTGCACGCCATGTTCATCGCCAGCAGCAATGACGTCATCGGCGACGTGCCCGGATTGCAATCGGTGGACACGGCCATCGGCACGCCGGCCGCGCGCAAATCTGAGATGGGAGGTTGCTGTACTTCGCGCAAAAAATAATAGGCGCCCGGCAGCAGCACGGCCACCGTGCTATGCCGCGCCATGGCGGCGATGCCCTCGTCCGACAGGAATTCCAGGTGGTCGGCCGACAGGCCGCCGTAGCGGGCCACCAGCGCCGCCCCGCCCAAATCCGACAGCTGCTCCGCATGCAGTTTGACGGGCAGGCCCAGCGCCTGCGCCGCCTCGAACACCGTTTCGGTTTGCGCCAGCGTAAAGCCGATGCGCTCGCAAAACGCGTCGACGGCGTCAACCAGGCCATCGCCGGCCAGCCGGGGCAGCATCTGCGCGCACAGCAGCTCGATATACGCGTCGGCCTGTCCCGCGTATTCGGGCGGCAGCGCGTGCGCGCCGAGAAACGTGGTGCGCACGGATACGGGCAGCTGTTCGCCTATCCTGCGCGCCACGCGCAGCATCTTCGCCTCGCTGTCCGCAGCCAGGCCATAGCCGGACTTGATTTCCAGCGTCGTCACGCCCTCGGCCAGCAGCGCCAGCACGCGGGGCAGGCTTTGCCGCAGCAATTCATCGTCGCTGGCCGCGCGCGTGGCGCGCACGGTGGACATGATGCCGCCGCCGGCGCGGCTGATGTCTTCATAGCTGGCACCATTCAGGCGCGCCTCGAATTCGTCGCTGCGGTTGCCCGCATGGACGATGTGCGTATGGCAGTCGATCAGGCCGGGCGTCAGCCAGCAGCCCTGGCCGTCAATCAGCACGGCGCCGCTGGCCGGCAACTCGTCGCCGGGACCGAACCAGGCGATGCGGCCATCCTTGACGGCGATGGCCGCGTCGAGCAGTTCGCCATAGCCATGTTCCATGGTGGCCAGGTGGACGTTGTGGATGACCATATCCCAGTCTTGCATCGCTTTTCTCTCCTAGATGAACAGGTCGACGCGGAACACGGCCGTGCGCTGCAAGGCGTCGAGCCGCCAGTCCGGCGCGTCGTCGGCGTCCAGCAGCAGCGCGTCATGGCGGGCCAGCGCGAACTGCTGCTCGCCACCGCGCGCCAGCACGTGGCCTTCGCCGGCGACAAACAGCAGGGTCGCCGCGCTGCGCCGCGCCAGCTTGCCCGGCGCCGTGATTTTTTCCAGCTGATGGCGGCAGCGGTCGCGCCGCGTCATCACATTGAAATCCGTCGTCGGCCCCTTGACCTGCGCCTCCACGGCGGCCTCGCCGGGAAACCACAGCATCGGTTGCGCCGCGCTCAAAACCACCTTGCACGTGCCGTCGAGCGTCAGCTGCACGCTGTCGCCATCGACCAGCATCAGGCTGCGGTCAATGCCGGGAAAGCTGGAAAACGGCCCGCTGGCCGTGATCGTCGCCAGGCTGATACGCCAGTCAAAATCGTCGAAACCGGCGTCCGGCGGAGAAATGGCGATTTCCGTCGTGCTGCCGCCGCCGTTTTTCCACGGCGCGGCGCGCAGGTATTCCTGTGGGATGAAAGTCGCCATCAGAGCGCCCTCAGTTGCGCCAGTGTGCGCTTGTAGGCGGTGGCGATGGCGTCCTGCGCCACGTGGCGCCCATCGCGCACCTGCCACTGGCCGCCGCACAGCACGTCGCGCACCAGCTTGTCGTTGCCGCAGAAGATAAAACTGCCCAGCACGTCGGCGATGGCCACGCCGCACAGGTTCACATGCGCGTCGTCGAGCACCAGCACATCGGCGCGGCAGCCCGGTGCCAAAGCACCGAGCTTGCGTCCGGCCGCCTGCGCTCCGCCCCGCAAGGCTGCCTGCCACAGATAGTCGCCCACATGGCGCTGCTCCGGCGTGGCGGCCACATTGCGCTGCTGGCGCTGCAAGCGCTGGCCGTATTCGAGCCAGCGCAATTCTTCCACGGGCGACTGCGACACGTGGCTGTCGCTGCCGACGCCGAAACGCCCGCCGGCGGCGATGAATTCGGCCAGCGGGAACAGGCCATCGCCCAGGTTCGCTTCCGTCGTCGGGCACAGGCCCGCGACAGCGCCGCTGGCGGCCATCCGCGCCACCTCGTCGGGCTGCACATGCGTGGCATGCACGAGGCACCAGCGCGCATCGACGTCGACCTGGTCGTACAAATACTGCACCGGGCGCCGGCCGCTGTAATCCAGGCACTGGCGCACCTCGCCCTGCTGCTCGGCGATGTGGATGTGGATAGGGCGATCCGCGGGCAGCGCTTGCGCCACTTCGCGGATCTGCACCACGCCGGCGGCGCGCAGCGAATGCGGAGCAAAGCCCACTTCCACCTGCCCGCCGCGCTGCGGCGCCAGCGCCTCGACGATGCGCAAGACATCGTCCGCACCCGTGCGGAAGCGCGCCTGCTCGGGTTTGAGGGGCTGTGCGCCCAAGCCCGCATGGCTGTACAGCACGGGCAGCATGGTCATGCCGATGCCGCTGATGCGCGCCGCGGCCAGCACCCGTTCAGCCGTTTCGGCGGGACGCGCATACAGGGCGCCAGCCGCATCGCGCTGCAGGTAGTGAAATTCGCAGACGGACGTGTAGCCATGGCGCAGGCATTCGGCAAACAGCTGCGCGGCGATGGCTTCCATCTGTTCCGGCGTGATGTGGCGCGCGAAGCGGTACATCAGCTCGCGCCAGGTCCAGAAGCTGTCCGCTACCTGATTAACCTCGTCACCCGCAACCTCCGTCATGCCGCCCAGCGCGCGCTGGAACGCATGCGAATGCAGGTTGACCATGCCGGGCAAGACATACTCGGCCACTTCGGCACCGGCGGGCGGCGAAGCGCCCTCTTTGACGTGCGTCAAGTCGCCGGCCGCATCCCATTCCAGCAGCACGTCGCGGCGCCAGCCTTGCGGCAGCAGCGCGTGGCGCGCGAACAGACAGGTACTCAACGCGCCACCCATGCCACGGCCGCTTCCATCATCTGGCGCAGCAGCGGCTGCACCCGGGCCGCCAGGTCCGGCCGGTAGCCGAATGGCGCCGCCTCGTCCATGCCAGGTTCATTCATGTACAGGCACTGGCACATCTCCAGCTGGATCGCATGCACGCACTTGTCCGGCTGGCCGTAATGGCGCGTGATATGGCCGCCTTTGAAGCGGCCATTCAAGGCCACTGTAAATGCATCCTGCGCGCGCGCGATGTCCACCACGGCGGACGTCAGGCCAGCATCGCAGCTGGCGCCATCGGCCGTGCCGAAGTTCAGGTCGGGCAGCTTGCCGTCGAAGAAGCGCGGCACATGCGAGGCGATGGAATGGGCATCCCACAGCACCACGGCGCCATGCACGCGCAGCAGCCGGTCCAGTTCCGCGCGCAGCTGCTGGTGGTACGGCGCCCAGTAGCGCTGCAACCGGCGCTGCACGTCAGCCGCATCGGGCTCCTTGCCGGCCAGGTACAGCGGCTCACGGTGGAAGGTATCGTTGGGCAGCAAGCCCGTCGTGTCCTGGCCCGGGTACAGATTCGTGTCTTCCTGCGGGCGGTTCAAGTCGATGGTGTAGCGCGACCAGCGCGCCGACAGCACGGACGCGTCCATCTCCTGCAAAAAACCATACAGCTCGCGCAAATGCCAGTCCGTGTCGGCCTTGATCAGGGCCTGCGGCGTCATGCGCGCGGCGATATCGTCCGGTATGTCGGTGCCCACGTGGGGCATCGACACGAGCAGCGGGATGCTGCCTTCGTTGAAGCGGAAATCCATGCCTGTCTCCTTGCGCCCGCTCAAGCGTACAGCGGGGCGAACAAATTCTTGCAGGTGCTGCTCAATTCGCCCTGCAGCACCATCTGCTTGGCCGCCTCGATGTCGGGCGCGAAGAAGCGGTCGGCGTCGAAGAACGGCACCTTCTGGCGCAGCTGGTGGTGCACGTGTTCCAGGTGCGGCGAGGTTTTCAGCGGACGGTGGAAATCGATGCCCTGCGCGGCGGCCAGCAGTTCGATGCCGACGATGACGGCCGTGTTGTGCGCCATGTCGTCCAGGCGGCGCCCGGCGAACGTGGCCATGCTCACGTGGTCTTCCTGGTTCGCGGACGTGGGCAGGCTGTCGACGCTGGCTGGATGGGCGAGCGACTTGTTTTCCGACGCCAGCGCGGCCGCCGTCACGTGGGCGATCATGAAGCCGGAATTGACGCCCGGGTCGCGCACGAGAAACGGTGGCAGGCCGGACAACGTGGCGTCGATCAGCAGCGCGATGCGGCGCTCGGCCAGCGCGCCGATTTCGGCGATCGCCAGCGCCAGGGTGTCGGCGGCAAAGGCCACCGGCTCGGCATGGAAGTTCCCGCCCGAGACGATTTCCGCCTGCCCGTTGGGGCCATCCTGGAAGATCAGCGGATTGTCCGTGACGGCATTGGCTTCGATCAGCAGGGTACGGCCCACGTTGCCGATCAGATCGAGGCAGGCACCCATGACTTGCGGCTGGCAGCGCAGGCTGTACGGGTCCTGCACGCGTTCGTCGCCTTCCAGGTGCGAAGCGCGGATCGCGCTGTTGGCTACCAGCTGGCGGTACATCTGCGCGGCCAGTATCTGCCCCGGCTGTCCCCGCACGGCGTGCACGCGCGCGTCGAACGGCGAGTCGCTGCCCTTGGCCGCGTCCAGCGACAGCGCGCCCGTGACCATGGCCGCTTCCAGCAGGCGCTCGGCCATGAACAGGCCATGCAGCGCCAACGCGTTCGACACTTGCGTGCCGTTGATCAGCGCCAGGCCCTCTTTCGCCGCCAGCACGACGGGCGCGATGCCTGCCTGCGCCAGCGCTTCGGGCGCCGCCATCAATTCGCCGTTGACGCGCACGTCGCCCACGCCCAGCATGGCCAGGGTCATGTGCGACAGGGGCGCCAGGTCGCCCGAGGCGCCGACGGAGCCCTTGGCGGGAATGGCCGGCATGATGCCCGCGTTGTACAGGGCGATCAAGGTATCAACGATCAGCGGGCGCACGCCGGAAAAGCCGCGCGCCAGGCTGCCGATCTTCATCAGCATGATCAGGCGCACGACGGCGTCCGACAGCAGCTCTCCCGTGCCGACGGAATGCGACAGGATCAGGTTGCGCTGCAATTGCTCGAGTTTTTCATCGGGGATGCGCGTCTTGGCGAGCAGGCCGAAGCCCGTGTTGATGCCGTAGGCCGCATCACCCTTGGCGACGATGGCCTGCACTGCGCCGGCCGACGCCTCAATGACGGGATAGGCCTCGGCGGCGAGGATCAGTTTGGCGGGCGCGGCCCAGACGGCGCGCAGGTCGCCCAGGGTCATCGCGCCCGGTTTCAGGGTCCAACTTTTGGCATGCTGTGTCATAGTCATTCGCATCAAGGTCTCAAGGAAGCATTGGAAGAATCAGGCCGTTGCGCTTGGCGCAGGCGGCCGCGGTTTCATAGCCGGCATCGGCATGGCGCATCACGCCCGAGCCGCTGTCGTTGACCAGCACCCGGGCCAGGCGTTTCGCCGCCCCTTCCGTGCCGTCGGCCACGATGACCATGCCCGCATGCTGAGAATACCCCATTCCCACGCCGCCGCCATGGTGCAGCGAGACCCAGGTGGCGCCGCCGGCCGTGTTCAGCATGGCGTTCAGCAGCGGCCAGTCGGAGACGGCGTCCGTGCCGTCCTTCATGCTTTCCGTCTCGCGGTTCGGGCTGGCGACGGAACCCGTGTCCAGGTGGTCGCGGCCGATGACGATGGGCGCCTTCAGCTCGCCCGTGCGCACCATCTCGTTGAAGGCCAGGCCGGCGATGTGGCGCTCGCCCAGTCCCAGCCAGCAGATGCGCGCCGGCAGGCCCTGGAAGGCGATGCGTTCGCGCGCCATGTCCAGCCAGTGGTGCACCTGCTTGTGGTGCGGGAACAGCTCCTTGATCTTCGCATCCGTTTTATAGATGTCTTCCGGGTCGCCCGACAGGGCCACCCAGCGGAACGGCCCCCGCCCTTCGCAAAATTGCGGGCGGATATACGCGGGCACGAAACCGGGGAAGTCGAAGGCGTTCTGCACGCCCTGGTCGAACGCCACCTGGCGGATGTTGTTGCCGTAATCGACGGTGTGCACGCCCATGGCGTGGAAATCGAGCATGGCCTGCACGTGGGCGGCGCAGGAATCGGCGGCGGCCACCGTCAGGCGCGCGTGGCGCTGCGGGTCTTGCTGCGCCGCCTTCCAGTCCGACACGCTCCAGCCGCGCGGCAGGTAGCCGTTGACCAGGTCGTGCGCGGACGTCTGGTCCGTCACCAGGTCCGGCACCAGGCCGCCCGCCTTGGCGCGGCGCACTAGTTCCGGCAGCACTTCGGCCGCGTTGCCCAGGAGGCCAATGGAAATGGCTTCCTTGCGTTCGGTGTGATATTTCACCAGCGCCAAAGCTTCGTCCAGGCTCGCCGCCTGCTTGTCCAGGTAGCGCGTGCGCAGGCGGAAGTCGATGCTGCTTTGCTGGCATTCGATATTGAGCGAGACGGCGCCCGCCATGGTGGCGGCCAGCGGCTGCGCGCCGCCCATGCCGCCCAGGCCCGCCGTCAAGATCCAGCGCCCGCCCCAGTCGCCGCCGAAATGCTGGCGGCCCGCCTCGGCGAAGGTTTCATACGTGCCCTGCACGATGCCCTGCGTGCCGATGTAAATCCAGCTGCCGGCCGTCATCTGGCCGTACATGAACAGGCCCTGGCGATCGAGTTCGTTGAAGTGTTCCCAATTCGCCCATTTCGGCACCAGGTTGGAATTGGCGATCAGCACGCGCGGCGCGTCCGCGTGGGTCTGGAACACGCCCACCGGCTTGCCGGACTGGATCAGGAGGGTCTGGTCGTCTTCCAGTTCGCGCAGCGAGGCGAGGATCTGGTCGAAACAGGCCCAGTTGCGGGCCGCGCGGCCGATGCCGCCGTAGACGACCAGGTGCTGCGGATTTTCCGCCACTTCCGGGTCCAGGTTGTTTTGCAACATGCGGTAGGCCGCCTCGGCCTGCCAACTCTTGCAAGCCATGACCGTGCCGCGCGGGGCGCGGATGGTACGGCTGGCATCAAAGCGTGGATCGGTGTCCATTGTGCTGTTCATGCTGTCTCCTCGTAGGGTGCGAGCGGGCGTACCTGGCCCGCTCTGGTACTCCCAGCATAGGTTGTCTATACAACCAAGTCAACAGGTTTTCTTTTGGGGTCAGACCCGACGGGTCTGACCCCGGCCCTCATTTTTTCTCGAACACGCGCTTGCCCGCCACCCACGTCTGCAGCACCTGCGTCTTGCCGATGGCCTTGGGGTTGACGGTGAACAGGTCCTGGTTGACGACGATGAAGTCCGCCCATTTGCCCGCTTCCAGCGTGCCGATGACCTTTTCCTGGTGGGCCGCCCAGGCCGCGTCGAGGGTAAAGCAGCGCAGCGCCTCGGCGACCGTCATGGCTTGCTGCGGATACCAGCCGCCGGCCGGGAACCCTTCGCTGTTTTGCCGCGTAACGGCCGCGTGGATGCCCTCGAACGGGTTCGGCGACTCGATGGGGAAGTCGGAGCCGCAGGCGATGCGCGAACCCTGCTTGAGGAAGGTGCGCCACGCATACGCGCCCTTGATGCGTTCGTGGCCCACGCGCTGCTCCGCCATGTTCTGGTCGGACGTGGCGTGCGTGGGCTGCATCGACGGCACGATGCCCAGACTCTTGAAACGGGGGATGTCGCTCAATTGCACCACCTGCGCGTGCTCCATGCGGTGGCGCAGGCCCACGCTATGGTTTTGCGCGATCAAGGCTTCATAGCCGTCGAGGATTTGATGGTTGCCCGCGTCGCCGATGGCGTGCACGTTCACCTGGTAGCCGGCGCGCATGGCTTTTTCCATCTTCGCGCGCATGGCGTCGTCCTTGTAGAACAGCAGGCCGCTGGTAGAAGGATCGTCGCTGTACGGCGCCAGCAGGGCCGCGCCGCGGCTGCCCAGGGCCCCGTCGGACAGCAGTTTGACGGCGCGCAAGGCGTACATGTCGCGCGCATAGCTTTTTAATGGGCCGCTTTTTGACAATGCGTCGAAGTCTTCCGTGGTATCGGCAATCATGCCGTAGACGCGCACCGTCAATTTTCCGTGGTCCGCATAGTCGCGGAACAGCCGGTCCTGCATCTGGCCGATGCCCGCATCGTGCACGCTGGTCAGGCCCGCCTGCGACAGCTGCGACAGCGCGCCATCGAGGGCGGCGCGGTTTTCCACGTCGCCCGGCTTGGGCAGCACGGCATCCATCAAGTCCATGGCGCTGTCGACCAGCACGCCGGTGGCGTTGCCGTCCGCATCGCGGACTATCTTGCCGCCGGCCGGGTCTTGCGTGGCGCGCGTGATGCCGGCCAGCGCCAGCGCGCGGCTGTTGGCCCAGCCCGCGTGGCCATCGACCCGGCGCAGCCACACTGGCCGCGCGCTTTCCACCGCATCGAGTTCTGCGGCCGTGGGAAAGCGGCCCAGCTTCCAGATTTCCTGGTTCCAGCCGCTGCCGACGATCCAGCCGCGCTCGGGATGCGCGCGGGCGAAGTCGCCCACGGCCTGCACGGCGGCCGGCAGCGACGACGAACCGTACAGCATCACGCCGCTGGCGATCGTCCCCAGGCCGAACACGTGGCCGTGCGCGTCGATCAGGCCGGGCAACACGGTTTTTCCCCGCACGTCGACGTGCAGGGCGCCCTTGGCCGCCTTGCGCTTCACCTGCGCGGCGCTGCCGACGGCAAGGAGTTTTCCAGCGTCGTCAAAGGCCAGCGCCGTGAAGCGCACCACCTTGCCATGCGCGTCGAGCGTGTAGCCGTTGGCATTGTTGATGACCGTGTCGGCATGGGCCTGGCCCAAGGTGCCCAGGCAGGCGAGAACTAGCAGGGTGCGGCGCAGTTGCGGGGTCGGCATTTCCATCTCCAGGTCTTTTAATAAATGAGTGAAAAGACGAGTGTATAGAAATTGGCAAAATGGTCAATCAGGCAGCGTGCGGCGGCCTTACCATCAGCCAGTAATCGCAGCCCGTGACGGCTTCCGCGTAACGCCCCGCCACCACAAAGCCCATCCGGGCATAAAACGGCAGGCTGCGTTCATTGTAGGTCTCCAGGAAGCACGCGGCGCCCGCCGCATCGACGGCGGCCAGGCCAGGCGCCAGCACGGATGCACCCAATCCCCTGCTCTGTGCGTCCGGCGCGATACCGGCGATCGAAAGATACCACGCGTCCTGCAGACCATGCGGCGCCAGCGCGTGCTCCATGTTCTCGACGATGGCCGTGAAATGCGCGTAGCCCTGCTCTCCCAGCAGCACGCGCAAGGCTGCTTCGCGCTGCGCGTAGGCGGCCTGACGCTGGGCTGCCGGCGCATCCGTCGTCCAGATGGCGGCGCCATTGCCTACCGCATCGGCCAGGTCGACGCGGCCCGCCTGCTCGCCCTCGGTCAGCGCCAGCGCAAAATACGCTTCCAGCATGGCCAGCCGTGCCGTTTCGTCGTCGCCGCAGGCCACCGTGACGGCGCGGTAAAACGGGTCGCCGATCAGGGCGGCGGCCAGGCTGCGGGCGGCTTGCGATGCTTCAGTATGGGGTGCGCTGGACATGGTTCTCTTTCTGTTCGTTGTATCTTGCGACGCCCGGCATCTTAACGCAAGCGCCCAAGCCTTGCGCCCAGTCAATACCTCCCCGCCGCCGCTGGCCTACGCTGGCGTTTTATCGCGGAGGTTCCATGGCCAGGCACCATGTCATCAGCACCACCGCGTGCGACGTGTTCTTCAAGCTCGTGGCCCATCAAAAGAAAAGCCTGGGCGCGCGCTTCGACAGCATGATCGTCACCTTCAGCGCCGACGGCCAGCCCGTGCTGGGCGCCACCCTACGCAACGCGACAAGCGGCTGCGAACTGCACCGCCTGGCCGGCCAGCCCGACGAATGCTGGTGCTGCGGCTACGACGAACAGCTGGAATTCATCTCGCAAAACAAGGTGCCGCTGGCGCACGCCGACTACCGGCTCACCTTGAGCAATGGCGAAACGTGGACGGGCACGACGGATGCGAAGGGACGCACGGGGCGCATCGCCAGCAAGCGGGAAGAGCAAATTACCCAGGCCGAATTCCTGCCGCTCGCGGAAAAATCACCATGCTGCGCCGCCGCGCCCAAACACGCGGCGCCAGCCGTCAAGCTCGTCCAGCTCGATGGCATCAAGACGACCGACAAGGACGTCGGTTCGTCCGTCAAACAGGTCAAAGTGAAAGACAAGGTTCGCCCGCTGACCAAGGGCGAGATCGACATGGCGTGGATGCTGTTCCAGGATGCGATCGACTACGGCAAGGTCAAGGTGCATGGGGAGCCGTATCTATGGTTCGGCTTGCAACCGAAGGATGTGGCCATGACGCCGGATGGGGAGATTTACTTTCATGAGTCGGATTACAAAGAGGACTTTTCCAAAGAAAAAGATAGTCTGAAACACTGGTTTATGCACGAAATGGTTCATGTTTGGCAGTACCAACTCGGATATTCAGTAAAACTGCGGGGAGCCATTCGCCTGGGGCTGGACTACAAATATACCTTGCTCCCCAATCAGAAATTATCCAGCCATGACATGGAAGCGCAAGGTGATTTATTGGCGGACTACTTTGTGCTGAGGTTTTTAACTACCACTCGCGCCATGCGCCAACAGCGGTATAAAAACTCCGGAGAACTGTTTAAAAAGGTACTCAATGATTTTTTTAACGACCGTAAGAGCCCGAAAAACTTGCCTGGCAACGATATTGACCATGAGCCTATATTCGATATTCCCTGACACATGGGCATATTCCCGCATGGCAGAAGCAGTTATCCAGTCGGCGCAGGGCATACCCTGCTTCTCGATTACAAAAAAGGAAGAGACGCGCAATGGCCTGCCATTTCTTGGCGCACTCATGGTTTCAGACATGTCCGTGCAACCAGTAAAAGAAGTATGGGGATTCTCCCTACCGCCAGACATGGCGTTACCCATCCGTGCCAGCACATGCATCCGCTATGGAAACCTGCCTACCGGCGCGACGGGCATACGCGCTGAAAAACTGATACCCGGGCATTTTTATCATGTGTTCCTGAATGGCAGCCCTAAAGATCCGTCCGATCCAACCTATGGTTACCAAGGAAAATTCTGCGTGAGAACTACGGCCTCTGGCGGTCAGCAAGTCATCCCCATCAACAGCGACATGCAGGCCTGGATCGATGAAGTCTGCCCAACACCCCGTTAGCATCAATCCAACACTGTTCATACTACTCGCGCTCTCAAGTATGAACGGCTACGCGCGCTCACGCATGGCCGATGCCGAAGTTACCTCGATCAATGGCGTGCCCTGCTTTAGCATTTCCAAACAGGAAGAGAGGCGCAACGGCCAGCCCTTCCTCGGCGCCTTGAGCGTGTCCGACGTGACGGTCAAGCCAACGACGGAAATATGGGGGTTTCTCATGACGGACAGTAAGAAAATTCCGCTGTCTTCAACAAATTGCATTACCTATGGGAATATTCCGGCACATGCCGACGCTGCGCCCGCGCCTGAATTGAAGACCGGCAGGGTGTACGAGGTATTTCTGAATGGCAGGCCAGCCGATCCTGCCGATCCTACCTATGGATATGTGGCAAAGTTCTGTCTCATACAGCAGGTCTCTGCCAAGCCAAGCCTCGTCGTCATCAAAAGCGATACACAGGCCTGGATGGATGATACGTGCCCAGCCAGAAATTCTTCCCGATAACGCAAGGCATGCCATGAATCATCGCCACCTTATTCTTTGTCTGCTGGCGACCTTGACGAGCATGGATGCCTCGGCGTGGTCCCGCATGGCCGAAGCCGAGATTAGCTCATTCAAAGGCATACCATGCTTTACCATTTCAAAAAAAGAAGAACGCCGCAATGGAACGCCAATGCTGGGCGCACTCATGGTTTACGACATCTCCATAAAGCCGCCTGTAGAGGTCTGGTCCTTCATTCTCTATGGAGCGACGACCCTACCCATGCATGCAAAAACCTGCTATTTGTATGGCCAAGTACCAGCAGAAGCCGAATCGACTGCCGCGACGATGTTGAAAACAGGCAGGATGTACAGCGTCTTCTTGAATGGCAGGCCGGATGACCCGTCTGACTCAACCCGTGGCTATAAAGGGAAATTCTGTCTCATCACGACAGCTAACGGTGGTCAACAGGTCATTCCCATCAAGCGCGATATGCAGGCCTGGATAGACGAAATTTGCCCGGCAGACACCCCAGCACAAAAAGGCCAATAATGCCCATCTGCCACAAGAGCCTATTGGTACCTATGGCTACATGGGAAAGTTTTGCATAGTAGCCACGGCCACTGGTGAACGAAAAATCATCGCCATTGGCAGCGACACGCCAGCGTGGAAACAGGATAGTTGCCCAGAGCATTCGCTCATCAGATAGTGCAAGGATCGCCATGCCATATCGTCACACACTGTTATTCCTGCTTGCCGCCTTGACGAGCATCAATGCCTCGGCGTGGTCGCGCATGGGCACTGCCGCCGTCATGACGGAGGCTGGCCTTCCCTGCTTCAAAATTGCCAGCGAAGAGGAACGCTCAAGGGGGCCAGTCAGCCTGAAGATGCTGACGATCAGCACGCCTGGGCCGAATGGCTGGAAAGATGTATGGACGGTCATGTTTCCGAATGCCTCGTTTGGCGATCCCAGCTATCGTCTGCCAAACAAGGGATGCGTGCGCTATGGCAAGGCTCCCGAGGGGGCAGAGAGCAGCGCTGCCGCGCCGCTGGTGGCGGGAAAAGTGTATGGCGTATCCTTCCTGGGAAGGCCGCCATCCGCGTCCGATCCCACTTCGCGCTACTCGGCAGATTTCTGCCTGCTCACGGCACCCGCCGGGGGATTCCAAGTGATTCAGCTGACAAATGGCAAGAATACCTGCGCTCCCGAGGAAAAACCAAGATAGCGCGTGCCATTGCATCCGTCACGCACAGACCACGCCTCGCGTTCAAGACTTGGGCGGAACCACCTCAATCGATTCCTCCCCCCGCTTCGCCGGCGCCCTGAACCATTCACCGGGCGGCACCACCTGCGACTCTTTCGGGTCGTCGATGTAGTGCGGCGAGGTGATCTGCACGTCGAACTCGTTGAAGACGTCGATGATGTTCTGGTGCAAGCGGTTCAGCACTTCGGCGCGTTGGCGGGGGACTTCGGCGCTGGCGTAGGCGACGAGGCGGTATTGCACGTAGTAATCTTGCAAGGCCAGCTGCATCACGTACGGTTTCGGCGTGGTCGACAGTTCCGTCGTGCGCGACGCGGCCAGTTCCAGCATGGCGTGCACTTGCCGCCACGGCGTGGCGTAGCCGATGGTGACGGTGGAGTCGAGCACGAAGCCGCCGCCGGGCTGGGCGCGCGAATAATTCTTGGTCGTTTGCGACATCACCCAGGCGTTCGGCAAGGCGACCTCCTCGCCCAGGCCCGTGCGCAGGCGCGTCTCGAACATGCCCAACTCGACCACCGTGCCCTCGCAGTCACCCACGCGCACATATTCGCCCTTGCGCAGGGCGCGCGTGTACATCAGGATCAGGCCGCTGGCGCCCTGGCCCACGATGCTCGACGCGCCGATCGACACCATCAAGCCCACCAGCACGGACAGCCCCTGGAAAGCGGCCGTGTGCGAGCCGGGCAGATACGGATACGCCATGGCCAGCGCGAACAGCCAGATCACCACGCTGGCGATGCGGCGCGTAGGCAGGGCCGTGTCCTTGTCGAGCCAGCCGATCTGCAATTCGCCGCTTTCCACGCGCTTGAACAGCGAGGCGGCCGTGGCGGCGATCAGGCGCGCGATGGCGAAGATCACGCACACCAGCACCAGCCCCGGCAAGGCACCGATGATGGCGTGGAAGACGTCGGCCGCCACGTCGAACAGGTAGCCGCTCAGACTTTCGCCCCAGGAGCGCGTGTAGGGCAAACGGCCCAGCACGAAGGCGGCCCACAGATACGTGGCCATCAGACGCAAGCCCCACAGCACGGCGCTGAGCAGTTGATACGCGAAGGCGATGTAGTGTTCGGCGTCGAGCACGCGCACATTTTTCAGGCGCACGTCGCGCAGGCGCGAAGCGAGCAGGATGCCGCTGCGGCGCTTGGCCCAGCGGTACAAGCGCGTCAAGCCCATCCACACCAGCCAGAACACGAGCGTGGCGGCCGCGCACACGGCGGCGGCGATCGCCAGGTAGCGCCAACTGCCCTGTTCGCGATAGTCAAACACGGCCTTGCTCAACTCGCCGGCGGCCGTTTTCGCCACGCTTTCCGTCGTGTCACCGGCCAGCAAGTTGACGTCGCCAGGCACGACGACGAACAGCTGCACGCCGTCGAGCAGCACTTGCGTGCCTTCTGGAATCATGCGCGTGCTCGCCTGCAAGGGACCGTTTTTCGCCAGCACGCTTTCCAGGCGGCGCTGCGCGCCGATGGCCCGTTCATCGGGCGGATAGCCGGCCAGCGCGGCGCGGAAGACGAATACCTTGCGGTTGGCAAACATCAATGGCGCCGTCTTGACGGCGGCGGCCTGTGACGGCGCGATGGCGGTCGCGGCTTCCGCAACGAGCGAGGATGCGCCCTCGTCCGCATGGGCTGCGGGCAGCAGGAAGATCGTCAACAGGCACAACAGGCGGAGCAACGCGGACATGGCAGAAATGAAAGAGTGACAAGGAGTAGCCATCATGCCATGTAATTGCGGAAACTCAAGCGCCGCACCTACCGTTCAGCTCGCATCATGAAAAATGATGCCCAGGGTGTGGCGCAAGCCCGAACGCAGGCGCGACACGCCATGGCGCATGTTGACGCGGTAACTGCCGCGCGCGCCGTTGACGGGGCGTTGCGCCACGGGAAAGATCACGGCGTCGCCCTGCATCAAGGGCACGACTTCGGCACGCGACTGCATGCGCGGGCGCTGCTCCGTCAGCACGAATTCGCCGCCCGTGAAATCGTCCTGCGGGCGCGACAGCAGCACGGCCAGCTGCAGCGGAAACACGTGCTCGCCATACAGGTCCTGGTGCAGGCAGTTGTAATCGCCTTCGCGGTAGCGCAGCAGCAAGGGCGTGGGCCGCGTTTGCCCCGCCGCATGGCAGCGCGCGAGGAAATCGGCGTGGCTGGAGGGAAAGCGCGTCTCCAGACCCATGCTGGCGTGCCAGCGGTTGGCAATCGCCGCCAGCGGTCCGTACAGCTGTTCGCGCAGGCCGGCCACCACATCGGGCAGCGGATGCGCCCAATACTGGTACTCGCCCTGTCCAAAGCCATGGCGCTGCATCACCACACGGCTGCGAAAGCGCGACGCATCGTCATACTGCGCTGCCAGCGCCGCGCACTGCGCGGGATTGAGCAAGCCCGGCACGACGGCGCAGCCGTATTGATTCAGCTCATCCTCGATCTGCCGCCAATCGAGCGCCCTCACCGTTCGCCCTCGCGTTCCAGCAGCGCCTGCTTGCGTTCCACGCCCCAGCGGTAACCGGACAAGGCGCCATCGTTGCGCACCACCCTGTGGCAGGGGATGGCGACGGCCAGGGCATTGGCGGCGCAGGCGCCCGCCACGGCGCGCGCGCCTTTCGGCGCGCCGATGCGGCGCGCCAGCTCGGCATAGCTGACGGTGCTGCCGGCGGGAATTTCGCGCAAGGCTTGCCACACGCGCTGCTGGAACACGGTGCCGCGCACGTCCAGCGGCAAGTCCAGTCCCAGGCCCGGCGCCTCGACCAGGCCCACCACCTGCGCCACCGTCTGTTCATAATCAGGCTCGGCGCCGCGCAGCTCGGCTTGCGGAAAGCGATCCTGCAAGTCGCGCAGCAGCACTTCCGGGTCGTCGTCGATCAAAATGGCGCAGATGCCCTTGTCCGTGCTGGCCACGAGGATGGCGCCCAGCGAGCAGGCGCCGATGGCAAAGCGGATCACGGCCCCGCTGCCGCCGGCGCGAAACGCGCCCGGCGTCATGCCCAGCAAGCCGGGCGTGGCGGCATACAGGCGGCCGCTGGAATTGAAGCCGGCCGCATATAACGTTTCCGTGACGTTCGCCGCCCCCTGCAAGCCGGCCTTGAGGCGCTCGCCGCGCCGCGCCGCCGCGTAGGCTTTCGGCGTGATGCCCGTGTGCGCCTTGAAGACGCGGTGAAAGTGAAAGCGGCTCATGCCGGCCGCCTGCGCCAGCGCGTCCAGGTCGGGCAGCTCGTCGCTGGCGTCGATCAAACGGCAGATGTCGGCCACGATGGCCGCCTGGCGCTGGGCCAGCGGCGGCAAGTTCGGCTTGCAGCGCAGGCAGGGGCGGAAACCGGCCGCCTCCGCCTGCTCGCACGTGGCGTGAAAAGCCACGTTGCGGCGCAAGGCGGGACGCGCCGCGCAGGAAGGGCGGCAATACACGCCCGTCGTGCGCACCGAGTAATAAAAGACGCCGTCGGCATCGGGCGCGCGCCGCTGCAGGGCGTCCCAGCGTTCATCGTCAGTCAGGTAAGCGTGTTCCATGGCGAACTCCGTGCAAATCAATAATAAGTCACCAGCATAGCCAGCACCCGCGCGCGCCACACTCCGGCGCTTGCTTTTGAATTCAAAAAAGGCTGGCGGCGCCTGCCTTGCTCGGTGCTAAAATCGGCCATCGCGCCTCCAGCCGGCGGCGCGCCCTGCCCGCGCCCCGGAGAAACCGCATTGGACGATCATACTACCCAGGAAAATACGCCCATTTTCCAGCGCATCAAGGATTTTCTGCTGGCCGGCATCGCCGCCGGACGCTGGAAGGAAGGCGACGTGATTCCCTCCGAGCAAGCCCTCGTGAAACAATTCGGCGTCTCGCGCATGACGGTCAACCGCGCCGTGCGCGAACTGACCAGCGAACAGGTGCTGACGCGGCGCCAGGGTTCCGGCACCTATGTGGCGCAGCAAAAATACCAGGCGACCTTGTTGGAAATCAAGAGTATCGCCGATGAAGTGCGGGCGCGCGGACATATCCACCGCAGCAGCCTGCAATTGCTGGAACGTACGAAAGCCTCGGATTTGCTGGCCAAGCAATTCGGCCTGCCGCCGGAACACCCGCTCTTCCACTCGCTGATCGTGCATTTTGAAAACGGCGTGCCGATCCAAGTGGAAGACCGCTGGGTCAACCCCGAGTGCGCACCAGACTACATGACGCAGGATTTTTCCAGCATCACGCCGAACGAATACCTGATGGCCGCCGCGCCCCTGCAAGGCGCCACCTACAGCATCGAAGCGCTGTCGGCACCGCGCGACATCGCGGAAATGCTGGCCATCGACACGAAACAGGCGTGCCTGGTCCTGCGCCGCCAGACGCGCTCGGGCGGCAAGATCGCCTCGATCGCCACCATGTGGCATCCCGGACACCGATATCAGTTTGCCGGAAGTTTCACCTGAGAACACCTGAAAAAACCTACTGCGCGTCGCGCTTTGCGGCCTGTGATGCTCACCGTGCTCAAGCACGGTTGCGCTTCTCGGCCACAAATCGCTGCCGCTCGCTACGGTTTTATCAGGCGTTCTACAGATCGCTGATTCCGTAGCACGATTTCGCGCCGACTTTCTCTCAGATTCTCACCAAATCGCGAAAAAAACAGCCATTCCGGGGCAAAAAAAATCCCGTTTTGGCTGTTTCAGAACTTAAATACCCCGAGCAAATATTCGATGCTATAGTTGCCGCCAGAAAGCGCCGCAGGCGTTTATTTGAGCGCGCATCATGCACTGTCAGCCCAGTTCCATCATGCTCCAGAAAGGGATGCATTTGTCGTATTGCAGCCACACGAGTTTCAGCGCATCACGCCGACGGCGCCCTGCGCTGCGTCGTCTCGCTCATACGATGCTGGCGGCAGGCATGACGCTTTCCTTGCCGGTGCAGGCGGCGGTACACGGCATGGCGCCAACACTGCTATGGCCTTACGCTGCCGCCAGCGCCACCGCCCTGGCGGGAGTGGCTTGCTGGCAAGCCTGGCGGCTGCGGCAACAGTTGCGCCGCCTGCTGCTGCCCGCGCATGCCCTGGCCGAACAGGACGCCGGGCAAGCCTTGCGCGGCGCGGCCATGGCTGGCTGGACCTGGCGACGACAGGCCGACCGGCTGCAGTTCGCGCCCCAGTACCAGGACGTGCTGGGCGACAAAAGCGCCAGGCTCGACCATGCACTGGACGAGTGGCTGGCCGAAGTGCACCGCGACGACCGCGCGCGCCTGAGCCTGGCCTTTCGCCAGCATCTGGATGGCCAGGCGCCCGGCACCTTCAATTGCGAATTCCGCTTGCGCCACAGCGACGGCCACTGGCGCTGGCTGCTGGCGCGCGGCGCCGTGCTGACACGCGCCTCGGATGGCGCCGCCACGCAGGCCAGCGGCATCGTCTGCGATATCAGCGAACGCAAACAGGATGAGCAATCGCGCATGCGCTCGATGCTGGAAGCGGCGCCCGAAGCCATGCTGGTGGCCGACGTCGAAGGCAAGGTGCACTACGCCAACCAGATCGGCGCGCGCTGCTTCGGCTATCCGCTGGCCGAATTGACGGGCATGTCGTTGGAGCAATTGGTACCGGAAAGCACGGCCAACCACTCCGTGGGCGACCCGCAAGCGCGGCACAGCCTGCCGGGCCGGGTGATGATGGCGCGCCGCCGCGATGGCACGCACTTCCCGGCCAAGGTCAGCCTGTCGCCGCTGCGCATGGCCGGGCAAGTATTTTCCATCGTCTCGCTGCGCGACATGACGCAGCGGCAACGCGCCGAGGAAGCGCTGCACGCCAGTTCCGAACGCTACCGCCTGATCGTGCAGACGGCCGCCGAAGGCATCTGGATGACGGATGCGGACGGCAAGACCACCTTCGTCAACCCGAAGATGGCGCACATGCTCGGCTACACGGTGCAGGAAATGCTGGGCCGTCCCCTGCTCGACTTCATGGACCGCGACAGCCAGCTGCTGATGCAGCGCCGCCTGGCCAGCCACGGCAGTGCCGCCAGCCAGCCGGATCAGGTCGATTTCCGCTTCTTCCGCAAGGATCAGTCGAGCCTGTGGGGCTTGCTGTCGAGCACCAGCATCCAGTCGGACAACGGCGAGCCGGGCGGCACCCTGGCGATGATCACCGACATCACGGAGCGGCGCCAGGCGTCGATCGCCCTGTCGAACTCGAGCCAGCGCATGGCGTCCGTGTTCGGCGCCGTGACGAACGGGCTGGTGGTGCAGGACAGCCACGGCCACATACTGGAAAGCAATGCCGCTGCCGAGCGCATGCTGGCGGCCAGTCCAGCCGGCAACAGCCTGTGGCAAGCGATCCACGAAGACGGTTCCCCCTTCGACCAGCGCAGCCATCCCGTGCACATCACCCTGTCGACGGGTGTCGCCATGCGCGACGTGCTGATGGGCGTGCAACAGCCCGACGGCAGCCTGTCGTGGCTGTCCGTAAATACCGAGGCCATCCGCGATGAATACGGCAAGGTGGGCATGGTGGTGGCCAGCCTGACGGACATCACGTATCACAAGCGCAGCGAGAGTGCCTTGCGCGAACTCAATGAACATCTGGAAGAGCGCGTGGCGCAGCGCACGGAGCAGCTGGACCAGGCCAAGCAGGTGGCCGAAGAAGCGAGCCTGGCGAAGGGGCAATTCCTGGCCAACATGAGCCATGAAATCCGCACGCCGATGAATGGCGTGATCGGCATGGCGTATCTGGCCCTGAAAACGGACCTGGAACCGCGCCAGCGCGATTACCTGGAAAAAATCCGTTTTGCCGGCGAACACTTGCTGGGCATCATCGACGACATTCTCGACATTTCGAAGATCGAGGCGGGCAAGCTGGAGATCGAGCGCGTCAACTTCAGTTTCGACCACGTCGTGCAAACGCTGATGACAGTGGTGGCGCCGCGCGCCGCCGGCAAGAACCTGGAGTTGCTGTTTGAAATCGACCCGCAATTACCGGCCGTGCTCGTGGGCGACCCGCTGCGCCTGGGACAAGTGCTGATCAACTACGCCAATAACGCCATCAAGTTCAGCGAACAGGGCAGCATCACCGTGAAAGTGCGCAAGGTGGTGGCGGACGCCAGGCACTGCCTGGTGCGCTTTGAAGTATGCGACCACGGCATCGGCCTGTCGCAGGATGAAATGAGCAAGCTGTTCCAGTCCTTCCAGCAGGCTGACACGTCCACCACGCGCGAATATGGCGGCACGGGCCTGGGCCTGGCCATCTGCAAGCAGCTGGCCCAGCTGATGGGCGGCGACGTGGGCGTCGACAGCCGTCCCGGCGCCGGCAGCACCTTCTGGTTCACGGCCAACCTGGGCATTTCCGACCAGGCGGCGCCCGCCATGCTCGACAGCATGGTGCAGACGGCGGCGGCCATGCGCGCCAGCGCCGACGCGGCCCTGGTGATGCGCACGCTCAAGCATGCGCGCATTCTGCTGGTGGAAGACAACACGTTTAATCAGCAGGTGGCACTGGAATTGCTGGAAGAAGCGGGCGCCTCCGTCTGCCTGGCCAACAATGGCGAGGAAGCGCTCGACCTGCTGCGCCAGACCCAGTTCGACTGCGTGCTGATGGACGTGCAGATGCCGCTGATGGATGGCTTGCAGGCAACGCGCCACATCCGCGCCGACCCGCAGCTGGCGCACCTGCGCGTGCTGGCCATGACGGCCACGGCCACCAGCGAAGACCGCGTGCGCTGCCTGGACGCGGGCATGGACGATTTCATTTCCAAGCCCATCCAGCCGGCCATGATGTACCAGACCATCGCCAGCTGGCTGCCGGCGCGCGACACGCCGCCACCACCGGCGCGCAGCCGCGCCGCGCCCGCCTTCAAGACCACGCTGGCGGGCGACCCGCAGGTGATCGACCTGTCGATCCTGGCCAAGCTGCTCGGTTATAACCCGGAAAAGGTGCGCAAATTCGCCTTCAAGTTCCTGCAGACGACGCAGGACGGCTTTGGCGACATCGATGCGGCCCTGGCGCGCGGCGACGTGCACCAGGTGCGCGAACTGGGACACCGCATCAAGTCGTCGGCGCGCACCGTGGGGGCCCTGGGACTGGCCGAGCTGTGCCACAACCTGGAAACCCTGGCGCCGGGCGAAGCGGCCGACGAGGCGGAGCGGGCCCGGCACATCGTCGCGCGCCTGTGGCCCCTGCTGGAACAAATTACCGAACAAATCATGAATAACACCAGCTTTGCCAATGACGATTAGCTACCGCCAAATTCCGTTAAGGCAAGGTATCGGCATCGACAGCGATGCAGCATATCAATAGGAAGACAGGACGATGACTACTGTATCAAACCAAGCAAGCCGTGAACACAGCGAAGCAGGCCTGGCGCCATTGCGCGTATTGCTGCTGGACGACGACGTGTTCATGCTCGACGTGCTCAGCGACATGCTCGAGCAAATGGGCCCGTTCGACATCCGCTGCGAGTCGCACAGCGAACAGGCGCTGGCCACTCTGAAGCAGCACCAGCCCGACCTGCTGATCTGCGACCTGTCCATGCCCGACATCGACGGCATCGAATTTTTGCGCATGGCGGCTGAAAACGGTTTTCGCGGCGGCGTAGTCCTGCTGTCGGGACTGCATTCGGCCGTGCGCCTGGCGGCCGAACGCCTGGCCATGGCCAACGGCCTGCATATATTAGGCACCTTCCGCAAGCCGATGGAAAGCGCGGAACTGCAGCTGATGGTGAACTTGCAGCTGCAGCACACGGCGCGTCAGGCCGGCGCGCAAGCCTGAGCGCGCAGCCAGGCCGGGAGAGCGGACACGGCGCCGCAAGCCAGCAGGCATGCGGCTTTGCCGCCCTGGCGGCAGGCGCAGGGGCGATATGCCTCAAGTTTTTCTGCAATAATCGCCACGCTTTGAAAAAATGGGTTATTATTTCAGCCATCCCCGCCTGCATACCTCTGGTCGCACCTTCCAAGAACATTGAATTTGTGCCCATTGCCCCCATCTTCTCACTGCATTCCAGGAAGCATGGATGGCGAACCAGCGTATGGTGAATTCCAGGCATTATTGATCCCACCCTCATTTGAGGAAAATATGAGCGAAAATATCAAACACATTAGCGATGCATCTTTTGAAGCAGACGTCCTGAAATCCGAGTTGCCAGTACTGGTCGACTTCTGGGCAGAATGGTGCGGTCCCTGCAAGGCCATCGCCCCGATCCTGGAAGAAGTGGCCAAGGAATACGCCGGCCGCATCGTGATCGCCAAGATGGACGTGGACGCCAACCAGGCGGTACCTGCCAAGTTCGGCATCCGCGGCATCCCGACCCTGATCCTGTTCAAGGATGGTGCTGCAGCTGCTCAAAAAGTGGGCGCCATGGCCAAGGGCCAGTTGACCGCTTTCGTCGACAGCAACATTTAATGTATGATGGGCAGCGCTGCGCCCGCAGCGCCGCCTGACTGGATAGACCGGGAAGCGGCTTTGCCTCATTCGTGCACAGCCTTCCCCAATAATTAATCAACGCCACGCAGTCCCCTCCCCTACCTTTACATCCCGTCTCGGGACACTCAACACATATGCATTTATCCGAACTAAAGGCCCTACACGTATCCGCCCTGCTTGAGATGGCGATCGGTCTTGACATTGACAACGCAGCCCGCTTGCGCAAACAGGAGCTGATGTTCGCTATCCTGAAAAAACGCGCCAAGTCCGGCGAACAGATTTTTGGCGACGGCGCCCTGGAAGTGCTGCCTGACGGCTTCGGCTTCCTGCGCTCGCCTGACGCCAGCTACATGGCGTCCACCGACGATATTTACATCTCCCCTTCGCAAATCCGCCGCTTCAATCTGCACACCGGCGATTCGATCGAAGGCGAGGTACGGACCCCGAAAGATGGCGAACGCTATTTCGCACTGGTCAAAGTCGACAAGGTCAACGGCGAATCGCCGGAGATGTCGAAACACCGCATCCTGTTTGAAAACCTGACGCCGCTGCACCCGAACGAGCCGCTGCGCCTGGAACGTGAAATGAATGGCCAGGAAAACATCACCGGCCGCATCATCGACCTGATCGCCCCGATCGGCAAAGGCCAGCGCGGCTTGCTGGTGGCGTCGCCGAAATCCGGCAAATCCGTGATCCTGCAGCACATCGCCCATGCGATCACGGCCAACCACCCGGACATCACGCTGATCGTGCTGCTGATCGACGAACGTCCGGAAGAAGTGACCGAAATGCAACGCTCGGTACGCGGCGAAGTCGTCGCCTCGACCTTCGACGAGCCGGCCACGCGCCACGTGCAAGTGGCCGAGATGGTGCTGGAAAAAGCCAAGCGCCTGGTCGAAATGAAAAAAGACGTGGTCATCCTGCTCGACTCGATCACCCGTCTGGCGCGTGCCTACAACACCGTCATCCCTGCCTCGGGCAAGGTCCTGACCGGCGGTGTCGACGCGAACGCGCTGCAACGTCCAAAACGCTTCTTCGGCGCCGCGCGCAATATCGAAGAAGGCGGCTCGCTGACCATCATCGCCACGGCGCTGATCGAAACGGGTTCGCGCATGGATGACGTGATCTTTGAGGAATTCAAGGGTACCGGCAACATGGAAGTGCATCTGGAACGCCGTTTGGCCGAAAAACGCGTCTACCCGGCAATCAACCTGAACAAATCGGGTACCCGCCGCGAAGAACTGCTGATCAAGCCGAACGAGCTGCAAAAAATCTGGATCCTGCGCAAGTTGCTGTACTCGATGGACGAGATCGAGGCGATGGAGTTCATTCTCGACAAGATGAAGGCGACCAAAAACAACGCCGAATTCTTCGACATGATGCGCCGGGGCGGCTAAATTCCCCTGCCGTGTATCGTAGGTCGGATTAGGCCCGCAGGGCTGTAATCCGACAACATTGTTGGCGAAGACGGTGGTGTTGTCGGATTACGCGCTAGCGCGCTAATCCGACCTACGTTGCGCCCGGCGTAAGCACACGCGATCATGCAAAGCCGCTCATTGAGCGGCTTTTTTATTGCCTGCGCCCCGAAAGCGCTATATAATCGACGGTTGCATTATTTTAAACCTGGCAAGTGATCGGCAATCGGGTCAAGAAGCAGGACGACCGACGAAGTGCTGTTTGGCTACCAAACTAGAGAGAAGACCATGAAAGTCGATACCCATCCAGAATACCGCGAAGTTGTTTTCCACGATCTGTCGTGCGATTTCAAATTCGTTACCCGCTCGACCATCCAAACCCGCGAAAAAATCACCCACGACGGTAAAGAATACCCACTGGTGAAGATCGAGGTTTCGGCTGAATCGCACCCATTCTTCACGGGCAAGCACAAAATCGTCGATACCGCCGGTCGCGTCGAGAAGTTCCGTCAGAAGTTCGGTTCGGTTGGTTCGAAAACCGCAGTCGCAGCAGGCTGATTTTTGCCGCTTTGCGGCAAAACAGGGCAGCTCCGGCTGCCAGAGAAAAGGCAGCCACGGCTGCCTTTTTTGTCTTTGGCCGCTTTACTTTATACTCGCGCATACCCGACGCCATTCGTCGCGTCTTGCCACTATTCTGATACCGATTATCGATGAAGCCAGTCCGCCTTCCCGCCGCTGCCACACTCGCGCTGCCACGATGGGCCTTGTTTGCGCTCGGCCTGCTGTACATCCTGCCTGGCCTGATCGGCCGCGAACCGTGGAAGAACGATGATGCCGCCAGTTTCGGCATCATGTGGACCATGGCGCATGGCGGCCTGAACGACTGGCTGTGGCCCAACATCGCCGGCCTGTCGCTGCTCGATGAAGGCCCGCTGGCCTTCTGGCTGGGCGCCATCTTCATCAAGCTGTTCGGCTGGATCGACGGCGACGTCTTTGGCGCGCGCATGTCGACCATCGGCATCTTCGTCGTCAGCACCCTGTCCGTCTGGTACACCGCCTTCAACCTGGGCCGGCGCAACGACGCCCAGCCGCTGCGCCTGGCTTTCGGCGGCCAGCCCGAGCCGGACGACTTCGGCCGCACCCTGGCCGATGCCGCCGTGCTCATCTACCTGGGCTGCCTGGGCCTCTTGCAGCACAGCCACGACATCACGGCCGAAGCGCTGTACGTGTCCCTGATGGCCTATTTGCTGTACCGCGCCGTGCGCTACGTGGAAGGCCCGTCCGTGCGCAATGCGGCCCTGCTGGGCCTGGCGCTGGGCGGCCTGACCCTCGCGCGCGGCTGGATCACGCCGGCGGCGCTGAGCATCGCCTTGCTGCTGTGCACCGTCTTCCTGCGCCTGCCGCTGCTGCGCAGCGTGCGCCACCTGGCGCTGGCCATCCTGATCGGCATCGCGCTGACCCTGGCCTGGCTGCTGCCGGGCGAACTGCTGCAGCCATACGGCCATTCGCCGCTGCAAGCGTGGATGGAATGGAATTGCCGCCAGTTCAGCGCCCCCAGCCTGAAGAGCCTGCAATACTTCTGGCGTGTCGGCATCTGGTTCTTCTGGCCCGCCTGGCCGTTCGCCGCCTGGGCCGTGTATGCCTGGCGCCGCCAGCACCACGTGCTGCACATCGTCGTGCCGCTGACCTTTGTCGCCATGCTGGCCATCCTGGGCCTGTGCCATCCCGATCCCGACCCGAGCCAGCTGCTGCCGCTGCTGCCGCCGCTGGCCGTGATGGCCGCGTTCGGCTTGCTGACCATGAAACGGGGCGCCATCAACGCCATCGACTGGTTCTCCGTGATGGTGCTGACCATCTGCGCCCTCGCGCTGTGGCTGTTCTGGTTCGCCATCCTGACGGGCTGGCCTCCAAAACTGTCGCATAACGCCCTGAAACTCATGCCAGGTTTCAAGCCCGAACTGGACTTGCTGGCCTTCTTCGTCGCCGCCTGCGCCAGCGCGGGCTGGGTGGCGCTGGTGCACTGGCGCATCTCGCGCCAGCCAGCCGTGCTGTGGCGCGCCGTGGTGCTGTCGTCCGGCGGCCTGATCCTGATCTGGGTGCTGATCATGACCCTGTTCCTGCCGCCGCTGAACTACAGCAAGAGCTACGCCAGCGTCGCGCACCAGATTTCCGTCCACCTGCCGCCGGGCACTACTTGCATCAACAGCAATGTCGGCGCCGCCCAGCGCGCCTCGTTCGCCTACTACGGCCACCTGCCGTTTGCCAATGTGGGCCAACAGCATTGCGACGTGTTCTTGTTGCAAGACAGCATTAAAGTTCCGGATAACAAGGAAAAGCTGCCGGAACACCACGGTGCGGATTGGATCAAGCTGTGGGAAGGACGCCGCCCCACGGATGACGTGGAACGCTTCCGCCTGTACCAGCGCGTCAGATAAACAGCAAAAAACCGGGCCAGCCCCGGTTTTTTTATGTCCGCAAGACAATTGCTGACCCTAGGAAAAGTGTTGCCTTAAAATATAGTTAATTACCTAAATTGAACTAACATTGTTTTTTATATTATAATAGCCGGCTGCGCGATGGCGGTGTGTTGCTTTCCCGCCCGAATCGTCCCCTAATTGACTATGAGATTGTCCATGAAATTATTTGCTACCCGTACCTTGCCGCTCATCAGCGCCGCCCTGTTCGCCTTCGCCTTCAGCGCTTCGGCCCAAGCCACCGTGGTCGACCTCGGCGTCGCCAATGGCTACTCGGCCTTTATCTTTGGCAACATCGGCAGCAGCGGCGCCAGCGGTTTTACCAGCGTCGGCGGCAGCATTGCCGCTGGCGGCAATATCTACCTGGACAACTACAATGTCGGCACGAATAAAAAGCCAGGCAGCGCCGTCAATTCGGTCGTTGCTGGCGGCAACCTGAACACGGGCTGGGGCACGCTCAGCGGTTCGGCCGTGTACGGCGTCAGCAACCCCAACGCCACCCTGACGGCGCCACAGTGGTTTCCAAAAGATAACATCAGCAAAGGCAATGCCTCCACCCTGGACTTCGCGGGCGCCAAGCAGCAACTGACGACCCTGTCGGGCGACGTGGCCAAGCTGCAATCGAACGGCACCGTGATCTCGCAGTACGGCAACATGACCCTGGTCGGCAATGTCAACGCCGACGTGAATATTTTCAACATCGATGCGTCGAACCTGCATAACCTGACGCTGGACCTGTCCTCGCTGAAAAGTACGGCCAGCATCATCATCAACGGCACGGCCACCGACATCACCATGAGCGGCGGCTTCGACAATTTCGCCAGTTTCGCCAACCGCACGCTGTTCAACTTCGCCAACGCCACCACCACCAACCTGCAGAACGTCGGCATCAACGGCAGCATCCTGGCGCCGCACAGCGCGTTCTCCGGTTCGGGCGACATGAACGGCACCCTGATCGCCAATTCGGTCAGCTCGATCAATCGTGGCCACGTCGCGATGAACGGTTCCGGCTTCAACACGGTCAACGTGTCGGCCGTACCTGAGCCAGGCACCTACGCCATGCTGCTGGCCGGCCTGGGCTTGCTGGCCTTCATGCGCCGCCGCACGCCAGCGCGCGCACCGCAAGCCGCGATGGCCTGAGCTTTACGCCGCATCAAAAAAAAACACCGGGCCGCGCGAGCATCCCGGTGTTTTTTTATGGGCGGGCGAAAAACTTATTCCGCGCTCAGCCCCAGATCCGTCGCCACCTGCTTGCGCAATACATATTTCTGGATCTTGCCCGTCACCGTCATGGGGAATTCCTCGACGAAGCGCACATAGCGGGGAATCTTGTAATAGGCGATCTGCCCGTCGCAAAAGGCGCGGATATCCTCGCTGGTGGCCTGCGTGCCCGGGCGCAGGATGATGCAAGCGCACAGTTCTTCACCATACTTGGCGTCCGGCACGCCCACGCATTGCACGTCGAGCACGCTCGGGTGGCGGTACAGGAATTCCTCGACTTCGCGCGGGTAGATGTTTTCGCCGCCGCGTATCACCATGTCCTTCGAGCGGCCAACGATGCTGCAAAAGCCGTAGTCGTCGATGACGGCCAGGTCGCCCGTGTGCATCCAGCGCGCCGCGTCGATGGCCTCCGCTGTTTTTTCCGGGTCGCCCCAGTAGCCCTGCATCACGGAATAGCCGCGCGTGAGCAATTCGCCCTTTTCGCCGCGCGGCACGATGCGGCCTTCCGCATCGATGATTTTCACTTCCAGGTGCGGGTGGACCCTGCCGATGGACGAGACGCGCATCTCGCGCGGGTCTTCGATCGACGTCTGGAAGCTGACGGGTGACGTTTCCGTCATGCCATACGCAATCGTGATTTCCGCCATGTGCATCAATTCGATAACACGCGTCATGACTTCCATCGGACAAGGCGAACCGGCCATGATGCCGGTGCGCAAATTCGACAGGTCGTATTGTTTGAAATCAGGATGATCGAGGATGGCGATGAACATGGTCGGCACGCCGTGCAGTCCCGTGCAGCGCTCGGCCTGCACCGTTTCCAGCACGGCTTTCGGGTCGAAGCCTTCACCGGGAAACACCATGGCCGCGCCATGCGTGACGCAGGCCAGGTTGCCCAGCACCATGCCGAAGCAGTGGTACAGGGGCACGGGAATGCACAAGCGGTCCTGCTGCGTCAGGCGCATGGCTTCGCCGATGAAGAAACCGTTGTTCAGGATATTGTGGTGCGTCAGGGTGGCGCCCTTCGGCGCGCCCGTGGTGCCGGACGTGAACTGAATGTTGACGGCGTCGTCAAACTGCAAGGTCGCGCTCACTTCGGCCAGCTGCGCCAGGTCGGCGTCCGTGATGCCGTCCATCACCGCGTCGAAGTTGTGCATGCCCGGCGTGGCGGCCACGCCCAGGCGAATGACGTGGCGCAATTGCGGCAGGCGCGGCGACTGCAGGGCGCCGGCGCGCGAACGGGCGATTTCCGGCACCACGTCCTGCACGATGGCCAGATAATCGCTGGACTTGAAGCTGGGCGACAGGATCAGCGCGCTGCATTGCACCTTGTCGAGCACGTATTCGAGTTCAGAGCGGCGGTAGGCGGGGTTGATGTTGACCATGATCAAGCCAGCTTTCGCCGTGGCAAACTGCGTCAGCACCCATTCGGCGCAATTCTGCGACCAGATGCCGACCCGGTCGCCCGGCTGCAAGCCCAGTTTCAACAGGCCGGCAGCCAGCTTGTGCACGCGCTGCTGGAATTCCAGATACGTCCAGCGCACGTTCTGGTGCGCCACGATCAGGGCATCGTGCTGGCCGTAGCGCTCGGCGATGCCGTCCAGGTAGGCGCCTATCGTTTCGCCGATCAACGGCGTCTCGTGGGCGCCGTGTACATAACTCATTGCTTGCATGCTGTCTCCGGGGTGGGTGGCGCGACGCGCTCTTGTTATCGTCTTCGATGCAGAAAATTATAGCCGCAAGCGCCCCCGCCCTGCACCGGCTTGCTGTAATGTGCAGGCCAGCACACCAGACACTCACGGCACCATGACAGGCAACACCCAGCACACGCCCGAACAGGGCTTCATTCTGACCCGCCACTGGCGCGACACGCCCGCCGGCACGGAGGTCGATTTCTGGCTGGCAACGGACGCCGGACCCCGCCACGTGCGCCTGCCCGTGCAGACGGCCGTCGCCTTTATCCCCATGGAGCAGCAGGAGCAAGCGCAACAGCTGCTGCGCGGCGAGCGCCATGCCGAACTGCGTCCCCTTTCGCTGTGCGATTTTCACCACCGTCCCGTGCTGGGCCTGTACTGCAAGCAATACCGGCATTTGCTGAAGCTGGAAAAGCAGCTGCGCGCGCACGGCATTGACGTGTACGAAGCGGACATCCGCCCGCCCGAGCGCTACCTGATGGAGCGTTTCATTACGGCGCCGGTAACGTTCAGCGCGGAAACAGGGCAGGACGTGCAGCTGAAACCGGCGCCCGGCTACCGGCCAAGCTTGAAACTGGCCTCGCTCGACATCGAGACGACGGCCCATGGCGAACTGTATTCGCTGGCCCTGGAAGGCTGCGGCCAGCGCCAGGTCTACATGCTGGGGCCGCAAAACGGCGGCGATGAGCTACTCGACTTCGACCTCGAATACTGCGACAGCCGCGCACAGATCCTCGAGCGCCTGAACACGTGGATGGAGCGGCACGATCCGGACGCCATCATCGGCTGGAACCTGGTGCAGTTCGACTTGCGCGTGCTGCGCGAACACGCTGAGCGCTACCAGGTACCGTTGAAACTGGGGCGCGGCGGCGCCGTGATGGAATGGCGCGAGCATGGCGGCAAGCAAGAGCATTACTTTGCCGCCGCTGCGGGACGCCTGATCATCGACGGCATCGAAGCCCTGCGCTCGGCGACGTGGAATTTTTCCTCGTTCAGCCTGGAAAACGTGGCGCAGAGCTTGCTGGGTGAAGGCAAGTCCATCGACAATCCCTATCAGCGCATGGCCGAGATCGACCGGCGTTTCCGCGAAGACAAGCCCGCGCTGGCCCGTTATAACCTCAAGGATTGCGAGCTGGTCACGCGCATCTTCGCCAAGACCGAGTTGCTGACCTTCCTGCTGGAACGGGCCAGCGTGACGGGCCTGGCGGCCGACCGCAGCGGCGGCTCCGTGGCCGCTTTCGAACATTTGTATTTGCCGCTGATGCACCGGCAGGGTTACGTGGCGCCCAACCTGGGCGATATCTCGGGCGAAAACAGCCCCGGCGGCTTCGTCATGGATTCCCAGTCGGGCCTGTACGATTCCGTGCTGGTGCTCGACTATAAAAGCCTGTACCCGTCCATCATCCGCACTTTCCTGATCGACCCCGTGGGCCTGGTGGTGGGCACCAGCGGCGATGAGGCCGATACCGTGCCCGGCTACCGGGGTGCGCAGTTTTCACGCGTAAAACATTGCCTGCCTGCCATCGTGAAACAGGTGTGGCAAGGGCGCGAGGCGGCCAAGCGCGAGCGCAACGCGCCGCTGTCGCAAGCGTTAAAGATCATCATGAACGCGTTTTACGGCGTGCTGGGCTCGAGCGGCTGCCGCTTTTTCGATCCGCGCCTGGCCTCGTCGATCACCCTGCGCGGCCACGAGATCATGCACCGCACGCGCGAGCTGATCACCGAGCAAGGTTATCAGGTGATCTATGGCGACACGGATTCCACGTTTGTGTGGCTCAAAACAGCGCATACGGATGAAGAGGCGGGCAAGATCGGCCGCGCCCTGGTGGCGCACGTGAACGCCTGGTGGGAGCGGCACCTGCGCGAGGAATTCGGCCTCGAAAATGCGCTGGAACTGGAATTCGAGACGCATTACCGGCGCTTCCTGATGCCCACCATCCGCGGCTCGGAAGAAGGCAGCAAGAAACGCTACGCGGGCCTCGTGGGCAAGCCCGACGGCAGCGAACAGATGGTCTACAAGGGCCTGGAAACGGTGCGCAGTGACTGGACGCCGCTGGCGCAGCAATTCCAGCAAGCCTTGTACCTGCGCATCTTCCAGCGCGCCGCCTACCAGGACTATGTGCGCGACTACGTGGCGCGCACGGTGCGCGGCGAGTTCGACGCCTTATTGGTCTACCGCAAGCGCTTGCGCCGCCCGCTCGACGATTACCAGCGCAACGTGCCGCCCCACGTGCGCGCGGCGCGCATGGCCGACGCCTACAACCTGGCGCAGGGACGGCCATTGCAATACCAGAACGGCGGCTGGATCAGCTATGTCATCACGGTGGCTGGGCCGGAACCGCTGGAAACGCAGCGCTCGCCCATCGACTACCAGCATTACCTGACGCGCCAGCTGCAGCCGGTGGCGGACGCCATCTTGCCCTTCCTGGGCGACGATTTTTCGCGCCTGGTCTCGGGACAACAGGATTTGTTTTAGATCAATTTTACTGACCTGCACGGCCAAGCTGAGGTAATATCGGCGCCTGCCGGGCCAGTCCGCGGGCGCTGTGCGCCGGGGCAGCGTAAAATACGCCTTGGCGAAAGAATAAGAGCTGCATGAAGAAGAAGATGTCATTCCAGACGAGAATCATTCGCAAGAAGATTTTCCCCGCTGAAATGGCGCATAATTTCACACTATGTTGAACCAGCGGGCAGCAGCAACAGCCATCTGCCCTGCTAATTTTTGAATGAATTGACACCATGACCGAGATCACGTCCCTGAGAGACATCCCGCAAAAAAATATCTTCCGCAAGGGCGACACCTTTGTGCTGTTCGGCGAGCTGTTCGGCCGCGGCTATGTGAATGGCTTGCTGGACGAAGCGCGCAAGGCGGGCATGAATATCGTCGGCATGACGGTCGGCCGCCGCGATGAAAACATGGCGCTGCGCCCGCTGAACGCGGAAGAGCTGGCCGAAGCCGAAGCCAACCTGGGCGGCCGCATCATCAATGTGCCGCTGATGGCCGGTTTCGACCTCGACGCGCCCGCCGGCGAACCGACGCCGACGGCCCTGCTGGCCGACATGACCCTGAAAAGCTGGCAAGAAGACAAGCTGGACTGGGCGCAGATCGAACGCTGCCGCGAAGCCGGCATCGCCCGCTTCAGCGCGTCCGTGGCCAAAGCCATGGCCGAGCTGGATAGCCTGATTCCTGACGGCAGCAATGTGTATTTCGCCCACACCATGGCCGGCGGCATTCCAAAGGTCAAGGTCTTCCTGGCGATCGCCAACCGCATCTACAAAGGCCGCGGCGAGCGCTTCATGTCTTCGCGCACCCTGCTCGACAGCGACCTGGGTAAATTGATCCTGATGAACTTCGACGAAGTCACGGCCAACACCCTGCAGCACCTGATCGACGGCAGCGCCGCCATCCGCGCCCGCATCGAGCAAACGGGCGGCCAGGTGCGCTACAGCGCCTACGGCTACCACGGCACCGAGATCTTGATCGACGGCAAATACCAGTGGCAAACCTACAGCAACTACACGCAAGGCCTGGCCAAGATGCGCCTGGAAAACGTGGCCAAGGCCGCGTGGGAAAAAGGCATCAAGGCGACCGTCTTCAATTGCCCGGAAATCCGCACGAATTCCTCCGACATTTTCGTCGGCGTGGAACTGTCGCTGTTCCCCCTGCTCGACGCGCTGAAAAAAGAAGGCGGCGCAGCCTGGGCCGAAGAGCAATGGAAAATCTGCCAGGGCTTGCTGGAAGACGGCGTGTCGCTGCAAGACTTGCTCGACCGTATCGCCGCCTACAACGGCGACGCCACCAGCGTGCAGTTCCGCAACTTCGCCGCCTGGCCGATGGACAACACGCCAGAGCTGGCCGACGTCATGATCGGCACCTCGGACGACATCACCAAGCTGCACAAGGACCGCAAGGAACTGATCACCGATCACCTGAGCTCGCTGGTGCTGGAAGGCACGGGCCCGCTGATGTTCCACACCATGTCGGAGCCGCCAGCGCCCGTCATCTGGCTCAACCACGACATCATCGCGCGTCAGCTGAACTCGGTTCACAACTGAGCTTGATGTAGCGCACACAACCGACGGCCCGGCTCATCCCCGGGCCGTCGGCGTTTCTGCGCGTGCTTTATGCGCGCACGATGGACACGCCGCCATCGGCCAGCAGCGCCGTGCCGGTGGTGAAGCTCGAGGCATCGGACGCCAGGTACAGCGCCGAGCGGGCGATCTCGTCCGGCGTAGCCAGACGTTTTAACGCATGCAAGCCCGCCACGAAGGCCAGCGCTTCGGGTGTATTCGCCACTGCGCGCCCCATCGGCGTATCGGTGCCGCCCGGCAGCAGGGCATTCACGCGGATACCCGCCGTGCCATACTCGGCCGCCAGGGCCTTGGTCAAACCGATCACGCCCGCCTTGCTGGCCGCATACGCGGCCATGCCGGACATGCCCAGCGTATGACCGACAAAGGTCGAGGTAAAAATCAGCGAGCCGCCGCCGCGCGCCGCCATGGCGGGCAGCTGATATTTGGCCGCCAGGAAGGCGCTGGTGAGATTGGTGTCGACCGCCGCCCGCCAGTCTTCCAGGGCAACTTCCTGCGTGGGTCCCATGGGTCCCAGGGTGCCCGCATTATTGAAGGCGATATCGAGGCCGCCAAAGCGTTGCAGCGCCAGCGCCACGGCCGCTTGCGCGCATGCCGCGTCGGCCACATCGCCGGCACAGGCCACGGCTTGCGCGCCGCCGTCCGCCAGCTGCGCCACCAGCGCATCGAGTTCCTTCCGCCGCCGCGCCACCAGCACCAGCCGCGCGCCATGGCGGGCAAACAGCCGCGCCGCCGCATGGCCAATGCCCGAGCTGGCGCCCGTGATGATGGCGACCTTATTTTCCAGTTGTAACATTTGCTTCCCCCTCATGTGGTTAAAAGGGAAAAGATAGGCCGGCAAGCCCGGCGCGGCACTCCGCTTCTTGCGCTGGAATCGGCATCGTCACAGATTCTGCAGGCTTGGGCAAAACGCACGCCAAGCATAAAACTTGCCAGATTGTGACAAATCAGTGATAATGCGTCTCGCGTTGCCGGGATGGCGGAATAGGTAGACGCACGGGACTCAAAATCCCGCGCTGGAAACAGCGTGCCGGTTCGATTCCGGCTCCCGGCACCACAGAACACCTTAGTTGTACCTGATCAAACCCGCCCATCGCCAGATGCTGCGGGTTTTTTTATGTTTGTTTTTATGTAAACGTCTTGGCCGCGCCCGGTTTGTCGTTCAGCTCGTCGCAGGCCACGGCACACGCAAGCCGATCTCCCTCGCTTGCTCGATCCCCTTATCCAAACGGCCGCACGCCAAACAGCACGCCGTGCAGCCAGAACGCCAGCAGCAGCCACAGTGCACAGCCCGCGGCTATGGCGATCAGGGTGCCTTGGACGGTGCCGCCCTGGTATGCCACGCCGGCCGCGCGGTCGCGCTGCACGGCGGAAACCAGATCCACCGACGACCAGACGAGGAAGCCGCCGAACAGCAGCACGTCGGCCACGTTGCCGTTGGCCAGCAGATGCGCGACGGCCCAGAGTTGCGTGCCGAGCAGCATGGGGTGGTGCACCAGGGTCTTGATGCGGTTGCGCGGCACATTGGCCGCCGCCAGCAAAATCAGCGAGAACAGCATCAGCAGGCCGCTGGCGTGGCGCAAGCCCATGGGCGGCGTCCACAGCACCTGCGGCTGCTGGCGCGCCAGGGCGTAACCCCAGATGATCAGGCCCAGGCCGGCAAACGCCACGAGCGAGTACAGCCCCTTCCAGCGCTTTTCGCCGAGGCGCGCCAGCTGGGCGCTGCGCCAGCCGTCGGCGACGATGCGTACCGAGTGCAAGCCCAGGAACAGCAGCAAACCGAGTATCAGCACCGTCATCGTCTTCTCCCCCAGTCAATGCCCGCTATCGAGCATACGCGACGCCATGGCCGGCGCCGTCCGCGCAGATCAACGTTCTTCGCGATAGTAATCGCAGCCCTCGAACGTGGTGCGCAGCGCCTGCTGCAGCTGGGCGTAGCGCTCGGGCGTCAAGTTGAAACGCACGTCGATCTGGCCGTCGTCATCCATCTGCATGGCGGCCTCGGCATCCATCTGCACGGACAGGCGGTTCGGATGCAGGATCACGGCGTGCATGTGGCCATACCACGCAAATTCCTGGCCGCCATATTCAATATACGGTTCGTCCATGCCCGTAGCAACGTCCTGCTCGTCGTATTCATCGGCGCGCTGCAGCATCAGGTAGACGGGCTCGCCTTTGCCCGCTGGCGCGGCCAGGGTGGTGATCAGGGCGTCGTCTTCATGGATGACGGACAACTCGGTGGCGGTAAATCCTGCGGACATGGCATGCTTTCAACAAATAAATGAATGACGCCACCATAGCGCAAAAGCGCCGCGCACGACATAGGGCGCGGCGAATAAAGCGTGCCGCCCCAGAAACGCATGGCCGCCTATAATTGCCGCTCCAACCAATTCACAGGAGACCGTCTTGACCGCCGCATCACCTTATACCACCCGCCTGGCCATTCCCTCCATCGCCACCTATCAGCAGCTACGCGTCGCCGCCGGGCTGAGCGCGAAAACCGCGGAGGCGGCGGCCAAGGGCTTGCCGAATTCCCTGTTTGCCGTGCAAGTGCTGCATGGCGACGAGGTCGTCGGCATGGGCAGGGTCATCGGCGATGGCGGCTGTTTTTACCAGGTCGTCGATATCGCCGTGCTGCCGGCCCACCAGGGCAAGGGCTTGGGCAAGCTGATCATGCGCGAAATCCGCCAGTTCATCGACAGCGACGTGCCGGAAAGCGCGTACGTCAGCCTGATCGCCGATGGCCAGGCGCAAGACCTGTATGCGCAGTTCGGTTTCAAGCATACGGCGCCCGCCTCCGTCGGCATGGCGCTGAAGCGCTAGGCGCCCGATGCCGGTCTGGCTGCTGTGCTGCATGGCGCTGGCGCTGCTCTTGAGCGGTGCCGCCTGGCGCGCCGAGCGCGCGCGGCAACGGCGCGGGCGCACGACACGCTGGCTGTGGCTGGCGGCCATCGCCGCGTCCGTCATCTTGCCCCTGGCGTGGCTGCCCGGCGTGCTGGCGGCCATGCCGTCGGAGCAGGCGCAGCTGAAACTGGGCTGGTTTGTCTTATCGAGCGGCATGCTCTTGCTGCTGGCGCTGCGCAGCATCTGGCTGCTGTCGCACCAGCGCCGCTGGCAGAACACATCGCTGCTGGGCACGCCAGTGCACTTGAGCGGCGGCATCGGCCCCTGCGTGGCGGGACTGCTGCGGCCGCGCATCGTGATGCCCGTCTGGCTGCAACTGATTCCCCCCCAACAACAAGCGCTGCTGCTGGCGCATGCACAATGCCGGCTGGCCGCGCGCGATCCGCAGTTGCTGGCCCTGGCCTACGGCTTGATCGTGATCATGCCGTGGAATGTGCCCCTGTGGTGGCAGCTGCACCGGCTGCGCTTTGCCATCGAGGTCGATTGCGATGTGCGCATGCTGGCACGCGGCCACGCGCTGCACGACTATGCCTTCGTCCTGCGCCGGCACGGCCAGTATTATTCGGGCTTGACGGGCGCCTCGCCCATCGTGCTGAACGATCCGCTGGCGCTGCGCCGGCGGCGTCATCTGATGGCCAGATTTACCCGGGACCGGGCGGCGAACTTGCTATAGTAGCGGCAACGCCGCGCGGCATGCCCGCGATCCCGGCTTCCCCCTTAGAAATCAGAGAGATACCATGCTTTACCTGCTTGCCATCGCGATCGTCATCGCCCTGCTATACTACGTCTTCAGCGGCCGCACGCCCGTCAAACCGCTGCACAAGCCACTCGTGTCCGTGCGCCAGTACGTGCCGGCGATCCCTGCGGGCGCACCGGCGCACCACTGGAGCGACGAGGGGCGCTTTGCGTCGGAAGTGGAAAACGAAGCGATGTACCAACCCGCCATCGCCAGGCTGGCCGGCGCACACGGCCCCGGCAACGCGGAAGAAAAATGCCTGGCCCTGCTCGTCTGCGACGATGCCAATCCGTTCCAGGACAAGGCCATCGCCGTCTTCATCGACGGCCTGCTGGTGGGCTACCTGTCGCACAACGACGCCCTGCGCCTGCGCCGCAACCTGGGCCGCATGGATCTGGTGGGCCAGCTGACCTCGTGCGACGCCGTCATCCGCGGCGGCGGCCTGTGGAACGGCAAGCGCCTGTCGTACGCCGTCTGGCTGGACTTGCAGCCGTACAACTAATGATCGCTATACCGCGCGCGCCAGCCTGACGGCCCGCGTGGCAATAAAGCTGGGCAGGAATTTTTCAATTTCAAAGCGCGGGTGGGGATGCATTTCCTCGTGGTAACCGGCCAGCACGAAGCCCGCCGCCAGCTGGCCGCCGATCTGGCTGTCCAGGCTGTGGCCGAAGACCAGCGCCTCGCCCTTTTCCATGCGCGCCGCCAGCGCATCGGCATCCATATCCTCCACATCCGAATACGGCAGCACGAAACGGGGCCGTATCAAGCCCTGCTGTGCCCATTGCGGATCGCGGTCACCGATGAACACGGCCGGGTTGAAGAAACTGCTCAGCAGCACGCCGCCATCGGCCAGCACGCGCGCGCACTCGCGCCACACGGGGGCGATATCGGGCACGTACTGGTTCGACACGGGGTGGATGATGACATCGAAGCTGGCGTCGGCAAAGCAGGCCAGGTCGCGCATGTCGCCCTGGACGGTGGCCAGTTGCAAGCCGTCGCGTTCGGCCACCATGCGGTCTTGCGCCAGTTGCTGTTCAGACAGATCGAAGACGGTGACGTGCGCGCCGGCGGCAGCCAGCACGGGCGCCTGCTGCCCGCCGGCACCGGCCAGGCACAGGATGCGCTTGCCGCGCACCTCGCCCAGCCAGCCGGCCGGCAAGGGACCGGGCGTCAGATGGATTTGCCACTGCCCGGCACGGGCCGCGGCGATGGTGGCGCTGTCGACGGGTTGCGACCACGGGCTGTTCCGTGCAGCCTGGGCATCCCAGGCTTGTTGATTGTGCCGCAAGAAGTTGTTACCGTTATTACCTAAAGGCATCGTCATCCTTTCAGAAAAACAGGACGCGAATGTAGCATGACTCCAGGCAAGGCGCCACACTGCGCGTGCTGGCCGAAAAGAATACGAGAAGGCCTGGAAGCCCGAGAAGTGAACTCCCGCCACGGCCAGCGTTGTTGCGTCACACAAGGAAGTGCCGGACAGATGGCGCCGGCGCCGATGCAGACCACTGGAAGGACAAGGAGTTCAATGCCATTATCGCCGGCAGGACGCCAGGCATTTTGATGCACATCAAACACCTCGCAATTTCCTGCCGATGGACTTGCAGATGGCCATCGCCCATATTTTTTTGACCCACGTCAAGCCCCGCATAAGAAAACCGCCCGCCGGCACGGCAATGCTGGACTTGCCCGTGTTGCCGTTCTAGCCTTGTTGCCACCCTGACTAGCGAATGACACCATGGCCTACAAATCCATCCTCGTCCACGCCGACCTGTCGCGCCATGCGCCGCAGCGCATCGCCATCGCGGCGCGGCTGGCGCACACGCACCAGGCGCACCTGATCGGCGCCGCCATGACGGGCGTATCGCGCTTTACCCTGGAAAACAACCGCGGCATGCGCGGCGGCGCCGTGGCGGCGCAAATTACCGCCCTGCACGGGCAGGCGGAGCAGGCGCTGGACCAGTTTGAAACGCTGGCGCGCCAGGCGGGCGCCGTTTCGCTCGAGCGGCGCCTGATCGAAGACGACGAGGATGGCGGCCTGGCCGTCAGCGCCCGCTACAGCGACTTGACGGTGCTCAGCCAGCACGACGCCAGCGAAGCGCTGCCCGGCGCCATGAGCGACCTGGTGCCCTACGTCATGCTGAACGCGGCCCGTCCCGTGCTGATCGTGCCGCGCAGCGGTCAATTCGCGCAAGTGGACAACACCGTGGTGGTGGCCTGGGATGGCAGCATGGAAGCGACGCGCGCCGTCGGCCACGCCCTGCCCCTGCTGCGCGCGGCGCGCCTGGTGGTGCTCGCCTTGCTGCACCCGCCGGCCGGCCACGCACAGCCGGCCCGCCATCCGGGCGCCGACATCGCCGCCTACCTGAGCCGCCATGGCGTGCCCGTCGAGGTGCGCCCCGCCGTCACGACGGGCGACGTCGGCGCGGCGCTGCTGGCCATGACGGCCGAAGTGCATGCGGACCTGCTGGTCATGGGCGGCTACGGCCACGCCCGCTTCCGCGAAATCCTGCTGGGCGGCGTGACGGAAACGGTGCTGCGCCAGATGACCTTGCCCGTGCTGATGGCGCACTGAGATCCCGCGCGCCACGTTCTGTTGCACAATGGCTATACTTGCCTGATTTTCCATATCAAGGCAATGTAGATGAAGCAACAAATGATCAATTGGGGCAGCAGCCTGGCGCCGTTCGGCAGTGAACTGCTGTGGACCGCCCTGCCATCGATGCTGCTGTATGGCATGCTCGGCTTTGTGCTGGCGCTCGGCATCTGCTACCAGCTGGCCAGAAAATGCCTGCTCGTGCGCCGTCCGCGCGCCTGGCATGTGGCCGCCAAGCTCAGCTATGTGTTGATCCTGCTCGCGCTGCCGCTCCTCGGCGGCGGGTTTGGCGCCGTGCACAGCGCACACCGCATGGTCAACCAGGCCCTCGAGCGCGACCTGCAGCCGGTGGTCGAAGCGCAGATGCCGGCGCTGCGCGTCTACCTGGAGCAGCAGGTCAAGCTGATCGCCCCGGGCCAGCCCATCAGCGTGCGCAGCCTGCTCGAACCCTTCGTGCAAGGCATGTATTACCAGCCCACGTCCAGCAGCTACTGGGAACGCAGCAAGGCGCACTGGATCAATGAATTCATCCTGCGCCGCGGCAGCGTGCTGCTGACGCAAGTGCTGCAGGAACAGCTGATCGCCAGGGTCGGCCTGCTCGGCGAAGCGCTCAAGGGCGCCAACTTCCGTGGCCAGGCGACGGGCGAGCTGGCCGCGCTGGGCACCGACCTGGCCGTGCGCCTGACCACCGACGTGGCGCGCCAGGCCGACTTCAGCAAACTCGACAAGTCAGTGCCGATGATTTTCGTCGACGCCATCAAGCGCCAGGCCGGCGCGTATTTCAATTCGCTCAAGATCACGCTGGGCCTGTTCGCGCTGGTCGCGCTGCTGCTGGTATGGGGCGAGATCATGCTGTACCGCCACTATTACCTGCGCCGCCAGCCGGCCGCCACGGCCCTGCCCGTCCCACCGACGTAAAAAAGCCGCCCCTCCTTGCGGATGGGGCGGCTTTTCATGTGCAGCTAACGCTTAGACCTTACGCTGGGCCACTGCGTCGACCACGCACAAGGCCGTCATGTTGACGATGCGGCGCACGGTGGCCGATGGCGTCAGAATGTGCACGGGCTTGGCGCAGCCGAGCAGGATCGGACCCACGGCGATGCCGTTGCCGGCCGCCGTCTTCACCAGGTTGTAGGCGATGTTGGCCGATTCGATGTTCGGCATGACGAGCAGGTTGGCGTCGTTCTTCAGTGCCGAATTCGGCATGATCTTTTGACGCAGCTTGCTGTCGAGGGCCGTATCGCCGTGCATTTCGCCGTCGATTTCCAGGTCCGGCGCACGTTCCTTGACGATGGCCAGCGCGGCGCGCATCTTTTGCGCCGAGGCGCTGTCGCTGGAACCGAAGTTCGAGTGCGACAGCAGGGCCGCGCGCGGCGACAGGCCGAAACGGGTCATCTCTTCGGCGGCCATGATGGTGATCTCGGCCAGCTGCTCGGCGTCCGGGTTTTCATTGACGTGCGTGTCGACCATCACCAGCTGGCGCTCCGGCATGATCAAGACGTTCATGGCCGCATACACATTGCTGCCGGCGCGCTTGCCCAGCACCTGGTCGATGTATTTCAGGTGCAGCTGGGTGGTGCCGAAGGTGCCGCAGATCATGCCGTCGGCATCGCCCTTGTGGATCATCATCGAGCCGATCAGGGTGTGGCGGCGGCGCATTTCCAGCTTCGCGTATTCCTCGGTAACGCCCTTGCGGCTGGTCATGGCGTAGTACGTGTTCCAGTAATCGCGATAGCGCTCGTCGAAGTCCGGGTTGATGACGTCGAAATCGACGCCTTGCTTGAGACGCAGGCCGAACTTCTGGATGCGCGCTTCGAGCACGGGCGGACGGCCCACCAGGATGGGACGCGCCAGTTTTTCATCGACCACCACTTGCACGGCGCGCAGCACGCGCTCTTCTTCGCCTTCGGCGTAGACGATGCGCTTGAGTTCGGCCGGCGTGGATTTGGCCATCAGGAACAGCGGCTTCATGAAGGTGCCGCTGCGGTAGACGAATTGCTGCAGGCTGTCCGCGTACGCCTGCAAGTCCTTGATCGGACGCGTGGCGACGCCGGAATCCTCGGCCGCCTTGGCCACGGCCGGCGCGATCTTGATCAGCAAACGCGGATCGAAGGGCATCGGGATCAGGTATTCAGGGCCGAACGACAGGTTGCTGATGCCGTAGGTGGTGGCGACGATGTCCGACTGCTCGGCGTGCGCCAGGTCGGCGATCGCGTGCACGACGGCGATTTCCATCTCGCGCGTGATGGTGGTGGCGCCGCAATCGAGGGCGCCGCGGAAGATGTAGGGGAAGCACAGCACGTTGTTGACCTGGTTCGGATAGTCCGAACGGCCCGTGGCGATGATGGCGTCGCTGCGCACGGCCTTGACTTCTTCCGGCAGGATTTCCGGATTCGGGTTGGCCAGCGCAAGGATCAGCGGGTTCGGCGCCATCTTGCGCACCATGTCCTGTTTCAGCACGCCGGCGGCGGAAACGCCGAGGAAGATGTCGGCGTCCGGGATGACTTCGCCCAGGGTGCGCAGCGGCGTGTCTTGCGCGAAGCGTTCCTTGTCCGGATCCATCAGTTCCGCGCGGCCCTTGTAGACGACGCCGGCCAGATCGGTGACGTAGATGTTTTTCAACGGGAAGCCCAGGTCGACGATCAGGTCCAGGCAGGCCAGCGCCGCGGCGCCCGCGCCCGAGACCACCAGCTTGCAGTCCTCGATCTTCTTGCCGACGGCTTTCAGGCCGTTCAGGATGGCCGCGCCGACGATGATGGCGGTGCCGTGCTGGTCATCATGGAAGACGGGAATCTTCATGCGGTCGCGCAGCTGGCGCTCGATGTAGAAGCACTCGGGCGCCTTGATGTCTTCCAGGTTCACGCCGCCGAAGGTCGGTTCCAGCGACGCGATGATGTCGACCAGTTTATCGGGATCCGATTCGTTGATTTCGATGTCGAAGACGTCGATGCCGGCGAATTTCTTGAACAGCACGCCCTTGCCTTCCATCACCGGCTTGGCGGCCAGCGGGCCGATATTGCCCAGTCCCAGCACGGCCGTGCCGTTGGTGATGACGGCCACCAGGTTGCCGCGCGCCGTGTATTTATAGGCATTCGCCGGATCGATGACGATTTCTTCGCACGGTGCCGCCACGCCTGGCGAGTAGGCCAGTGCCAGGTCGCGCTGGTTGGTCAGTTGTTTGGTCGGCGTCACGCTGATTTTGCCGGGGCGCGGGCACTCGTGATACTCGAGTGCGGCCAAGCGCAATTGTTGACGCAATTCTTCTTTTTTATCAGATGACGAATCCATGCTGTGCTGCCTTCCTGTTTGGTCGATCGGGTGTTCCGGATTTTATCAGACCGATTCTTTCAATTAGCTAGGTATTTTCCGCTAGCCACAGTCTGATATCACGAAAACGCATAACCTAGCATTGTAAGGCCGTCCGGCGGCACAAACGTCCTGAACAGGAAAAACTATCAAATTTTAGATTTCAATTAGTTTTTATGATCAGTCACCGGGAGCACGCCACAGCGGCAGCGCGGCGACGGCGCGCTCGAGATCGTCCATGTCGTCGTCACCCAGGCTGGTGTCAAATGGGGCGGACAGGATGCGCCGCATCAGGGCCAGGCGCGTCGTCGCTTGCTCCTCGTCGATGAAGCGCGTCGTCTCCGCGCAATACCGGGCGCGGCGCAGGGCATCGGCGCCGTCATCGTCGCCGTCGGGATAATAATGGCGGCCGATGTTATGGAGCGATATCAACAAAAATTCGATCTCGCGCAGGATGCGCAGCGCATCCTCGCCGGACAGCACGATGCGGCGGTTGGCAGGCAGCAGGGACGGCGGCGTGGCCCGGTTATTCGAAATTGTCATCGATCAGGAAGCCGTAGCCGTCATCGATCAGCATCTGCAGATACGCGTCGAAGCTGTCGGCGATGACCAGGTAGCTATCAGGATCGTGCAGGAAGCGCACGACCTGCCCCACCTTGCCCGACGCCGCGGGCGTGAAATCGACATACAGACGCGAGGAGCCGCCATTGTTCATGCAATGCGAAAAACACAGGCGCTGGCCCTGTTGGATGCCCGCGTCGATGCGGGTGTCGACGATGCCGGGGTCGTCTTCCAGGTAATGGCCGTAGATATCGGCGATGCTGCGCTGGTTCGCTTGCCGGTCTTCCAGGATCTGTTCGACGGAACTCAGGTAATACGGATACTCGAACACGTCCGAGCCCAGCATGTACACCAGCACCATGCCGCCGGGATACTCCTGGTAATAGGTGCCGTTGTACTGGCCCAGTAGGCGCAGCAGGCTGTCCGGGCACAGCGGATAGGCCTGGCGCAAGCTGGCCAGTTGCGCCGCGCTGGCGCCGCTGGCCAGCGCCAGCTCCGCCAGCGGTTCCGGCGGCATGGCCTGGCGCAAGCCGGTTAAATAGTGGTCGACGATATCCATGCGTGGCGGGCTCCTGAATTGACGGGTCGGCGCAATATAGCAGTTCAGGATACGCGTCCGGCGCACGCTAGCGCGCACCGGCCAGCCGCGCCCCCGGCGCGAAGCGCACGGCGATCAGCAGCAACAGCACCACGCCGCCGGCCATCACCATCCACGCCTGGGCCAGGCTGGACGAATGCTGGCGGATCAGGCCGGCGATAAACGGCATGCTGCTGGCGATGATGTAGCCGCCGCCCTGGACGAAGCCCAGCAACGCGCCGGCGCCGGCCGGGTCACGCACGTGGTCCATGCTGACGATCAGCGACAGGGGAAACAAGGAGCCGATGCCGCAGCCGAGCAGGATCACGGCGGGAATGGCCAGCTGCGCGGGCGCCACGATCAGGCAAGCCAGGCCGGCCAGCACGGCCAGCAAGACCGACAATAACAGGATGCGGCGGTCGGGGAAGCGGTGGATGATGCTGGAAATCACCAGTCCCGCCAGCACTTCCACCAGGGTCAGGCCACCGAGCAGCAAGCCGCTGTCGGCCGCGCTCCAGCCCAGTTCCGTATAAAACGGCGGCAGCCAGGCCAGCACCAGCGTGTACGCCCCCGTGCCGATGCCAAAGAACACCATCAGCAGCCAGGCGCGGCGGCTGCCCACGGGCAGGCTGGCGCCCGCGCCACCGGTCACCTCCACGCGCGAGGCGGCGGCGCGGCGCCACAGCAGCGCGGCGGCCACGGCGGGCAGCGCCCACAGGGCCAGCAGCGCTTGCCAGCCCCAGCTTTGCGCCAGCGGTGAGGCGGAGGCGGCCGCGATGGCCGCGCCGCCCATGATGCCCGTCGTATAAAAACCCATCAACTGGCCCGCCCGCTCGGGGAAATGGCGCTTGATGAAGGCCGGCAACAAGGCTTGTACCAGCGCGATGCCCAGGCCGCCCAGGGCCGCCGTGGCGATCAGGCCGCCGCTGCCATGCAAGGGCCAGCGCAAGGCGCAGGCGGCAGCGATGATGGCGATGCCCAGCGAAATGCCGCGCGCCACGCCCAAGCGGCGCTGCAGCTGGGCGCCCGCCAGCGCGCACACGCCCATGGCGAACACGGGCACGGTGGTCAGCAAGCCCGCGTCGGCATTGCTGAGGCCCGTGCTGGCCTGGATGCTGTCGAGCAAGGGGCCGATGGCGGCCAGGATGGGGCGCAAATTCAGGCCCAGCAGGATGATGGCGGCCACCAGCAGCGCGGACGAGGGTAGCGGGGAAGATACGGGGCGTTCAACAGGCATGGCAGAGTAGTCCTTGCCTCGCAGGGAGGCACATGGTTTAATGCGTGACATAATCACTTGATGAAAAGTATCTTAACATAAAGATAGAAATCTATCTTGATGCCGAGATAAATGCCTACGCCATGACGGATACCCCGCAAGAACACACGCGCGCGCAATTTGCCGCCGCACAATGGCAGCGCGAGCTGCCGCAGATGGATACGCGCGCCATGCAGCTGGTGGGACAGCTGGGCACGGTGGCGCAGCTGATGGCGCGCGACTGGCTCAATCCCCTGTTCGCCGAACACGGTTTGCAGCCGGGCGAATTCGACGTGCTGGCGACATTGCGCCGCTCGGGCGCACCCTACAGCCTGACGCCGACGGCCCTGTACGAGGCGGCCATGCTGTCCTCGGGCGGCATGACCAACCGCATCGACCGGCTGGAAGCGGCCGGCCTGATCGAACGCCAGAAGCACCCGACGGACCGGCGCGGCGTGCTGGTGGCCCTGACACAAAGGGGATTGGAATTGATTGAAAAGCTGGTGCTGCTGCACGTGGAGAACGAGCGCGCCATGCTGTCGGCCTTGAGCGCGGACGAGCAGCGCCAGCTCGACCAGTTGCTGGCCAAGCTGCTGCAAGGCATGGCACAGGCGAAGAAGGGCTAAGCAGCGAGCAGCTGCGCCAGCTCGCGCAGCGCTGCATTGCCGCGCCGGGCCAGGCGCTGCAGGTCGGCAGGATCGCGGCTGTCGTACAGGGCCTGGACATGGCCCACGCTGGCCGCGCGCAAGTCGATATCGCTGTCGCAGTCTGGAAGCTCGGCGTCGGCCACGTGCCCCTCGACCAGGGTCAGATAGTAATGGCGGGGCTTGCCGCGCAAATTGGCGGCAAACTGCAGCACCAGGCCGCTGTCGAACAGCAGGGCGCCGCTGCGGCCGCCCTGTTCCAGCAGCACGCGAAACGCGGGCAAGGGCTGCCGCGCCGCGCGCAGGAAGCCGGCCAGGTGCACCTGGTAACCGAGGTCCAGGCCATTCGCGCCCAGCTGGCCGCGCTGCAGATACGCCTTGAACGACGCCTGCACGGGCCGCTTGCCCCTGCGGAACAGGCGCTCATCCTCGTACAGGCACAGCTGACCACCGTCGCTGATGCCGTCGAAGCCGCGCGCCGCCAGCTCCTGCGCCTCAAAGGTAGCCAGGCCGACGGCTTGCGGGTCGCGCAACCAGCCGTGGTCGAGCCAGGATTGCAGTAAGTCGTGAATATCGGAAAGGGGCATGGCAAGTTGCTCGGCAGTGACAAAGGCCTGTATTGTAGGCCAGCCTATAATAGCCGGGCCACACCATCATTCAACGAACAGACCACGCCATGGCCCCACACGACGCGCTTTCCGAATTCGACCTGATCAAACACTATTTCGTGCGCCAGCGCCCCGGCCGCGCCACCCTGGGCATCGGCGACGATTGCGCGCTGATGACGCCAGCGGCCGGCAAGCAGATCGCCATCTCGTCGGACATGCTGGTCGAGGACCGGCACTTCTTTGCCGGCGCCGACGCCCGCATGCTCGGCCACAAAAGCCTGGCCGTGAATCTGTCCGACCTGGCCGCCATGGGCGCGCGTCCCGTGGCATTCACGTTGGCCCTGGCCCTGCCGCAAGCGGAACGCGCCTGGCTGGCCGGCTTTGCCGACGGCCTATTCGCGCTGGCCGACGCGTTTGATTGCGAACTCATCGGCGGCGACACCACCAAGGGCTCCTTAAATATCTGCATCACCGTGTTTGGCGAACTGGCGCCGGGCCAGGCCCTGCGCCGCAGCGCGGCCGTGGCGGGCGACGACATCTGGGTCAGCGGCACCCTGGGCGACGCGCGCCTGGCGCTGGCCGGCTACCGCATGGAGCAGGAATTGTCGCCAGCCGACCTGGCCACTGCAGGCGCGCGCATGCACACACCGACGCCGCGCGTGGCGCTCGGTTGCGCGCTGGCCGAAGCGGGCCTCGCGCATGCCGCCATCGACATTTCGGACGGTCTGGTCGGCGACCTCGGTCACATCTTGAAAGCGTCGCGGGTGGGCGCCACGCTCGACGTCGACGCCCTGCCGGCCGGCCCCGTGCTGGCGCGGCAGGAAACAGGCCTGCGCCGCCGCTACACGGCCGCCGGCGGCGACGACTATGAACTGTGCTTCACGGCGCCCGCATCGTCGCGCGACGCCATCGCCGCACTGGCGATCAGCTGCGGCACGCCCGCCACGCGCGTGGGCCGCATCGAGACGCATACAGGCTTGCGGCTGGTGGATGCGGCCGGACAGCCGCTGGATTTACAACTGAGCTCGTTCGACCACTTCAGCGACTGAGCTAGCGTACCGCCACGCGCGCCAGCCCCGGCTGGTTCACCATCCAGTAGTGCTGGAAAGCCAGGCGGATATTGTCGCGCAGCTGGGTGTCGTCCCACGGCTTCGTATAAAAACGGTAGATGGCGCCCCGGTTGATCGAGTCGAGCACCGCTTCCAGGCCCGTGTAGCCGGACAGGATGATGCGGATGGTTTCCGGGTACAGCTCTTTTACTTTGCTGAGGAATTCCGTGCCGCTCATGCTCGGCATGCGCTGGTCGCAGACGATGACGTGCACCCGGTGCAGGGCCAGCATTTCAAACCCTTCGGCCGGCGTGCTGGCCGTGAGGATCTGGTAGCCTTCGGGACGGAACAGGCGGTGCAGCGACGACAGCACGTTGACGTCGTCGTCGACGATGAGCAGGGTTTGCGCCGGCTGGGCGGCCGGGTCGTGGCCGGGCGGCAGGCCGGCGCCCGCGGCGATCATCTGCCCCAGTTCCAGCGCCGGCAGGGCGCGGCTGAAATAAAAGCCCTGGATTTCGTCGCAGCGGTTGCGCCGCAGGTATTCGAGCTGCGGGCGCGATTCCACGCCCTCGGCCACCACGCTCAGTTTCAGGCTGTGCGCCATGCTGACGATGGCCAGCGCGATGGCCGCGTCGTTCGGGTTGCTGGTGATGTTGCGCACGAAGGCGATGTCGATTTTCAGCTTGTCGATGGGGAAGCGCTGCAGATACGCGAGGCTCGAGTAACCGGTGCCGAAATCGTCGATGGCCACCTTCACGCCGATTTTTTTCAGCTTGCCCAGCACGACGATGGTGCGCTCGGCGTTCGACATCAGCGCCGTTTCCGTCAGTTCCAATTCCAGCAGCTCGGGCGCCACGTTGTGCCGCGTCAGCGCGCGCGTCACTTCGCCTTCCAGGTCGCCTTCGGCAAACTGGCGGCTCGACACGTTCACGGCCACGTGCACGGGGCCCACTTCGCTGTCGCGCCACTCGGCGATCTGGCGGCAGGCGGCCTGGATCACCCAGGCGCCCACGCGCACGATCAGGCCCGTGTCTTCCAGCACGGGCACGAATTCGGCCGGCGCCACCAGGCCGTAGCCGGGGCGGCGCCAGCGCAGCAGCGCTTCCACGCCGCTGATGCGGCCCGTGCGCAAATCCACCTTCGGCTGGTAATACAGGATGAATTGCTCGTGTTCGAGCGCATGGCGCAGCGCCAGTTCCAGGTCCAGGCGCGCCAGCACCTGCACGTTCATGCCGGCCGTGAAAAAGCGGTAGCCGTCGCGGCCCGCCTGCTTGGCGCCGCCCATGGCCGTATTCGCGTACTTGATCAGCGTTTCCGGGTCGGTGGCGTCGTCCGGATACATGGCGATGCCGATGCTGGCCGTCAGGGTGGCCGCGTGGCCGCGCAAGTCGAACGGCGCGCGCAGGGCTTCGCGCACCTGGTTGGCCACGGCCACGGCTTCCTGCTGGTTGCGGCTCATGGTCAGTATCAGCGCGAATTCGTCGTTGCCCAGGCGCCCCACCGTGTCGCGCAGGCGCACGCATTCGACCAGGCGGTTGCTGAACTGGCGCAGCAGTTCGTCGCCCAGCGCCGCGCCCAGGGTGTCGTTGATGCTTTTAAAACGGTCCAGCGCGATGAACAGCACCACGATGCGCCAGCTTTTTTCCTGCGCCAGTTCGACGGCCTGGGCCAGGGTCTGGTAGAACAGGCTGCGGTTCGGCAGGCCCGTCAAGCCATCGTAATGGGCCAGGTGCTTCAGGCGCTCCTGCGCCTGGCGCCGCTCGCTGATGTCGCGCGCCACGGCGATCAGCAGCAGGCCGCCCGCAGCCTGCCCGCCCATCACGGGCGCCTGCGCATACCAGTGCCAGCCCAGCTCCACGGGTATCAGGCTCAGGTCGCGCCGCACCAGTTCGCATTCCGTCACTTCCGTGGCCAGGTGGGCCGGGCCGCCCGGCAGCGCGGCCAGCGGCGGGGCCGGCGGCGACGGCAGCAGGCTGCCGGGCGCCAGCGCCAGCAGTTCGGCGCGCGCATAGCCGAGCAGGCGGCACGCGCCGTCGTTGACGTCGACCAGGGTCATGCCCAGCACGTCGACGAGGAAGATGGCGTCCGTGGTGGCGTCCATGGCGCCGCGAAAGCGCTGCAGTTCGGCCGTGCGCTGGCTCACCGTGCGTTCGAGCAAGGTGTTGTAGTGGCGCGCGGCGCGGTGCAGCAGCCGCACTTCAAGCATGTTGCGGATGCGCGTGAGCACTTCGAGCGCGTCGAAGGGCTTGCTGATGAAGTCGCGCGCGCCCGCTTCCAGCGCCGCCAGTTTGGCGTCCGGGTCGGCGGCGATCACCAGCACGGGCAGATAGCCTTCCCGCTCCAGCGGACGCAAGGCATCCATCACCTCATAGCCGCTCATGCCGGGCATCACCAGGTCGAGGATGATCAGGTCGAACTGGTGCCGCTGGTGCAGGCCGGCCACGGCGCGCGCGTCGAGGGTGCTGCTGATGGCCGTGTAGCCGCCGCTTTGCAGCAAATGCTCGAGCAGGCGCAAATTGACGTCCTGGTCGTCGACGATGAGAATTTTCGCCGCATAGATATCGGCCTGGCTGATCATGGCGCGCCTGTTCCCTTCTGCCGGCGCTGCTGCGCCACATAGGCCAGGGTGCTGTTGATCGCCTCGGTAAATTCATCGAGGTTGATCGGCTTGGTCAGGTAGCGGTAAAAGCCCAGCGCCATGCTGCGCTCGACGTCGCCCGGCATGGCGTTGGCCGTCAGGGCGATGACGGGAATGTGCGCCGTGCGGGGATCGGCGCGCAGCAGCTTCAGCGCTTCCGTGCCGTTCACGTGCGGCAGATTGATGTCCATCAGGATCAGCTGCGGCAGGTGCGTGCGCGCCATTTCCACGCCCAGGCGGCCATCCGTGGCCGTCAGCAGCTGCAATTGCGGGCAGTAGCGGACGATTTCCTCGACCAGGGTCAGGTTGGCGGGATTGTCTTCCACGTACAGCAAGGTCACGGGGGCGCTGTGATCGAGCAGCGCCCCGGCTAGGTCGGGCCGCGGCAAGGCCAGCAGGTCGGGTGCGGGCAAGGCGTCGACCACGCGCAGCTCGATCCAGAAGGTGCTGCCCTCGCCGGGCGCGCTGCTCACGCCGATGCTGCCATCCATCAGCTCCACCAGGCGCTTGGTGACCACCAGGCCGATGCCGCTGCCTTCTTCCGTGCCGCCCTCCTGCCCCAGCCGGTTGAAGGGCTGGAACAGCAGCGCCACCTGTTCGCCGTCCAGGCCCACGCCCGTGTCGCGCACGCTGATGCGCACCCGTCCGTCCGCCTGCGGCGCGCAATCGATGGCCACCTGTCCCTGCTCGCGGTTGTACTTGAGCGCATTCGACAGCAGGTTCAACAGAATCTGCTTGAGGCGCGTGCGGTCGGCCAGCACGTTCAGGGGGCAAGCGTCGGGAAAGGTCATGCCGATGCCGCGCTGGCTGGCCAGCGGCGCGATCATGTCGCGGCACTCCTGCAAGATGGCGTCCAGGCCCACCGGTTCGAGCGACAGGCTGACGGTGCCCGATTCCACCTTCGCCAGGTCGAGGATTTCATTGATCAAGGTCAGCAGGTGGCGCCCCGATTTCAGGATATGCCCGGCGAACTCCTTCTTTTGCTCCAGGGTCGACGGCAGGCGGTCGGAACTGAGGATTTGCGCGAAGCCCAGGATGGCGTTGAGCGGCGTGCGCAATTCATGGCTCATCGACGACAAAAACGCCGACTTGGCATAGTTGGCGCTGCGCGCCTCTTCCATCGCCATGGCCAGTTCGCCATTCGTCATTTCCAGCTGCATCGTGCGCTCGTGCACGCGTACTTCCAGCTCCTGGTTCAGGCGCATGACTTCCTGCTGCGCCTGGGTGCGCTGCTCGCCCTCGCGCGCCAGCTCGCCGTTCGAGCGCTCCAGCGCCTGCGTGCGCAGCTCGATCTCGGCCAGCATCTTGTTGAAGGAATCGACCAGCTGCGCCACCTCGTCGACGCTGAGCTTGCGCGCGCGGCGCGAGTAGTCGCCCGTCTCGATCACTTCGCGCGCCACGTCGGCGATGTCGAGGATGGGCTGCGTGATGACGAAATCGAGGCGGCGCAGCAGCAGCAAGGCCACCAGCAGCGCCAGCACCGTCACGCCCAGCGCGATGGCCAGGTAATCGGCCGTGCGGCCTGCCAGCTCGTAATCGGCGCGCAGATACACGGTGCCCAGCAGCTCGCCATTGTCGACGATGGGCTTGAACAATTCGACGGATTTGCCCGCGATGCTGACGCCTTCCTTGCCCGCCTTCGCCGGCAGCTCGCCCAAGCGTTCATTCGCGCGGTAGCTGGCAAACAGGCTGCCGTCGGCCTTGTACAGGGCGCCGGCCGTCACGCGCGGGCGGATGCGCATCAGATTGAGGTTTTCCAGCGCCAGGCGCTCGTCGTCGAAGGCCAGCGCGGCCGAACTCATGTGCCCGAGCAGTTCGGCCTGGGTACTGATGTCGGCCACCAGATTGCGGTGGTAGGCGCGCAAGTCGTAGGCGACGATGGTGCCCAGCGAAATGACGAGCGCCACCAGGGTGGTCAGCAAGACCACCGACATCAGCTTGTGGCGGATGGAACGCAGTCGTATCATCTAGGCGCCTCCCGTCTGCACGCGGTAGGCGGCCAGCAGCATGCGCGCGCTGATGCGGATATGCGCCTGCGCCACGGGTTTCAGCGCCACGTCGAAGCGCACCTTGTCTTCGGCCATCACAAAATTGATCATGCTGCCCATCGCGTAGACCTCATCCGAATCGGACACCGTCAGCAACGCCAGGCCACGGCTGGCGGCCAGCATTTCCTGCAGCGCCATTTTATCCAGCGCGCCCAGGTACAGCACGTGCAGTCCGGCCAGCGCGTCGCCGCGGCGCACTTTTTTCACCTGCACGGCGCGGCCGTTGACGCTGTGCCCGGCCACGCTCTGTTCGAGCTGCTCGGCCAGCGCATCGGCGCCCGCCACGCCGATCACCAGCGGGGAGTCGGGCCGGGCAAAGCTGCCGTCGGGCCACTCGACATAGCCGGCAAACTTGTACAGATATCCGGCCTTCACCTGGCGTTCCAGCTCCCCCGGCACCTGCGCCCGCGCATCGGCGCACAGCACGCCCAGGAGCAGCATTAGCCAGCCCCAGCGCAGGGAGCGGCGAGCAGCGCCGCGCACAGGGCGGCGCAGGGGGCCAGGATGACGCCACCAGGTCCAGTTCAGAATTGCCATGACAACCGAGTAAAGATAATGCATATGAAGGCGCGGCACCATGCCGCCTGCCTGTTCGAGCGATGCGCACCAGGGTGGCGCAGCGACAGAGCGCCTGCCGGCCCGAAGTGGTAGCAAATGTATAAAAGAGTGTACGCATTTTCGCTGTGACCGGGGAAAGTTTCTTTTACCGTCGGCCATGCTACAGTCTTGCCACCATTTTCACCGCACACAGGAGCCATCCATGAGCAAGGAACTCGTCCCCCTCTCCACCGCCGTCGGCCTGGCCTTGCAGGCGAAAGGCCTGCTGCTGGCCACGGCCGAATCATGCACGGGCGGCGGCGTGGCGCAGGCCGTCACCGACATCTCGGGCTCGAGCGCCTGGTTCGAACGGGGCTTCGTCACCTATTCCAACGGGGCCAAGACCAGCATGCTGGGCGTGCCCGCCGAACTGATCGCCGCACACGGCGCCGTCAGCGAGGAAGTGGCGGCCGCCATGGCGCAAGGCACCCTGGCCCACAGCGAAGCCCAGGTGGCCGTCTCGACCACGGGCATCGCCGGCCCCACAGGCGGCGTGCCGGGCAAGCCCGTCGGCACCGTCTGCTTCGGCTGGGCCATGGACGGGCGCGTGCAGACGCAGCGGCTGGTGTTCGCGGGCGACCGGCAAGCCGTGCGCGAGCAGGCGGTGGCGCACGCCTTGCGGGAACTGCTGCGTTTTATTCAGTAGCGCCGGCGATGCAGGCGCGGTCGCGGCCCGCCTGCTTGGCCGCGTACAGGGCGCTGTCGGCGCGCATCAGCAATTCATGGCGGCCGGCGCCGTGGCGCGGATATTCGGCAATGCCGGCTGAAAAGGTGCAGCCAGTCAAGCTGTGCGGCGCCTGCTGGATCAGCAGCTGGCGGTAGCGCGCGGCGATATCATCGATCTTGTGCGCGGCGATGAGGCTGTCGGCTTCGCGCAACAGCAGGCAGAATTCCTCGCCGCCATAGCGGCACACCATGTCGCTGCCGCGCAGCTGGCCTTCCACCAGGCGCGCGAACTGGATCAGCACTTCGTCGCCAAAATTATGCCCGTAGGTGTCGTTGACGCGCTTGAAGAAATCCAGGTCGATGATGGCGATGGCCACGGGCGCATCCGCGTCGGCCTCGTGCAAGATGGCATTGAGGCAGGTTTCGAAATGGCGGCGGTTGTACAAGCCCGTCAGGTGGTCGCGCATGGCCTGCTCCTTCAGGCTGTCCTGCAGGGAATTGACGTGCAGGATCTGGTGCGCCAGTTCGCGGTTCAGGTGCTCGAGCTTGACGTTTTCCGATTCGCGCGCCGCCTGCAGCTCCAGCGCCTTGTCGCGCTCGGCCTTCAGGCTGTGCATTTCCTTTTCCAGGTTGCGCATCAGGCTGCGCGAGGCGCGCGCCGACTTGCTGCTGGCCTCGTACGCGGCCTGGTATTGCTGCAGGAAACCGTACGCGGTTTGCCATTCGCCCAGCTGGGAATTGATGTCGGCCAGGCCGCGCAGGATCTGTTGCTGGTGAAACGGATTGCGCGTCCAGCTCAGCAGGCTGTGCGCCTGCGTCAGGGACGCCAGCGCCTGCGCCGTCTGGCCCGCGTGCAGGTCCAGCTTGCCGCGCACCAGCCATGCATGCATCTGCTCCTCCAGGTCCTGGCCCCGGCGCGCATAGTCTTCGGCCCGCAGCAGCAATTGCAAGGCCTTCTCGGGCTGGCGCAGCAGGATGGCGGCATGGGCGGCGATGCAGAACAGGAAGGCGCGCACGGCCAGGTCTTCTTCCGGCCACTCGTAAAACGGCTCGACCAGCGCCAGCGCCTCGGCCGGCTTGCCGGTGGCTAATAAACACATGGCCAGGTTGGCCGAAACGATGGTTTGCTGGTATTTGAGCTTTTGCGTGCCGATGATGTCGAGCGCCTCGACCAGCAGGGGGATGGCGTCTTCATCGTTGCCCAGGTCATGCTGCGACGACGCCAGGTTCGACAGGCTGTTGACCCGGTGCGCGGGACTGCCGAAACGCTCGGCAATGTCGAGCGCCAGCAGGAAATTACGCGGGCCGTCCTGCGTATCGCCACGGTTCAGGGCATCGACACCCAGACGCGCGTACAGCATGAACTTGTGCAGCGAGTCGGGGATCTGCGCGGCCTGGCTGCGCGCCTGCAGGAAGTGCTGCTCGGCATCGGCAAAGTCGCCGCGCCGGCTCGCGTACGCGCCCTGCAGGGCGGCCACTTCCATGCCGCCTTCCAGGTCGCAGGTCTGCTTGAAATAGTCGCGCAGGCGCTCGCACGACGGCTCCGTTTCGCCCGCATAATAGGACAGCCAGCAATGATTGAGTTCCGCATATGCGCCGCCGCGCGCATACTGTTGCCGTTGCGCCGCCGCCAGCGCCATCTGCGCCAGCCGGCGTGCCTGGCGGCGGTTGCCGATCAGACAGGACAGGGCTTGCTGATTCAGACGGTCAATGTCGGCTTTATCGAGACTGGAGATCGGCACTGCGTCCTCGTTCACACTCTGGGGGTGCATTTTTCACACAAAACTTGCTTTGTATCAATGGTATCCTGATTAACATCATAACCAGATTCGCGTACGCGCATGGCATCTTTGCAAAGGATTGTGGTAAAAATGCCAGTCGTGGCCTGGCCGGACGCCAGCGCCGCTGTCACGGATCTTTGATTGTCACTGACGCAACAACTTGGAGTAGTCGCAATGCAAAACACGGTACATTTCATCCTGCAGGGCAAGGGCGGCATCGGCAAGACCCTCGTCTCGACCCTGCTGGCCCAGTGGATAGGCGGCAAGGACGACACGCCGCTGCGCTGCTACGACACCGATCAGGAAAACGCCACGTTCTCGCGCTACAAGGCGATGAACGTCAAGCATGTGCCCGTGATGACGGATGCGCGCAACATTGATCCGAAACGCTTCGACGCGCTGATGATCGATATCCTCGACACGGACGGCAACTGCGTGATCGACAATGGCGCGAACACGTTTTCGCCGCTGATGGGCTACCTGCTGGAAAACGACTGTTTTTCGCTGCTGGAAGAATCCGGCCGCAAGGTGTACATCCACACCATCGTCGGCGGCGGCGACACCCTGCACGACACGGCCACGGGATTTGTCGCGACGGCCCAAGCGACGAAGGTGCCGCTGGTGCTGTGGCAAAACGAACACTTCGGCCTGCTGCAATCGGCGTCCGGCAAGCAATTCGTCGAATCGCAATCGTATGCCGACAACCGCGCGCGCGTGAAAGGCAGCATCACCTTGAGCCAGCGCAACCCCGACACCTTCGGCGCCGACGTCAAGAAAATGAACACGGCGCGCCTGACGATGCAGGAAGTGCTGCAGAACGACAAGTTCAACATCATGGAAAAGCAGCGCATCAAGGTCGTCTACCGCGACATCTTCGAACAGCTCGACAAGGTGCAGTGGTAGATGGACCGGCACACACTGCGCAGCCACGTGTTCGACAAGACGGGCATCAAGGTCGACGTCGACGACCCGATATTCGCCCTGGTGGCGCTGAACGAAGCGGTGCTGGCGGACACCGTCGAGCGCCAGCTGGCCCTGCTGGACGCCGCCACGCAGGCGCTGGCCGCGCAGGCGCGCGCGGCGGGCGGCTTGCCGCCAGAACCGGCCGCAGCCATGCCGCAGCCCGTGCCGCAAGCGCCCGGGCCCGCCCCCCTTTTTACGCCGCGCGAATGGCGTTTGCTGGGCGCGGCGGCCATCGTCTCGCTCGCCTGCGCGCTGCTGGTGCTGGGCGGCGCGGCCCTGCTGTATCAACCGTAGCACCGACCGTAGCACCATCGCGCTGGGCCAGCCACGAGCGGGCCGCAGCGTCTTCCCCACCCTAGCCTGGAAGCATGCATGAAACCGATCAAATTGCTGGCCATTCCCGCCCTGATGCTGTCGCTGTACGGCGCCCCGCTCACGCTCGCCCACGCCGCCGGCGCCGCTGCCGCGACGCCAGCCACGGCCGTGCCCAATGTCGCCTACGAAAAATACACCTTGCCGAACGGCCTCGACGTGATCCTCGTGGAAGACCATAAATTGCCCGTCACGGCCGTCAACATCTGGTACCACGTGGGACCGGCGAATGAAGCGCCGGGCCTGACGGGCTTTGCGCATCTGTTCGAACACATGATGTTCGCCGCCACCAAACACGTGCCGCGCGGCATGGCCGACCAGCTGCTCGAAGGCGCGGGCGCCACCGATTCGAACGGCAGCACGGATTTTGACCGCACCAATTATTTCGACACGGTGCCGTCGAACCAGCTGGAACTGGCCCTGTGGGCCCATTCCGACCGCATGGGCTATCTGCTCGACGTGCTCGACCAGACGGCGTTGACGAACCAGCAGGACGTGGTGCGCAACGAGCGCCGCCAGAGCGTGGAAAACGCGCCCTACGGCATCGTGCAGGAAGCGCTGTACCACCAGCTGTTCCCGAAGAGCCACCCGTATTACGCCAGCGTCATCGGTTCGCACGCGGACATCCAGAACGCGAAACTGGCCGACATCAAGGAATTCTTCACCAAATACTATGGTCCCAACAATGCCAGCCTGGTGATCGCGGGCGACATCGACAAGGCCAGGACCAAGGAACTGGTCAACAAATACTTCGGCAGCTTCAAGAGCGGCCCCGCCGTGGCCAAGCCCGACGTCGTGACGCCGCCCATCACGCAGGAGCGCCGCATCGTGGTGCAGGACCGGGTCGAGCTGCCGCGCGTCTTCATGGCCTGGCTGACGCCGTCCGCCTATGCCAAGGACGATGCGGAACTGTCGATGGCCGCGCAGATACTGGCCGGCGGCAAGTCCAGCCGTTTATATAAATCGCTCGTGTACGACAAGCAGATCGCGCAGGACGTGGGCGCCAACCAGAGCTCGAACGCCCTCACCTCCGTATTTACCCTCGACGTGACGGCGCGCCCCGGCCACCAGCCCGAGGAAATCGAGCAAGCCATGCAGGCGGAGCTGGAGCAATTGCGCGCCCAGGGGCCCAGCGAGAAGGAAATCGAGCGGGCCCGCAACAGCATTGAAACAGCCATGCTGAGCCAGGTGGAAAAAGTGGGCGGCAATGCCAACATGATGAACCAGTACAACCAGTACCTGGGCGACCCCGGCTACCTGGGCAAGGATATCGAGCGCTACCGCCAGGTGACGGCGGCCGGCGTGCAGCGCGCCGTCGACACCTACCTGAAAAACCAGGCGCGCGTGGTCGTCTATGGCGTACCGGGCAAGCCGGACCTGGGTCCGGAAGTGGCGACGCCGGCGCCGGGCAAGGTCAAGCCGGCGCCAGGCACGGCCATCAATGCGGACGAGCCATGGCGCAACGCGGTGCCGAAGGCCGGTCCCGCGCCGAAGATCGTGCTGCCGCAAGCGACCTCCTTCACCCTGAGCAATGGCTTGACCGTGATCCACAACTACAACCCGGCCGTGCCGCTCGTGTCCAGCCAGCTGGTCATCAAGAGCGGTTCGGGCGCCAATCCGCTGGCGCAGCCGGGCTTGTCGGGCTTTACGGCGCAATTGCTGCAGGAAGGGACCAGTACGCGCAGCGCGCCGCAGATCGCCGATGACGTGGCGCAACTCGGCGCTTTCCTGGGCACGGGCTCCGGCGCGGACGCCTCGTTCGCCCAGCTGACGTCGCTGAAAACCACCTTCCCGCAAGCGCTCGACGTGCTGGCCGACGTGGTGCAGCACCCGCAATTCCCGCAAGACGAAGTGGAGCGCCAGCGCGCCAGCCGCATCGGCGAACTGGCGCAGCAGCGCGAAAACGCGGCGGCCGTGGCGGCGCGCGTGGAAGCGGCGGCCCTGTACGGCCCGCAACATCCGTACGGCACCATCCAGCTGGGCACGGAAGCGGCCCTGAAAGCCACCAGCCGCGCCGACCTGCAGGCGTTCTGGCAGCAGCATTACGTGCCCAACAATGCGGCGCTGATCGTCTCGGGCGACATCGATGCGGCGCAATTGAAGGCGCTGGCCGAAGCCAAGTTCGGCAGCTGGAAGGCGGGTACGGTGGCGCCGTCCGTGACGGCGGCGCCGGCCACGACGAAAGCCAGGCTGATCCTCGTCGACAAGCCGGGCGCGCCGCAGACGGCCGTGCGCCTGTCGACCATCGCCGTGGCCCGCGCGACACCCGACTATGCGCCGCTGCAAGTGATGAACGCGGCGCTGGGCGGCTTGTTTACGAGTCGGCTAAGCAATAACCTGCGCGAAGAGAAGGGCTACACCTATGGCGTGCGCTCGCAATTCCAGTACCGCAGCCAGCCGGGACCGTTCTCGATCGCGGCCGGCGTGCGCACGGACGTGACGGGCGCGGCCGTGTCGGAAACCTTCAAGGAAATCCGCGCCATAATCGCCAAACCCTTGACGGCCAAGGAATTGTCGAATGCGCGCAATTCGCAGGTGCTGTCGCTGCCGGGCCAGTTCGAGACGAATGCCAGCATCAGCAGCAGCATGGCCAACACGTATGTCTACGGCCTGGGCCTCGACTATTACGCGACCTTGCCGCAGCGCTTTGCGGGTGTGACGGACAAGCAGGTGCAGCAGGTGGCGAAAAAATACCTGCAGCCGGAAAAGCTGATCGTCATCGGCGTGGGCGACCAGGCGAAGATCGCGCCGCAGTTGAGCAAGCTGAAACTGGCGCCCGTGGAACTGCGCGATGCGGAAGGGAACGTCAAGTAACCGGGACTAGCGGCGCTTGAACAGCGCCGCTTTATCCACCAGCGCCGCGATCGCCACGCCCGCCGTGTAGGCGATCAAATCGCCCCAGCCGAAGGTGGAACCGAGCACCAGATGCCCCAGCGGATGCGCGCGCAGCGCCACGAGCCAGGGCGTCTGGACCAGCTGGCCGAATTCCACGGCAAAGCAGATCAGCAGCGCAGTCAGCGCCAGCTGCCACGTGCGCATGCGCGTGGCGAAGATACCCAGCGCAAAGACGATCATCATGGCCCACAGGGCGTCGCCCGGATACTTGCCGAGCGCGGCGGGGAGGAATTGGGGATAGGCGCGCGAGGCCAGGCCCAGCGCGATGACAGCCACGGTTGCGCCCACCTGCAGCAGGCGGCGGCGTTCAGGTTTTACCAGGAACATATTTCCATTCAAAGGCACAATACGGGCCGAACCATTGCGGCCCGTCCGATATTGTACTGCGCGGCCGTGTCCGCCTGCAGCCTATCGCATCAAGCCAGGTCGACATGCTGCGCCAGAAAGTCGAGAAAAACGCGCACGCGCAGCGGCACGTGCCCGCCCTGCCCCACGAAGACGGCATGCACGTCTTCGCTGTCGCCGGGGTTGAACGCTTCCAGCACGGCCTGCAATCGGCCCGCCGCGATATCGGCGCGCACCTGGAACGCCGCCAGGCGCGCCAGTCCCAGTCCCGCCAGCGCCAGTTGCCGCAAGGCTTCGCCATCGCTGGCCTGCGCATTGCCAACGACGGGCACGACGATGTCGCCCTCGGGCAGGCGCAGCGGCCAGCCCGAGCGGGCGCGCGCGTAATTGGCGTCGAGCAAATTGTGCGACGCCAGCTCGGCCGCTGCCTGCGGCGTGCCGCGCCGCGCCAGGTAGCTTGGTGCCGCCACGATCGCCATGCGCGTCTGGCCCAGCTTGCGCGCCAGCAAATTGGAACTTTTCAGGGGACCGGCCCGCACGGCCACGTCCGTGCGTTGTTCGAGGATATCGACGACTTCATCGGTGAGCACGATGTCGAGCGTCACCTCGGGATAGCGCTCGAGAAACAGCGGCGCCAGCGGCAGCAAAAAATGCTGGCCGAACGGCACGTTCGCATTCACCCTGATCTTGCCGCGCGGCACATCCTGCACGCCCGCGCAGCGCTCCGCCTCGTCCAGCGCCGCCAGCACCTGCATCCCCCGTTCATACAGGCCGCAGCCTTCGGCCGTCAGCTGCAGCTGGCGCGTGGAGCGGTTCAGCAGGCGCGCGCCCAGGCGCTCTTCCAGCCGAGACACGAGCTTGCTGACGGCCGACGGCGTCATGCCGCAGGCGCGCGCGGCGGCGGAAAAGCCGCCCAGCTCGACCACGCGCACAAACACTTCCAGTTCGCCGGAACGGTTCACTTCCAGTCTGGCCATTGTGAATTCAACTCATAAATGTTCTTCGATGGGATAGTCTAGTACATAAATGGCTTTGCTTTCATCATGCGCACATTCCACTTGATAAAGCGAGCCGCCATGCAACGATATTCCCTCCTCCCCGCCGCCCTGCTGAGCCTGGCCCTGAGCACAGTATCTGTCCAGGCCGCCAACGCCGATACCAGCTGGCTGGCCAGCTGGACGGCCAGTCCGCAAGCTGTGTGGGGCAGCTACTTTGTGCTTCCCGCCAACGTGCCCGCCGTGCTGCACGAACAGACCGTGCGCCAGGTGGCGCGCCTCAGCGTGGGCGGCCCGCGCGTGCGCATCGTGCTGTCGAATGCCTACGGCAAGGTGCCGCTGCGCATCGGCGCGGCCACCGTGGCCCTGGCCGCTTCCGGTTCGGCCATCGCAGCGGGCAGCCTGCGCACGCTGACGTTTTCCGGCCAGCCGGCGGCCACCATGGCACCGGGCGCGCCGCTCGTCAGCGACCCCATCAACCTGTCCGTGCCGGACCTGGCGCGCCTGACGGTGAGCGTCCACCTGCCGCAGCCCAGCGCGACTGCCACGTTTCACTGGGATGGCCGCGAGACGGCGTGGATCGCGCCGCAGGACCAGACGCGCTCCCTCCGCATCGATGACGCGCCCGGCGTGCAGACCACCACGGCGCGCCTTTTACTGAGTGCCATCGAGGTGGAGGCGGCGCCAGGGGCGCAAGCGGTGGCCATCCTCGGCGACTCGATCACCGATGGCGCCAGCGCCAGCCTGGGGATCGATGCGCGCTGGCCCGATTTCCTGGCCGAACGCCTGGCGCCGCACGGCGTGGCCGTGATCAATGCGGGCATTTCCGGTGGACGGCTGTTGTCCGACGGCATGGGTGAGAACGCCCTGGCCCGCTTCGAGCGCGACGTGCTGGCGCAGCCCGGCGTGCGCACGGTGGTCGTCTTGTTGGGGATCAATGACATCAGCTGGCCCGGCACGGCGTTCGCGCCTCGGGCACAAAGACCGACACTGGAAGAATTAAGCAGCGGCTACGCGCAGCTGGTGGCCCAAGCGCGCAGCCGCGGCGTGCGCGTCATCGGCGCCACTGTGACGCCGTTCGCAGGCGCCCTGCCCGGCACGCCCTTGAGCGACTATTATCAAAAGGAAAAAGATGCGCTGCGCCAGCAAGTCAATGCGTGGATACGCGCCAGCGGCTTGTTTGACGCCGTTCTCGACTTCGACGCCTGGGCGCGCGACCCGGCCCATCCGCTGCGCCTGCTGCCCGCCTACGACTCGGGCGACCATCTGCACCCGGGCGACGCGGGCAACCGGGCGCTGGCGGAAGGCATAGCCCTGCCCCTGCTGTTGAACGGTCAGTCGCCCAGGCCCGCGTACAAGGCCGTGCTCAGGTAGCGTTCGCCGAACGACGGGATGATGGTGACGATGGTCTTGCCCGCGTTTTCCGGGCGGCGCGCCACTTGCAGGGCGGCCCACAGGGCGGCGCCCGACGAAATGCCGACCAGCAAGCCTTCATCGCTGGCGGCCAGGCGCGCCGTGGCGAAGGCGTCGTCGTTCTTCACGCAGATGATTTCGTCGTAGATGGCCGTGTTGAGTATCTGCGGCACGAAACCGGCGCCGATGCCCTGGATCGGGTGCGGTCCCTTGGTACCCTTCGACAGCATCGGCGACGCTTCCGGTTCCACGGCAATCATTTGCAGGCCGGGCTTGCGTTCCTTCAGCACTTCGCCGATGCCGGTAATCGTGCCGCCCGTGCCCACGCCGGCGACGACGATGTCCACTTGCCCATCCGTGTCGCGCCAGATTTCCTCGGCCGTCGTGGCGCGGTGGATGGCGGGGTTGGCGGGATTATTAAATTGCTGCAACATCAGATAGCGCGGGTCGGCCGCCACCATTTCCTCGGCCTTACGGATGGCGCCCAGCATGCCTTCGCTGCCCGGCGTCAGGACCAGCTCGGCGCCGTAGGCGCGCAGCAGGATGCGCCGTTCACGGCTCATGGTGTCGGGCATGACGAGGGTACAGCGGTAGCCGCGCGCGGCGCAGACCATGGCCAGCGCAATGCCCGTGTTGCCGCTGGTGGGCTCGACGATGACGGTATCGGGATGGATCTTGCCTGCGGCTTCCGCCGCGACGATCATGGACAGGCCGATGCGGTCCTTGACGCTGTGCGCGGGATTGTAGAATTCGAGTTTGGCGAGGATGGTGGCCACACTGCCGGCGGCGATGCGGTTGATGCGCACCAGGGGGGTGTTGCCGATCAGTTCGGTGACGTCGTTGGCGATGTTCATGGAAGGAATCTCCGCTATTTCAAGAAATCCCAGTCTACCGCGTTTCAGCACGCCGATGGCGGCGGCGCGAGCATGCGCCGCCGCCAAACTGAACAATTACTTCACGTCCAGCAATTCCACGTCGAAGATCAGTGCCGAGTTCGGCGGAATGTCGCCATTGCCGGCGCCGCGCGGACCGTAAGCCAGTTCGCCTGGAATGATCAGGGTGCGCTTGCCGCCCACTTTCATGCCAGCCACGCCCTGGTCCCAGCCCTTGATGACCATGCCCTTGCCCAGCGGGAAGTCGAACGGGCCACGGCCCACGGAGCTGTCGAACTTCTTGCCGCGCGAATCTTTCGCCAGGGGACGGTACAGCCAGCCCGTGTAATGCACGGTGACGTTGCTGCCGACGGACGCTTCCTTGCCCGTGCCGACCTTGTTGTCGATCAGAATCAATTTATCGGCGACAGGGCCAGGGCTCAGCGAGACGGCGGAGGCGGGAACAGGCGCTGGCGCCTGTGCCTGCGCCAGCGACGCGGCGACGGAGCAGATCAGGGCAAACAAAACGGAGCTACGCGTCATGATGTATTCTTTCAGTGAGTTTCGGTGAGATCCCTGCCAATGCGAGTGGGCAGGGAACACCAATCATAGCAAACCGCCGCAACGATAGGAAAAACTTGTCGCCCGATACCCATTGCCCCCGCCTGTTTTACGCACTGTGGCCCGACGCGGCCACGCGCGCGGCGCTGGCCGCCTGGCAGGCGCGCCTGCAAGGCAAACCCGTGCGCGCGGACAAGTTGCACCTGACCCTGGCCTTCCTGGGCCAGCACCCCGCCAGCGACCTGCCGGCCCTGCTGGCTATCCTGGCACAATTGCCGGCGCGTCCCATGCCCTTGCTGTTCGACCACGCCAGCCACTTCACGCAGCTGGCGCTGGCCTGGGCCGCCCTGGCGCAGCCCTCGCCGGCCCTGCTGGACTTGCGCGCGGCCTGCATGCGCGCGCTGGCGCAACAGGGGCTGGCGCCCCGCTTCGAGCACGACCGCTTTACGCCGCACGTGACCCTGGCGCGCCAGGCGCCGCCGCCGGCTAGCCAGGACTTTGCGCCCATCGCCTGGCAGGCGGATGAACTGGTGCTGGTGGAATCGCTGAAAAGCAGCGGCGACTACCGCATCGTGGCCAGCCGCAAACTGGTTTAAGCGGCGTGGCTTAAGCGGTGTGGCTTAGGCGGCGTCCGGCACCGCCACTGGCTCGGCGGCCAGTTTGTCCTGGCGCAAGCTTTTCAGCGCATGGGCGGCCGCCACCATGCCGAAGCTGGCCGTCACCACCACGCTGGAACCGAAGCCGGCACAGTTCAGGCCCGTGACGCCGGCAGGCGCGCTGCCATCGATGGCGCACGCTTCCGCGCTCTCGGGCGTGCTCAACGGCTCCATGGAAAACACGGCATCGACATTGAATTTGTTTTTCACGCCACGAGGGAAACCATATTCGGTGCGCAACAGTTTGCGTACTCTCTTGAGCAGCGGTTCCTGCTCCGTCTTCGACAAATCGCGCACGGCGATCAGTGTCGGGTCCGTCTGCCCGCCCGCGCTGCCGATGGTCAGCATGGGAATGTTGCGCGCGCGGCAATACGCGATCACGGCTGCCTTGGCCTTGGCATTGTCGATGGCGTCGACCAGATAGTCGAAATCGCGCCCGCCCAGCAACTGCTCCAGGTTATCGGGGGTGATGAAATCCTCGATCTGCGTGACCTGGCACAAGGGGTTGATCAGTTCGATGCGTTCGGCCAGGGCCGTGATCTTGGCCTTGCCGATGGTGTCGCTCATGGCCTGGATCTGGCGGTTGATGTTCGATTCGGCAACATTGTCGAGGTCGATCAGGGTCAGGCGGCCGACGGCGCTGCGCGCCAGCGCTTCGACGATCCAGGAACCGACGCCGCCCACGCCGATCACACACACGTGGGCCGCGCGAAAACGCGCCAAAGCGGGGGCGCCGTACAGGCGGGCTATGCCGCCGAAACGCCGTTCAAAATCGATCTCGGTCAAGTCCATGGAAATTAGTTCATTGGTGGAGGTATGCATGGCGCCATTTTAACGGACACTGCGCTGGCGGATATTCTAAAATAGCCGAATTGACACAGCGACAAGCTCCGTTTGTCGCCGCGCCCCCACACCGTTCACCACGAGAACTCGCCATGACCGCTCCCCTGTTCGACTCCGTTCCCGGCTTTGACCAGCCCATCGCCGTGCTCAAGCATTGCCACGACAAGATCCGCAAGCAACTGACGACCCTGCAAAACCTGCTGGCCCACCTGGTGCAGCATGGCAACACGGCGGACGCGCAGCAGGCGGCCAAGGCGGTGTTGCAATATTTCAATAAGGCCGCCCATCTGCACCATGACGATGAAGAGCAAGACCTGATGCCCATGCTGCAGACCACGGCCACGGGCGACGATGCGGCCCTGCTGGTGACCCTGGTGCCGGAAATCCTGGCCGACCATCAGCGCATGGACCAGGCCTGGCTGACCCTGCGCCCGGAACTGGACGCCATCGCGGCCGGCACGGGCGTGCAACTGTCCGCCCATGGCGTGCGCGACTATGTGGCCGCCTATCAGGCCCACATGAGCAAGGAAGAGGGCCAGCTGGCACCGATGGCCAAACGCCTGTTCAGTGCGCAACAGATGGAGCAGCTGGGCACAGCCATGCAGCGCCGCCGCGGCATCGCTCCCGAGGCGCCCGCAACGGCAGCCCAGCCGGACGCGGCCGCCGTGCTGGCGGCCATGCGCACCGATTACGTGCAATCGAGCCTGAGCGAGACGGATGTGCTGGCCGATCCCATCGCCCAGTTCCAGAAATGGTTTGCCGAGGCCGTCAAAGCCCAGGTGCTGGAGCCGAACGCCATGAGCTTGTCCACCGTCAGTGCCGACGGCAAGCCCAGCTCGCGCATCGTGCTGATCAAGCAGTTCGACGAGCGCGGCTTTACCTGGTACACGAATTACCAGAGCGACAAGGGCCAGCAGCTCGAACACAACCCGCACGCCGCCCTGCTGTTCTTCTGGGGCGAGCTGGAGCGGCAAGTGCGCATCGAGGGCACGGTGGTGAAAACCACGGCCGCCGAGAGCGACGAGTATTTCAATGTGCGCCCCGTGCAAAGCCGCTTGTCGGCGATTGCCTCGCAGCAAAGCGCCCCTATCGCCGACCGTGCCGCACTGGAAAGCAATTACGAGGCCGTGGTGGCCGCCGTCGGCGACGCGCCACCGCCGCGCCCGGCCCACTGGGGCGGCTACCGTTTGCAGCCGGAACGCATCGAATTCTGGCAGGGGCGCCGTTCGCGCTTCCACGACCGCATCGTGTTTACACGCGGTGCTGACGGGCAATGGAGCATGCAACGCTTGCAACCATAAGCAGGACAGTCAAGGCGGCGCAAAGCAAGCTGGTCAATATCGGTGTAGGCTATGAGGGTAGAAGTTACTAAATGACATTGTTTCTCAATTTGCGGCCGCAACAGCGGCCGCTTCATTGGAGGCTATTTTGTTTGTACAAAACCAACTCAAGTCCTGGATTGCCGGTATCCGCAGCAAGACTGCCTTGCCGCTGCGCATAGAATTGTGGAATGGCCAGCATGTCGACCTGTCCAGCGAAACGCCCACAGTCACCATCCGCCTGCCGACCGTCGCCTCGGCCCGCTATCTGCTGAACCCCTCGCTGGCCAACCTGGGTTCGGCCTATGTGGAAGGCAATATCGAAGTCAAGGGCACGGCCCAGGACATGATTGCCATCTGTAATGCCCTGGCCCGCAACACCTTGAAACCGGAAGGCAAGCTGGCCCGCATCGTGCGCAGCTTTACGCACGACAAGAGCAAGGATGCCGAAGCCATCCGCTACCACTACGACGTGTCGAATGCCTTCTACGAGCAATTCCTCGACCCCGCCCTCGTGTATTCCTGCGCCTATTTCGAACACGGCGATGAAACGCTGGCGCAGGCGCAAGTCAAGAAGATCGACCATATCCTGAAGAAAATCCAACTGCAACCGGGCCAGACCCTGCTCGACATCGGCTGCGGCTGGGGCGCGCTCGTCATGCGTGCCGCCCAACAATATGGCGCCCGCTGCGTGGGCGTGACCCTGTCGGAAAACCAGTACGCGCTGGCGCGCGAGCGCGTGGCGGCGGCCGGCCTGGCCCACCTGATCGACATCCGCCTGCAAGACTACCGCGACGTCACGGGCCAGTTCGACCGCATCACCAGCGTGGGCATGTTCGAGCACGTGGGATTGAAACATTTGCCCGATTATTTTTCCATCATCAACAAGCTGCTGGCGCCGGACGGCATGGCGATGAACCACGGCATCACCTCGACCGACCCGGAGAATGGCGAAACGCCGTATGGCGGCGGCGAATTCATCGAAAAATATGTGTTTCCGCACGGCGAACTGGCCCATATCGGCAATGTCCTGAAAACCATGCAGCAAGGGGGGCTGGAAGTGCTGGACGTGGAAAACCTGCGGCGCCACTATGCGCGCACCTGCGCCCTGTGGACGGAAAATTTCGAAGCCCATGCCGAGCAGATCCGTCCGTTGGCGGGCGAGCGGCGCTTCCGCATCTGGCACGTCTACCTGGCCGGCTGCGCCTATGCCTTTGAGCAAGATTTGATCAGCCTGTACCAGATCGTCTGCGTGAAGGCGGGCCGGCGCTCCTCCACCCTGCCCTGGTCGCGCAACTACATGTATGCGCAGGACGCCAGGCCGGCGCCCCTGCTGGCGACCTGATCCTGATGCCCACGCGGGGCGCTTACTTCAGGCGCTCGGCGTACATGGCGCGGAATTTTTCCACCTTGGGCACGACAACGAGGGCGCAATAGCCCTGCAAGGGATGCTGCTCAACATAATTCTGGTGGTAATCCTCGGCCGGATAAAAGACCGATGCCGGCGCCAGCTGCGTGACGATCGGTGCATCCCACACGCCGGCCATCTCGGCCAGCACCTTGCGCGCCACGCTTTCCTGCTCCGCCGACTGATAATGGATAACGGAGCGAAATTGCGTGCCGACATCATTGCCCTGCCGGTTCAGGGTGGTAGGATCGTGCAAGGTAAAAAAGATTTCCAGCAAGTCGTGGTAAGGGATGACGGCGGGATCGAATTCCAGCCGTACCACTTCCGCGTGGCCCGTCTCGCCCGTGCACACCTGTTCATATCCGGGGTTGGGCACCGTGCCGCCCGTGTAGCCGGACTCGACGTGCGTCACGCCGCGCACTTCCCCATACACGGCAGCGAGGCACCAGAAACAGCCACCGCCGAATACCGCCACTTCCGTCTGTTGGTTCATGATGTCCTCCCGCAACGCCTGTGCGACGTATCATTTCATTACTGTAACGCAAAGCGCCATGGCCTGCAGTGCCGCTTGAAACGGCGCGTGGTGCACCGCACATAAGGGGCATGCCGGCCACGATTGCGCTGGCGTGGCCGATTTTTGGCATAATGTCAGCAAATAGACAGGTCACCCATGAACACACGCTCTCCCCGCGCGCCAGCGCAAGAATTCGATACGGCACATTTTCGGCAGGCATTGTCACAGTTTGCCACCGGCGTGACGGTCATCACGACGCGCCTTGCCGACGGCAGTTTCCGCGGTCTGACGGCCAGTTCCTTCAATTCCGTCTCGCTGTCGCCGCCCCTGGTGCTGTGGAGTCTGGGCACGGTGGCGAACAGCATGCCGATTTTCAGCGGCAACTCGCATTACGTCATCAATGTGCTGGGCGCCGAGCAGGCGGAACTGGCGCAGCGCTTTGCACGGCGCACGCCGAATCCCTTCGACGACGTCGAATACGAACTGTCGCGCACGGGCCAGCCCATCCTGAAAGGCGCGTCGGCCTGGTTCGAATGCCACAACCGCAGCCGCTATCCAGAAGGCGACCACGTCATTTTCGTGGGCGAAGTAGAACAATGCGCGTTTGCCGCGCAGCCGCCCTTGATCTTCCACAATGGTAAGTTCAATACACCGCCAGCCTGAGCGGGACAAAAAAAATCCGCCGAGGCGGATTTTTTGTTTTACAGGGTAAATTTATACCCGATGCTGACACTCACGGCGAGCGGATCGAGCTTGATATCCTGCGTCTGCCCCGTCGAGAATTTCGCCTTGGTCTTCAGGAAGGTCTTGACCACGGCCACGTCGGCAAACCAGCGCTCGTTGAAGGACAGGGTGCTGCCGACCACCAGGCTGCCTGCCAGTTTGTTATCCATGCGGTAAGTGACGGGCGCTCCACCCGGATCCAGCAAGGCCGTCATCTGGCCCGAGCCTTTTTCCTTCTGGAAATATGCATACGTCAAGCCCGCGCCCACGTAAGGACGGATCATCGCATTGGGCTGGAAGAAACGGTACTGGATGAAGGCCGTCGGCGGCAAGGCTTCCGCCGTCCCCAGCTTGCCCGTGCCCTTGATGGCACCATCGCCCATCAGGTCATGCTTGTACGGCACGCCCAGGATCATTTCAGCGGAAATATTGTCCGTGATCATGTAGGCAAAGGTCAGGATGGGCTTGGTATCCGCCTTGACGTCGGCCTTCGTGCCCGGCAGTGCCGGCGCGGAAATGTCGCCACTATCGACGTGGGGCGTGATTTTGTTGAGGCCGACCTTGGCCATCCAGGTGCCTGCGCTTTGCGCCGAAGCGCCCGTCGCCATGGCCATCGCGGCGGCGGCGGCCAGCACGCGTACAGCGGTATTCAAACGATTTTTCATCTTGTCTCCTGATCATTATGTGCGGATAGCCGGGCTATCCAGTCTTGTCGCTGCCGGCGCCAGCCCCGTCCCCCGGACGCGGCTGGCGCGGCGATTCCTTACAGCCAGCCCCGCACGACCATGTCCTTGGCCACATAACGGGCCAGCAACAGGTTGTTGAACGGCGTAGGGTGCACATCGTCGGCATACGCGTAGTGGCTGACGTCGCCCGCTTTCAGGTTCGATCCATTGCACACCAGCGAGCTGCCCAGGATATTGCCAGGTGCGCTCAGGTCGCACGCCGTCTCGCTGACATTGGTCAAGCCATACGGGCCAGGGTTGACGCCCTGGTCATGGCTGACGGCAAACACGTCGACCAGCAAGACTTTCGCATTGCCGCTCAGGCCACCGCTCAGTTCGCCATTGAAGGCGCTGACCATGGCATTGATGAGCGTCTTGGTATTGGCATCCTTGCTCAAGCCCGATGGCGTACCGGCCACGTCCGGCAAGTTGTTGACGATGACATAGTTGGCGCCCTTGGCGATGATCTGATCCTTGACCAGCGCCACCAGTTCAGTACCCGCTTGTTTCATGGCGGCAATCAGCAACGGCCCCTGGGCCGCCGCATAATCGGCGCCGGCCTTGGCGCCGGCAGCATTGCCGGTGACCGTCGCATCGGCTTGCGCCTTGGTGACCAGCGGACCATACACTTCCAGCGCGCCTACCGCCGTATTGCCGGCAATCACGGCCGCTTGCACCGCGGCACCGACGATGGTCGCCGAGGTGGCGCCAGGCGCCGCGCTGGCCGTCTGGATGGCGGCGCCGATGGAGGCGGCCGCCGTGGCGGGATTGGGCGCGCCGGCGGCCAGGGCCATGGTTAAATTGGTGGCAAAAGCCTTGGCGCCCGCATCGGCGCCCGCCGTCTTGCCGGCCGCCGTCGCACCGGCCTGCAATGCGCCGAGCTGGAACAGCACGTCATTGCCGCCCGCCATCACGAAGACGGCTTCTGTGCCGCTGAACTTGCCCCCGGAAGCAGCCAGGTGGTTCGCGATCTGCGTCACCACGGGCACGGTCAGGGCACCGAGCTCGCTGCCCGTCAACTTGTTGTTCGGACCGACGGGGTTGGTCACGCGCGAACCGCCCATGGCGTAGCCGTAGCAGCCCGGATGCTTGACGCGTGGCACGGACAAGCCTTTTGCCGCATTGCCTTCCAGGCCAGTCTCGGCGGCGCATGGGGCGGCCAGGCCGAATTGCGCGGCCAGGTGCTCGGTCCAGTTCTTGCCTGTCAGTTCAGGATTGATCTTGGTATTGTCGCCATTGATGGTGAACTTGCCGCCACCTTTCGCCAGCACTGTGCCCACGGCATACGAACCGACATCGGACAGGCTGTCGCCGAACGACACCTGCGCCGTGTACTTGACTTTCAAGGTTTGATCACCGCCACTGGCGCCGCCGCAACCTGCAAGGACAGCCGCAGCCAGCACGGCCAGCGCAAATTTTGTTTGATGCATTTTGTCTCCTCGGTCTTTTTTATGGTTTCTAAACGAACGGGCGTGCTATTCGTTACCCAACTAATATGCCATCGTTCCAGAGGCTTGTATAGAAAATATGCTTTAAAAATCAACGAAATAACAACACCGCCTGCGCCCTGTGATGGCCGGGCGATCTGCTGAATTATGGAGGATTTACTATGTTTCGTGGCAAGCATTGCTATTGCGCTGCATCAAGAAAAAGCCCCTTGCGGGGCTTTTTTCAGACGGACAGGAATTGCTGCAAGATACCACTTGAGCCGAATGCGGCACGCCGCAAACGGTCGTTGACGCCGAGCCACGCGGGGCCCGTCGGTGGCGCTTCGACGAGGATCAGCTCGGCGCCGACCTGGTCCATCGTGCGCAGCGAGGCATACAGCGCATGTGCGTAGTTTTCCGGGCTGGCGGCCAGGCGCACGCTGGCGCTGGCCGGCGGCAGATCCGAGTAGTGGATCAGCGCCACGCGGCGCCCGTCATTGAGCAGGCGGTTCAAGGTGGCGCGCACGTCGTCGCTGTGCTGCATCGCAACAGGCGTGTGTGGCGCATAGTGCGATTCCAGGGTGCCCGAGGCACGCGGTGCGGCCGCGTCGGCCACGGCCGGTGCGCGGCCAATGACGGCGGCGATCTGCTCGCTGCTGATATGGCCGGGACGCAACAGCACGGGACCGTGCGTGGCCAGGCGCGACAGGTCGACGATGGTCGACTCGATGCCCACGTCGCTCTGCCCGCCGTCGAGCACCAGGCCCAGCAAGCCGCTGTCGAGCTCCGCCGCGAATTCATCGCGCACGTGCTGCGCCGTGGTGGGGCTGACGTTGCCGAACTTGTTTGCCGACGGCGCCGCCAGGCCGCCGTTGCCGCCCTTGAAAGTGCGTAGCAGTTCGATAGCCACCGGATGCGAGGGGCAGCGCAAGCCCACCGTATCCTGGCCGCCGGAAACGGCATCGGGGATATGCGCGGCGCGCTTGACGATCAGGGTCAGCGGACCGGGCCAGAAGGCCGCCACCAGCTGTTCCGCCTCGACCGGAATATCATCGGACCAGTGCGCCAGGTCGGCGCCCGGCGCCACGTGCACGATCACGGGGTGGTCCGAGGGACGGCCCTTGGCTTCATAGATGCGCGCCACGGCGGCCGGGTTTTCCGCATCGGCGCCGAGGCCGTACACGGTTTCCGTCGGGAACGCGACGAGGCCGCCCGCTTCCAGCACGGCGGCCGCCGCCGCCAGGTCGTGTGCGGGCACGCTCACGGCGCGATTCCCAGGATCAGGCAAGCATCGCGCAGGCGCTGCTGCGCCTCTTGCAAGGTAGCGGCGATGAAGGTCAGGTGACCCATCTTGCGGCCACGGCGAGGATCGTCCTTGCCGTACAGGTGCAAACACGCGCCCGGCAGCGCCAGCACCTGGTCCCACGCCGGTTCGCTGGCGACATCGCTGTCGTCGGCAAACCAGGCGTCGCCGAGGAGGTTGAGCATCACGGCCGGCGAATGCTGGCGCACCTCGCCCAGCGGCAGGCGCGCCATGGCCCGCACCTGCTGCGCGAACTGGCTGGTGACGCAGGCATCCATCGTGTAGTGGCCGCTGTTATGCGGGCGCGGCGCCATTTCGTTGACCACCAGGCTGCCGTCGGTGAGCACGAAAAACTCGATGCACAGCACGCCGACATAGCCGAGTTCGGCAACCATGGCCTGCGCCGCCCGCTGCGCCATGGCGGCGCTCTCGTCCGACACGTTCGGGCCCGGCACCGTGGTAGTAAACAGCACGCCGTCGCGGTGCACGTTTTCGGCGATCGGATACACGACCGATGCGCCGTCCACGCCGCGCGCCGTCAGCACGGACACTTCATACGCCAGCGGCAGCATCTTTTCCAACAGGCAAGTTACCTCGCCCATTTCCGCAAACGCGGCGCGCACCTCGTCGCGCGTGCGCACGCGGAACTGGCCCTTGCCGTCATAGCCCATACGCACGGTTTTCAAAATGCCTGGCAGCAAGTCGTCGGCGATGCCGTCGATGTCAAGCTGCGTGGCGATCACCGTATGCGGCGCCGGCAGCACGCCCGATTTCGGGGCGCAGGCGACAAAGAAACGCTTTTCCGCGATGCGATCTTGCGCCACCGACACGCCGTGGGCGTTGGGCGCCACAAACACGCGTTCGGCCAGGCGCGACAGGCTGTCGGCCGGCACGTTCTCGAATTCCGTGGTGACGGCCAGACACTGCGCGGCCAGGGCGTCGAGTCCGGCCGCATCGCTGTAGCCGGCATTGACCAGGCGCTGCGCCACCTGCCCCGCAGGGCAGGCGTCCGATGGTTCCAGCACGGCCACTTGGTAGCCCATGCTCTGGGCGGCCTGGGCAAACATGCGGCCGAGCTGGCCGCCGCCCATCACGCCCAGCCATGCCGGTGGGTTGGCCGCGGGCAGCAATGGGGAAGTCGATTTACTATTCATTATTTTTCAAGCACATTATTCAGGCAAGACCATGGCCTTGGCGGCGGCCGTTTGCGTGGCACGGAAGGCTTCCAGCTGCTCGGCCAGGGCGTCGTCGTTGGCGGCAAGCATCGCCACGGCCGTCAGCGCCGCATTCGCCGCGCCCGCTTCGCCGATGGCGAAGGTGGCCACCGGCACGCCCTTGGGCATTTGCAGGATCGACAGCATGGAATCTTCGCCGCGCAAATACTTCGACGGCACGGGCACGCCCAGCACGGGCACGATGGTCATCGCGGCCACCATGCCAGGCAGGTGGGCCGCACCGCCGGCGCCGGCGATAATGGCGCGCAAGCCGCGCGCGCGTGCGCTTTTCGCATACGCATACATCTCATCGGGCATGCGGTGCGCGGAAATGACTTGCGCTTCGTACGGCACGCCAAACTGTTTCAGGATGGCGACCGCGTTCTGCATCACGTCCCAGTCCGAAGACGAACCCATGATGACGCCGACCAGCGGCTTATTCTGCTCGCTCATCTCAGGCCTTCAGCTTCTCGCCCGTCAGGCGTTCGATGGCTTCAAAGTACTTGGCCTGGGTTTTTTCGATGACGTCGGCCGGCAGCGCCGGCGCCGGTGCGGTCTTGCCCCAGGTCAGTGTTTCCAGGTAGTCACGCACGAATTGCTTGTCGAACGACGGCGGCGAAATGCCAGGCTGATACGAGTCCGCTGGCCAGAAGCGCGAGGAGTCGGCCGTCAGCACTTCATCCATCAGATGCATGACGCCGTTGTCGTCCAGGCCGAATTCAAACTTGGTGTCGGCGATGATGATGCCGCGCGTGGCAGCATATTCGGCGGCCGTCTTGTACAGGGCGATGGCGACGTCGCGCATCTTGGCGGCCAGTTCCGCGCCGATGCGCTCTTTCATTTCCGCAAAGCTGATGTTTTCATCATGCTCGCCCAGCTCGGCCTTGGCCGCCGGGGTGAAGATCGGTTCCGGCAGCTTTTCCGCCTGTTGCAGGCCGGCTGGCAGCTTGATGCCGCAGATGCTGCCCGTGTCCTGGTAATCTTTCCAGCCCGAACCGATGATGTAGCCGCGCACGACTGCCTCGACCATGATGGGCTTCAAGCGCTTGGCCACGACGGCGCGGCCCTTGACTTGCTCCACTTCCTCGGGCGCCACCACGGACTCCGGCGCCACGCCGGTCAGGTGGTTCGGCACGATATGGCCCAGTTTCTCGAACCAGAAATCGCTCATCTGGTTGAGGACCTTGCCCTTGCCGGGGATAGGCTCATTCATGACGACATCGAAGGCCGACAGGCGGTCCGTGGTGACGATCAGAATCTTGTCGTCGCCAACGGCGTAATTGTCGCGGACCTTGCCGTGGCCCAGCAATGGCAGGGAATGGATGGAAGTCTGATAGAGGCTGTTCATAGCGGGGGAATAGTTGGATGAAACGAAACCGGCAGGCAGGGAAGGCGCCCGCCGGTCGAGAAAATCGGGCACGGAGCATTGCTTCCGGCCCGTTCCAGACAGAATTTTACTTCACAATTTGCGACAGCTCGCCGGCCTTGTAGCGCTCGGCCATTTTTTCCATCGTGATGACCTTGATTTTCGACGCCTGGCCTTCGCAGCCGAAAGCCTGCATGCGCGCGCGCACGATTTGCTCGGCGGCGGTACGGGCTGGCTTCAGGAAGTCGCGCGGGTCGAATTTCGACGGGTTCTCGAACAGGTACTTGCGGATCGCGGCCGTCATCGCCAGGCGGATATCGGTGTCGATGTTGATCTTGCGCACGCCGTGACGGATGCCTTCCTGGATTTCTTCGACTGGCACGCCGTAGGTTTCCTTCATGTCGCCGCCAAATTCGCGGATGATGGCCAGCAATTCCTGCGGCACCGACGAGGAACCGTGCATCACCAGGTGGGTGTTCGGGATGCGCGCGTGGATTTCCTTGATGCGGTCGATGGCCAGGATGTCGCCCGTCGGCTTGCGCGTGAATTTGTAGGCGCCGTGCGAGGTGCCGATGGCGATCGCCAGGGCGTCGCACTGGGTGCGCTGCACGAAGTCGGCCGCTTGCGCCACATCCGTCAGCAGTTGCTCGCGCGTCATGGTGCCGTCGGCGCCGTGGCCGTCTTCCTTGTCGCCTTTCATGGTTTCCAGCGAACCGAGCACGCCCAGTTCCGCTTCCACCGTCACGCCGATGGCGTGCGAGAATTTCACCACTTCACGCGACACTTCCACGTTGTATTCGTACGACGCGACCGACTTGCCGTCCGCTTCCAGCGAACCGTCCATCATCACGGAAGTAAAACCCGAGCGGATGGCGGCCATGCAGACGGCCGGCGACTGGCCGTGATCCTGGTGCATGACGACGGGGATGTGCGGGTACGCTTCGACGGCGGCGTCGATCAGGTGGCGCAGGAACGCTTCACCGGCGTACTTGCGCGCGCCAGCGGACGCCTGCATGATCACCGGGCTGTTGAGCGCATCGGCGGCAGCCATGATGGCTTGCACTTGTTCCAGGTTGTTGACGTTGAAAGCAGGAATGCCATAGCCGTTTTCGGCGGCATGGTCCAGCAGTTGACGCATGGATACGAGAGACATGGTAATACTCCAGATAACAATAGAAACCGTTGCGGCGCTTCGCGGTGGTCAATAACCGCGCCGGCGCCTGAATTCTTGGGCCTTATTCAAATTCGCCGACTGTCACAATCTTTAATGCATTCGTACCGCCCACCTGGCCCATCGGCTCGCCCCAGGTAACGACGATCATGTCGCCCTTTTTGACGATGCCCTGCGCCACCAGCAGCTCTTCCGCCTGCTTCAGCACTTGCGCGCTGGGAGCGTTCTGCATCAGATGATACGCCCGAACATTGCGGTACAGCGCGGCTTTGCGCAAAGTCGTGACGCTCGGCGTGAGCGCATAGATCGGCGTATCGATACTGTGGCGGCTCATCCACAAGGCGGTGGAACCCGATTCCGTCAGCGCCACGATGGCTTTCACGCGCAGGTGATGGGCCGTAAACAGCGCGCCGTAGGCGATCGACTGGTCGATGCGGGTAAACGTGACGTTGAGGAAGTCGGCATCGAGCTTGTTGTATTCGGACTGTTCCGCTTCGACGCAGATGGCGGCCATCATTTCCACCGTCTCGATCGGGTACTTGCCCGAGGCCGTCTCGGCCGACGTCATGACGGCATCCGTGCCGTCCAACACGGCATTGGCCACGTCGGACACTTCGGCGCGGGTCGGCACGGCGTTGACGATCATCGATTCCATCATCTGCGTGGCCGTAATGGCAAGCTTATTCGACGCGCGCGCCATCTTGATCATGCGCTTCTGCAAGGCCGGCACGGCCGCATTGCCCACCTCGACGGCCAGGTCGCCGCGCGCCACCATGATGCCGTCGGAAGCGTCGAGAATTTCCTGCAGCGCGGGAATGGCTTCCGCCCGCTCGATCTTTGCGATCATCATCGGCTTGTGGTGGTACGGTTCGCCGGCGATATTGGCCAGCTGGCGTGCCATTTCCATGTCGGTCGCGCATTTCGGGAAGGAAATGGCCAGATAGTCGGCCTGGAAACTCATGGCCGTCTTGATATCTTCCATATCCTTGGCCGTCAGGGCCGGCGCGGACAGGCCGCCGCCCTGGCGGTTGATGCCCTTGTTGTTCGACAGCTCACCGCCGATCTTGACGGTGGTGTGGATTTCGCTGCCGTGGATGCGCTCGACGATCAGCACGATGAGGCCGTCATTCAGCAGCAGCACGTCGCCCTTGTGCAGGTCGCGCGGCAAGGCCTTGTAGTCGAGGCCGACCCGTTCCTGGTTGCCCAGCTCGCCGTTTTCTCCCCACTTGGCGTCGAGGATGAAGCGCTCGCCCGCTTCGAGCTGAATGCGCGTGTTTTCAAACTTGCCGACGCGAATCTTCGGCCCTTGCATATCGGCCATGATGGCCACTTCGCGGCCACACTCGGCCGCCGCCAGGCGCACCAGCGCGGCGCGGTCGATATGGTCCTGCGCCTTGCCGTGGGAAAAATTCAAGCGCACCACGTCGACGCCCGCACGTATCATTTTGACCAGGATATCGAAGTCGGTGGAGGCGGGGCCGATTGTTGCTACGATTTTTGTACCACGTGGCATAGGAATCCTTGTGCGCGAGCGAAGGTGAGCAAGGCCGGTTTGAGACAGCCGCCGGCAAGGTAAAAGCGCAGCGGTCAGGCTGCGCTTGGTGGCACGACAGTCAGGCTGGATCAGCCTGCGCGTTGCATCAGGATCTCTACGGCGGGCAAAGTCTTGCCTTCCAGGAACTCCAGGAAAGCGCCGCCGCCCGTCGAGATATAGCTGATTTTATCCGTAATATCGTATTTGGCAATCGCCGCCAGAGTGTCGCCACCGCCGGCGATCGAAAATGCTTTCGACTCGGCAATCGCCAGGGCCAGGGTCTTGGTGCCGTTGCCGAACTGGTCGAATTCGAACACACCCACGGGGCCGTTCCACACGATGGTGCCGGCGGCGGCGATCTGCTGCGCCAGCAGGGCGGCCGTTTTCGGGCCGATATCGAGGATCATGTCGTCATCCGCCACGTCGGCCACGTCCTTGACGGTGGCGGCGGCTGTCGGCGAAAACTCCTTGGCGCACACGACGTCGATGGGAATCGGCACTTGCGCGCCCCGTTTGGCCATGATGTCGATGATGGCTTTCGCTTCGTCGACGAGTTCCGCTTCCACCAGCGACTTGCCGACGTTCAAGCCAACGGCTTTCATGAAGGTATTGGCGATGCCGCCGCCGACGATCAGGTTATCGACCTTGTCGGACAGGGCTTTCAGAATGGTCAGCTTGCTCGATACTTTCGAACCGGCAACGATGGCCAGCAGCGGGCGGGCTGGCGCGTGCAGCGCTTTGTCCAGCGCATCGAGTTCGGCGGCCAGCAGCGGGCCGGCGCAGGCGACGGGCGCGAACTTGGCGATGCCGTGCGTGGACGCCTCGGCGCGGTGGGCCGTGCCGAACGCGTCATTGACGTAGATATCGCACAATTTCGCCATTTTTTGCGCCAGCTCATCGCTGTTTTTCTTTTCGCCCTTGTTAACGCGCACGTTTTCCAACAGGACGACCTGGCCGGCAGCCAGGTTTTCCAGGCCGGCGCCGTCGATCCAATTTTGTTTCAGTGCAACTTCCTGGCCCAGCAGCTCGGACAAGCGGGCCGCCACGGGCGCCAGGCTGTCGGCCGGCTTGAACTCGCCTTCCGTCGGACGGCCCAGGTGCGACGTCACCATGACGGCGGCGCCAGCGTCGAGGGCGGCACGGATGGCCGGCACCGAAGCGCGGATGCGCGTATCTTCGGTGATCTTGCCACTGTCATCTTGCGGAACGTTCAGGTCGGCGCGGATGAATACGCGCTTGCCTTGCAGTGCATTTTGGGCGATCAAATCTTGCAGACGGATGAAGTTGAGAACAGCTGACATGGCGATCCAGATGACGAGTGGAAGGAAGTGCGCTATTTTACCGCAATGACCAGACCAAATCGCCGATTTGTCCTGCTTTACTGAAAAACGTGCAACAGTCGCAAGCCCGTGAAAACCAGCATGCCAAACACGATGGTTTGCAGCATATTGCGGCGGATCACAAAAAAGAGCGTGGCGGCAATACCCGACAAGAGTTTCAAATTCGATAACTCCAAGTGGATTTGCTGCCCTTCCATCAGCATGTCGGGCGCGATGATGGCCGCCAGCGCGCAGGCCGGCGCATAGCGCAGCATCTCGCCCACGCGGCGCGGAATGGTGATGTGGTGGCCGATCAGCCAGAAGGTGCTGCGCGTGGCGGCAGTCGCCACCACCAGCACGGCGATGGCGATCCACACGTCCGCTCTGCCCAAGGCGATGCCGTCAAACATGGCGTTTTGTCCATTTTTCTGTCAATTCTTCCACGGCCATGGCGCTGACCATGCCCACCACGACGGCCACCAGCAAGCCCAGCTTATACGGCAGGCTGAACGCCAGCACGGCCACCGTGCCCGCCACCAGCACGCCGCACAGGGCGGCGCGGCTCAGAATCAGCGGCACCGTCACGCACAGGATCGCCAGCGTGCCCGCAAAACCCAGCCCCCATTCGGCCGGCACGACGGCGCCCAGCACGATGCCGATGAAGGAACCGATTTGCCAGGCCAGCCAGTTGGGGTAGATCAAGCCTTTCAGGAAAGGCAGCTTGGCCGGGTCCGGCGTTTCGTGCGGATAGCGCTGCAGGAACAGACCCACGGTGATGTCGCCGGCCACATAGCCGAGCGCAAAGCGCTGGCGCCACGGCAGATGGGCGAAATGCGGGGCCAGCAGCACGGAAAAGATCACAAAGCGCAAATTGACGACGAGGGCCGTGGCGAAGATCACCCATACGGGCGCCTGCGCGGCCAGCAGGGGCAAGGATGCAAGCTGGGCCGAGCCGGCAAAGACAAACAGGGTCATGGCCCCCGCCTGCGCCACGGTCAAGCCGCTTTTCACCATGGCCACGCCCACCACCATGCCCCAGGCGGCGATGCCCAGCAAGGTGGGCGCGCCCAGGTTCAGGCCGGCGCGCCAGGCATCCTTCAGCAAGGCATCGTCGCTGCTGGCCGGGACGGCGTTCACGCGGGTGTTCATGCGAGCCCCCGGCAGGCTGAGTGTGGTAACTGCACAACAATGGTGCAAGATGACAAGGGCGGCAACGGTGATACCGGCAAGGCAAATCCAGTCAGTGTGGTGCTGCAGCTGCCATATTTCCGCGAAAACCCGCGCCGCAGCCGAAGATGATCAAGCCGCCATTTTAGCCATGATTTTTGCTGTCTGCCTGAATCCGTTAAAATCGTGGTTTTGGCAGCAGCCGACTTCCATCCATACAGCCTCACGGAGCATGACAAGATGACAAAAACCACCCAGCCAGCGGTCGAACTCGACGGTAAAGACTTGCCAGCCCACTGCCCTAACCCGGCCATGCCGCTGTGGTCATCGCATCCGCGCGTGTTTCTGGAATTCAACAAAGACGGTATCGCCAAGTGCCCGTACTGCGGCACGGCCTACACCCTGAAGGAAGGCGCCAGCGCCGGCCATCATTAAACTGCCCAGCGGCGCGCCCCCAGCGCGCCGTTTTTATGTGCATCAAGTTATACCGTTCAGCCCGGAGTCGTCATGAAACGTCTGAAAGAACTCAATGGCAGCGCCGCGGAAGTCGAAGCGGCGTTCTACGATGCCTTGCACCGCGCCGACCTCGAAGCGCTGATGGCGCTATGGGCCGACGATGAAGAAATCGTCTGCATCCACCCGGGCGGCGCGCGCCTGATCGGCCATGCCGCCATCCGCGCCTCGTGGGAAACCATCCTGGCCGGCGGCGGCCTGCACATCGTGCCCGCGCAGCTGCATGAAACGCACAATCTGATGAGTTCGGTGCACACGGTCATCGAAGGCGTCACCAATGAAGACGGCGCACCGGCGCATCTGCTGGCCACGAATGTGTATGTGAAAACGCCGCGCGGCTGGCGCATCGTGCTGCACCACGCGTCCATCGCCCCGGGCGGCGCGCCGGCCGACGCCACGGGAACGCAGATCCTGCACTGATGTCCTTGCCGCTTATTGACAACGCCCCCTACACCGCCCCGCTGTGGCTGCCAGGCGGCCACGCGCAGACGATTTATCCTGCCGTGTGCCTCGCCAAGCCGGCAGTGGCCTTCCGCCGCGAACGCTGGCAAGCGCCCGATGGCGACTTCGTCGACGTCGACCTGGTCGACGGCCAGCCGGGCCAGCCTTTCGTGCTGCTGTTCCACGGCCTGGAAGGCTCGTCGAACAGCCATTACGCGCGCGCCCTGATGGCCGAGGTGGCCGCGCGCGGCTGGTCGGGCGCCGTGCCGCATTTTCGCGGCTGCTCGGGCGAAGCGAACCTGGCGCCCCGCTTTTACCATTCGGGCGATGCGCAGGAAGTGGACTGGATCGTGCGGCGCCTGCGCCCGCGCGCCACGGGGAAATTTTATGCGGCCGGCGTCTCGCTGGGCGGCAACGCCCTGCTGTGCTGGCTGGGCCAGTCGCAGCACCAGGCCGATTTCATCGATGCGGCGGCGGCCGTGTCGGCCCCGCTGGACCTGGCGCAAGGGGGCAAGGCCTTGTCTTCGGGCGCGAACCGGCTCTACACGCGCATGTTCCTGAACACGCTCAAACCGAAATGCCTGGCCAAGCTGGAACAGTTTCCCGGCCTGTTCGCGCGCGACGCCATGCTGGCCGCGCGCGACTTGCACGCCTTCGACAATGTCGTCACGGCGCCCCTGCACGGCTACCGCGACGCCGACGATTACTGGCACCGCGCCAGCGCCAAGCACGTCTTGCAGGACATCACCGTGCCGACCCTGGTGCTGAACGCGCAAAACGACCCCTTCCTGCCCGGGCGCTTCCTGCCGCGCAGCGCCGCGCCGACGGTCACGCTCGAGTATCCGCGCCACGGCGGCCACGTCGGCTTTGCGGCAGGCAAGTTGCCGGGCAGCACACGCTGGCTGCCACAGCGCCTGATCCATTTTTTTGAGGGCGGCAACATGGCGCCGCCGGCCCCGCAAACCTGTCACGCTGGCAGTTCGCAAACGCACACGGAAAACGCTACACATGGATGAACTCGTCAAACAGGCCCTGGTCAAATGGCCGAACGTACCGCACTGCTACGGCTGGCTGGGCCTGGACGCGCGCGGCCACTGGCGCATGCGCGACCAGCATGCGCAACAGCGACAACTGCCTGGCGACAAGATCGCCCACGAAGCCCTACTGGGATTTATCAACCGCAATTACGGCCATGACGAACGCGGCTGCTGGTTCTTCCAGAACGGCCCGCAGCGCGTGTATGTAAATCTGGAAGCGACACCCTACATCGCCCGCGGCGACCCGCGGCACGGTTTTGTCTTGCAGACGGGCGCGCCGCTGGAACAGATCGAGCAGGTGTATTGGTGCGACAACGGCGTCTTGATCTTGCGCCAGGGCGAGGTCGTGGCGCAGGTCGATGACCGCGACATGGCGCAAGTGCTGGACGCCCTGCACGTCGATGGTCAGGTGGCCAGCGACGAGGCTTTGCTGGCGTGGCTGGAAGAGCGCCGGGGCAAGCTGACCCTATTGCATAACGGCAAGGAGATCGCCGTGCAGCCGCTGCGCTACGACGCCGTGCCGCAAACCTTCGACTTCCAGCCGATGCCGCAAGCCGAATAAGGCTTATCCCTTCTGGTCCTTGATCTGCTCGCGGCGCTTTTCCTGCAATTCGCGCTCGCGCGCATCGATCACGGCCTGGTCATAAAAGGTCGCGTCCGTCGATTTGCGGGCGATCGTCAGCTGGTCCAGCGCGGCCATGGTGGCGCCCTGCAGCACGTAGGATTCGGCCAGCGCCATATGCTGCAAGGTCATCTTGCCCTGATCCGCATAGGCTTTCGCCAGTAAATCGTACAGTTCCGGCTCTTCCTTGTAGAGCTGCACCTGCTCACGCAGGTACAAGGTGGCTTGCTCCAGCTTGCCGGCAGCCATCAGCGCTTCCGCATATTGGTGGGCAATGCCGCGCGAGAGGGGAAACTGCTGGCGCGCCGCATCGGCCGCCTTCAAAGCCTGTTGCGCCACTTCCTTCTTTTGCGCCGGCATCAACAGCACTTCCAGCCCCATCGCCGCCAGCAGCGAATTGGGGCCCTGCGTGCCGCCCGACGTCAGCACATTCGGCCCGGCCGGCTGGTGCAGGGCGGCATTGGCCGCATCGAGTTCCTTTTGCGCCTCCGCCGGCTTGCCCTGCTTGACGGCGACAAAGGACAAGCCGTAATGGGCGGCCGTAACCTGGAAGCGGCTTTGCTGTTCCAGCTGCGTCTTGAAGACGGCCTTGGCGTTCAGCAAGCCTTGCACGCTTTCATCCTGCAGCACGCGGGCGCGCGCGCGGGCCAGGTGGAAACTCAGGCTGTCCGCACGCTGTTTGTAGGGCTGCTCGCGGATGCGCGCCTGGATGTCGGCGATGCGTTCCGTCGTCAGCGGGTGGGTCTGCAGATAGGCGGGCATCAGGTCGCTGTACGAACGGCTGGCCGCCTGCATGCGGCCGAAGAAAGCCACCATGCCGGTGGTATCGAAACCGGCCTCGCCCATGATCTGGAAACCGATGCGGTCCGCCTCGCGTTCGGCGTCGCGGCCGAAATTGAGCTGGCGCTGGATGGCCAGGCCCTGGCCGGCGGCAAACACGCCCATGGCCACGTCGCCGCCCGCGCGCGACGCGAGCGCCGCCAGCAGCATGGCGGCCAGCGGCATCAGGGCATCCTGACGCTGCTGGCCCAGCATGCGCGCGATATGGCGCTGCGCCACGTGGCCGATCTCGTGCGACAGCACGGATGCCAGTTCCGCCTCCGTTTGCGCCGCCAGCACCAGGGCCGAGTGCACGCCGATGAAACCGCCCGGCAAGGCAAACGCGTTCAATTGGGGATCGCGCACGGCAAAGAAGAAATAGTCGTAATTCGTTTCGCCGCGCACGCTGGGGCGCGCCGCCACGAGGGCGTTGCCGAAGGTATTCAGGTATTCGAGCAAGGGCGCGTCATCGAGATAGTCGCGGTCGCCGCGGATGCCGCGCATGATTTCCTCGCCGATCTTGCGCTCCATCGCCGGCGACAGGTCTTCGCGCGAGGTATCGCCCAAGTTCGGCAGATTCGGCGCCGGCGGCACGGCCAGGGGCGTCCAGCCGCTTCCCGGCTTGGCCGCCGCGCCGGCAGCCGGCGCCGCTGGCGCGGACGTATAGGTTTGCGCCAGCGCACAGGGCGCCGCCAGCGACAATGCAGCCAGCACGGATGCGCGCCGCAAGCGGCGCAGCCATGCCGCAGCGGCGTTTTCAAGTACGATCGGAAGGGGAGTTTTTGAATTCACGGGTGCTATCATACCTTGTTAGCGGCGCCCATTCCCACGCGCCATGCCAGTGGCATGGGGCCGTGATTCGGCCTGCCGCGCCCCCGTTCCTCACCTATTTTGACGCCATGACAACAGCAGACAAGCAAGCCCCCGCCGGGGAACTGACCCATTTCGACGCCACGGGCCAAGCCCATATGGTCGACGTGGGCAGCAAGGAGGACACGCGCCGCAGCGCCGTGGCCGCCGGCACCATCCGCATGCAGCCGGCCACCCTGGCCTTGATCATTTCCGGCAACGCCAAGAAAGGCGACGTGCTGGGCATTGCCCGCATCGCCGCCATCATGGGCGCCAAGCGCACCAGCGACCTGATTCCCCTGTGCCATCCGCTGGCCCTCACGCGCGTCACCGTCGATTTCGACGTGGATGAAGCGGCCAACAGCGTGCATTGCCGCGCCCAGGTCGACACCACGGGCAAGACGGGCGTGGAAATGGAAGCGCTCACGTCCGTGCAGATCGGCTTGCTGACAATCTACGACATGTGCAAGGCCGTCGACCGGGGCATGGTCATGACGAATGTGCGCGTGCTGGAGAAGCATGGCGGCAAGTCGGGCGATTGGCACGCGGAAGTGTAACTATGCCGCCTGGCGCGCCAGCCGGCCCCGGATGCGGCGCAAGTCGCACAGCAGCCAGACGGCGCAGCCCAGGCACAACGCGATGATGGCCATGGACAGGGGCAAGTGGAATTGTTCCAGTCCTGCCAGCGCAAAGCCGGCATGGATCAGGCATGTCCCCACACCCAGCGCGGCGCAGACACAAGCATACAGGGGCGCTCGCGGGGTGGCCAGCAGCACGTGCCGGTAACCGGCCAGCACCACGGCAATCGCCGCCAGGTTAAACACGAGAAAACCCTGCACGCCGCCCGGCACGTGAAACATCTCCCACTCTTTCCAGTAGGCAGCGTCGATTTGATGCAGGATCAGGAACAACATGGTCCAGAAGTAGCTGCGTGGCATAAGATTTACATTCGTCAATATTGACGCAATTGTAAAGCCTGCACCGCGCACCGGCACATGCCCATGATATTTTTCGATGCGAAAGTGAATTTCATTGATAGGAATGCTTTTTCATCAAGAAATCATGCATACTGCGAGTCGACCATATCCAGATGAGCATCGCATGACAAGCAACACGCCCGCCGCGGAAAGCAAGCTCCAGGACTTCGAATTCGAGGCCATGAATCTGCAGGTGGGGGGACGCATCCAGTTCATCACGCACCGCACCATCAAACCGATCCAGCATTTCTCGACCGTGATCGGCTATGTGAAAGACGAGTACCTGATCGTCAAGATTCCCATGGAAAACGGCGCCTCCATCGTGCTCAACGAAGGCGACAAGCTGACCATCCGCGTGTTTTCCGGCATCACCGTCTGTTCGTTTGCGTGCAGCGTGCTGCGCCTCTTCGGCCGTCCGCTCAACTATGTGCACCTGAGCTTTCCCGACGCCATCCAGGGCACCAGCCTGCGCACGGCCATGCGCGTCAAGGTGGAGATTCCCGCGCAGCTGAGCTACCGCGACGTGGCGGCCGTGCCCGTGTTCATCGTCAACCTCAGCGTCTCGGGCGCGCTGATCGAGGCACCCAGCATGCTCACGCCCGATGAAGAAGGCGTCGCACTGAGCTTTACCCTGCTGGTGCAGCCGAACAAGCATCAGATGCGCGTCAACACGCGCGCCCGCATCCAGAACGTCAGCGTGGGCAAGCCGTCCAATGGCCACGCCGCCGGAGTGGCCGAAATCTATACGTATGGCGTGCAATTCATCGACCTGGAACCGACCCACTACACCCTGCTGCAAAACCTCACCTATGAAGCGCTGATCGCGGACCGGCAAAAAATCGTCTGACACGGGCGCGGCAGGTGCCGCTTACTGCGTCGCCACCACCTTGGGAATATTCGTGCGGGTAATCGCTTCCTTGGCTGCCGCATTCGTCACGGTGGTGCTGTTAAACCAGCTCAGGCTGCTGGTGCCGAGTTGCAACTCCATGTTCACCTTCTGACCGCCCAAGCCACTGCCCAGGTCGCCCGCCAGGGTCAGCTCGATATTGCCCTTGTCGACCTTGGCGCCGGCCACTTCGCGCGTCGGGCTGAACACGGGGATGGCGCTGGGCACGGCTTCGGTGGGGGTACTGCAGGCGGCCGCCTCGCCGCCATTTTCCTGCACGCACAGGGCCACGGCCGTCTTCAGGGGCGCAGCAGCGGCCAGCACGTTGCTGACCTTGGCCCGCATCGTATAGTCGCCGTACTGGGGAATGGCCACGGCCGCCAGGATGCTGGCGATGGCCACCACGATCATCAGTTCTATCAGGGTAAATCCGCTTTGCGCGCGCATCGCATCCTCCCGGAGTGCAGTTGGTCACGCCGTGCATGGTGCAAGCGCCGTGCCAGCGGCGCCCCGGGGCGGCGTTGGCAGGCATGGAAAGAAAAGCGACGCATTTGGGCGGATTCGGACCAGCGCCGTCGCCCCAGGGCGGGAATCGGCCTGTCTTGCGGACAAAAAAAAAGGAGCCGAAGCTCCTTTTTTTATACTGCATGAATCAGGCTGAAATTACAGCATGGCTTTCAGCAGACGCGCCATTTCCGACGGGTTTTTGGTCACGGTGATGCCGCAAGCTTCCATGATTTCCAGCTTGGCTTGCGCCGTATCGGCACCGCCCGAGATCAGCGCGCCGGCGTGGCCCATGCGCTTGCCTGGAGGAGCCGTTACGCCAGCGATGAAGCCGACGACCGGTTTTTTCATGTTGTCTTTGATCCAATAAGCCGCGTTGGCTTCGTCCGGACCGCCGATTTCGCCGATCATGATGACCGCGTCGGTATCTGGATCATCATTGAACATCTTCATGATGTCGATGTGCTTCAGACCGTTGATCGGGTCGCCGCCGATGCCGACTGCCGACGATTGGCCCAGGCCCAGTGCGGTCAGCTGACCCACTGCTTCATAGGTCAGGGTGCCCGAACGGGAAACGACGCCGATACGGCCCTTCTTGTGGATGTGACCTGGCATGATGCCGATCTTGATTTCGTCTGGCGTGATCAGGCCTGGGCAGTTAGGGCCCAGCAGCAAGGTTTTGCTGTTGGCTTTAGCCATGCGGTCTTTCAGGGCCATCATGTCGCGGACAGGAATGCCTTCGGTGATGCAAATGGCCAGATCCATTTCAGCTTCGACAGCTTCCCAGATCGCCGCTGCCGCGCCTGCTGGCGGCACGTAGATCACGGAAACGTTGGCGCCGGTTTCTTTTTTCGCTTCGGTAACGTTAGCGAAAATAGGAATGCCTTCGAAATCTTCGCCGGCTTTCTTCGGGTTCACGCCTGCCACGAAGGCAGCTTTGCCGTTCGCGTAGTCGCGGCATCCGCGGGTGTGGAACTGGCCGGTCTTGCCGGTGATCCCTTGGGTAACGACTTTGGTATCTTTATTGATCAGAATGGACATGTTGATTCCTTAATTAAGCTTGACCGGCAGCAGCGGCAACGACGCTCTTGGCTGCATCTTCCATGGTGTCGGCTGCGATGATAGGCAGACCGGAATCGGCCAGCATCTTTTTGCCCAGGTCTTCGTTGGTGCCCTTCATGCGCACGACCAGCGGTACGTTCAGCGAAACGGCTTTCACTGCGGCGATGACGCCTTCAGCGATCACGTCGCAACGCATGATGCCGCCGAAAATGTTCACCAGGATGGCTTTCAGGCCTGGGTTTTTCAGCATGATCTTGAACGCTTCGGTCACTTTTTCTGCCGTGGCGCCGCCGCCGACGTCCAGGAAGTTGGCTGGCTCGCCGCCGAACAGTTTAATCGTGTCCATGGTGGCCATGGCCAGGCCGGCGCCGTTCACCAGGCAACCGATGTTGCCGTCGAGCGAAATGTAAGCCAGGTCGAATTTCGACGCTTCGATTTCCGCTGGATCTTCTTCGTCCAGGTCGCGCAGGGCGACGATTTCCGGATGACGGAACAGGGCGTTCGGGTCAAAGTTGAACTTGGCGTCCAGGGCGATGACCTTGCCGCTGCCGGTGACGATCAGCGGGTTGATTTCGGCCAGCGAGCAGTCGGTTTCCCAGTAGGCTTTGTACAGGCCTTGCAGGTTGGCGCGCGCGTCGGCGATGGAACCGGCAGGCACGCCGATTTTGGCGGCGATGTCGTCTGCCTGGGCATCGGTCAGGCCAACGCCCGGATCGATGGTGACGTGGTGGATCTTCTCAGGGTGGCTCTCGGCCACTTCTTCGATGTCCATGCCGCCTTCGGACGATGCCATCAGGACGATTTTCTGGGTAACGCGGTCGGTGACCAGCGAAACGTACAGTTCTTGCTTGATGTCGGCGCCCTCTTCCACCAGCAGGCGGTTGACTTTCTGGCCTTCGGCGCTGGTCTGGTGCGTGATCAGCTGCATGCCCATGATCTGGTCAGCGTATTCCTTGACCTGTTCCATCGATTTTGCCACTTTCACGCCGCCGCCCTTGCCGCGGCCACCTGCGTGGATCTGCGCCTTGACAACCCATACCGGGCCGCCCAGGGTTTCCGCAGCCTTGACGGCTTCTTCGACGGACATGCACGGAATACCGCGTGGTACCGTCACTCCGTGCTGCCGGAGGATTTCTTTGGCTTGATACTCATGGATTTTCATGCTGGCTTCCCTTCTGATACTGATGTGTAAAAATACGGTTAGTGGTGCAAAAAAACAGGAAATACAGCGCCGGGGTCACGCTTTGGCTACCCAGCGCGGGTAATACTGTGCAACCGCCCCGCCATCGGTGCGCAGGGCGTGGCATTTGTCGAGTTGAAACGGCTTTTCATGCGATAAGTCAGCATTCGCACCGTCACGGGTCGACCAGACATCGCCGGCAAATGCCTGAACCGTCGCAGTCGGCAAGACTTGCGCCAGTTCGGTCAAATGGGTACAGCCGGCGATTCCCGCCAGGCGCTGTTTCAAGTCGCGGCGGAAATTCTTCAATAAATTCAATCCGATCAGCGCCCTGTAAGCGGGGCCGATGGTATCGCAAAAACCGGGATAGGGCACGGCATCGGAGGCAGCTTCGGCCTCGACAATGGTCAGTGCGCGATCGACGGTAATGCGTAAATGGAGGTCATGCAGAGGGGCGCCGGCGGGACGGGGGCCGGAGGCCAGGGTCGCGTCATAGCTTTTGATATCGGTGATATGGGCGTCAATATCCCACAGGCCGTCGTCGCGCATATACGCTTGGACGTCGATAACGCGGGAGTGCCGTAGGGCGCGCCGGGATACGGGAGTTGACAGGGGCATAAGACCGATGCCGCTTGCGCGGCCATAATTAGTAAGCAGCCATGTGCCTAAAGCACTCTGTTCGCAGCTTCTACGAACAGCAACCGCACCTGCGGCGCCGCAAAAACCCTAAAAGTGTAGCACACAGGGCGCTAGTTGCGCCGCAACATAATTTTTTATTGCTTGTGCCGCCCGCCGCAAATCATTAACGGAAATCGCAAAATCAATGACGATCATTCGCAATTCAAATAACTTGGCAGCAGGCTTGCCGGCACCGGCAGGCTGGCCGGCACCGTACCTCAGTCAGTCACACCCAGTGCGCGTAAAACAGGCAAGATGCGCGCGGAAAAATGCTGTGCCTGCGCCAACAATTCGGCCAGGTTTTCCTCTTCCGTCAACAAGGGCTGCCCATCCTTCGTCATCAGCTGCTTCAGGCGCAGCAGCACGGGCCACGTCGTGCGCACCCAGTCTTGCGGCGTTGGACAACCTTGCAGTTTCGCCCACAGGAAGAGCTGTTGTAAATGCGATACAACCACACCGCCGCCCGTCAGGGGGCTGGCGAGGATGTGCAAATCGCTTCTTGCCAGCGCCTGCTCCAGCAAGTGTGCATTCAGGCGTGCCGTCTGCGGCCGCGCCGCGGCGATGCCGGCCTCGTCCTGGACGGCAGCCACGCTGCCCTTGCTGGCCAGTACCAGCATAATCTGCAGCAAGGCGGCCAGACTGGCTTCGCTGCCAGCCAGTTGCTGCTCCAGTTCGCCTATCGTGTACACGCGATGGTCAGCCATGGCGTCCAGCACGGGCGCATAGACGCGCTCGTCCATATCGGCGTCGCCCAGCACGCCGTGCACGCTCAACACCACTTCGTCGCGGGGCACGGCCAGCATCACGCGCACGGCCCGCAAGGCACTGGCCTGGGCGAACGGCGTCAGCCTGCGTGCGCCCTTGACCCAGTAATCCCTGCGGAATTGCTCGTTGACGAGGAAGGAGCGCGTCGTCTCGCGAAAAATAGGATCGGGTATCTCGGCCAGGAACTGCTGGTGCTCAGCCGTCAGGTTCAGCATGTCGACCAGAGCGGTATAGTTGGCGGACGCGGCGAACTCGAGCTTGGCCTCGCCCAGCATGGCCGCGACGCTGGAAAAGGCCATAGGCTGCCAATCGGCATTGAAATACTCATGGGCAAGATAATGTCCATCCATCGCCTTGAGTTTTTCGAAGCGGTCCGCCAGTTGCGGGTTGGCGTCCAGGTAGCGCGGTTGCGTGGCGATCATCCTGTCGACGAAATCGATGGCGCCAGCGACTCTGGCCAGCACGCCCTGGCCCGGGGCGCTCATGACGCGGCTATGTTCGGCCAGCAAGTCGCGCATCGGCATCATTGCGGCCCAGCCTGGCTGCGTGTTGTAGCTGATGAAGACGACACCGCCAACTTTCAGCTTGCGCCGCAGGAAGTCGACGATGAGCGCGCGATTTTCCGCCGAAACCCAGCTCCAGATCCCATGCAGGCAGATAAAGTCAAAATCGGGCAAGTCGTCGCGGCAACAAAACTGCGCGAACGATTCATCCGTGAACTGCGCGCCAGCGTCGGCCGCGTTGGCCAGCTCCTGCGCAAAGGCGGCCTGGGACGGATTGAAATCATTGCCGTGCCAGCGCGTGGCGGACGCCGCCGCATGGATGTTGGCGCTGACGCCCTGGCCAAAGCCCAGCTCGCAAGCCGTGCCGCTGGCAGGCAAGGCCAGGCCGGCGGCCAGCAAGGGCAGGCGCAGGCGCAGAGGATTCAATTCTTCGTAATAGCCATAGGTATAGGCGATTTCGGCCACATAGCCGGCATTCCAGTTGCTCATCTTGCATCCTGTCACGATCAGTGGTGCTGCGCGCATCGCACAGCGTTCGAGCGCCAGCATACCCGATCGCGCAGCGTGACCATACTGGAATCAGACGATGTTTGAAAGCGCAGTTCTTGGCGGCACGGCGTGGCGGCCGGGCAGCCCTGGATGAGCTATTCCTCGTCGGGATCCAACCCCTTCAAGGCCACCTGCACGGCGCGCTGCGAAAAACCGCGCTGCATCAAAAAACGCATCTGCTTGTTGCGCTGCTCGGCATCCTGCGCCACCTGACCAAACTTGCGGCGCCACACCTCGCAGGCGCGCGCCACTTCCCCTTCGGCCAGGCCCGCCTTGAGTTCCTGCAACGCTTCTCCCCCGATGCCATGGCTTTGCAGCTCCGCCATGATGCGGCTGTTGCCGAAACGGGCCGAACGACGGTGGATCAGCGACTCGGAAAAGCGCTCCTGCGACAGCCAGTTGGCTTGTTCCAGGCTGTCGAGCAAGGCTTCCACGTCGTCGCCTTCCTGCGCATGGCGCTGCAGCTTGCGCCGCAATTCCATGCGGCTGTGTTCACGCATCGACAGAAAGCGTAGCGCCCTGCCCTTCAGGCTTAGTTGTACTGCGGCCATACACCCACCTTGTCTTTCATTCCACAATCACATCACCCAAACACAATCGCCGCCCGGCGCAACAGCGCGGGACGGCGATCATGGTCACACCTTGCAGCAAGCCATGCGTAGGTCGGATTAGGCCCCTTGGGCCGTAATCCGACAACATTGTTGACGTCTGATCCGACAACATTGTTGATGTCTGTGGTGCTGTCGGATTACGCGCGGCTTTGCCGCGCTAATCCGACCTACTCTGCCTTGGTTTCCGCAGCCTTGGCAGCCTTGTCGGCGGCCTTATCCGCTTTTTCCGGCTTTTCAGCGGCCAGCGGCGGCAGTTCGCGCACGCCCAGCGAAGCGCGGACCTTGTTTTCGATTTCGCGGGCCAGCGCCGGACGCTCTTGCAGGAAGGCACGGGCGTTGTCCTTGCCCTGGCCGATGCGTTCGCCGTTGTAGCTGTACCACGAACCGGATTTTTCCACGATCTTGGCATCCGAGCCCAGGTCCAGGATTTCGCCTTCGCGCGAGGTGCCGGCGCCGTACAAGATGTCGAAGTGCGCTTCCTTGAACGGCGGCGCGATCTTGTTCTTGACGACCTTGACCTTGGTTTCGTTGCCGATCACTTCATCGCCGGACTTGATCGAGCCGGTGCGGCGGATGTCCAGGCGCACGGAGGCGTAGAATTTCAGCGCATTGCCGCCCGTGGTCGTTTCCGGGCTACCGAACATCACGCCGATCTTCATGCGGATCTGGTTGATGAAGATGACCAGGGTATTCGTGCGGTTGATGGAACCGGTCAGCTTGCGCAGCGCTTGCGACATCAGGCGCGCCTGCAAACCTGGCAGGGAATCGCCCATGTCGCCTTCGATCTCGGCGCGTGGCGTCAGTGCGGCCACGGAGTCGATGACGACGAGGTCGACGCTGCCCGAACGCACGAGGGCGTCGCAGATTTCCAGTGCCTGCTCGCCCGTGTCCGGTTGCGAGATCAGCAATTCATGCAGGTTCACGCCCAGCTTTTGCGCGTAACCGACGTCGAGCGCGTGCTCGGCATCGATAAAGGCGCAAGTGCCGCCCAGTTTTTGCATTTCGGCGATGGTTTGCAGGGTCAGCGTGGTTTTACCCGACGATTCCGGACCGTAGATTTCCACCACGCGGCCGCGCGGCAAGCCGCCCACGCCCAGCGCGATATCGAGGCCGAGCGAACCGGTCGACACGACTTGCACTTCTTCGATCGGTGCGCTGGCATCCATGCGCATGACCGAACCTTTGCCAAACTGCTTCTCGATCTGCGCCAGTGCGGCGGCGAGCGCCTTGGCTTTTTCCGATGCGGGTACTACAGCTTTTTTATCGTCCATATGTTCTTTCAGCCGTTCTACAGTTGCGGATTCACGTGACGCATCTACGTGAACCGTGCAGCCTGCGATAGCGCCAGTGGGTTAAATTCTTTACACAGACAGTACTGTATAAAAAAACAGTGATCAATGCAAGCGGAACGTGGATTTGTTTTGAAACAGATCAATACAAGCCTGGTTTTTCACAAAAACTCGCCACCTTGCGGGAAATGAAACACAATACAAGCTTCTATGCCGCAAGCCGAGGAAGTCTCACCATGCGTATTTTACTTGCCGAAGATGACAGCGTCCTGGCCGATGGCCTGACCCGTTCGCTGCGCCAGTCGGGCTATGCCATCGACTGCGTCAAAAATGGGCAGGAAGCCGATACGGCCCTGTCCACCCAGGAATTCGACTTGCTGATACTCGACCTGGGCCTGCCGAAGATGTCCGGCCTGGAAGTGCTGCGCCGCCTGCGCGCGCGCGCCTCGCTGCTGCCCGTGCTGATCCTGACGGCCGCCGATTCCATCGAACAACGCGTGAATGGCCTCGACCTCGGTGCCGATGATTATATGGCCAAGCCGTTCGCCCTGTCGGAACTGGAGGCAAGAGTGCGCGCCCTGACGCGCCGCGGCGCCGGCGGCGGCGCCACCATCATCAAGCATGGTCCCCTCAGCTACGACCAGGTGGGGCGCAGCGCCTACATCAACGACCAGATGCTCGACCTGTCCGCGCGCGAACTGGGCTTGCTGGAAATCCTGCTGGGCCGCACCGGCCGCCTCGTCTCGAAAGAGCAGCTGGTCGACCACCTGTGCGAATGGGGCGAGGAAGTGTCGAACAACGCCATCGAAGTGTATGTGCACCGCCTGCGCAAGAAGATCGAGGTGGGCGGCGTGCGCATCGCCACCGTGCGCGGCCTCGGCTATTGCCTGGAAAAATACTCGGAAGCGGCGCGCCTGAACGCCGAAGCGGGCGAGTCGGCAGCCCCGGCCAGCGGGTCCGCCAGCAAGTGAAGGCACGCGAGGCGCCAGCGGACGAGCCGGGCGACGACGACTGGTTCGAGCCGCCCACGACGGAGCAGGATGACACCATCGAGCATTCGCTGTTCGGCGAAATCCTCGACTGGATGCTGGCGCCCCTGCTGCTGCTGTGGCCGATGAGCATCGCCATCACCTATCTGGTGGCCAAGGGCATCGCCAATCAGCCCTTCGACCATGCGCTGGAAGACAGCGTCACCGTGCTGACGCAACAGGTCAAGCAGGCCGACGGCGCGCTGCTGCGCCGCGTGCCGGACAAGAACAGCAAGAACAAGGGCCGCGACTTCCTGCGCGGCGACGACGTCGACACCCTGTATTACCTGGTGGTGGGTCCGCGCGGCGAATACCTCGACGGCGACCGCGACTTGCCGCCGCCGCAGGACCCCGACAAATACCGCAGCGGCATGGTGCTGTTTCGCAACGACACCATCCACGGCACGCCCGTGCGCGTGGCGTTCAGCTATCTCGATATTCCCGCCGGCAACGACGATGAACCGCACCGCGCGCTGGTGCAAGTGGCCGAGACGCTGGAAAAGCGCGCCCAGCTGGCCAATGAAATCATCAAGGGCGTGATTTTGCCGCAGTTCATCATCCTGCCCGTGATCCTGGCCCTGGTCTGGTTCGCCCTGGCGCGCGGGCTGTCGCCGCTGGCGCAATTGCAGGAACGCATACGCGCCCGGCCGCCCGACGATTTATCTCCCATCGAATCGGGCCAGGTGCCCGAGGAAATCACGCCGCTGGTTGGTTCGCTCAACGAGATGCTGGCGCGCCTGTCGCTGTCGATCGACATGCAGAAACGCTTCATCGCCGATGCGGCGCACCAGATGAAGACGCCGCTGGCCGGCATGCGCATGCAATCGGAGCTGGCCCTGCGCCAGACCGACCACGACGAGATTCACCGCTCGCTGCTGCAGCTGGCGAAAAGCTCGGAAGCGGCCACGCGCCTGGTCAACCAGCTGCTGGCCCTGGCACGCGCGGAAAACCAGCCGCAGGCGGGCACGGCATTCGAGCCGATCGAACTGAGCGAACTGGCGCGCGGCGTGGTGCAGGACTGGGTGCAAGCCTCGTTTGCCCAGCATATCGACCTGGGCTTCGAACAGCCCGCGTATTCAATCATGATTTCCGGCAATGCCATGATGCTGCGCGAGCTGCTGAGCAATCTGATCGACAATGCCCTGCGCTACACGCCAGCTGGCGGCAGCGTCACGGTGCGCGTGCGCAGCACCCTGGAACTGGCCATCCTGGAAGTGGAAGATACGGGGCCCGGCATTGCGCCGGCAGAGCGGGCCCACGTGTTCGAGCGCTTTTACCGCATTCTTGGCAGCAATGTCGACGGTAGCGGCCTGGGCCTGGCCATCGTGCGCGAGATTGCGCAGCAGCATGGCGCCGAAGTCGATATTTTTAACAATCCGCGCGCCACTTCGCCGAAGCTGCCAGGCACCCTGCTGCGCCTGAGCATCGCCCTGCTGTTGCCGGAAGCGCCAGAAGAGGATGACATCACGTATGGATAAGCCCAGCCTTCCCGCGGCGCCGCTGCCGCCCGCGCGCGCACCCAGCCCCGAGCTGCAGGCGCGCCGCGACGCCCACTGGCGCAAGACGCGGCGGCTGACGGCCATCCTGCTGCTGGTCTGGCTGCTGACGGGCTTCCTGACCGTGTTCTATGCGCGCGAGCTATTGCACCTGAACCTGTTCGGCTGGCCCCTGCCCTTCTACATGGCGGCCCAGGGCGCCTCGCTCGTCTACCTGGCCATCATCGCCTTGTATGCCTGGCGCATGCGGCGCCTGGACCGGGAATTCCATGCCGAGGAGCAAGCATGAGCGGCCAGCGCAGCTTCTTTGCGCGCCTGTGCCGCTACTACCTGCTGTTTACCGCCGGTTTCGCCGCCTTCCTGCTGGCCCTGTCGGTACTGGAACAGGAAGGCATGCCGCGCGCGTGGATCGGCTACCTGTTCATGCTCGTCACCATCACGCTGTACGCCACCATCGGCGTCATCAGCCGCACCTCGAACGTCACCGAATACTATGTGGCGGGGCGCCGGGTGCCGGCCATGTTCAACGGCATGGCCACGGCCGCCGACTGGATTTCGGCCGCCAGCTTCATCAGCCTGGCGGGCGGCCTGTACCTGAACGGCTTCGACGGCCTGGCCTTCATCATGGGCTGGACGGGCGGCTATTGCCTGGTGGCGCTATTGATCGCGCCCTACCTGCGCAAGTTCAGCCAATACACGATTCCCGATTTCCTCGCCGCCCGCTACGGCAGCGGCACCGACAAACGGGGCGCCAGCGTGCGCGTGGTGGCCGTGGCCGCCACCATCATCGTGTCGTTTACCTATGTCGTGGCGCAGATCTACGCCGTCGGCCTGATCGCCTCGCGCTTCACGGGCGTGGATTTTTCCGTCGGCATCTTCCTGGGGCTGGCCAGCATCCTCGTCTGCTCCTTTCTGGGCGGCATGCGCGCCATCACTTGGACGCAGGTGGCGCAGTACATCATCATCCTCGTCGCCTTTCTGATTCCCGCCATGTGGCTGTCGGTCAAGCATGCGGACAATCCCGTGCCGCAGATCGCCTATGGCAAGGTGCTGCCGCAACTGAGCGCGCGCGAACACGTGCTGGAAACGGACCCGAAAGAAAACGAAGTGCGCGCCATCTTCCGCCAGCGCGCGCAAAGCTACCAGGCGCGCATCGACGGCTTGCCCGGCTCCTGGGAGCAAGGCCGCCTGGCGGCCCAGCGCCAGCTCGACAGTTTGCGCCAGCGCAATACCTCGCTGTTCGACATCCGCAACGCGGAGCGCTACCTGATCGCCTATCCCAAAAGCCCCGACGAGGCACGCGTGCTGTGGCAGGCCATGCAGGCGCAAAACCAGAAACGCGCCGAGCCGATCATTCCGCACGCGCAACCGTTTCCCGCCGCCGACCGCGAGCAATCCGATATCAAGCGCAACAATTTCCTGGCCCTCGTGTTTTGCATGATGCTGGGCACGGCCGCCCTGCCCCACATCCTCATGCGATCGTACACCACGCCGTCCGTGCACGAAACGCGCGTGTCCGTGTTCTGGACCCTGTTTTTCATCCTGTTGATCTATCTCACGATTCCCGCGCTGGCCGTGCTGGTCAAGTACGATATTTACTCGGCCCTGGTCGGCACGCAATACGCGAACCTGCCCACCTGGGTGTCGTACTGGGCCAACGTGGACAAGCTCAGTCCCCTGATCAGCATCGTCGACGTCAACCGTGACGGCATCGTGCAACTGGCGGAAATTTCCATCGACGCCGACGTGCTGGTGCTGGCCACGCCCGAGATCGCCGGCCTGCCCTACGTGATTTCCGGCCTGGTGGCGGCCGGCGGCCTGGCCGCCGCCCTGTCGACGGCCGATGGCTTGCTGCTGGCCATCTCGAACGCCCTGTCGCACGACGTCTATTACAAGGTGGTCGATCCCAGCGCCTCGACGCAAAAGCGCGTGACGATTTCCAAATTGCTGCTGCTGGCCGTGGCCTTCATCGCCGCCTATGCGGCCTCGCAAAAGCCGGCCGACATTTTGTCGCTGGTGGGCGTGGCCTTCTCCCTGGCCGCCTCGACCCTGTTCCCGCCGCTGGTGCTCGGTGTCTTCTGGCAACGCGCCAATTACCAGGGCGCGCTGGCCGGCATGCTGACGGGCTTTGGCGTCTGCCTGTACTACATGCTGCATACGAGCACCATGCTGGGCGGCAATGCCAGCGGTCAATGGTTTCATATCGCTCCTATTTCCGCCGGCATCTTCGGCGTGCCGGCCGGCCTGGCCGCCGCCATCCTCGTCAGCTGGCTGACGCCGGCGCCGGGACGGCGCAGCAGGGGGTTGGTCGAGCATATCCGGGCGCCGGAATGAATAGGCAGGCCGGCCCGCCAGATCAATTCCCCTTGGGGCATAGGGAAAAGACAGCGTCCCGCTAAAAAAGGAGTAGGCTGGAGGGCCGCTTTACTTACGAGGAGATCCCATGCCGTCTGGAAAAATTCTTGTTGCCCAGGGAGGCGGCCCCACCGCCGTCATCAACCAGTCGCTGGTGGGCGTGGTGCTCGAATCGCGGCGTTTTCAGCACGTCACGCGCGTGTATGGCGCGCTGCATGGCGTGCGCGGCATCATCAATGAAGAGTTTGTCGACCTGACGCAGGAAACCAGCCACAACCTGGAACTGGTGGCGGCCACGCCGTCCTCGGCGCTCGGTTCCACGCGCGACAAGCCCGATATTGCCTACTGCCAGCAAATCTTCGAAGTGCTGCGCGCGCACGAAATCGAGCACTTCTTTTACATCGGCGGCAACGACTCGTCCGACACGGTGCGCATCGTCAGCGAGGAAGCGCACAAGGCCGGCTATCCGCTGCGCTGCATCCACATCCCGAAAACCATCGACAACGACCTGGTGGGCAGCGACCACACGCCCGGCTTTCCCTCGGCCGCGCGCTTCGTCGCGCAAGCGTTCGCCGGCGCCAACCTCGACAACGCGGCCTTGCCCGGCGTCTATGTGGGCGTGGTGATGGGCCGCCATGCGGGCTTTCTGACGGCCGCCTCGGCGCTGGGCAAGAAGTTCCCCGACGATGGCCCGCACCTGATCTATCTGCCCGAGCGCGTCTTCGTGCTGGAAAATTTCCTTGCCGACGTGAAGGCCACCTATGAAAAGTATGGCCGTTGCGTGATCGCCGTGTCGGAAGGCATCCACGATGCATCGGGCGAGCCGATCGCCAGCCTGCTCGCCAAGGAAGTGGAGCGCGATGCGCATGGCAACGTGCAATTGTCCGGCACGGGCGCGCTGGCCGACCTGCTGTGCGACGAAATCAAGGCCAAGCTCGGCATCAAGCGCGTGCGCGGCGATACCTTCGGCTATCTGCAGCGCTCCTTCATCGGCTGCGTTTCCGACGTCGACCAGCGCGAAGCCCGCGAAGTGGGAGAAAAGGCCGTGCAGTTCGCCATGTGGGGCGACCGCGACGGCTCTGTTGCCATCAAGCGCACGGGCTTTTATTCCGTCGACTACGAACTGCTGCCGCTGACCGACGTGGCGGGCAAGACACGGACCATGGAAGACGAGTTCATCAGCGCCAGCGGCACGGACGTGACCGATGCCTTCCGCCTGTATCTGCGTCCGCTGCTGGGCTCCGGCATGCCCGATGCGTTCCGCCTGCGGGCGGCCAAGGTGGCGAAGGTCCTGAAACCTTAAACACCTGACCAAACCTACTGCGCGTCGCGCGTCGCGGCCTGCGATGCTCACTGCCTCGGCCGCCCCGTGCCCAGCACAGCTGCGCGTCTCGATCACGACTCACATCCGCTCGCTACGGTTTTGTTAGGTGTTGTGAACCGTTTCTGCCAGCAGCAGCGGTCGCAGCTTGACGGCCGCTTCCTTGAGCTCTGGCACGTGCTGCATCAGCTGCTCCACGGACTTTCGCGCCACGGGCGCGTGGCAGGCGACGGCCGCCACGATGCGCCCGTCGGCCGCGCAGATGGGCACGGCCACGGCCACCATGCCGTGCACGAATTCCTCGTCGTCGATGCCGATGCCCAGCCGCGCGATGCGCACGATCTCGCGCTCGAGCAGCACGGGATCGGCGATGCTTTTCGGCGTGCGCGCCTCCAGGGTCAGCATGGCCAGCAATGCGCGCCGCTCCAGCAAACTCATGTGCGCCAAGAACAGCTTGCCGCTGGCCGTGCAATGCATGGGCGCGCGCGTGCCCAGCACCAGGTGCAGGCGCAGAGGTTCCTGCGTTTCCACGCGGTCCACGTAGACGACGGCATTGCCCTCGGGAATGGCCAGATTGCACGTCTCGCCCGTGGCCGCCACCAGGCTGCCCAGGATGCTGCGGCTCACGCGGATCAGGGCATTGTTGCGCAAGGTCGCCAGCGCCAGGTTGGTCGATGCGGCACCCGGTACATAGCCGCGCCCCACGGGCGTGCGCAGCACATAACCATGCTGTTCCAGGGTATCGAGCAGACGCATCATGCTGGCTTTCGGCACCTGCATGCGCGCCGCCAGCTGCGACAAGGTCAGGGGCTGGCTGGCGCTGGCCAGGTGCTCGATCAGGCGCAGCACGCGCAAGCCGCGCGCCTCGTCGCCATGGCTGGCCGCCGCGCCGGCCCCAACCGCTCCACCCGCCGGGCTGTCTTCTTCGGCCTCGGCCTGCCGTTTTTGAAACGCATCATGCATGTTCTGTTTCACCTCTCGCGTATGCGGCGGTTTCCGCTTGTCCCGGTGCTGCACGTCTTTTATAAATGGAACCAGACGTTCCAAAATAATCAATAAAGACCAGTGTATCGCAAAAAACGCCCGCCGAGGCAAGCTGATACCGCAACGCAGGAGACAAGCACCATGTTGCAAACACACTACGATTACATCGTCGTCGGCGCCGGTTCCGCCGGCTGCGTGCTGGCCAACCGCCTGTCGCACGACAGCAACCACCGGGTATTGCTGCTGGAAGCGGGCGGCAAGGACAACAATCCTTGGATACACGTGCCGGTCGGCTATTTCAAGACCATGCACGACCCGAAGCTGGACTGGTGCTACCGCACGGAAGCGGACGCCGGCATCGCCGGGCGCCAGTTGCAATGGCCGCGCGGCAAGGTCCTGGGCGGCTCCAGCTCGCTCAACGGCTTGCTGTACGTGCGCGGACAGAAAGAGGACTACGACCGCTGGGCCGAACTGGGCAACGCAGGCTGGAGCTATGCCGAGGTGCTGCCCTACTTTAAAAAATCGGAAGACCAGGAACGCGGCGCCAGCGACTACCACGGCGTGGGCGGCCCGTTAAAGGTGTCGGACCTGCGGCTGCGCCGCCCCATCGCCGAGCACTTCATCGCCGGCGCCACGGAAAGCGGCATCCCCTTCAATGCCGACTACAACGGCGCCACGCAGGAAGGCGTCGGCTACTTCCAGCAGACGGCCAGCAAGGGCTTGCGCTGGAGCACAGCCAAAGCCTTTTTGCGGCCCGCCCGCAAGCGCGCCAATCTGCGCGTGGAAGTGCGCGCGCAAATCACGCGCGTGCTGTTCGAGGGCAAGCGCGCCGTCGGCATCGAGTTCTGGCAGGATGGCCAGCTGCGCCAGGCGCGCGCCAGCGGCGAAGTGATTTTATGCGCGGGCGCCATCGGCTCGCCGCAAATCCTGCAATGCTCGGGCGTCGGGCCGCGCGCGCTGCTCGAGCAAGTGGGCGTGCCGCTCGTGCACGACTTGCCCGGCGTGGGACAGAACCTGCAAGACCATCTGCAAATCCGCCTCGTCTTCAAGACGCGGCTGAAAACCCTGAACGATGAAGTCAACAGCCTGTGGGGCAAGCTGTGGGTGGGCATGCAATATGTGTTTTCCCGCTCCGGCCCTCTCACCCTGGCGGCCAGCCAGGTGACGGTGTTTACCCGCTCCTCGCCCGAGGTGGAACGGCCCGACATCCAGTTCCACATGCAGCCGCTAAGCGCCGACAAGCCGGGCGAAGGCGCCCATCCGTTTTCCGCGTTTACGTCGTCCGTGTGCCAGCTGCGCCCGCACAGCCGCGGCCACGTGTCGATCAAGTCCGCCGATCCCCTCGCCTACCCTGGCATTTATCCCAATTACCTGTCCGACCCGCGCGACCAGCAAACGGCGATTGCCGCCCTGCGCGTGGCCCGAAAAATCGCCTCCGCGCCGTCGCTGGCGCCGCACATCATTTCAGAGTTCGTGCCCGGCCCGCAGTTCGAGACGGATGCGCAGCTGCTGGACGCGGCACGGCGTTTCAGCCAGTCGATCTACCATCCGAGCGGCACCTGCAAGATGGGCCACGACGACATGGCCGTCGTCGACGAGCGCCTGCGCGTGCACGGCATGCAGAACCTGCGCGTGGTCGACGCGTCGATCATGCCGGAAATCGTCTCGGGCAATACGAACGCGCCCACCATCATGATCGCCGAAAAAGCGGCCGACATGATCCTGGCGGACGCCGTGCGGCTGCCGCAGGCGGCCTGACCCACCCATTCCATTCCCGGCAAGGAGGATGTCAGCGGCGGGCAGGCGGCCCCGCCTCCAATGACCCGGCGACAAGCCAGGCATCAAACACATAATCGATATCGATTGGAGACTAGATATTATGGATAACAATCCGAACAATCCCAAAAAGGCCAAAGAGCTGCGGAAAGTCGTGATGGCCAGCGTGATCGGCGCCACCATCGAGTGGTACGACTTCTTTTTATACGGCGTCGTGGCCGGCATCGTATTCAGCAAACTGTATTTCCCGGGCGGCGATCCGCTCGTCTCGACCATGCTGGCCTACGGCACCTTCGCCGTGGGCTTTCTGTCGCGTCCCATCGGCGGCGTGATCTTCGGCCACTTCGGCGACAAGATCGGCCGCAAGAACATGCTGGTCATGACCCTGATGATCATGGGCATCTCCACTTTCCTGATCGGCGTGCTGCCGACCTACGACCACATCGGCTACTGGGCGCCGGGCCTGCTGCTGTTCCTGCGCGTGCTGCAAGGAATCGGCCTCGGTGGCGAATGGGGCGGCGCCGTACTGATGGCGTATGAATATGCGCCCCCAAAAGAGCGCGGCTTCTACGCCAGCCTGCCGCAGATCGGCCTGGCGATCGGCCTGTGCCTCGCGTCGGGCGTGGTGGCGATCCTGTCCTACAGCCTGACCGACGCGCAATTCCTGTCCTGGGGCTGGCGCGTGGCCTTCATCCTGTCGGCCGCCCTCGTCTTCATCGGCATGTGGATACGCCTGAACGTGATGGAAACGCCCGAGTTCCAGGCCGTCAAGGAAAAGAACGCGGAGACGCAGATTCCATTTTTCGACCTGCTGAAGCGCTATCCGGGCAATGTATTAAAAGGCATGGGCGCGCGCTATATCGACGGCGTGTTCTTCAATATCTTCGGCGTGTTTTCCATCACCTATCTGACCAACACCATCAAGATCGCCCGCACGGAAGCGCTGATGGGCGTGATGGCGTCGGCCGTCGTGATGTGCTTTTGCATCCCCTTCTTCGGCCGCCTGTCGGACCGCATCGGCCGCAGCAAGGTGTTCTTCTGGGGCTCCTTGATCACGGGCGTGTCGGCCATTCCCGCCTTCTGGATCATGCTGCACCACGCCGGCAATCCGCTGCTGCTGTGGTGTTCCGTGATCATCCCGCTGGGCGTGCTGTATTCGGCCGTGTACGGCCCGGAAGCGGCCTTGTTCTGCGACCTGTTCGACGCCAAGGTGCGCTACACGGGCATCTCCTTCGTGTACCAGTTCTCCGGCATCTTCGCCAGCGGCCTGACGCCCATCATCGCCACCTACCTGCTCAAGACGGGCAACGGCGAGCCGTGGCACATCGTCGGCTACATCCTGTTCGCCTCCCTCGTCTCGGCCGTCAGCGTGGCCATGATCGGCAGGGGCGGCTCGCAGCCCGACGGGCGCATGAAGCCGGTGCACGCAAGGTAAGCTATCGCGGCGTAAAAAAAGGCAGGCCTCTTGCGAGCGCCTGCCTTTTCCATGCGTGCTGAAACTTAGATCACGATCGTCTGGTGCTCGTCGCCCACGCGGGCGCGGATGGTGCCGATGCGCGAGACGGTTTCGCCGGCCGCTTGCAATTGCGCGATGGCGGCGTCCGCGTTTTCCTGCGAAACGATGACGGTCATGCCGATGCCGCAGTTGAAGACGCGGTGCATCTCGGCGTCAGCCACGCCGCCGTGCTGTTGCAGCCACGTGAACAGCGGCGGCATGGTCCATGCCTTCGAGTCCAGTTCGGCCACCAGGCCAGGCTGCAGCACGCGCGGGATGTTTTCCACCAGGCCGCCGCCGGTGATGTGCACCATGCCCTTCACTTCCATAGCGTCCATCAGCGCCAGCAACGGCTTGACGTAGATGCGCGTCGGCTGCATCAGCACGTCGGCGAGTTTACGGCCGTGGAAGTCGCCTTCCAGGTCCGGCTTCGCCACTTCGATGATCTTGCGCACCAGCGAGTAACCGTTCGAGTGCACGCCCGACGAGGCCAGGCCCAGCACCACGTCGCCCGGGGCGATCTTGGTGCCGTCGATGATTTTCGATTTTTCCACGGCGCCGACGGCAAAACCTGCCAGGTCGTATTCGCCGGCCGGGTACATGCTCGGCATTTCCGCCGTTTCGCCGCCGATCAGCGCGCAACCCGCTTGTTCGCAACCCTGGGCGATGCCCTTGATGACGTCGGTGGCGATGGCCACGTCCAGCTTGCCGCAAGCAAAATAATCGAGGAAGAACAGCGGTTCGGCGCCTTGCACGAGGATGTCGTTGACGCTCATGGCGACGAGGTCGATGCCGACCGTGTCGTGGCGGTTCAGTTCGAACGCCAGGCGCAATTTCGTGCCCACGCCGTCGGTGCCCGAGACCAGCACCGGTTCCTTGTACTTCTTGCTGATTTCAAACATGGCGCCAAAACCGCCCAGGCCGCCCATCACGCCTTCGCGCAGGGTGCGCTTGGCAAACGGCTTGATTGCTTCGACTAAAGCGTCGCCTGCGTCGATATCGACGCCAGCGTCACGGTAGGAAAGGGAAACATTTGAAGTCTGGTTCATGGTGTGGTGGCAGCGGAGGCGGTAAAATAGAAGGCGGATACCCGCCGGCACGCGCGCGCAAGCATGTTTTTCAACATCGTGCGGCAGGGCGCCAGCGGGTGAATTCGGTCGATCAAGACGCTATTTTATCAAACTGCCCCGCCATTTCGTAATTAACTGCCTTTTTTTAACGCAACAGCACAAACTCCATGCCATTCGCCATCACCGCCGAACAGAAGCAAACAGCATTTTGGATCGCGGTCTGGCTGGCATTCTTGCTGCTGCTCGTCAGCCTGGGCCCCATCCTGACGCCCTTCCTGGCCGCCGCCATCCTCGCCTACGTGCTCAATCCCGGCGTGGACCGCTTGCAGCGCCTGCATTACCGGCGCTTTTACTTGCCCCGTCCGCTGGCCGTGCTGGTCGTCGTAGTGTTGTTTTTCCTCGCCATCACGGCGCTCGTACTGATCGTCGTGCCCGTATTGCAAAAGGAAATCCCCTTGCTGCAGGCGCAAATTCCGCAATTCCTGAGCAAGGCGAACGAGTTCCTGGCGCCGAAACTGCGCGACCTGGGCATCCGCGTGCGCCTGGACGGTACGGGCATCAAACGCATGCTGAGCCAGCAGATGGCCACCAGCGGCGATGAAATCTGGAGCACCGTGCTGGCCTCGGCCCGCATCGGCGGCACGGCCGTGCTGGGCTGGCTGGCCACCGTCGTGCTCATTCCCGTGGTGCTGTTCTATCTGTTGCTGGACTGGCATCCGATGCTGGCGCGCATCGCCGGCGCCGTGCCGCGCCGCTGGGTCGGCCGCACGGTGGGCATGGCGCAGGAAGTCGACACCCTGCTGGCGCAATACCTGCGCGGCCAGTTGCTCGTCATGCTGGTGCTGGCCACGTATTACTCGGTGGCGCTGGCCATCGCCGGTTTTGAAGTCGCATTGCCTGTGGGCATCATCACGGGCTTGCTGGTGTTCATCCCCTACCTGGGCTTCGGCCTGGGCCTGATGCTGGCGCTGATCGCCGCCCTGCTGCAGTTTGCCGACTGGAGCGGCGTCATCGCCGTGGCCGTCATCTATGGCTGCGGCCAGGTCATCGAGGGCTTTTTCCTCACGCCGCGCCTGGTGGGCGAGCGCATCGGCCTGAACCCGCTGGCCGTGATCTTCGCCTTATTGGCTTTCGGACAATTGTTCGGTTTCGTCGGCGTTTTGCTCGCTTTACCCGCTTCTGCCGTCCTGATGGTCGCTTTTAAGCATCTAAGACGCCACTACCTGTCCAGCACCTTCTATAATGCGTGACAAGGTGACTGACATAAGCGACATAAGCGACTGCGCGTCGCACTTTGCGGCCGGCGATGCTCACCGTACTCAAGTACGGTTGCGCTTCTCGGCCACAAATCGCTGCCGCTCGCTACGCTTCTGTCAGGCACCCGACACAAAAATGTTAAACTAACAACAGCGACGACGACGCACAAGCAGTAATGAAAAACAGGACAAGGCGTACGCCATGAAACAACTGGTGCTCGATTTAGGCACAGACCAGGCGCACAGCCTCGATACCTTCGAGGTGGGACAGAATGCCGAAGTGGCGCAGCTGATGCGCCAGTTCGCCGCGCGCACGTCACGCGAACATTTTGCCTACCTGTGGGGCGAACTGGCCGCCGGCAAGAGCCACCTGCTCAAGGCACTGGCCAGCACCGAGCGCGCGCGCTACATTTCGCCATTCTCGATCGAGTCCGAATTCGTGTATTCGCCCGACGTGGACCTGTACCTGCTCGACGACTGCGAAAAGCTGTCGCCGCTGGCGCAGATCGACGCCTTTGCCCTGTTCAATGAAATCCGCGCCAACAAGGCCTTCATGGTGTGCAGCGGCGCCGTGCCGCCGGCCGTGCTGCCCGTGCGCGAAGACTTGCGCACGCGCATGGGCTGGGGCCTGATCTACCAGATCCACGGCTTGACGGACGATGAAAAAATCGCCGCCCTGACCCAGGCGGCCACCACCCGCGGCTTGACCTTGTCGCCCGGCGTGTTACCCTATCTGCTGTCCCATTTCCGGCGCGACATGCGTTCGCTGTCGACGATGCTGGACTCTCTCGACCTCTACTCCCTGGAAACCCAACGCCCGATCACCTTGCCATTGTTGCGCGAGTTGCTGCAGGCGGAAGCGAAAGAATGATGAATCTGGCCCTGTTTGACCTCGACCACACCCTGCTGCCCATCGACTCGGATCACGAGTGGGGCGAATTCCTGGTACGCATCGGTGCCGTGGACGCCGCCGAATTCACCCGCCGCAACGACGAATTTTTCGCGCAATACCAGGCCGGCACGCTCGATCCGGTGGAATACCTGGAATTCTCGCTCGGCACCCTGGCGCAATTCCCGCGCGAACGCCTCGAAGCGCTGCACCGCCAATTCATGGCCGAAGTGGTCTTGCCGGCCATCCGCCCGGAAGTCGTTGCCCTGCTGAAACAGCACCAGGACGCGGGCGATTTGCTGGCCATCGTCACGGCCACCAACCATTTCATCACCAAACCCATCGCCGATGCACTGGGCGTCGAGCATCTGCTGGCTGCCATGCCCGAATATGACGACGCAGGCAATGTCACGGGCAAGCTGCTGGGCACGCCGACCCTGGGCGCGGGCAAGCTGACCCACACCCACGCCTGGCTGGAAAAGATGGGCAAGGAACTGGGGCAGTTCGAGCGCAGCTATTTTTACAGCGATTCGCACAACGATATTCCCTTGCTGTCGGTCGTGACCCACCCGGTCGCGACCAATCCCAACACCGCTTTGAGCGCACACGCATCCCTCCACGGCTGGCCATCACTCCACTTATTCAATGATTAAAAAATTCATCCGCAAGATCCTCGGCGTTAAAAAAGAGGCAGCGCGCGACACCACGGCACCCATCGTGCTCGGTCCTGCGCAACACGGAATCGACCCGAAACTGGTATCGTCGAATGCCATCCGCGTCACCAGCAGCCTGCAGGAAGCAGGCTTCGAGGCCTTTGTCGTCGGCGGCGCCGTGCGCGACCTGCTGCTGGGCGTCAAACCCAAAGACTTCGACATCGCCACCAACGCCACGCCGGAACAGGTCAAGCGCTTGTTCCGCCGCGCCTTCATCATCGGCAAGCGCTTCCAGATCGTGCACGTGATGTTCGGCCAGGATTTGCTGGAAGTGACGACTTTCCGCGGCGCCGGCGCCGATTCCGCGCCCAAGGATGAACATGGCCGCGTCCTGCGCGACAACACCTTCGGTTTGCAGCACGAAGACGCGCTGCGCCGCGACTTCACCATCAACGCCATGTACTACAACCCGGCCACGCAGGAAGTGCTCGATTACCACGGCGGCGTGGAAGACATCCGCGCCAAGACCTTGCGCATGATCGGCAAGCCGGAAGAGCGCTATCGCGAAGACCCCGTGCGCATGCTGCGCGTGGTGCGCTTCGCCGCCAAGCTGAAATTCACCATCGAGCCGCACACGGCCGCGCCGATTCCCGTCATGGCACCGCTGATCAACAACGTGCCGGCGCCGCGCGTATTTGACGAAATGCTCAAACTTCTGATGAGCGGCCACGCGCTGGCCTGCCTGCAGCAGCTGCGCAAGGAAGGCTTGCATCACGGCCTGCTGCCGCTGCTCGACGTGGTGCTGGAACAGCCGCTGGGCGCGAAATTCGTCACCCTGGCGCTGGACGCCACGGACCAGCGCATCGCCGCCGGCAAGACCGTCTCGCCGGGCTTTTTGTTTGCCTCGCTGCTGTGGCACCAGGTGCTGGAAAAATGGACGGCCTACCGCGCCGCCGGCGAGTCGACCATCCCCGCGCTGCACCTGGCGGCCGACGACGTGCTCGATTCGCAGACGGAAAAACTGGCCTTGCAGCGCAAGATCGGTTCCGACATGCGCGACATCTGGTCGATGCAGCCCCGCTTCGAGCGCCGGGTCGGCAAGGCGCCGTACAAACTGCTCGAGCACCTGCGCTTCCGCGCCGGCTACGACTTCCTGCTGCTGCGCTGCGCCTCGGGCGAGATCGACGCGGACATCGGCGAATGGTGGACGGCCTTTTATGAAGGCGACGAGGAAACGCGCGAAGCGCTGCTCGTCAGCGCGAATGCCGCGCCGGGCGCCGTCAAGAAGAAGCGCCCGCCGCGCCGCAGCACGCGCAGCAAGACGGGCACAGGCGGAGGAAGCACCACCACCGGCAGCAGCAGCGGCGAATAATGTCAGTAATCGCTTACATCGGCATCGGCGCGAACCTGGGCGACGCGCGCGCGAATGTGCAGGAGGCGATCGCGCGCCTGGCGCGCCTGCCCGGCGCCAGCTTGCTGGACGCCTCGGCCAGCTACCGCACGGCACCCATCGATTCCAGCGGCGACGACTACATCAACGCCGTGGCGCGCATCGAGACCACCCTGCCGGCGGAGGAACTGCTGCTGGCCCTGCACGCCATCGAGGCGGCGCACGGGCGCGAACGGCCCTACCGCAATGCCCCGCGCACCCTGGACCTGGACTTGCTGCTGTACGGCGATGCACAGATCGCCAGCGCCACCCTGACGGTACCCCATCCGCGCCTCACCGAGCGCGCCTTCGTGCTGGTGCCGCTGCTGGCCCTGGCGCCGGCCATCGTCGTGCCCGGACTCGGGCCAGCGCAAGGCTACCTGGCGGGCGTGGCCGACCAGGCCATCATCCAGCTCTGAGCGCCATGCGGCATTGCTCTACAATGCCACCCCTGCACGCCGCCATATAAAGTACTACACTAGCGGCGTCGCAATAGCATCACCCCCCATTCACTCTAGAGAATACCTATGTCCGCTTATTTGCAAGGAACAGATCTGGCCGCAAAAGACAAGGCCGCCACACCGGCGCCGGCGCCATCCAAGCCTGTCGCCAACAAGGCCGTGACCATCCACACCCTGGCCACGCTGCGCGCCGCCGGCGAAAAGATCACCATGCTGACCTGCTATGACGCCAGCTTCGCGTCGCTGATGGACCGCTGCGGCGTGGAGATCCTGCTGATCGGCGATTCGCTCGGCATGGTCTGCAACGGCCTGAACTCCACCCTGCCCGTCACCGTGGCCGAACTGGCCTACCACACGGCGTCCGTGGCGCGCGGCAGCAAGTCGGCCATGATCCTGTCCGACCTGCCGTTCGGCGCGTACGGCACGCCTGAAACGGCTTACGCCAACGCCGTCATCCTGATGCAGGCGGGCGCGCACATGATCAAGATCGAAGGCGGTGCCTGGCTGGCCGAGACCGTCCGTTTCCTCACCGAGCGCGGCATCCCCATCTGCGCCCACATCGGCCTGACGCCGCAATTCGTGCACCAGCTGGGCGGCTATAAGGTGCAGGGCAAGAGCACGGAAAGCGCCGCCGAGCTGAAAAACGATGCGCTGGTGCTGCAAAACGCGGGCGCCGCCATCGTGCTGATGGAAGCCATGCCGTCGCAGCTGGGCAAGGAAGTGACCGACATGCTGACGATTCCCACGATCGGCATCGGCGCCGGCCCCGACTGCTCGGGCCAGGTCCTCGTCATGCACGACATGCTGGGTGTCTTCCCAGGCCGCAAGGCGCGCTTCGTGCGCAACTTCATGGAAGGCGCGGCCAGCATCGACGACGCCGTCACCGGCTACGTCAAAGCCGTCAAGGATGGCAGCTTCCCGGCGCTGGAACACTGCTTCTGATCTAGTCTATTGAGGCGATATCGCCCCGGTACTCGCCGGGGCGATTTTTTTTTCGCGTAGCGTTTCTGTCCGTACAAAGGCCACCTCCAGGCCAAAGAATTGCCCGATACGGTTCAGCGTCTGGATGGTCGGGTTGCCCTTGCCGCTCTCGATCTCCTTGATAACCTTCGTGCTCACGCCCCGATGCGTCGCAAACTCTGCCTGCGTCATGCGCGAGATGGCGCGCATTTCCTTGACGGCATGCTGTAGCGTGACGGCTCCTGCTTCAATGGCTTCGTAAAGCACTGCCCTGCGCTGCCGCAACTCTTCCTTGTCAACGGTCTTCTTTGTACGCGCCATGTCAGTGCTCTCCCAATGCCTTGAGCTGTTCGATCTGCCCGGCGATATGTGGCCGGAGGAAAGCAATGATGTCATCATCCACGCCAGCCTCCTGCATATGCTGTTCCAGCGCAACCAGGTGCCGGGAAAATCCGTATAGCGCGAGGCGGATCTGCTGGCGCTCCACGTCCGGCATGCCGATCGTAGCCAGTATCGTCGTCCAGTCATGCAGCTCGTTTTTGGTATCCGGGTGATACCAGCGGGCCGCGCGTGGTATGCCATCCGGGTCCAGGTACATCGGTGCAAAATCGAACAGCGGCGTGAGGCGCACCTCGGCACCAATTTGCTGCACCGCCGTATTGCGTGCGTGATTATCGGTATTGCGCATGGCCAGGTTCAAGATATCGCGTTTGAGAAATTCGATGGTTTCCGCAGTCTTGTCGCTGACGACGGCGCGCAGCGCCTGCAATAGGTCGAACTGGCTGGGCGTGGCTTCAAAGCCGACGATACCTGCCAGCGAAGCGGCGCTTTCCTGATGCAGTCGCAGCACTTTTCCATCGAGGATGCGGCGGTCAAAGCGGGGAATGAACAAGGTATCGTCCTGGTAGCGCAACTGGCCTTCGGTGCGCAAGCCCACCGCGCGCGCCACAGTCATGTATGCGGCCTCATTCCGCAATACCTTGGCGTCGCTGGCGGTCTTTCCGCGCGGACGCTTGACGATGAAATGGGCAGCCGCGTCCTGGTCCGCCAAGGCGCCATCGGCATGCCAGAGACCGGCATGGTCAGTGGTCAGCAGATATTTCGGCGCAGCTCCTTGCACCCCCAGACTGCCGGCGGCCAGCATGCCATGCATCAGCATGCGCTCATTGAAGGCATCGCCGCGACCTATGATCTCGTCCAGTGAAAAGCCGCTCAGCGGCTTGCCCTGGTCATGGCGATGCATATGTTGTGCGTAGTACTGCACGGCCTCGGCGATGCGCACGCGCCCGACGGGATTGAACGCGCCGGCGCACATCAGCGGAAAATCGGCAGCCGGACCATCGGCCAGTTGCAGCTGCCCAAGCAGATATGTCCGTCCGCTTCCCTGGGGAATCAGGTCAAAGATAAAGGCTGGCCATTGCGCCAGCTTCTGCATCTCTGCCGTGACGGGAAAACGCAGCGAGACAGGCCCACTCTCAAGCTTGAAGAAGGCATAATCGAGGTCATACTCGAACAGGGCAGCGGTACGTGGATTGCCGCCTGCAGGCTCAAGCAAAGTCAGCGATGCGCAATCGTGCCACGCATCATCATGAAAAATTTGAAAATGGCATTGCATGGCCGCTCCAATTGGATCTTATAGTAGCTAATTGTGTTCAGTTTATCCTTAAATTAGCACTTATACGATCCAAATTTTAGCAAGTGCAGCGCCATGAAAAATTTAATAGTACCTAAAAGGACTATTTTAAGCCGAAAACACTCTTAATTAGCCCTTTTAAGTACCCTTATAGAAACTATCCCACCTGTATCCACGTCGTCTTCAGCTCCGTGTACTTGTCCAGCGCATGGAGCGACTTGTCGCGCCCGTTGCCCGACTGCTTGTAGCCGCCGAACGGCACGGTGATGTCGTCGCCGTCGTACTGGTTGACGTGCACGGTGCCCGCGCGCAGGGCGCGCGACGTGTGGATGGCCTTGCTGATGTCCGAGGTCCACACGGCCGCCTGCAGGCCGTAGGGCGTGGCGTTGGCCTGTTGGATGGCTTCGGCGATATCCGTAAAGCCCAGCACGGACAACACGGGCCCGAAGATCTCTTCGCGCGCGATCGTCATGCCGGCGTCCACGCCGAAGATGGTCGGCTGCACGTAGTAGCCGCCCGTATCAAGGCGCACGGCCTCGCCGCCGCCCAGCAATTGCGCGCCTTCGTTCTTGCCGGACGCGATATAGCCCATCACTGTTTGCATTTGCGTGGCGTCGACGATGGCGCCCATGACGGTGGCTTCATCGAGCGGATCGCCCGGCTGGAAGCGGGGCAGCATGGCCAGCGCCTTGGCGAGGAATTCTTCCTTGATCGATTCTTCCACGAACAGGCGCGAAGGCGCATTGCAGCTTTCGCCCTGGTTGAAGAAGATGGAGCCGACGGCGGCCGCCACGGCCTTGTCCAGGTCCGGACAATCGGCGCACACGATGTTGGCGGACTTGCCGCCCAGTTCCGTCCACGCCCGTTTCAGATTCGACTGGCCCGCCATCTGCACGATCAGTTTCCCCGTGCGCGTGGAACCCGTAAAGCCGATGCAATCGACATCCATGTGCAGCGCCAGCGCGGCGCCGGCCTCGTTGCCGTAGCCGGGCAGCACGTTGAACACGCCCGCCGGCACGCCCGCTTCCAGCGCGATGTCGGCCAGGCGCAGGGCCGTCAGCGGCGATTTTTCAGACGGTTTCAATATCACGCTGTTGCCGGCCGCGAGGGCGGGCGCGATCTTCCAGGCGGCCATGATCATCGGGTAATTCCACGGCACGATGGCGGCGACGACGCCCACCGGTTCGCGCGTGATCAGGGCCAGGCTGTTGGCGGGCGTCGGGGCGATTTCATCGTAGACCTTGTCGATCGCCTCGCCATACCAGCGCAGGCAGTTGGCCGTGGCGCCCACATCCACGCTCTGGCTGTACTTGATCGGTTTGCCCATGTCCAGGGTTTCCAGCAGGGCCAGCTCAGGACCGTATTTCTGTATCAGGTCGGCGAACTTGATCAATATCCGCTTGCGCTGCGCCGGCGATTTACCGGCCCAGCGGCGGTCGTCAAAGGCGGCGCGCGCGGCCTGCACGGCCGCCTCCACGTCGGCGCCGTCGCAGCGGGCCACCTGCCCCAGCAAGCGCCCGTCGATGGGCGACAGATTGTCGAAAGTCTGGCCGGACCTGGCCCAGGCGCGCTCGCCGTTGATGACAGCGCGGCCATCGATCTTGATCTCTGCGGCCCGTGCATGCCAACTGGTGTTTTCCGTCATGGTCGTCTCCTGTGTCAGTTTACAAGCAGCTTACTCCTGGTCCGCCGAATACGCCGCAGACATCTGCTTGCGGCGTCTGCGGTCGGCGCGCGCCAGCATCACGGCATACACGATCACGGCAATCGTCACGACGAGGATGGTCAGCGCGGCGATGGCATTGACGCGCGGGTCGAGCCCCAGGCGCGCGCGCGAGAAGATCACCAGCGGCATCGTCGTCGAACCGGGGCCGGACAGGAAAGCGGAGAGCACCACGTCGTCCAGCGACAAGGTGAACGTCAGCAGCCAGCTTGATGCCAGTGCCTGCGTGATGTTCGGCAGGGTCACGAGGAAGAATACCTGGTGCGCGCGGCAACCGAGGTCCATGGCCGCTTCCGCCAGCGACTTGCTCATTTCCTGCAGGCGCGATTGCACCACCACGGCCGCATACGCCATGCCCAGCAGGGTGTGGCCGAGCCAGATGGTCAGCACGCCCCGCTCGGGGAAACCGAAGACCTTTTGCATGGACACCAGCATCAGCAGCAGGGACAGGCCGATGATCACTTCCGGCATCACCAAGGGCGCGCTGACCATGGCGGAAAACACCGTGCGGCCGCGGAAGCGCTGGTAACTACTCAAGGCAAAGGCGGCAAAGGTGCCGAGGATGACGGACGACGTGGCCGACATGAAGGCGATCTTCAGGGATAAACCGAAGCCCGAGATGATCTCCGCATCGCTCATCAACTCGCTGTACCAGCGCAGCGAGAAGCCGCTCCACACCATGTCCTGGCGCGAGCTGTTGAACGAGAAGACGATCAGCACGATGATGGGCAGGTAGAGGAACAGGTAGCCCAGCGAGAGCCAGCCGCGCCCGAACCAGCGCTGCAGGAAGGTACGTCCGTTCATGTGCGCTCCTCCGCGTCCTGGTCGGTCTTGTATTTGTTAAAAATGGCCATCGGCACGAGGATCAGCAGGATCACCAGCACCGTCACGGACGAAGCCATGGCCCAGTCGTTATTCGTGAAATACTCATCCCACAGCACGCGGCCGATCATCAGGGTTTCCGGGCCGCCCAGCAGCTCGGGAATCACGTATTCGCCCACGGACGGAATGAACACCAGCATGGCGCCGGCGATGATGCCCGACTTTGACAGGGGCACGGTGATGCGCCAGAACGCCTGCAGGGGCGTGGCGCCCAGGTCGGCCGCCGCTTCCAGATAACGCACGTCCATTTTCACCAGGTTCGCGTACAGGGGCAGGATCATGAACGGCAGATAGGCATACACCATGCCGACGACCAGCGAAAACGAGGTGTTCATCATGTGCAGCGGTTCGCTCACCACGCCCAGCGCGATCAAGAGATCGTTGAGCAAGCCGTGATTGGCCAGGATGCCCTTCCACGCATACACGCGCAGCAGGAACGAGGTCCAGAACGGCAGCATCACCAGCATCATCAGCACGGGGCGGATGGCCGGCCTGGCGCGCGCCATGAAGTAGGCGAACGGGTAGCCGATGAACAGGCAAATGGCCGTGGTGATGGCCGCGTACTTGATGGAACTGAGGTAGGTGAGCAGATACAGTTCATCGGCGGCGATGAACAGATAGTTGGCGATTTTGACCTTCAGCACGACGATGCCGTCAACGTACGACAGCAAGCCGCCGAACGGACTGCCCGCCGTGTCCATGTCGGACAGGCTGATGCGCAGCACGATCAGGAACGGTACCAAAAAGGCGGCCGTCAGGAACAGCGCGGGCACGGCGATGACGGCGTTGCGCCCAGTGACCCAACGCAGGGTGACGAGCTTGCGCAGCGATTGCAAAATGGACGTCATGGTGGCCTCAGCTGGTCAGCACGACGATGTCGGCGCCGTCCCACCACACCCACACGCGCTGCTCGCGCTCGAGGCGCGCGGCGTCGTGGCGGGCCGCGTTGGTGCGCGAGACTTTCACCACCGTGCCGCTGTCGAGGCGCACGTGGTAGCTCGTTTCATTGCCAAAATACGCCATGGCGACAATCACGCCCTGGGCGCAGTTGTAGACGTGTTCCGCTGGCGAAGCCCGTTCTTCCAAGGCGGGCGGTTCGGTCTGGATGCCGATCTTTTCGGGGCGCACGGCCACCGAGACATCCATGCCCAGATTGCCCGTGATGCCATGTGCGACATAGTGGCGGCCGTCGGGCGTGTCGATGACCACGTGATCAGGTTCGTCTTCCGAGATGCGGCCATCGAACAGGTTGACGCTGCCGATGAAGTCGGCGACGAAACGGCAATTCGGCGTCTCGTAGATTTCACCGGGCGCGCCCACCTGCAGGATGCGCCCTTCGCTCATGACGGCGATGCGCGTGGCCATGCTCATGGCCTCGTCCTGGTCGTGCGTGACCATCACGCACGTCACGCCCACCTGCTCGATGATGTTGACCAGTTCCATCTGCGTGCGTTCGCGCAGTTTCTTATCGAGCGCGCCCAGCGGCTCGTCGAGCAGCAGCAACTGCGGACGCTTGGCCAGGCTGCGCGCCAGCGCCACACGCTGCTGCTGGCCGCCCGACAGCTGGTGCGGCTTGCGCTTCGCGTATTGGCCCAGCTGCACCAGCGCCAGCATCTGTTCGACCCGCGCCGCCACTTCCGCTTTCGGCAAGCCGTCGCGGCGCAGGCCGAAAGCGATGTTGTCCCACACGGACAGGTGGGGGAACAGCGCGTACGACTGGAACATCATGTTGATGGGCCGCTGGTGCGGCGGCACGTCGACGATGCTGTTGCCCGCCAGGGCGATGCGCCCCGAGGTCGGCGTCTCGAAACCGGCCAGCATGCGCAGCAGGGTCGACTTGCCGCAACCTGAACTGCCCAGCAGGGCAAAGATCTCGCCCTTGTTGATCGTGACGGAAATGCCATCGACGGCGCGCACGCCATCGAATTCCTTGACCAGCTGATCAATCAGCAAGAAAGGCGCTTGGGCGTCGCTGGCCGACGCGGCAGGTGTTGCTATCGTCATGTGTGGGTAGCTTCTGGGTAAGAGGGTGACAAAATGAAAAACTGGCCACTACAGGAGCGGCCAGGATGGAAGTTTAGCGGAACTGCCGCCTTTGCGGTCCAAAAAATGCATAGATGCTGCTTATTTGGGTGAAAACCCAACGGCAAAGACTGGGGTCAGACCCGGCGGGTCTGACCCCGGTATTTAAGCCAGCTCAGAGCTAAACCCAGCCCTTCGCTTTCACGTCCGCATACGTCTTGTCCAGGCACAGCCGTATCAGCGCCACCATCTCATCGATCTGCGCGCGCGTCATGACCAGGGGCGGGGCGACGATCATGCGCTCGCCCACGGCGCGCATGATGACGCCGTTGTCGAACATGTGGCCGCGGCAGATCATGCCCACGCCCTGGTCCTCGTCGAACAGCTCGTTGTCGTGCACGGTGGCGCCCTTGCGGCGCACCAGGTTCAGGCCCGCGACGAGGCCGCAGCTGTCAGCATAGCCGACCAGCGGATGCTCGCCCAGGCTGGCGAAGCACTGCTTCAGGTACGGTCCCGTATCGTCGGCCACCTTCGCCACCAGCTGCTCTTCCTCGATGATGCGGATGTTTTCCAGCGCGGCCGCACAGGCCACGGGGTGACCCGAATACGTGAAACCGTGCGTGAATTCGCCGCCCTGCTCGATCAATACCTTGGCCACCCTGTCGCCCACCAGCACGCCGCCCAAGGGCACATAGCCCGAGGTGACGCCCTTGGCAAACGTGATCAGGTCGGGCTTGATGCCGAACAGCTCGGAGCCGAACCAGCGCCCCAGTCGTCCGAAGCCGCAGATGACTTCATCGGCGATCAGCAAGATGCCGTACTTGTCGCAGATGCGCTGGACTTCGGGCCAGTAGGTCGATGGCGGGATGATGACGCCGCCCGCGCCCTGTACCGGCTCGCCGATGAAGGCGGCCACCTTGTCGGCGCCGATTTCCAGGATCTTGTCTTCCAGCCAGCCAGCCGCCTTCAGGCCGAAGGCTTCCGGAGACAAGCCGTGGCCCGACTCCAGGTAATTGGGCTGGCCGATATGCGCGATGCCCGGTATCGGCAAGCCACCCTGCGCATGCATGCCGTCCATGCCGCCCAGCGATGCTCCCGCCACCGTGCTGCCGTGATAGGCGTTATGGCGGCTGATGATGGTGTGGCGCTCCTTGTAGCCGAGGATATCCCAGTAGCGGCGCACCATGCGCAAATTCGTGTCGTTGCCTTCCGAGCCGGAACTGGTGAAGAACACATGCTGGAACTGCGGCGGCGATATCTGCGCCAGCTTGGCCGCCAGTTGCGCGGCCGGCACGTTCGTCGTGCCAAAGAAGCTGTTATAGAAGGGCAGCGTCTCCATCTGCCTGTACACGGCTTGCGAAATCGACGTGCGGCCGTAGCCCACGTTGACGCACCACAGGCCCGACATGCCGTCGACGATCTTCTTGCCCTGGCTATCCCACAGGTAGACGCCATCGCCGCGCACCATTACCCTGGCGCCCTTGCTTGCCAGGTCCTGGAAATCGGTGAACGGATGCAGGTAATGGGCCGTATCCATTTTCTGGATGGCGGCCGTGTCGTACACCTGCGGCGCCGCGTTCTTTTGCGCCACGGACGATACAAAAGCGGCGCTCGGCGCCAGCGGATTGTTGGATGTGCTCATGCGTGTTCCTTTTAAACGTGTAATAACAGGTGTTCGCGCTCCCACGGACTGATGACGGTCATGAATTCCTGGTGCTCCAGGTCCTTGATGGCCGCATACACGTCGATGAAGCGCTCGCCCAGCACCGTGCGCAGCTTGTCTTCCGCGCGCAGAAGCTGCAGGGCCTCGGGCAAGCCTTGCGGCAGCTCGAATTTCATGTCGTAGGCGCTGCCCACCATCATCGGCGTCGCTTCCAGCTGCTCCGTCATGCCGAGATAGCCGCAGGCCAGCGTGACGGCCAGGGCCAGGTAGGGATTCGCGTCGGCGCCGATGATGCGGTTTTCCACGCGGCGGTCCTGCACGCCCGACTCGGGCACGCGGAAGCCCACCGTGCGGTTGTCCAGGCCCCACTGGATGTTGATCGGCGCGGCCGTGTGGCGCACGATGCGGCGGTAGGAATTCACGTAGGGCGCGACGATGGCCATGGCCGACGGCATGTAGCGCTGCAGGCCCGCGATGTAATGCTTGAAGATGGGCGCGGCCGAACCGTCCTCGTTGCTGAAGATGTTCAGGCCCGTCTTCGCATCGACGACGCTCTGGTGCACGTGCATGGCGGAACCCGGCTCGCCCGCCATGGGCTTGGCCATGAAGGTGGCGTACATATCGTGTTTTAACGCCGCTTCGCGCAAGGTGCGCTTGAAGAAGAAGACCTTGTCGGCCAGGCCCAGCGGATCGCCGTGCAGGAAGTTGATTTCCATCTGACCCGCGCCGATTTCGTGGATCAGCGTATCGACGTCAAGGTTCATCAGTTCGCAGTAATCGTAGATATCCTCGAACAGCGGATCGAATTCGTTGACGGCGTCGATGCTGTACACCTGGCGGCTCGTCTCGGCCCGGCCGCTGCGCCCGATGGGCGGTTTCAATGGCAAATCGGGGTCCGTGTTTTTCGCCGTCAGGTAGAACTCCAGTTCCGGCGCCACCACGGGTTTCCAGCCCTTGTCCGCATACAGTTTCAGCACGCGCCGCAGCACGGAGCGGGGAGCAAAATCGACCAGCGCGCCATCGGCAAAATAGCAGTCGTGGATGACTTGCGCGGTGGGGTCCGTAGCCCAGGGCACCATGGTGATGGTGGTGGGATCGGCCTTTAAAATCATGTCGCGGTCGGTGCTGGAAATGGCGCGGTCATAGCCGCCATCGTCGACCGGATAATTGCCCGTCACCGTCATGCCCAGTACCGCTTCCGGAATGCGCATGCCGCGTTCCTGGGTGAATTTCCCGCGCGGCAGGATCTTCCCCCGCGCCACGCCCGTCAAGTCGGGTACCAGGCATTCGATCTCCGTGACGCGCTTTTCATTGAGCCACAAATCCATATCCGTATAAGTGAAATTTTCGCGTATTGCCATGTTTCCCTCTCGCTGGTCTTGATCAAACACCGCGTACTGCGGGCGGTGCGCCGGTCATTCTGTCTTTCTGTGCTGCTCCTGGTAGTCGCGGCAAGCCTGGCCGAAGGCGCCGAACAGCCGCATGGACTGCGGATTGTCCTCGACCTGCCATTCCGGGTGCCATTGCACGGCCAGCGCAAAGCCGGCGGCGCTGGCCACCGTGTACGCTTCCACCAGGCCATCGTCGGCCAGCGCTTCCACCAGCAAGCCATCGGCCAGCCGGGCGATGCCCTGGCCATGCAGGGAATTGACCATCATTTCGTTCTCGCCGCCCAGCAACCGTGACAGCACGCCGTCGGGCATCAGCTTGATGCGGTGCGCGGGCGCATACTGGCGCGCCAGCGGATCGAGCACGTTCTCGCGGTGATCCATCATGCCCGGCACCGCCTGCACGGCCTGGTGCAGGCTGCCGCCCAGGGCCACGTTGACTTCCTGGAAGCCGCGGCAGATGGCCAGCAGCGGCAACTGCAACGTCAGTGCGGCGCGGATCAGGGGCAAGGTGGTGGCGTCGCGCGCGGGGTCCTGCGGCAGGTCGGGATGCAGGATCTCTTCGCCATACAGGCGCGCATCGACGTTCGAGGCGGAACCGGTCAGCATGACGCCGTCGGCGATCCGCAGCACCGCTTCCAGGTCGGCTTCAGCGCCCAGGGCCGGCATCAGCAGCGGCATGCAGCCGGCGCCGCGCAGCACGGCGTGCAGGTATTTGTCCTGCGCCATGTGCCAGGCGTGGCTGCCCAGCTGGCGCTGGCAGGCGGGAACGAGAACGATGGGATGGCGCATGGTGCTACCTCGCTGGCGTGACGATCCAATGACAGCGCCATGACAGCGCTGCCGCTCGCTTCACTGTACAGCAGAGCCGGTAGAGTCTGCCACACCGATGGACGTGGCCAGCGGCGGCACACATCGCCTACACTACGGCTTTGCAATATTGCCTTTATTAAAATCATCATATGCCCGTCGGGCGCCAAACACCAGCGCCGCAGGCACAGTTGCCTACTTTCCCATGCATCCATACCGTTTTCCCGCCATTCCGAACACCTTTTCCCCCTTGCGGGGGCAGCCATGAAGACCATGCCGTGGCGCGACTTCTTCGCCCTCGTGGTCAGCATCGGCGTGGTCGGCCTGGGCCTGGGCGCGACCATGCCGTTGACGGCGCTGACCCTGCACCAGCGCGGCGTGGGCACGGACATCATCGGCATGATCACGGCCGTCAGCGCCCTCGGCATCCTGGCCGCCTCGCCGTTCGTCTCGGGCTGGGTGGGGCGTTTCGGCGCGCGCGCCACCATGCTGGGCGCCGTCTGGGTGGCCTCGCTGGCGACGATCGCCATGCAGTTCAGCGACCACCTGCTGGCGTGGAGCGTGCTGCGCTTCCTGTTCGGCGGCGCCATGGGCGTGCTGTTTACCATCGGCGAAGCGTGGGTCAACCGCCTGGCGCCCGACAATTCGCGCGGCCGCGTAGTGGCCATGTACACCACCAGTTTTACCTTCTTCCAGCTGATCGGCCCCGCCCTCGTGGCCCTCTTCAACGACAAGATTGCGTGGAGCTTCGCCGCCTGCGGCCTGCTGTTTCTGCTGGCCGTGCCGGGCCTGATGCTGATCTCGAACAGCGGCCCGGAAAAGGAACCGCAAGAACACGGCGTGAAGTGGACCCTGATCCTGCCGCGCATGCCGATGATCGTGCTCGGTGCCGCCTTCTTCGCCCTGTTCGACACGCTGGCATTGAGTCTCCTGCCCCTGTATGCGATGGAGCACGGCATCGGCACGGACCTGGCCCTGCTGTCGGCCACCGTGGTGCTGGTGGGCGATACGGGCCTGCAATTCGCGCTGGGCTGGATGGCCGACCGTTTCGGCCGCGCCAGGGTGCACGCGGGCTGCGGCGTGGCCGTCTGCCTGCTGCTGCCGCTGCTGCCGTTTGCCGTCGGCACGCCATGGCTGTGGTGGACCTTGCTGCTGTTGCTGGGCGCGGCGGCGGGCGGCATCTACATGCTGGCGCTGGTGGCCTGCGGCGAGCGTTTCACGGGGCTGTCGCTGACCAGCGCCAGCGCCATCGTCAACGCCACCTGGGGCATCACCAGCGGCGGCGGTCCCCTGCTGACGGGCGTCCTGATGCAATCGGCCGGCGTAAACGCCCTGCCGGCCGTGATGTGGGTGTGCGCCGCCATTTTCGTGGGCAGCGCCGTGTGGGAACGCAGGAAAGGGATCGTGTAACGCGCTATTTCTTTTCCAGCCGCTGCCGCAGCTCCTCGGCCACCGGATAGTCGGGATACGCCTGCCGGAACGCCGTCCACTCCTCGTGCGCCAGGGCACCCTCGCCCGCCTTGAGCAGGGCGTCGATCTTCACCAGCCACACGCCAGCGTCGAGCTTTGCGGGCGGCGGCAGCGGCGCGGAGCGGGCCGCCACGGGAGCGGGCATGGCCAGCGCGCGCTGCACCGGCGCCTGACGCTGCAGGCCGGCCTCGGCCTGCATGGCGGCTTGCTGCTCGATTGCCGCGGCAGGCGCCGGTGGTGGCGGCGGCGCAGGAGGCGCCAAGGGTACGGTCGCCGCCAGCGGGGGTGCTGACGGCACGGCTGCTACCGGCTCGGCCTGCACCGGCGGCCTCGGTGCCGCCTTGGCCATGGCGCGCGGTGCCGGCGGCGGCGGCGGCGGCGCGGACTCCGTCGCAGGTGCAGCGGCCGGTGCGGCTTCCTGCATCACCTCCTGCGTGACCGGTTCCCCGACCACGGGAAACTGCGCCGGCTTCGAGCCGAACCAGTCCACGCCGATCAGGTTTACCGTCAGCAGCACGGCAGCGGCCAGCCCCAGTGGAACGCGCCAGCGCTGCAGGTAGTCCGGTGATTTCTTGGCCGGCAGAGTGTGCAGCACGCCATCGGCGCTGTCATTGGCCGCTGCCGGCTGGTGCAAGGCTGTTTCCGCGTCGGCCAGGATGGCCGCATCGAGCGCGCTGGAAGGCGCCGGCTGCGGCAGGCTGGCCAGCAGCGCGGTCAATTCCTCGTCATTCGGTTCGTCGTGATTGTGCGTATTCATGCCTGTCCTCCCGCGCCAGCGGCGCTGTCCAAGCCCGCGCGCAATTTCTGCATGGCGTAGCGCAGCCGGCTCTTGACGGTTTCCGCTTCCGCCCCCGTCACCGCGGCGATCTCGAGGATGCTCATGCCGCTGAACTGCTGCAGCACCAGCGCTTCCTTCTGTTCCGCCGGCAGCGCGGCGATGGCCGCATGCAGCCGCGCGTGCTGCTGTTTCTGCTCCAGCGACTGCGGCGGCGAGGCGCCCTCGTCCGCCAGTTCGCCCGCGTCGCAGTGGTCCTGTCCTTCCCGCTGGCGCAGGAGGTCGATCAGGCGGTTGCGCGCGATCTGGTACAGATAGGTGCGAAACGCCGCCTGCGGCTGGTAGCCGGCGCGCGCCGCATGCAGGCTGGCCCACGCATCCTGCACGATCTCGTCCACCCACGCGCGGCGCGGCGAACGCCAGGCCACGAAGCGGTACAGGCCCTGGCTGTGGCGCCGGTACAGCTCGCGAAACGACGGCAGGTCGCCGGCGCTGTAGCGCAGCATCAGGTCTTCATCCGTCGCGGTCAATAAAGTGTCGGGCATGCGGACCAGTGTAGCCGAACTACGCGGCGGCGACAATTTCCCCGCGCCTTCAGCGCAAAGAGGAGGCATTGGGCGCATAGCTGACGCGGCGCACTTCGCGGATCTGCCCCTCCTTGAGCGCCCCTTCCACCAGTTCATAGCCGAGCAAGGCGAAGACGCGGCCCTGCAGGAACAAAGGACGCGCATTGCCGTACCAGTCCACGCACGACGCGCGGCAGCCGTCGTCCGGTGCCGGGCCGGGCCGCGCCGCCAGCGCGCCCAGTTCACTCAATTGCAGGCCGCTGTTGCGCAGGTACAGGACGGAGGCGGCTGACTTGTTGAGGCCAGGCCGTTCGTCCGCGCCCAGGATGGGCAGGCCGATCATGCCCTCGCCGGCCGCTTGCGGCTTGTAGAAAAAGCCGTGGCTGCGCGACTCGCCCTGCGCCGCATCGGCGCGGATGTAGCGCGTGGCGACCGCCGCCTGCGCCCCCAGGCCGATGGTGCTGAAGTGCAGATCCCTGCCCTGCGCGCCGATCACCACGGCGTCATTGCCCATCGCCTCGATGCGCTCCACGCCGTGCGGCAGCGACAAGGCTTGCACGCTGCCCGCATCGGCCCAGCGCAGTGCATACAGGGGCTGGCGTGGCCAGGCCTGGTCGGCCTTGCGGCGCCCCGCATTGCCCGGATTGCCGTACAACAGATAGGGTCCCACATAGCGGTTCTGCAGGCCGTAGCCGCCACCGCCGGGCAGCGGCTGGTAGCTGCCGGCCGGCGCACTGTCGCGGCCATCGGAAAACGACGCCAATGGCACGCGCAGCAGGGCCATGTCGCCGCGCCCCCGCGTGCCATCCCACATCGCGTCGCCCTGGCCCTCGGCGCGCAGCAGGACGTTCAGGTGGCCGTCGCCGCTTTCGAGGAACGAGAACTGGTCGACGGGCGCGCCAGCCACCTTCAGGGCGCTGGGCGCCGAGCCGTCGAGGGGAATGCGGAACACGCCCGAATCGCTGCCCCGGCGCGTCGTCCACACGAAAACGGATTCGCCCGACACATAAAACACGCGCCCCTGCGGCCCCATCACGGCGGTCGCTTCGCAGCGCATGTCGCGCTGCGCCAGGTCGCACACGGTGACCGTATGCAGGGTCAGACCAAAGCCCGGTTCGGGCTCTTCATCGGTGCGGTAAATGCGCGTGGCCGGGGCGATGCGCTTGAAGTCGGACGGTACGGCGTCGGGACGCCAGCGGCGCAGCGCGGGAAAGCCGCCAAACGGGTCGCCCCGGCGCAGGTTCAGCGACAGGGGCGAATAGAATACCAGTTTGCTGCCGATCAGGCGGCTGGCGTAATTGCGCGACGAATAATAATCGTTGGAGCGCAAATGATACGTGGCGCGATACGCCAGCTTGCCATCCGCACCGATGTCGAACAGGCCGATCTCCGTGCCGCCACGGCTGTAGCTGTAGCCGATCACCACGACCGTGTCGCCATCGATCAGCATTTCGTCATACCAGCTGCCCGACGGGTCGCTGCCCGGCGCGAACGCGTCGAGCGCCGCCACGGGCTGCAGGGCATTGCCGCCCACCTGCACGGTGAACAGCTTGCCGCGCCGGAGCATCACAAGGTGCTTGCCGTGCAGCTTGACGATGCCGCCTTCGTCCACGCCCGCCGTCTGCACATTGGTGACGGATTCGGCCGCCTCTGCCGACGCCGCCGGCGCCGCTTTCGCCACCATCGGCGCTGGCGCTGGCGGCGGTGCGGGCGGCGCCGACATGTACTGCGCCGTGGCGCGCTGCAGTTTCTGCTGCTCCCGCAGCAAGGCCGCCTGGCGCGCCTGCAGTTGCTGCAGGTAGCTGCTCAAGGCCTGCTCGCTGGCGAACGGCGCCAGGGTCTTGCGCGGCGCCGTGCCGGCGGCATGGCTGCCTGCCGACAGCAGCAGGGACAGCATCAATATGATCTTGTGGGCGCTGGACATCGCTTCTGCTCCGGTTGATTGGGGTAATGACCATGAAACGGCATGCGCGGCGAAACGGGGTTAAAAATGGTCAACTATTTTTGAAGGCCAGACGCCGCACATGGGACGCAATCGTGCGCCCGGCAAAAAGGACTACCATGGACGATCACGCAACCACTGCTGAAAGTCTGCCATGCTCACACTGAAAGATCCCGCGCTGCTACGCCAGCAATGCTACCTGAACGGACTATGGCTCGATGCCGACGGCGGCCAGCACGCCGACGTCCGCAATCCCGCCACGGGTGAAGTGATCGGCCATGTGCCCGTGATGGGCACGCAGGAGACAAGGAACGCCATCAGCGCGGCCAACGCCGCCTGGCCCGCCTGGCGCAAGAAGACGGCCAAGGAACGCGCAGCCGTGCTGCGCCGCTGGAATGACCTGATACTGGAAAACGCGGACGACCTGGCGCTGATCATGACGGCGGAACAGGGCAAGCCCTTGCTCGAAGCCAAAGGCGAAGTGCAATACGCCGCCTCCTTCATCGAATGGTTCGCCGAAGAAGGCAAGCGCGTCGCGGGCGATACCCTGCAGTCGCCGTGGCCGGACCGGCGCATCGTCGTGACGAAGGAGCCGATCGGCGTGTGCGCCGCCATCACCCCCTGGAACTTCCCCGCCGCGATGATCACGCGCAAGGCAGGACCGGCGCTGGCGGCCGGCTGCCCGATGCTCGTCAAGCCGGCCGGCATGACGCCGTTTTCCGCGCTGGCGCTGGCCGTGCTGGCCGAACGCGCGGGTGTGCCTGCGGGCGTGTTCAATGTCATCACGGGCTCGTCGCAGGAGATCGGCGATGAGATGACGTCCAATCCCCTCGTGCGCAAGCTCAGTTTCACGGGATCGACGGAAGTGGGCCGCATGCTGATGCGCCAGTGCGCGCCGACGATCAAAAAGCTGTCGCTGGAACTGGGCGGCAATGCGCCGTTCATCGTCTTCGACGACGCCGACCTGGATGCGGCAGTGGAAGGCGCCATCGCCTCGAAATACCGCAACGCGGGCCAGACCTGCGTGTGCGCCAACCGCCTGTACGTGCAAGATGGCGTGTACGAGGCCTTCGCGCAAAAGCTGGTGGCGGCCGTGCAAAAACTCAAGGTGGGTAACGGCGCCGACGAAGGCGTCACGCAGGGTCCGCTGATCGAGGAAAAGGCCGTAAAAAAAGTGGAGCAGCACGTGGCCGACGCACTGGCCAAGGGCGGGCGCCTGCTACTGGGCGGCAAGCGCCATACGCTGGGCCACAACTTCTTCCAGCCCACCGTGATCGCCGACGTGACGAACGACATGCTGGTGGCCAGCGAAGAGACGTTCGGGCCACTGGCGCCCCTGTTCCGCTTCAAGACGGACGAGGAAGTCATCGCCCTGGCCAACAACACGGAATTCGGCCTGGCGTCCTATTTCTATTCGCGCGACATCGGCCGCATCTGGAAGGTCGCCGAAGGCCTGGAATCCGGCATGGTGGGCGTGAACACGGGGCTGATCTCGACGGAAGTGGCGCCGTTCGGCGGCGTCAAGCAGTCGGGCCTGGGCCGGGAGGGATCGTCGTACGGGATCGACGATTACCTGGTCATCAAATACATCTGCATGGGCGGTATTTAACGATATGCCCGACGGCGCCGCCGCTATTCGAATCCCCGGATCCGGTCACCGTTGAAATTCGGCAGGCGCCACTCGAAGTGCAAGGCCAGGAAGCGGAACAAAAAGCCCGCGCCGATGGACGACAGCTGCGCCACGGAGCTGTCGACCTTGAAGTGCAGCAGGCCGACATACAGGGCGCCCGTAAACAGGGCCACGGTGGCATACACTTCGCGCTGCAGCACGAGGGGAATCTGGTTGCACAGGATATCGCGCAGCAAGCCGCCGAAGACGCCCGTGATCATCCCCGCCAGCACGACGATGGCCGGATGCATCTTGGCCGACATGGCGATGTCGCAGCCGATCACGCAAAACGCCACCAGGCCCAGGCCGTCGACCAGCAAAAAGATGGCGCGCAGATGATGCAGATAGCGCGCGACAAAGGCCGTCACAATGGCCGCGCCGATGGTAAACAACAGGTATTCGGGATGCGCGATCCAGCCCAGCGGATAGTGCCCCAGCAGCACGTCGCGCACGGTGCCGCCACCGAGCGCCGTGACGGTGCCGATCATGCAGATGCCGAACAAATCCATGCCGCGCCGCATGCCCATGATGGCGCCGGACATCGCTTCGGCGACAATCGCCACCAGGTAGATCGTATATAGCAGCATGGTCTTACTCTTCCGAAAATGATTTGAGAATTTGTTCGCGTTCGCGCGCTTCGCTCAGGGTGCGCGCCTCGCTCGTGCCCGTGCCGGAGCCGCCAGCGCCGCCGGCGCCAGCGTCACCGTGCGCCATGCGCGTATCGGCAGCGCCGCTGCCGCAGCCGACGCTGCTGTGGATAAAGGCGAAGTTATCCTTCAGGCAGTCGCCGGCCAGGTATTCGGCATACACATAGTCGCCGTCGAGCAGGGCCAGGCCAGGCGGTTCCGCCAGCACCTGTTCGCGCCTGCCCTGCACGGCTACCTGCATGTAATCGCGCCAGACGGGCAGCGCCAGCGTGCCGCCCGTGGCATTGCCCAGGCTCTTGGGCTGGTCGTAGCCTAGCCAGACGACGGACACCAGGCCCGAGGAATAGCCGGCGAACCAGGCGTCATACGCATTGTTCGAAGTGCCCGTCTTGCCGGCCGCGTCGCCGCGTCCCAGCGCCAGCGCGCCGCGTCCCGTGCCGCTCTTGACGACGTCGCGCAGCATGCTGTCCATGACGTAGGCATTGCGCGTGGAGATCACCTGCGTGCCCGGTGCCGGCTCGCCCTTGGCGCGCGGCGCCGCGTCGGAAAACAGCACCGCGCCGCTGCGGCTGCGCACTTCCTTGATCAGCTTTGGCGGCATCTGCACGCCGCCGTTGGCGAACACGGCATACGACTGCGCCAGCTGCAGCGGCGTGACGGCGCCCGCGCCCAGCGCCAGCGGCAGCGAGACGGGATTGCGCGCGCCCTCGAAACCGAAGCGCGTGGCGTAGTGCTGCACGTAGCCGGGGCCGGCCGCCTGCATCAGACTGACGGCGACGAGGTTTTTCGAGCGCACGAGACCGCGCCGCACGCTGATGAAGCCTTCATAGTTGTTGCCGTAATTGCGCGGACGCCACGGCTGCGCACCCGTTTCCCGCGGCAGCAGCAGGCGCTGCGTATCGTCCACGGCCGTGCCGGGAAAATAGCCCTTTTCCAGCGCCGCCGAATACACGAAAGGCTTGAAGCTGGAACCGGGCTGGCGGTAGGCCTGCATGGCGTGGTTGTAGTGGTTGCGGTAGAAATCGAAGCCGCCCGCCATGGCGACGATTTCGCCGCTGTGCGCCTCGACGGAAATGAGCGCGCCTTCCATCTCGGGCAGCTGGCTCACGAGCCAGCGCTTTTTCGCCGCGTCGTGCACCACGCGGATGACGCTGTTTTCAACGATGGCGCGCTTGCCGTCGAGCGGCAGCTTGCCGCCCAGGCGCGCGTCCGATGCCGTCAGCACGATCTCGTCGCCATTGCGCAGCTGCGCCGTCAGCTGGCGCTTGCCGCTCGTCTCGACCTTGCGCACCAGGGCGGCGCGCACCTCTCCGCTGTCGGGGTAGGCGGCCAGCTGGCGCGCCACGCTGTCTGCGGAGGCGGCCAGGCGCGCTTCCGGGCCGCGATAGCCGCGCCGCGCCTGCGCGTTCAATAGCCCATCGCGCAGCGACTTGTCGGCCGCCCGCTGCGGCGCCATGCGGATGGTGGTGGTCACGTCCAGGCCCATGCTGTAGGCGCCTTCGGGATAACTTTGCACGATCAGCTGACGCGCTTCCTCGACCGCATACGCGGCCGCGTGCACGGAGCTGTTGCGGTCCTTGTTCAGGGCCAGTTTTTCCGCCACGGCCGCGTCGTATTCGGCCGGCGTGATGTAGCCGAGTTCGCGCATGCGCTGCAGGATGTAATGCTGGCGCACGGTGGCGCGCTGCGGATTGGCGACGGGGTTATACGCCGACGGCGCTTTCGGCAGGCCGGCCAGCATGGCCGCTTCGGCGATGCTGACGTCGGCCAGCGGCTTGTCGAAATAGATGTTCGAGGCGGCGGAAAAGCCGTAGGAGCGCTCGCCCAGATAAATCTGGTTCATGTACAGTTCCAGCAGCTTGTCCTTGCCGTAGTGCTGTTCCAGCTTGTAGGCGAGCAGCATCTCCGTCAGCTTGCGCTGCACGGTCTTTTCGCGCGACAGGAAAAAGTCGCGCGCCACCTGCATGGTGATGGTGCTGGCGCCCTGCGCATGGTGTCCCGTGACGACGTTGGCCAGGGTCGCGCGCGTCAAGCCGTAAAAGTCGACGGCGCCATGCTCGTAGAAGCGCGCATCCTCGATGGCCAGCAAGGCCTGGCGCATGCGCAGCGGGATCTCCTTCAGGGGCAGGAACTCGCGGCGCTCTTCACCGTACTCGGCCAGCAGCTCGCCTTCGCTGGAAAAAATACGCAGCGGCAGCGCGGGCTTGTACTGGGCCAGGTGCTCGACGGCCGGCAAATCCTGCCATGCCTGGCGCAGCCACCAGCCGCCCGCCAGCGCGGCGGACAAGCCCAGGCCCAGGGTCAATCCCAGGCCGAATTTCAGATTGCGCGCCAGTTTCGATGACGGCTTGCGGGGCTTTGTATCTTGCGCTTGTGCTTCCATGAGGTGATTCCCTTGCTGCCAGGAGGCCGCGCTGCATACGCGTACGCGGCACTCCATCAAAGAGGCATTGTGCACTGCAACACACCCATCCTTATGAAAAGTAAGTATTATTTAGTATTGATAAATTTTTCTTATGTAAGGCAGCGGTCATGGATCTCAATCCCAAGCACACGGAAGCGTTCCGCGCCGTCGTCGAAACGGGCAGTTTCGAACAGGCGGCGCTGCGGCTGCACCTGACGTCGCCGGCCATTTCGCAGCGGGTGCGGGCGCTGGAAAGCCAGCTCGGCAATGCGCTGATCGTGCGCAGCCGTCCCGCGCGCGCCACGCGCATGGGCCAGCGGCTGATGCAGTATCTGAAGCGGGCCAAGCTGCTGGAAGCGGACTTGCAGGCGGAACTGGCGGTGCAGCAGGATGCCCCGCTGACCCTGGTGCTGGCGCTGAACGCGGATTCGATGGGCACCTGGTTCTTTCCCGCCCTGTCCGAGGTGTTGATACGCGAACGCGTGTTGCTGGACCTGACCGTGGAAGACCAGGACCACACGTATACCTTGCTGGAAACGGGCATGGCCATCGGCTGCATCAGCACGGAAGCCAAACCCATGCGCGGCTGCACGGCCGAACCGCTGGGCGTGATGCGCTACTGGCTGGTGGCCACACAAGCGTTCCGCCAGCAGTGGTTTGCGCACGGGCTGACGCGCAAGGCGGCGCGCACGGCGCCCGTCGTCGCCTACACGCGCAAGGACACCCTGCAGTCGTCGTTCCTGCTAGAGGCGCTGGGCTTGCCCGAAGGCGCCTACCCCTGCCATTACGTGCCGGGCGCCACCTCGCACTTCAACGCCATCCGCTACGGCCTCGGCTACGGCATGGTGCCGGAATTGCTGTTGAAAGCGAACACGGATGGGGAGCTCGTGGAAATGCTCACGCCCAAGACCCCGGCCGACGTGGCCCTGTACTGGCACACGTGGAAGGTGCAGTCGCCGCGCATGGAGCAGCTGTCGCGGCACATCATCGCGGCGGCGCGCAAGATCCTGAAATAAGTATGGTGAGATCACTACCGCTGCATGCCCCAGCGTTTCAAGGTGACGCGCTCCAAGGTGCGAAAACCGATGTTTTCCACGATTAAACCGATGACGATGACGGCCGCCAGGCCCGCAAACACCTTGTCCGTGTACAGCTCGTTGCGGTTCTGGAAGATGTACCAGCCCAAGCCGCCCTGCCCCGACGTGGTGCCGAATACCAGCTCGGCCGCGATCAGGGTGCGCCAGGCGAACGCCCAGCCTATCTTCAAACCCGAGACGATGGACGGCAAGGCGCCCGGCACGAGGATGTGCAGCACCAGCCGCAAGCCGTTCAAGCCGTAGTTGCGGCCCGCCATGCGCAGGGTCTCGGGCACGCCCTGGAAGCCCGCATACGTGTTCAGGGCCAGCGGCCACATCACGGAATGGACGATGACGAAGATCAAACTGGCGCGTCCCAGGCCGAACCACAGCAGGGCCAGCGGCAGCAGGGCGATCGCCGGCAAGGGATTGAGCATGGCCGTCAGGGTTTCCAGCACGTCACGCCCGATGCGGCTCGACACGGCCAGCAAGGTCAGCACGAAGGCGGCCAGCACGCCCACCGCATAGCCCTGCAGCAACACGACGAGGGACGCGGCCGTGCGCGTGAGCAATTCACCGCTGGCGATGCCGCCGATAAACGCCTGCGCCGTCTGGATAAAACCGGGCAACAATAAATCGTTGTGCGTCCAGCGCGCCGCCCCTTCCCACAGCAGGGCCAGGCTGAGCAAAATGAAAGCCTTGCGCCACAGCGCGTGCTGGCTCCAGCGCTGCCAGCGCGACAGCGGCCGCTCGACGGTGAGGCCGGCGGGCGGCGGTGCCGCATAGACGAATTCCTGGCGGATGGGCGGCTCCAGCAGCGCGCTCATACGGCCTCCCGCTGCGCGCCAGCTGCTTGCGGAACAGGAACAACTTCCTCATCGAACAGCAAGCCGTGGATGCGGCGGCTGGCAGCCTGGAATTCCGTACTGCCCGCGCTGTGCAGGCCGAACTGATGGCTGTTGAGTTCGGCGCGCACCCGGCCCGGATGGGGCGACAGCAGCAGGATGCGGTTGCCCACCACCAGCGCTTCTTCGATCGAATGCGTGACGAAGACGAGGGTAAAGCGCAGCTCTTCCCACAGGCGGCTCAGCTCTTCCTGCATCTTGCGCCGCGTCAAGGCATCGAGCGCGGCAAACGGCTCGTCCATCAGCAGCACTTCCGGCTGCATGGCCAGGGCGCGCGCGATGGCCACCCGCTGCTTCATGCCGCCCGACAAGGTATGCGGATGAGCATCTTCAAAGCCGGCCAGGCCCACCTTGGCGATCCAGTGATGGGCACGCTCGCGGACCGCCTGCTTGTCCAGCCGCTTGCTGGCCAGCAAGGGGAACATGACATTTTCCAGCACGGTCTTCCATGGCGGCAACTGGTCGAATTCCTGGAACACGACGACGCGCTCCGGCCCCGGCTTGCTGATAGGAACGCCCTGCATGGCGATGCTGCCGGCGCGCGGCGCGATGAAGCCGGCCACGGCTTTCAGCAAGGATGACTTGCCGCATCCCGATGGCCCCAGCAGCACGAAACGGTCGCCGCGGAACACGTCGAAACTGACGTCGTGCGTGGCGCGCACGGTGCGCTGTTCCGTGCGGTATTCCAGGCTGACATGTTTGACACTGAGCAAGGGCTCCAGCGCAAGCGGAGGACGTACGAGGTGAAAAGCAGGCGCGTTCATTTCAGCCTCCTTGCGTGATGGCAGGGTCGTCAAAGAAGTAATCGCGCCAGCTGTCGGGCAGGTTGCGGATGGCACTCACGCGGTGCAGGAATTGCGCCAGGCCATAGGTGTTTTGCGGCGCGATCTTGAATTGCACTTGCGGATTGGCAAAGATTTTCAGCAGCAGATTACGGTCCACCTTGCTTTTATTGACCTTGATATAGATGTCGGCCGCGCCTTGCGGATTGCTGCTCGCGTACTGAGCCGCTTCAGCCAGGGCGGCGATGAAGGCGCGGTACGTCTTCGGATTGTCCTTGCGGTACTTTTCCGTCGCATACAGCAGGGTCGACGAGCTGGGTCCGCCCTGCACGTCATACGAATTCAGGATGATGTGGGCGTTCGGATTCTGCGCCAGTTCCTGCTCCTGGAACGGCGAATTGCCGAAATGGCCGCTCAATTCCGTGCCGCCGGCGATGATGGCCGCGGCCGCATCCGGATGCGGCAGGGTTTGCGTGATTTTATCCAGGCGGGCAAATTCCTTGTCGCCCCACTGCTTCGCCACGGCCATTTGCAATATCCTCGCCTGGACGGACACGGAGACGGCGGGCAAGGCGATGCGGTCCTTGTCCGTCAAGTCGGCCAGGGTTTTTACCTTCGGGTTGTTGCTGATCAAATAGTAGGGGAAATTACCGAGCGAAGCCACGGCGCGCACGTTCTGCCGGCCTTTCGTTCGGTCCCAGATCGTCAGCAGCGGCCCCAGGCCCGCACCCGCGATATCGATATTGCCCGACAACAAAGCGTCATTGATGGCCGGGCCGCCGGACAGGGTAATCCACTCGACTTTCACGTCGACGCCCTGCTGCTTGCCATGCTTTTCGATCAGTTTTTGTTCCTGCGCAATATTGAGCAGCAAGAAGGTGATGCCGTGCTGGCCCGCGATGCGGATCTGGCCTTCGGCCCGGGCCATGGGCATGGCCATGCACAGCATGGCGATGGCGGCGAGAAGGCGGCGGGAAGAGGTCAAGATCGGCAACATGGACACTCCTTGGGTCAGATCAACAGTCAAAATCAGTACGGCGCATCGCCTTCGATGGTGGTGCGGTAGAGTTTGCGGCGCTGGTCGGGCGGGCAGCCCGTCGCCAGGTGCATCAGCGAGCGGTTGTCCCAGAACACCAGGTCGTGCGGCTGCCAGCGGTGCACATACAGGTGCTCGGGGCGCACGCTGTGGGCGAACAGTTCGTCGAGCAGGGCGCGGCTTTCATCGGCGGGCAAGCCGACGATGCGCGTGGTGAAATGCTCGCTGACGAACAGGGCACGGCGTCCCGTTTCCGGATGCACGCGCACGACGGGGTGGGTCACGGGTTTGACTTCATCGATCTGCGCCTGCGTCAGCGCCGGGCGCCACGGGTTGCGGCGACGCAACTCCTCATACTGGCTCAGGTAGCTGTGTTCGGCACGGGCGCCGCGCACGGCGTGGCGCAGCGCGGCCGGCAAGCTTTCCCAGGCCAGGTGCATGTTGGCAAACACGGTATCGCCGCCCTCGTCCGGCAACTCTTGCGCGTGCAGCATGGAGCCGAGGCTGGGCACTTCCTTGTACGACAGGTCCGAATGCCAGAAATGGCCCGCGTCACCCAGGCCGATGGGCTGGCCATCTTCGACGATGTTCGAGATGATCAGCACCTCCGGCTGCGTGGGCAGCTGGAACTGGCGCAGCACGTGGATTTGCAGGGGGCCGAAGCGGCGGCTGAAATCGACTTGCTGCTGCGGCGTGATGCGCTGGTCGCGGAACACCAGCACGTGATGGTCGAGGTGGGCGTGGTGCAGGCGCTGGAAGTCGCCCAGCGACAGCGGCTGCGCCAGGTCCAGCCCCAGCACTTGCGCGCCGAGCGGCGCATCGAACGTTTCAATGCGGAACTGGCTGGAAGAAAACGCGGGTTTCAGGACGGCCGACATGGGAACTCGACTAGAGTCTGGGGAAGTCCACTGTATGCCGGCCTGCGTTCCCTGCAAACGAAGCATTTACTATATGGATATGCGCGGCGCGTTGCGCCATGCTGCAACAGGCGCTGTCACGCAAGGGCACAGCGGCACCGGCTTTGCCCGGAAAGGGAGCTAGCACGCAACTTGCTTGTCTGCCAATCTTCAACCATCGACCAGGAAAACCATGCGCACCTACGCCCTGCTGCTCGCCGTTCTGTTCGCTGTTCCCGTCCACGCCCAGGACAGCCAGGATGAAGGCGATCTCAGCTACAAAGCCTATGTGCACAGCGACAAGCGCATCAAGTGTTTATACGGCTATGCGGCCGACAAGACGGGCGACCATGCGGCGGCCGTCGCCATCTTTGAAGACTGCATCCGGCGCTGGAACGATGTGTATTCGATGATTTGGCTGGCCCAGCTGTATGAAACGGGCATCGGCGTGCCCAGGGACCTGGCGCAGGCGACGGCGCTGATGCGGCGCGGCGCCCATACCAACGATGACGCCGCCTATGCGCGGCTGGCGCGCTATCACTATGGCGTGGCGCTGGCCGAAGGCCGGGGCACGCCGCAGGACCTTCCCCAGGCCAGAACCTGGCTGCGCCAGGCGGCGCAGGAGGGCGTGCGGGAGGCGGCCGATTATCTGGACCGCCTGGAAGGCGCCGCGCCATAGACGCGGCGCCAGCGCCGCTTACGCGATTGCTTCGTAGCGGGCCAGGCGGGTCGCCATGCGCGGCGCCAGCTCGTGGCCGGCTGTGACCGTCACTTCGAGGTCGTTCAGCAAGCCATCCTTCAAGCCGTAGACCCATCCATGGACGCTGAGTTCCTGGCCCCGTTCCCACGCATCTTGCACGACGGTGGTCTGGCATACGTTCAAGACTTGCTCGACCACGTTCAGTTCGCACAGGCGGTCGCCGCGCTGGCGGCTCGTCAGCACGTCGCCCAGGTAGCGCTCGTGCTTCTGGCCCACGTCCTGCACGTGGCGCAGCCAGTTGTCGACCAGGCCGATGCGCGTGCCCGTCATGGCAGCATGCACGCCCTTGCAGCCATAATGGCCGACGATGATGATATGTTTGACTTTCAGCACGTCCACGGCAAATTGCAGGACGGACAGGCAATTGAGGTCGGAATGCACGACCACGTTGGCAATATTACGGTGTACAAACACGTCGCCAGGCGCCATGCCCAGCAGTTCGTTGGCCGGCACGCGGCTGTCGGAGCAGCCGATCCACAGGTATTCGGGCGATGTCTGCGCTTCCAGGTTCTTGAAGAAGTTCGGGTCCTTCGCCACCATCGAGTCGGCCCAGCGGCGGTTACGCTGCAGCAGTTCCGCCAGGGCCGGGCCATTTTTCTGTTCGGTCATATCGCTCCCATTGTGTGCGTACGACTGAATTGGCCGCAGATCGCGCCCATAGGCCGGCGATGCGCGCACATTGTTCAGTCGTGATGAAAAAAACGCCGGGATGTTTCAGCATCCCGGCGCATGGTGTTACGTGTGCTTATTCAAAAAAATCCTTGACCTTGTCTTTCCAGGTCTTGCTTTGCGGACTGTGCTTGGCACCGCCCTCGGTTGTCGACTTTTCAAAGTCGCGCAGCAGGTCTTTCTGTTTTTCCGTCAGTTTCACCGGTGTTTCGATGGCCACGTGGCAGAACAGGTCGCCCGCGTAACCGGAGCGCACGCCCTTGATGCCCTTGCCTTTCAGGCGGAAGGTCTTGCCCGACTGGGTGCCTTCCGGGATCGTGAACGACACTTTGCCGTTCAGGGTAGGCACTTCGATTTCGCCGCCCAAAGCTGCCTTGGTGAACGAGATCGGCATTTCGCAATGCAGGTCGTCGCCTTCACGCTGGAACACGGCGTGCGGCTTGATGTGGATTTCCACATACAGGTCGCCCGACGGGCCGCCATTAGTGCCCGGTTCGCCGTTGCCGGACGAACGGATACGCATGCCGTTGTCGATACCGACTGGAATTTTGACTTCCAGCGTCTTGTTGCGCTTGATGCGACCGGCGCCGCCGCATGGCGTGCAGGGGTCGGTGATGACCTTGCCGCTGCCATGGCATTTCGGGCAGGTTTGCTGGATGCTGAAGAAACCTTGCTGCATGCGCACCTGACCGTGACCACCGCAAGTACCGCAGGTGGTGGGCGAGGTGCCCGGCTTGGCGCCGCTGCCATGACAAGTGTCGCACTTGTCCCAGCTCGGCACGCGAATCGTCGTGTCGAAGCCGTGCGCAGCTTGCTCCAGCGTAATTTCCAGGTTGTAGCGCAAGTCGGCGCCACGGTACACCTGTGGCCCCGCATTGCGGCTGCGTCCACCGCCACCGCCAAAGATGTCGCCGAAGATATCGCCGAAGCTGTCGGCAAAGCCGCCAGCACCGCCGCCGAAGCCGCCACCGCCGCCCATGTTCGGGTCCACGCCGGCGTGACCGTAACGGTCATACGCATCGCGCTTTTCCGGATTGGTCAGCATCTCGTAGGCTTCTTTGACTTCCTTAAACTTTTCTTCCGATTCCTTGCTATCCGGATTGCGGTCCGGATGGTATTTCATCGCCAGTTTACGGTAAGACTTTTTGATCTCTTCTTCCGAAGCATTTTTTGCGACACCGAGTGTCTCGTAAAAATCACGCTTTGCCATGTTGTCGGCACCTTGCAGTCTATCTACTGATGTAAAAATTACACGAAAAAGCCGAGTCGAGTGCTGCACTGGGCAGCGACTCGGCTCGGCCGGTCTTCGCGGCTAATCCCGCGATGTAGCGTTCAGCCCGGCTGCCCCCGGTTCATGGGAGCGCAAGACAATTACTTGCTGTCTTTGACTTCCTTGAAGTCAGCGTCAACAACGTCGTCCTGCTTGGCGCCTGCGTCCGATGCGCCAGCAGCTTGCTGTGCACCTTCCGCGCCGCCGGCAGCTTGCTGCGCTTGCATGTCGGCATACATTTTTTCGCCCAGTTTCTGCGATGCGCTCGACAGTGCTTCCACCTTGGCGTCGATCTCAGCCTTGTCGCCGGCCTTGATGCTTGCTTCCAGGTCGGTGATCGCCGCTTCGATCTTCTCTTTCTCGCCCGCGTCCAGCTTGTCGCCGTATTCGGTCAAGGATTTCCGGGTCGAGTGTACCAGAGCATCGGCCTGGTTGCGCGACTCGGCCAATTCTTTGACCTTCTTGTCTTCTTCCGCGTTCAGCTCGGCGTCTTTCACCATCTTCTGGATTTCAGCCTCGGTCAAGCCGGAATTGGCCTTGATCGTGATCTTGTTTTCCTTGCCGGTGGCCTTGTCTTTCGCGCCGACATGCAAGATGCCGTTGGCGTCGATGTCGAAGGTCACTTCGATCTGTGGCGTGCCGCGCGATGCTGGCGGGATGCCTTCCAGATTGAATTCGCCCAGACCTTTGTTGCCGGCGGCGATTTCGCGCTCACCCTGGAAGACCTTGATGGTCACCGCAGGCTGGTTGTCGTCGGCCGTCGAGAACACTTGGCTGAACTTGGTCGGAATCGTCGTGTTTTTGTGGATCATCTTGGTCATCACGCCGCCCAGGGTTTCGATACCCAGGGACAGAGGGGTGACGTCCAGCAACAGCAAGTCCTTGCGTTCGCCCGACAGGACCGAACCTTGAATCGCTGCACCTACGGCAACGGCTTCGTCCGGGTTCACGTCCTTGCGTGGATCCTTGCCGAAGAATTCCTTCACTTTTTCCTGCACCTTCGGCATACGGGTCATACCGCCGACCAGGATGATGTCATCGATGTCCGACACTTTCACGCCAGCATCTTTGATGGCGGTGCGGCATGGTTCCATCGTGGCCGTGATCAGCTCTTCCACCAGCGATTCCAGCTTGGCGCGGGTCATCTTCAGGTTCAAGTGGACCGGTGCGCCGTTCGCCATGGCGATGTACGGCTCGTTGATCTCGGTTTGCTGCGACGACGACAATTCGATCTTCGCGCGCTCGGCCGAAGCCTTGATGCGCTGCAGGGCGATCGGATCTTTTTTCAGGTCGATGCCGTTGATCTTCTTGAACTCGTCGATGATGTAATCGATGACGCGCTGGTCGAAGTCTTCGCCGCCCAGGAAGGTGTCGCCGTTGGTCGACAGCACTTCAAATTGTTTCTCGCCATCAACATCTGCGATTTCGATGATCGACACGTCGAACGTACCGCCACCCAGGTCATACACGGCGATTTTACGATCGCCTTTTTCGGTCTTGTCCAGGCCGAACGCCAGCGCTGCCGCGGTTGGCTCGTTGATGATGCGCTTGACGTCCAGGCCAGCGATACGGCCGGCATCCTTGGTGGCTTGACGCTGCGAGTCGTTGAAGTAGGCAGGCACGGTGATGACGGCTTCGGTGACTTCTTCACCGAGGTAGTCTTCTGCCGTTTTTTTCATCTTGCGCAGGACTTCAGCCGAAATTTGCGGCGGCGCCAGTTTTTTGTCGCGTACGCCGATCCATGCATCGCCGTTGTCGGCTTTCATGATTTGATACGGCATCAGCGCGATGTCTTTTTGCACTTCTTTTTCGTCGAACTTGCGACCGATCAGACGCTTGACTGCGTACAGCGTGTTTTTCGGATTGGTCACGGCCTGGCGTTTCGCTGGCGCGCCGACGAGAATTTCGCCATCTTCTTGATAAGCAATAATCGACGGCGTCGTGCGTGCGCCTTCAGCGTTTTCGATTACCTTTGGTTGACCGTTTTCCATGATGGAAACGCAGGAATTCGTGGTTCCCAGATCGATACCGATAATTCTACCCATGATTTTTTTCCTTTTATTTGCTAGATTTCAGATGGTTCTTATATGTGGCAAAGCGGCATGGTTTCAAGGCTTGCTTGATGCCGCACTCTGATTATTTTGCTTGCGCGGTCGTGACAATGGCTGGACGCAGCAGGCGGTCCGCAATCATATAGCCCTTTTGCAAGACTGACACGATGGTGTTCGCTTCCTGCTCCGCTGGCACCACGGCAACGGCCTGGTGTTTCATCGGATCGAGCTTTTCGCCCTGCACTGGCAAGACTTCCACCAGGCGGTTACGCTCGAACGCGGCGTTCAGTTGCTTCAGGGTCATCTCGACGCCTTCTTTCAGCGATTCGATGGTCGGTGCTTCCACCGTCAGCGCCGTTTCCAGGCTGTCTTTCACCGGCACCATGGCTTCGGCAAAGCTTTCCACTGCGAATTTATGCGCTTTAGCAACATCTTCCTGCGCACGGCGGCGAATATTTTCGCCATCGGCCTTGGCGCGCATGAAGGCATCGTGCATCTCTGCAAGACGCGCTTCGGTACTCGCCAGCTGCTCTTCCAAAGTAGGCTCTGCGGGAGTCGATGGGGCAGTCGCCGCGGCGTCCGCTTGCGGATTAGGTACAGCTTGGTTTTCCTGATCTTGCATCTAGAAAGCTCCTACAATCAATGACTTAAATGAGTTAGTCTAACTATCTTTACAACACTAACGGGCAGATGGGGCTATATCCTATTGTTTCAAGGGGTATACACGGCAAAACCAGAATTACAGCGATTCATGTTACAGCTTATTACAAAAGGCGACCCATTTCGGCCAGTGAGCCGTGCGCGCCCCCTTGATTTTCCAGGCTTCCCCCGGCAAAGCGGGCATTCTACCAGCCCCGCCACGGCCATCGCCACTGGCGGCGTTGCTATCTGGATAGTACTTTTGTCGCGCCACACATGACAAAGCCGCGCAAGCGCGGCTTTTGATTGTGAAAAAATTAATTATCTTTAATTCGCCGCGCCCAGTGCCAGCGCCGCCGCGCGCGCCTGCTCGCCCGCCTTCTTGTCCGCGTCGCGCTGCGGCGCCGTCTTCATCGTCGGCCAGCCGATCATATGCTGCTCCGCAATTTCCGCCATGCCCGCGATCCAGGCCGGCGTTTCGTTCAGGCAGGCGATGTAATGGAAGTGCTGGCCGCCGGCCGTCTCGAAATCATGCTTGGCTTCCATGGCGATCTCTTCCAGCGTCTCCAGGCAATCGCTGGTAAAGCCAGGACACAGCAGATCGACGCGCTTGACGCCCTGCTGCGCCAGCGCCACCAGGGTGGGCGCCGTGTACGGCTGCAGCCATTCGGCCTTGCCGAAGCGCGACTGGAAGGTCACCACGTATTGCTCTTTAGTTAATTTCAGTTTTTCTGCCAGCAATCGCGCCGTTTTCAGGCATTGGCAGTGGTAGGGGTCGCCCAGCAGCAAGGTGCGCTTGGGCACGCCATGAAAGCTCATCACCAGTTTTTCCGGACGGCCATGCGCTTCCCAGTGGTTCAGCACGGAATCGCGCAAGGCGTCGATATACGTGTCGTGCTCGTGATATTGCTTGATGAAACGCAATTCCGGCACATTGCGCACGGTAGCGTAATGGGCGAATACGGCGTCGTAGATGGAACCCGTCGTCGTGCCCGAATATTGCGGATACGCCGGCAGGATGGCGATGCGTTCGCAGCCTTCGCTTTTCAGCTGGGCCAGCACCTCGGGCAAGGAAGGCGAACCGTAGCGCATGGCCATGGCCACGGTCACACCATCGTGGCCACGTTCGGCCAGGGCGCCGGCCAGCAGTTTCGCCTGCTTTTGCGTGTGCACTTTCAGGGGCGAGCCCTCGCGCGTCCAGATCGATGCGTATTTCTTGGCCGACTGGCCCGAGCGGAAGGGCAGGATGATCAGGTTCAGGATGAACCACCAGACGAGGCGGGGAATCTCCACCACGCGCGGGTCCGACAAAAATTGCTTCAGGTAGCGCCGCACGGCCGACGAGGTCGGTGCATCGGGCGTGCCCAGGTTGACCAGCACCACGGCGCTGCGGTCGATGCTGCCATGCGTGTACGGCGGTTCTGTTTGAAATGACATGAAGGCTCTTCGAAGGCGTTGGATGGATTAGGCAGTTATTATAGTTACATTGCGTCAACATCGGGGGTCAGACCCTCAATGCCGCTAACGTCAAGCTCAGCGCTAACGCGTCCGGGGGTCTGACCCCGGATTTAGGCCTGCGTTCAAATCGCCAGCAATTCGCGGGCATGCTTGCGCGTGGTGGCCGTGATTTCCAGGCCGCCCAGCATGCGCGCCACTTCTTCCACCCTGGCCTTGGCGTCGAGCATGTCGATGCGCGACGCCGTCTTGCCGTTGTCCAGGGTGCTTTTTGCTACTTGGAAATGCTGATTGGCCTGGCTCGCCACTTGCGGCAAGTGGGTCACGCACAGCACTTGCCGTCCCTGCCCCAGGCGTTTCAGCAAGCGCCCTACGACTTCGGCGACGGCGCCGCCGATGCCGCTGTCGACCTCGTCGAAGATCAGGGTCGGCGTGGTCGTGGCGTGCGAAGTGATGACGGAAATGGCCAGCGCGATACGCGCCAGTTCACCGCCGGAGGCCACCTTGGCCAGCGAACGTGGCGCCGTGCCCGCATGGCCTGCAACGAGAAACTCGACTTGCTCGAGGCCGTGGGCGGCCGGATCGCACGGGTGCAGCGCGATTTCGAAGCTGCCGCCCGTCATGCTCAGTTCCTGCATGGCGCGCGTGACGGCTTGCCCCAGCTCCAGGGCGGCGGCGCGGCGCGTGGCGGACAATCGCTCGGCCACGGCGCGGTACTCGGCCTCGATCTTCGCTTCCTGGCGCAGCAAGCCCTCGATATCGGAAGCGTCGGCCAGGTGCTGCAGCTTTTCCGACAGCTTGGCGTGTTCCTCCGGCAATTCTTCTGGCGTGACGCGGAATTTGCGGGCCGTGCTGTGCATGGCTTCCATGCGCGCGTCGAGCTGGTGCAGACGCTCCGGATCCAGTTCCACGCGGTCCAGGTAATTGTTCAGCGCGTACACGGATTCCTGCAGCTGGATGCGCGACGACTCGATCAGGTCGACGATCGGCTGCAATTCCGCATCGACGGACACGAGCTTGCCCAGCTTCTGGTTCAGGGCCGACAGTTGCGACACGATCGGATGGTCTTCCGACTCGGAAATGATCGCCAGGGCTTCCTGCGCCCCTTCCAGCAGGCTGGCCGCGTGCGACAGGCGGCTGTGCTCGTTCGTGATCTCCGTCCATTCGCCGGGCTTGGCGGCCAGCTTTTCCAGTTCGCCCACTTGCCATTCCAGGCGTTCGCGCTCGTACAGCACGTTGGCGGCATTCGTTTCGAATTCCTCGCGCTGGCGCACGAGGGCGCGCCAGCGCTTGTGCAGCGCCGCCACTTGCCGCGCATCCTGCTCCGCGCCCGCTTCGCGCGCCGTCGCCTGGCCGTCGAGCAAGGCACGCTGCGCTTCGCTTTTCAGCAAGGACTGGTGCGCGTGCTGGCCGTGGATATCGACCAGCATGTCGCCCAGTTCGCGCAGCTGGGCGGCCGTGGCGGGAATGCCGTTGATATACGCCTTCGAGCGGCCCGCATTGTCGATCACGCGGCGCAGCAGGGCGCCGCCATCGTCGTTGGCGAATTCATGCGCCACCAGCCAGGCCTGCGCCACTTCGCTGACGGAAAAATCGGCCGTGATGTCGGCCTTGGCCGCGCCTTCGCGCACCACGCTGGCGTCGCCGCGCCCGCCCAGCGCCAAAGTCAGCGCATCGATGAGGATGGACTTGCCGGCGCCCGTCTCGCCCGTCAGCACGCTGAAGCCGGCGGAAAATTCCAGTTCAATGGTATCGACAATGACAAAATCGCGAATGGACAGTGTATGGAGCATGGCTTCTGTGGTTAGGCGGCGCACCGCGGGTTGAGGTGAAGAAACTATTAGCTGAGCTTGCCCTCGCCCGACGGGTACTCATTCCAGTGCAGTTTTTCACGCAGGGTGTTGTAGTAGCTCCACCCTTCCGGATGCAGGAAGGTAATCGTATGGGGCGAACGGCGGATGAGGATGCGGTCTTGCTGCACCAGGCTGGCAAAGGTCTGCATGTCGAAATTGACGCTGATATCGCGCCCGCGCACGATTTCCACGACGATCTGGCTGGAATCGGGCAAGACGATGGGGCGGTTCGACAGCGCATGCGGGGCGATCGGCACGAGCACGATGCCGCCCAGGGTCGGATGCAGCAGCGGGCCGCCGGCCGACAGCGAATACGCGGTCGAGCCCGTGGGCGTGGAAATGATCAAGCCATCCGAACGCTGGTTGTACATGAAGTGACCGTCGACCTCGACGCGCAATTCGGCCATGCCGGCGCCGCCGCCGCGCGAGACGACGACATCGTTGACGGCCATGCCCACGTGAATCGACTCGCCGTCGCGCAGCACGCTGCCTTCGAGCAAAGTGCGGCGCTCGGCCTTGAAGCGGCCGCCGAGAATTTGCGCCAGCACGGGCAGCATGCGCTCAAGCGGAATATCGGTCATGAAACCCAGGCGCCCCTGATTGATACCGATCAAGGGGACGTCGAATGGCGCCAGCTGGCGCGCAATGCCCAGCATGGTGCCATCGCCGCCCATGACGATGGCGCAATCGGCGGCGGCGCCGATCTCGGCCGGCGACATGGCGCGCACGCCGGGAAACGCCAGGTTCAGGTGCGCGGCCGTCTCCGCCTCGAAGACCACCGTGTGGCCCAGCACTTGCAGGAAATCGACGATACTTTTCACGGGTTCGGCAATGCCATCCGTATTCTGGCGCACGACCAGGGCAATGGTCTTGGCGCCCAGGTTGAAGCGCTCGCCCGGGGCTGGCAAGGTCGCGGCTGGCTGTTCGGCTCGCTGGTCGGCGTAGTTATCGACGGGCATAAAAATCTCGGTAATGAATTCGGTGGCAAGCCGCCCCAGGCTGTCGCGTCGCACGCCGCCATCGCATGATACTGTATATATCCACAGTATAGTGCGGCTGCCGTGTGCCCGCAAGGGGCGTTCTTGGTGTTGCACGCAGTGTAGCGCAGAAAAAGAATCATCCATGCGTGCGCCAGCGCTCCCTGGATGGACAAATCCGCTTGCAGGCAGCCTGGCTGCGGCAGGACACTGATCCCACGTCAATTCTTCTGTCAGGAGGCCATATGGTTACCCAGCATAGCGAACGCAAGATCAATACCGATGAAAAGGTCAAGAATGACGGCATCGACCGTCTGCCGCACGAGCGCGACGAATCGCCCGATGCGCAGAACGTGCGCCCACGCAAGATCATGCAGCAAGCGGCCAGCGACCTGGAGCAGGGACTGGTCGATACGGACCTGCACGCCCAGCCGGGCGTGGAAAAGGTCAAGCCCGCCGCGCCGCAGCAAGCCCGTCCCGACGCGCAACTGGAACCAAAGAAGGCGCGCTGACTCCAACTGTCACGCTCTGCTACCCGCACTGTTCATGCTCCGGAGTACGCCATGCACCGTTACGCCCGTTCCTTCCTGCTGGCCGCTGCCTGCGGCGCCCATCTCGCCCATGCCCAGGCGCCCGCCATGCCCGTGGGCTTCGGCCCGCAGCCCACCCTGCCCGCACCGGACAAACAACTGATTCCTACCGTCAACGTCGCCCCCGTGCAGCGCTGGACGGCAGCGCAGCACCCCGCTGTCGCGGCGGGCCTGGCCATCCATGCGTATGCGCGCGACCTCGACCATCCGCGCTGGCTGTACGTCTTGCCGAATGGCGACGTGCTCGTGGCGGAAACGAACGCCCCGCCGAAACCGGACGACAGCAAGGGCATCAAGGGCGCGATCATGCAGATGCAGATGAAAAAGGCGGGCGCGGCCACGCCCAGCGCCAACCGCATCACCCTGCTGCGCGGCGTCGACGCGAGTGGCGTGGCGCAGACGCGCAGCGTGTTCCTGCAAGGACTGAACTCGCCGTTCGGCATGGCCCTGGTGGGTAACGAGCTGTACATCGCCAATGCCGACGCCTTGATGCGTTTTCCTTACAAGGAAGGCCAGACAGCCATCACGGCGCCCGGCGTCAAGGTGATGGATTTGCCGGGCGGCCCCATCAATCACCACTGGACCAAGAACGTCATCGCCAGCCCCGACGGCAAATTTCTCTATGTTGCCGTCGGTTCGAACAGCAACGTGGGCGAAAACGGCATGGCGGCCGAAGATGGCCGCGCCGCCATCTGGCAATTCACGCGCGCGACGGGCAAGGCCCGCGTGTATGCGACGGGCTTGCGCAACCCCGTCGGCCTGGCCTGGCAGCCCAGGACGGGCGCCCTGTGGACGGCCGTCAATGAGCGCGACGAGCTGGGCAACGACCTGGTGCCCGACTACATGACGTCCGTCAAGGACGGCGCCTTTTATGGCTGGCCCTACAGTTATTTCGGCCAGCACGTCGATGCGCGGGTCAAGCCGCCCCGTCCCGAACTGGTGGCCACGGCTGTTGCACCCGACTACGCGCTGGGCGCGCATACGGCCTCGCTGGGACTGGCGTTTTATGATGCCACCCTGCTGCCGGAACGCTACCGGGGCGGCGCCTTCATCGGCCAGCACGGCTCGTGGAACCGCAAGCCCTTCAGCGGCTATAAAGTCATTTATGTGCCCTTCGCCGATGGCGTACCCAGCGGGCCGCCGCAGGACGTCGTCGCCGGTTTCCTCGACAGCAACGGCAAGGCGCAAGGACGCCCCGTCGGCGTGGCCGTCGACAAGGCAGGCGCGCTGCTGGTGGCGGACGACGTGGGCAATGTCATCTGGCGCGTCACGCCGGCGCCGTGAACACATTGGCGCCGCGCATGCGCCCCCTGTGTGGCACAACGAACGGAAGGGCAAGGATGCCACGCGCATGATGGACCTTCGAACCACGCAAGGAGTACATCATGAAAAAAACAGGATCAGCCGTCTGGAGTGGCGGCCTTAAGGATGGCAAAGGATTTATTTCCACCCAAAGCGGCGCACTCGACAATGTGGCCTATGGTTTCAACACGCGCTTCGAAGATGGTCCCGGCAGCAATCCGGAAGAACTGATCGGCGCGGCCCACGCGGCCTGCTTCACCATGGCCCTGTCCGGCCAACTGGGCGAGGCGGGCTTGCGCGCCACGGCCCTGAAAACCACGGCCGACGTCAGCCTGGAAAAAATCGATGGCAGCTATGCCATCACGGCCGTGCACCTGACCCTGGTGGCCACCATTCCCGGCGCCACCGACGAAGCGTTCCAGGACGCGGCCCTGCGCGCCAAGCTCGGTTGCCCCGTATCGAAGTTGCTGGCCACGGAAATCACGCTGGACGCCCGTCTGGAGTAATTCCAGAGGCACTAACGTCACCGTCCGCGGCTGTCCTGCCACCAGGGCAGCCGGGGCTGTCTCGGCAAGAAAGCCGTAAAACGCATAAAATCCTGCCATTCCCCTATTCATATCAAGGATTTACGATGCGTATTTTGCACACCATGTTACGGGTCGGCGACCTGCAGCGCTCCATCGACTTTTACACGAACGTCCTGGGCATGAAATTGCTGCGCACCAGCGACAATCCGGAATACCAGTACACGCTGGCCTTCGTCGGCTATGGTTCGAATCCCGACCACGCGGAACTGGAACTGACGTATAACTATGGCACCACCAGCTACGAGCTGGGCACGGCGTATGGCCACATCGCCATCTCGGCCGACGATATCGTCGCCGCTTGCGACGCGGCACGCGCGAATGGCGGCAACGTCACGCGCGAACCGGGCCCCGTCAAGGGCGGCAACACGGTCATCGCCTTCATCACCGATCCGGATGGCTACAAGATCGAATTGATCGAACGCAAGTTCGACGGCCAGGGCGCCGGCCTGTAAGACGTCAGCCTGGCCCGGCGGCCGACGCAATGGCCGCGCGCAGCCAGGCGATGCCCGCATCGCCGTCCGTGCGGCGGTGCCGTATCGCTTCAAACGCAAACGGTGCGATGGCAAACGGCGCGGAGCACAGCGCCAGCCCTTGCGCCACGCTGCCGTGCAAGGCGCGCCGCGCCACCGTCAGGATCAAATCCGTCCCCATCACGACATCCGGTGCGACCGTCCAGTACGGCACGCGCACGGCGATGCGGCGCGCCTGGCCCAGCTGCGCCAGCGCCGCGTCGACTTCGGCCGCCATGCCGCCTTCGCCGGACGCCACCAGCACATGGGGGCGCGCCAGATAGGTCTGCAAGCTCAAGGATTCGCCCGACGCCAGGCTGGCCGGATCGAGTGCGCAAACGAACGTTTCCTCGAATAAAGTTTCTCTATGCAACTGCTCGGGCAGTTGCGGGAACACGCCCAGCGCCAGATCGATCTCGCCATCCTGCACGCCGGCCATCACGGCAGAACGGCTGGCATAGCTGACGGCCACGTCGATGCCGGGCGCTTCCACGCGCAAACGCCGCAGCAAAGCGGGCAAGATCAATGCCGCACCGTAATCCGACATGGCCAGGCGAAACCCGCGCTGCGCCGTGGCCGCGTCGAAGACAGCGCCACCGAGCACGGAGCGCACGCTTTGCAGGGCTTCGGCCAGCGGCCGCGCCAGCGCCAGTGCGCGCGCCGTCGGCTGGAAACCGCCCTTGCCGCGCAGCAGCAGCGGGTCGTCGAGCAGATGGCGCAGGCGCGCCAGCGCATGGCTGACGGCTGGCTGGCTCATGTGCAGGCGTTCCGCCGCGCGCGACAGATGGCGCTCGCTCAGCAGCGCTTCGAGGATTACCAGCAAGTTCAAATCGACGGCGCGCAAATTATTCATTTGGTGCATAGTTTAATGACAAAATACGAATTGGATTTAATCATGACAGCATAATACGATGACGCCATCAACTCAACACGCAGGGAGTCGCACATGCACGGATGGATCACCTTGTTTGCCCCGCTGGCCATGCTGGCCGGCGCCGTCGTCCCTTTCCAGGCGGGCGCGAATGCGGCGCTGGGCCGCAATCTGGGCCACCCGCTGTGGGCCACCATCGCCTCGCTGGCCGTCAGCGCCGTGCTCGCGTCGCTCGTGATGCTGGCCTGGCGGGTGCCGGCGCCCGATTTGCACCTCGCCGTGCGCGGGCCGGGCTGGTCCTGGCTCGGTGGCGCGGCCGGCGTGTTTTATATTACGGCCGCGCTGATGCTGGCGCCGCGCATGGGTTCCGGCCCCTTCATGGCGGCCGTCATCGGCGGGCAGATGCTGGCCGCGCTGGCCATCGACCGCTACGGCTTGCTGGGTTTTGCCGTCAAACATATTTCTCCGCTGCACTGGGCCGGCGCGGGCCTGGTGGTGGCCGGTGTCGTGCTGACCCAGTTCGCCAACAGCCGCGCCGTGTGAGCACACGTCAAGGCGAAAAAAAACCAGCGCCGTTGCCGGGGCTGGTTTTCATGTAGAGCAGAGCGCGCTTACTTGACGAGCAAGGCGTTGACGGGCATCAAGTCCGTTTCCTTCAGGGTGCCGGCCGCGGCCTTCAGGCGCAAGCCGTTCATGATGGTGTCGTAGCGGGCTTTCGACAGGTCTTTTTGCGTCGAGAACAATTGTTTCTGCGCATTCAAGACGTCGATATTGATGCGCACGCCCACTTGATAGCCGAGCTGGTTCGACTCCAGCGCCGACTTGCTCGACACTTCCGCCGCTTCCAGCGCCTTGACTTGCGCCAGGCCGCTATTGACGCCGAGGAAAGCCTGGCGCGCGCCTTGCGATGCCGTGCGGCGTGCCGTTTCCAGATCGTTGCGGGCCTTGTTTTCCAGCGCGATCGATTCGCGCACCTTGCTCGTCACGGCAAAGCCGCTGAAGATGGGGATGCTCCACTGCACGCCGATGGCGTTGTTGTTATTGCCGCTACCATTGCCGCCACCGGACGTGTAGGTGTGGCCCGTGTTGGCGATCAGATCCAGGGTCGGATAGTGGCCGGCGCGGTTGCGGCCGATGTCGCGCTTGGCCGATTCCACGTTGAACTGGGCCGTGACGACGCTGTAGTTCTGCTCTTCCGCCGAGCTCACCCACGGCTCGATGGCGGCCGGTTCCGGCGCGCTGATGACCACGCCCGCGCGCATCGGCGCCAGGCTCGTCGGCGCTTCGCCGATGATGGTTTGCAGGGCGCTGCGCTTGTTGGCCAGGTCATTGATGGCGGCAAATTCCTGCGCCACGACCAAGTCGTAGGCCGCTTGCGCTTCGTGCGTGTCGGTAATTGTTTGCGTGCCGACTTCGAAGTTGCGCTTGGCCGATGCCAACTGCTCCGTCGTGGCCACTTTTTGCGCCTGCGTGGCGCCCAGGTTGTCTTGCGCACTCAATACGTCGAAATACGCTTGCGCCACGCGCGTGATCAAGTCTTGCTGGACTTGCGCAAATTGCGCTTCGGCAATCGCCTGCGCCAGCTTGCTTTGCTGGTAGGTTTCCCAACGGTCCCAGCGGAACAGCGGCTGCGCCAGGGTCAGGTTGTAGCTGTTCGCGCGGACGTTGACGGACGGCGAAGTGATCTTGTTGCCGCCATTGTTCTGGATAATCTGTTCCTGATTGCCGCGCGTATTGCTGCCCGAGGCGGAGATTTGCGGCAGCAAGCCTGCCAGCCCCTGCGGAACCCGCTCCATCCCGGCAGACAGGGCCGCGCGCGCACTGGCGTACTGCGCGTCATTGGCCAGCGCCTGCTGGTACACCTGGATGAGATCGGCCGCCTGCGCTTGCAGCGAGCATGTCATCGAGACAAAGGCGCTGGTCATCAGCACGGCGATAAGGGGTTTCCGCATTGCATTTCTCCGTTGGAGTCGTCAAAAGTTGATGGAATCAAAAATCGGTTACAGCCTGCCTGGCGGCCGCGCCGGCAGGAGCGGGGTACAGGCCTCCGCAGGCATGCAGGAAAACATGCCTGGAAGTGCATCTACTGCGAATTCACTTAGTATTTCGGCATGGCGCTGTCGACTTGCAGCGCCCAGGCATGCACGCCGCCCGTCAAATTACTGATCTTGCCAAAACCATTGCGCTCCAGGAAGGCCGCCACTTGCATGCTGCGCATGCCGTGATGGCAAATGCAGACGATTTCGGCGTCTTCATCGAGGTCATCGATGCGCGCGGGAATCGAGTTCATCTGCATCAAGGTGGCACCGTCGAGGTGGCACAGGTCGAACTCCCATTGTTCCCGCACGTCCAGCAAGAACGGACGCGGGCGGGAAGGGTCAGCCAGCCAGGCGGCCAGCTGCGGTGCACTCAAATGCTCCATCGAATCGGTCGCCTCAGAACTGGAAATGCGACGGTGCCACAGCTTGCAGCGGCGTGACATTGGTTTCAAACAGCTTGCGCGTGTCATAGGCTTTGTCCGAGCTGCGCGTGATCAGGTGCGCCGACATGATCGGCGCTTCGCCGATGATCGCCAGGATGCGGCCGCCGACTTTGACTTGTTGCAACAGCGCTTCCGGCAGCACGGCCAGGGCGCCGGACACGACGATCACGTCGTAGGGTGCACCCTTGCTCCAGCCCTGGGCGCCGTCGCCCAGTTCCACGGTCACGTTGGTCACGCCGTTGGCGGCCAGGTTCTGCTCGGCCAGGGCTTTCAATTGGGGAACGATTTCCACGCTCGTCACATGACGCGCCTTGTGCGCCAGCAACGCGGCCATGTAACCGCTGCCGGTGCCGATTTCCAGCACATTTTCATGCTTCTTGACGGCTACGTCTTGCAAAATACGCGCTTCCAGCTTTGGCGTGAACATGCATTCGCCGCCGCCCAGTGGAATTTCCGTATCGACGAAGGCCAGGTTTTTATAGGCGGCCGGCACGAAATTTTCACGCTTGACCACGTTCAACAGCTCCAGCACGTCGATATCCAGTACGTCCCATGGACGGATCTGCTGTTCGATCATATTGAAGCGGGCTTGTTCGATATTCATCTTTGGACTCGGTAAGTGAAGTAATAATCCGCCATTTTATCGTTGAACTGGCTGAAAGCACATGTTAACCATAAAGGCGGGGAATGGAGGAAATTTGCGACGATCTGCAGATTTGGGGGGGCGAACCTTGGAAAAGGGGTAACTGAACGGTAGTAGCCAGGCCCGGTGCATCAGCTTTTCCCGGGCGCCTCCGCCTGCAGGCTGCGCAAGCTCATGTCGATAAAAGCATCCATATAGGCGAGCGGATCGATATCCTTGACCTCGCACGGCACGAAGGAGTGCGTCCACATCATGAGCATGGTGACGGGTGCGCTGAGGATGGTGCTGACCAGCACGGGATCGATCTGGCGGAATTCGCCCCGCTGCATGCCCCGTTCCAGCAGACTGACGATCAGTCCATTGCCGCGCGCGACGACTTCTTCGTTGTAAAACTGCGCCAGTTCCGGGAAATTGTTCGCTTCGGCCAGCATCAGCTTGGTCAAACCGGCCAGTTTGGTGGCGCCGAATTCTTCCCACCACTGCATCATTACCTTGCGCAACAATTCGGCGCTGCTGCTGTCCGAAGCGGCCATGCTGTCTTCCGCCTCGCCGATCGACTGCACGATATTGTCGCGCACGACGGCTTTGAACAGCTCTTGTTTATTCTCAAAGTACAGGTACAGGGTGCCTTTCGACACGCCCGCCCGCTTGGCCACATCTTCCAGGCGCGTCGATGCAAAGCCCCGTTCGACAAACAGGTCGAGGGCGGCGGCGAGCAATTCCTGCGGGCGGGCATCCTTGCGCCGCTCCCAGCGGGGCTTGGTATCAATCGGGGCTTGCATGTGTCTTTCCAAATAACTTACTTTTGAGTCATTAATAGTAGCCCTGTCTACGGGCAAGGTCAAGCACGGGCGACGCGGGGCACCGCCCCGTATGCTGAACACGGGTATTGTACGCTCCGTGTCAACGTTGGCGGCACCTCCTCTGGCGCAGGACCTGTCGCGCCAAAAGAAGCAGAATGCGTTTCAGCCCCCGTTTTGCGCAGTTCATCGCATTTCCACTGAGCAAGCGTGTCGGATTTGCTACCTTGTCATCGACGGCACGGCAGCCGCGGCGCGGCAGCCGGCTTTTTCCCACATTAAAACAATCATAAAGGAAACACCATGCGTACCTTGCTGGCCCTGTGCTGTGCTCTTGCCCTCGGCGGTTGCGCCATCGTCATCCACCCCAACGATGGCGAAGTGCGCCATGCCGATTCGGGTGGCAATGCCATCCAGGGCAACGAGCAAGTGAGCCGCGACGTGCGCCAGGTCAGCAACATCAACACGCTCGACATCGACAGCATGAAGCGCATCGATATCAAGATCGACGTGCGCGTGGGGCCGGCCACATCGCTGGTGATCGAAGCGGACAGCAATCTGCAGCCGCGCATCCACAGCGAAGTGAGCGGCAATACCCTGCGCATCTGGAGTGATACGAACATTCGCAGCAGCAATGGTATCCACGTCATCTATACGACGCCGCAATTGAAGAAGATCACCATTTCCGGCTCGGGCCGCCTGGTGGCCAGCGGTTTCAATGGCGACGATTTCAGCCTGGAGCAGCGCGGTTCGATGAAGAGCGAACTGTCGGGCACGGTGGGACGCTTCGACGTGGCCAACTATGGCTCGGGCAGCATCAACGCGGCGGCCCTCGCCAGCGGCAACACGGACGCGGTGCAAAACGGTTCGGGCAGCATACAGCTGGGCAATGTACGCGGCGAACGCGTCAACGTGGCCGTCAACGGCTCGGGCAGCATCAGCGCCAGCGGCGCCGTGCAGCGTCTCGACGCCAACGTGAATGGCTCGGGCGACATCAACCTGGCTGCCCTGCGCAGCGACGTTGCCTATCTGGCGAGCAACGGTTCCGGCGACATCGACGTGACCGTCCAGAATGAAGTCAACGCCCGCGCCAGCGGTTCCGGCCGCATCACCGTGCATGGCGATCCGGCCCGCCGCACTTTGTCGGGCAAGCGCGTCAGCATCGTGCGCTAGGCAAGCGGCGGGAAGCGGCAGGCCGCGCCGACTTGCTATACTGTCGGCCCCTGATCCCTTTCCAGCCATCGCCATGCCGTCCTGCGCCTGCTCCCTGGCAGCCGGATGGCAAGCTGGTCGTCCACTAAAGAATAACCATGAACTGCCGCGACCACTGCGGAGCGTGCTGCATCGCTCCCTCCATCACCAGTCCGATACCGGGCATGCCGAACGGGAAACCCGCTGGCGTCCGCTGCGTGCAGCTGGGAGACGATAGCCGCTGCCGCATTTTCGGACAGCCGGAACGGCCGGCGTTCTGCGCAGGATTGCAGCCGTCGGCAGAGATGTGCGGCGCCAGCCGCGAACAGGCGATACGCTGGCTCGACGACCTGGAGCAGGCAACGGCACCGCAGACTTGAAGAGAATGCCTAGGCCTTCGGCAACATGGTCAGCACCATGCGGAACTTGACGTCCCCGGACTGCATGCGCTGACAGGCTTCGGCCGCACGTTCCAGCGGCATGGTTACGATACGCGGACGCACGTCGGCCAGCACGCTGAAAGCAAGCGTCTTTTCATTGTCATACGGCGTGCCGGTGATCGAGCCGAGCACGCCGCGTTCGCCCACCACCAATTTACCGGAAGACACGAGCAGCGGATCCTTGCCCGCGCCCAGCACGACCAGCCGTCCGGCTGGCGCCAGGCCATCCATCAGCGCCGTCACGGCGGCCGCGCTGGAGACGGTGGTGATGACCGCCTGCGCCCCGCCATGCGCTTGCAGCACGGCGGCCGCATCCTCGGTCAGGCTGTCGACATACACGTGCGCGCCCAGCTCCAGCGCGTCCTGCGCAATATCGCCGCCGCGCCCGATCGCCACCACCTTGAAGCCCATGCGGCGCGCATACTGCAAGGCCATATGCCCCAGGCCGCCGATGCCCAGGATGGCGACCGTATCGCCCGCCTGCGCCCCGCTCTTCTTGAGCGCATTGAAGGTGGCGAGTCCGGCGCACAGGATGGGCGCCGCCTCTTCCGCATCAAGCTGCCCGGGAATGGATACCAGGCCGGTGGCGCGCGCCAGCATCATCTCGGCATAGCCGCCGTCGCGGCTGGCGCCCACGAACGGCTGGTCCTGACATAACTGGAAACGGCCTTGGCGGCAGGGCGGGCAGGCGTTGCAGTGGCCGCCCAGACGGCCGACGCCGACGCGCTGGCCGATTTGCCAGATGCCCGGCGTGTGTTCGCCCAGCGCGACGATGCGCCCGACCACCTCGTGACCGGGCACGCGCGGCGGCTGCAGCGCCGGGTCGGCGCCGTCGATATCGGCGCTGTCGGCGCCACAGATGCCGCAGGCTTCGACGGCGATCAAGACTTCGCCCACGCCAGGCAGCGGCGTGGCGCGCTCGACCAGTTCCAGCACGCCGGGGCGGCTCACTTGCATGGCGCGGTAAGTGGCTTTCATCTTCATTTCTCCTTCGTTGAGTTAAGTCACGGAATCGCCGGGCGCTGCTGCGCCGCTTGCCAGGCTTGCACGCCCAGAGCGGCCGCCTCGACCGCGCCGGCCAGATAGCCGGGAAAGCGCGGCGACCATTCGCTGGCGATGGCCGTCAGGCGGCCCTGCCAGGGACCGGCCGCAGGCGCCGCTGCCGGGGCGTGAGCGTGCTCGCCGCCGGCGTCGAGGTCGGCGGCGGTGGCGGTCAGCGCATCCTGCGACCAGTCCTTGATGGCATCGGTGCGCGGCGCGGCCGCTTGCGGGCCGAACAGCCGTACCAGCTGGGCCCGGCAATGCGCCAGCAAGACCCCATCGTCCAGGCGCTGGCGCGTGCGTGCCGGCACGGCCAGGAAACCAAACAGGGCAGCGCTGCCGCCCGGCATCGAGGCATCATGGATCTCGCCCAGCGGCCCGCTCTGGCTGCGCGCCGAACCGGACAAGCCCTGTTCGCGCCAGAACGGCCGTTCGTAGACGGCGACGTACTTCGCATGGGGCGCCATCCAGGTGGCGGTGGCGGTCCACTCGCGCGCCAGCGTCGCAGGCAGGGCCGGCTCGTACGCGATACCGGCGGCAGCCAGGCGCGGCGGCAATGCCAGCAGCACGTGGCCGGCGCGCCACGCGGTGACGGCGCCCGCCGCATCCGCGCTCGCCACTTCGACGTGCTCGGCCGCATGGCGCAGGCGCAGCACCTGTTGTCCGGTGACGATGCGCGTGCTGCGCAAGGTGCCGTGCAAGGCATCGGTCAGCGCATTCATGCCGCCAATCAGGCGCATCGATGGCGGCGCGCTCGCGTACGTGCGCATGCGCACCGGCGCCTCCCCTGCGGCGCGCTGGTACAGCATGTCGCCCTGGTCGTACTGGGCGAAGCGCTGCAGCCCCAGCCCGTCGACCAGCTGGTGCAGCGCGTACTGCTGCTCGGGCCAGAACCAGGCCGGGCCCAGGTCGAAGCGGTCGCTGCCGCCAGCTGCCTGCATGCCGGCGATACGCCCGCCGATGAAATCGCGCGCTTCGAGCACGACGACATTGGCCACGCCCAGCCGCTCCAGCAAGTGGGCCGCGTACAGGCCGCTCAGGCCGGCGCCGATAATGATGATGCTTGCGTGTTGCATGCTGATCCTTTCAAAGTCGTGTCCGCCACATGCCGGACTTTCAGGTAAACGGTGGCTCCCTGCGCACCGGCAACGATGGCGGGCAAGGTGCCGGCAGGCAGGCGCATCCAGCTGCGCGGCGCGCAGGCATGCTGGCGTGCGCGCACCTCGCCCTCGAGCACCAGCAGTTCCTGGCTGCCGCCTGCCTCGGCCAGCAAGGCTTCATGCGGCATCAGCCGCTGCAGGCTGACCTGCTCGGCAGCATCGTCGAACAGCGGACAGACGGCCCGCCCCCGCTGCTCGCGCCAGTTGGCGGGGTCGCGGGTGTCGATGCGGACGTGGCGCTGTTCGCGCGGCTGCATCTGCTGCAACTTGACGAAGATCACCGCCCCCGCGCCGCTCGACGGCCGGTGGCTGGAGCCGGGCGGATTGCGCAAATACCAGCCGGCGGGATAATCCACGCCGTCTTCGGAAAACGTGCCGTCGAGGACCAGGATTTCCTCGCCGCCCGGATGCCGATGCGGCGGGAAGAAGGATTCGGGCGCATAGCGCACGATGCTCGTTGCGCGCGCTTGCTCGGCGCCGATGCGATCGAGCATGATGCGCTCGACGCCGCCCTGCGGCGACGCGACCCAGCGGTACTGGTGCGGCGCCAGGATGACGGGGCGCGAAAAATCGGCATTGATCAGCATGACAAACTTCCACAGTTGAAAAAAACGGCCAGCGCTTACTGCTTCGGCAGCTGTTGGTAGGCTTCCATCACGCGCGCCGAATACGTCAGCGCGGCGCCCGTATTGAGCGCGATCGCCACGCCGAGCGCTTCGGAAATTTCTTCCAGGGTCGCACCAGCTTCCACCGCTTTCCTCGTGTGCACCGAGATGCAGCCGTCGCAACGCGTGGTGATGGCCACCGCCAGCGCGATCAGTTCGTGGATCTTCGGCGCCAGGTGGCCGGTCTTGGCGGCGGCGCCGTCGATGGCCATCACGCCGCGCATCACGTCGGGGCTCTGCGCGGCGTAATCGCCGACTTTTTCCAGCAGGGAGTCGCGGTAGGTGTTCCAGTCTTGCATCATGATTTTTGCTCCAAAAAAGGGAATAGTAGGTAGCAGCGGGCGGGTGCCCGCTTACGCCACGGTATAAATGCGCACGTCGGGCGCCGCGTCCAGCAGCGGCGTGAGCGCCACCACCACGTCGCTGTTGAACAGCGCGCTTTGCAGATAGGCATTGGCGTTGCCCACGCTGTCGAAGCCATGCAGCACTTGCACGTCTTCCTCGCGGATCAGCAATTGCTTCGACTGCGCGCCCGCGATGCCGGCCAGGAACGGCGCCTTGTACTGCTGATAGACGCCAGCCGCCGCGGCACGGTTGGCGTTGGCGATCTTGAGGGTGATTTGCAGATAAGCCATGCGATGCTCCTTGATGATCAGGTGAAGAAAAGGCGGGCAAGGCGGGCTTGCCCCAGGTATTTAGTTGCGGCCGGCCATCACGCCGCCATCGACGTCCCACACCGCGCCGGTCACCCAGGCGGCCTTGTCGGACAGCAGAAACGCCACCACTTCCGCCACGTCCAGCGGCGTGCCCACGCGGCCGATCGGGTGGAAACCGTTGAAGCCCTGCAGCGCCTCATGGACCTCCGCCTTCGGAATAAAACCTTCGTAGATCGGCGTCTGCACGACGGCTGGCGAGACGGCGTTGACGCGAATCTGCTTCGATGCCAGTTCCATCGCCAGATGCTGGGTCAGCGAGTGCAGGCCGGCCTTGGCCATCGAATACGCTGACGATGGCGTGGCGGCGATCGCCTGCTTGCCCCACATCGAGCCGATGTTGACGATAGACCCAGGGCGTCCGCCGGCGACCAGGTGCGCGGCCACCTTTTGCGTGATGAAGAACAAGGCCTTGTTGAGATTCATATACTGGTCGTAGTCGGCGGCGCCGTGTTCGAGGAACGGTTTGGGGAAGAACACGCCGGCCGCGTTGACCAGCAGATCGATGTCCGCATGCTGTTCGTCCAGCGTTTTGAGCAGCGCGGCCAGGCCAGCGTCGCTCGACAGGTCGGCGGTCACCACCCACACCGTGCCGAGCGCCGACAATGCCTTGCGCGCCTCTTCGGTTTTCTCTGCGCGGTGGCCGACGATCACGGCGCTGCCGCCTTGCTCCAGCACCACGCGTGCCGTCGCCAGACCCATGCCGCTGGTGCCACCCACGACCAGCAGTTTCTTGCCTTCGAATTGCTTGCTCATTTTCATTCCTTTCCTATGCCCGCCGTCAGGCAGGCGCTGTTGAAGAAAAACTTCCGGGCAGTTGTGTACTGCCGCGATGCAATGCATTCTGCGCTTGGCGGCGAACGGGAACAAACCAGATTAAATGTCAGTTATTGAAAGAAAATCTTTAGTGGTACGGCTGCGGAGTGACTACAATAGCCACGCAGAGACGCATAATCACGCGACACCATGGAAGAAAATCATGAAGACACCGATCCATCTGAACGCCTTGCGGGCATTCGAAGCCAGCGCCCGCCACCAGAGCTTTTCAGCCGCCGCCGCTGAACTCAACGTCAGCCCCGCTGCCGTGGGCCAGTTGGTGCGCGCCCTGGAAGACTGGCTGGGCGCGCCGCTGTTCCATCGGCACACGGCGGGCAAGACGCGGCTGGTGGCGACGCAGGCCGCGGAGCGCGCGCTGCCGGATTTGCGCGCCGGCTTTGACCGCTTGCTGCTGGGTCTGGAAAGGCTCAAGGAAGGTTCGCTCAACGGGGTGCTGACGGTGACCGTCAGTCCCGCCTTCGCCGCCAAGTGGCTGTTGCCACGGATTGAACGCTTTCAATCGGTCTGCCCGGAAACCGACGTGCGGCTCGATACCAGTCTGAAGCCCGTCGATTTCGTCTCGCAACGCATCGATATCGGCGTGCGCTACGGCACCGGCAACTGGCCGGGACTGAGCGCCGACAAATTGATGGATGAAGAAGTCTATCCCGTGTGTTCGCCCGCGTTTCTGCAACAGCATGCGCCATTGCGGCAGCCGGCCGACCTGGCGCGGCAAACGCTGATTCACGACCTGTCGATGGATGGCCATGGCGATTTTCCAACGTGGGAAGCGTGGCTGCAGAAGGCGGGCGTGCGCGATAGCGCCGCCTCGCGCGGCATGAAGATCAACAATTCGGCGGCGGTGCTGCAGGCGGCGGCCGAGGGCCATGGCGTGGCGCTGGCGCGCAGCGTGATGGCGCATGACGATATCGCCTCCGGGCGGCTGGTACGCCTGTGCGGCGCGATGACTTTTCTTTCGCCGCTGGCCTACTACGTGGTCTACCGGCCGGAGTCCGCAGGCCTGCCGCGCCTGGCGACCTTTCGCGGCTGGCTGCTGGAAGAGGCAGGCAAGCAGGCCGCCGCAGTTGCACGGTAAGCCAGCCGTTGGCCGCCGTGACGCGCAGATAAGCATTGACCGCGTTTGCACGTTTGCGTATATTCATGCACATTCCTGCACGTTTATAAGTTCATATGTCCGCCACTCTGCTCCTCAAACAACGCCACGCATTGATCCAGCAACAATTACATGCCGACGGCAGGGTGCTGGCGCTGGACCTGGCGCGCCAGCTCGATGTGTCCGAAGACACGATACGGCGCGACTTGCGCGAGATGGCGGCGGCCGGCCTGTGCCAGCGCGTGTATGGCGGCGCCCTGCCGCTGGCGCCCGATGGCGGCACCTTGACGCAGCGCAAGCAGGAAGCGCCCGAGCGCAAGGCGCGCCTGGCGCAGGCGGCCGTGTCCCTCGTGCGCACGGGCCAGGTGCTGTTTCTCGATGCGGGCTCGACCAACCTGGCCATCGCCAGCGCCTTGCCGCAGTTGGCGCTCACTGTCATCACCAATGCGCCATCCATCGCCATGGTCCTGATGGAGCGTCCCGAAATCGAGCTGATCATGGCTGGCGGCCGGGTCGACCGCCGCGCCGGCGCCAGCCTGGGTCCGCAAGCGCTGCGCACGGTCGAGCGCATGCATCCCGACCTGTGCTTCCTCGGTGCCTGCGGTGCCGACGCGGACGCGGGCGTGACGGCGTTCAATTACGACGAAGCGGAATTCAAGCGCAGCATCGCGGGCGCCAGCAAGGCCGTCGTGGTGGCCGTCACCAGCGACAAGCTGGGCACGGCCGCCCCCTTCGGCGTGTTGGCCACGGGCTTGCTGCAGCACCTGGTGCTGGAAGCGGACGTCGACGCGGCCCACGCGGCCGCCTTTGCACAGCTGGGCGTGCAGGTATTGCGCGCCCGCGCCTGATTCTGATCGACACTCCTTCACACTGACTCCTGGAAACTTTCCCATGCATCTCACCGGCACCCTGCAACAACGCGCCACGCGCCTGGTCTTCTTCGCCGCCGGCCTAGGCATGGCCGCCTGGGCCCCGCTGGTTCCCTACGCCAAGTCGCGCCTGGGCCTCGACGAAGCTACCCTGGGTATTTTGCTGCTGTGCCTGGGCGCCGGTTCGCTGTGCGCGATGCCGTTTACGGGCATGCTGGCGGCCCGCTTCGGCTGCCGCAAGGTCATCGTCAGCGCCGGCCTGCTGCTGACGGCCATCCTGCCCGGCCTGGCGTTGGCGGCCACGCCGCTGCAACTGGGCCTGGTACTGCTGGTGTTCGGCGCGGCCATGGGCACCTTCGACGTGGCCATCAATATCCAGGCCGTGATCATCGAAAAAGCCAATGGCGGCGCCATGATGTCGGGCTTTCACGCGCTGTTCAGCGTGGGCGGCTTCGCCGGTGCCGCCTGCATGGCCCTGCTGCTGTGGCTGGGCTTGTCCCCCGCCTGGTCCTGCGTGGTGGTGATGCTGCTGCTGTGCGGCGTACTGGGCGCGGCGCAAGGCCATCTGCTGCCGACGGCATCCGCCTCCGGCGAAAAGACGCCCCTGTTCGTCATGCCGCACGGCGCCGTGATCCTCATCGGCCTCTTGTGCTTCATCGTTTTCCTCGCCGAAGGCGCGATTCTGGACTGGAGCGCCCTGTTCCTCACCACCACGCGCGGCGTGGAAGAAACGAAGGGCGGCCTGGGCTACGCCGCCTTCGCCATCGCCATGACGGTGGGACGCTTTACGGGCGACAAGGTGGTCAGCCGTTTCGGCGGCAAGCGGGTACTCACTTTCGGCGGCCTGTGCGCGGCCAGCGGCTTCTTCCTGGCCGTACTGGCACCTCAGGCGGGCCTGGCCATGCTGGGTTTCGTGCTGATCGGGCTGGGCGCGGCAAACATCGTGCCCATCCTGTTTACGGCAGCGGGCAAGCAGAGCGCCATGCCGGCCAGCCTGGCCGTGGCGGCCATTACCACCATCGGCTACGCAGGCATCCTGGCCGGTCCCGCCGTCATCGGTTTCGTGGCCCACGCCACCAGCCTGAATATCGCCTTCGCCATGCTGGGCTGCGCGCTGCTGCTGGTAGCGGCCAGCGCGCGCCTGGCCGCGCCGGCAAAACAGGCTTCCTGAACTCTCCCCTTGCCTGGCGGGCAGCGCCAAAAAACCGCCGCCCGCCAGCGCCCAAATCGGCTCGACGGGCCTGCGGCATGGTAAGCTTCGACCCCGCGCACATTGCGGGCGCCACGCACACACCCCATCCTGTCAATTACACCCTTGTATACATCTATGGATCTCATTCTTGCGCTAAAAGCCATCATCATGGGGCTGGTCGAAGGTTTTACCGAATTCTTGCCGATTTCGTCCACGGGACATCTGATCCTGGCCGGCAGCCTGCTCGACTTTACCAAGGATGTCTCGAAAGAAGTCATGGGGGTATTTGAAATCGCCATCCAGGCAGGTGCCATTCTGGCCGTGTGCTGGGAATACCGTGCACGCATCGCCTCGGTACTGGGCAGCCTGACCACCAAGTGCAGCTCGCGCATGTTCGTGCTGAACCTGGCAATCGCCTTTATTCCCTTGGCCGTGCTGGGTTTGAAATTCGGCAAAAATATCAAGGCGCTGCTGTTCAATCCTGTCGCGGTCGCGACCGCCTTCATTATTGGCGGCATCATCATCCTGCTGGTGGAACGCCGCGCGCGCAACAATCCGGTCGCGGTACGCATACATACGGTCGAAGATATGAGTCCGCTTGATGCTCTTAAGGTCGGCTGCGCCCAGGCGTTCGCGCTGATTCCCGGCACCAGCCGTTCCGGCTCGACCATCATCGGCGGCATGCTGCTGGGACTGTCGCGCAAGGCCGCCACCGAATTTTCGTTCTTCCTGGCCATCCCCACCCTGCTGGCGGCCACCTTCTACTCGCTGTACAAGGCGCGCGACATCCTGTCGGTCGCCCACGTGCCCCTGTTCGGCCTGGGTACCGTGGCCGCCTTCATTTCCGCCTTCCTGTGCGTGCGCTGGCTGCTGCGCTATATCAGCTCGCACGACTTCACGTTTTTTGCCTGGTACCGCATTGTGTTCGGCTTGCTGGTGTTGGCCAGCGCCCACTACGGCTGGGTTGTTTGGGCAGAATAAGGCACTATGAATCAAGATCTTAACCAGCGCGCGCTGCACCTGCTGCAAACCGTTTTCGGCTACCCGGCCTTCCGCGGCCAGCAAGCCGACATCGTCGACCACGTCAGCCATGGCGGCGACGCGCTGGTGCTGATGCCCACCGGCGGCGGCAAGTCGCTGTGCTACCAGATTCCCGCGCTGCTGCGCGACGGCGTCGGCGTCGTCATCTCGCCGCTGATCGCCCTGATGCAGGACCAGGTCGACGCGCTCGAGGAAGTGGGCGTGCGCGCCGCCTTCCTCAATTCCACGCAGACCTACGAAGAAGCGAGCCGCATCGAGCGCCTGGTGCGCACGGGCGGCATCGACGTCGTCTACGTAGCGCCCGAGCGCCTGATGACGCAGCGCTGCCTGGACCTGTTCCAGTCCTCGAAGATCGCCCTGTTCGCCATCGACGAGGCGCATTGCGTGGCCCAGTGGGGCCACGACTTCCGCCCCGAATACATCAAGCTGTCGGTGCTGCACGAGCAGTTCCCGGACGTGCCGCGCATCGCGCTCACGGCCACGGCCGACCCGCAGACGCGCGCCGAGATCGCCCTGCGCCTGCAGCTCGAGGACGCGCGCCAGTTCGTCTCGTCCTTCGACCGCCCGAACATCCGCTACCAGATCGTGGAAAAGGCGAATGGCCGCAAGCAGCTGCTCGACTTCATCAACACGGAACACGCGGGCGACTGCGGCATCGTGTACTGCCTGTCGCGCAAGAAGGTGGAAGAGACGGCGGAATTTTTGAACCAGAGCGGTATCCGCGCCCTGCCCTATCACGCCGGCATGGAGTACGCCAAGCGCAGCGCCAACCAGGCGCGCTTCCTGCGCGAGGAAAACATCGTCATGGTCGCCACCATCGCCTTCGGCATGGGCATCGACAAGCCCGACGTGCGCTTCGTCGCGCATCTGGATCTGCCGAAAAGCATCGAGGGCTATTACCAGGAAACGGGGCGCGCGGGCCGCGACGGCATGGCCGCCAACGCCTGGATGGCGTACGGCTTGCAGGACGTGGTGCTGCAGCGGCGCATGATCGACGAATCGGAAGCGGACGACACCTTCAAGCGCGTGCTGGGCGTGAAGCTCGACGCCATGCTGGGCCTGTGCGAAACGCTCAGCTGCCGCCGCATGCGATTGCTCGAATACTTCGGCGAACCGGCTTCGCCGTGCGGCAATTGCGACACCTGCCTGGTGCCGCCCGTGTCGTTCGACGGCACGGTGCCCGTGCAAAAACTGCTGTCGGCCATCTACCGCGTCGACCAGCGCTTCGCCGGCGGCCACGTGATCGACGTGTTGCGCGGCGTGGAATCGGAACGCATCAAGACCTGGCACCACGATTCGCTGTCGGTCTTCGGCATCGGCTCGGACCTGGGCGAAGCGGAATGGAAATCGATTTTGCGCCAGGCCATCGCGCTCGGCCTCGTCTCGGTCGACCATGAACAATACAGCTCGCTGAAACTGACGGACGCCTCGCGCCCCGTGCTCAAGGGCGGCCAGAAGGTGCAGCTGCGCCAGTACCAGAAACCGGTGAAAACCAGCAAGCGCAGCACCAGCGTGGCGAAGGGTTATGTCGAGACGGACTTGTCTACCAGCGAGCAGGCGATCTTCGACAAACTGCGCTGGTGGCGCGTGGAAACGGCGCGCACCCACAACGTGCCCGCCTACGTGATTTTCGTCGACGCCACCCTGCGCGAAATCGCCAAGGCCAAGCCCACCTCGCTCGAGCAGATGCGCGGCGTGAGCGGCGTGGGCGAGAAAAAACTGGCCTCGTACGGCGACGAAATCGTCGCCATGATCCTGGAGATGATTTAATGGAAGCACTCTCGCCCGACCTGATTTACCAGGCCGTGAAAATCCTCGGCACCCAGCCTGACGCAGAAGACGCGGTGGAAGCGCAAGTACGTACCCTGGTCGGCGACGACCTGACGGTGCGTCGCCTGGCCGACGTGGTGCCGGAAGCCTTCGGCCTGGTGCTGGTGTCGCACCTTCCCGGCGCCGAAAACATGACCTTGCCCGCCACCTTCCGCGCCCAGGACGAGGACGGCGAATGGGTGGAGTTCCCCTTGCGCCGCGAGCCGATCTTTGTCGTCGCCGCGGATATCGCCCAGCATACTTTCCACAACGGCCCGCGCGCCCTGATCAAAAATCTCGCCGACCGCAGCTCCTTGCTGTCGGCCATCAACAAGGCCTTGAACGCGGGTGGCTCGCTCGATGGCACGACCCTGGGTCCGCCCTCCTTCTTCGGCCTGCCGGCATCGCTGTACCGGCCGGCGGCATCGGCCGAGACGCCCTGACCACTCCACCTAGCCCCTGCCCTTGACAAGAGAACGCCGCCGCGATGGAAACCAAATGGCTGGAAGACTTCATCTCGCTCGCTGAAACGCATAATTTCAGCCGTTCCGCGGCCCTGCGCCACGTGACCCAGCCGGCCTTTTCGCGGCGCATCCAGTCGCTGGAAAACTGGCTCGGCATCGACCTGGTCGACCGCACCTCGTACCCGACGCGGCTGACGCCCGCTGGCGCCGTGTTCTACGAGCAGGCGCTGGAAATGCTGGGGCAGATCAACGGCGTGCGCGCCCTGTTGCGCGGCAAGCGCGCGGCCACGCAAACGAGCGTCGACTTCGCCGTGCCGCACACCCTGTCGCTGACCTTCATGCCGAAATGGCTGACGGCGCTGGAAGAAGGTTTTGCGCCGATCAACAGCCGTTTGATGGCCCTGAACGTGCACGACGCCGTACTGCAGCTGGTCGACGGCGGCTGCGACCTGCTGCTGTGCTATCACCATCCGCGCCAGCCGGTGCAGCTCGATCCGGGCCGCTACGACATGCTGGTGATGGGCCGCGAAACCCTGCGCGCGTATGCGCGCTGCGGCCAGGACAAGGTGCCGGACTTCGTCCTGCCCGGCAGCGCCAGGGAGCCGCTGCCCTTCCTCTCCTACACCAACAACGCCTACCTGGGCCGCATGGTGGAACTGCTGCTGGCCGACGCCAAGGCGCCCCTGTTCCTGGAAACCTGCTACGAAACGGACATGGCCGAAGGCTTGAAAATGATGGCGCTGGAAGGCCGCGGCATCGCCTTCCTGCCCGAATCGGCCGTCATGCGCGACGTCAAATACAAGCACCTGGCACGCGCCGACGGCGGCGCGCCTGGCTGGGAAATCGAGCTGGAAATCCGCTTGTACCGCGAGCGCCCGTCCAGCCTGCGCCCCGGCAAGCAGATCGTCGAAAGCCTGTGGCAATACCTGGTGCAGGTGCAGGAAAGCGCCGCGCGCAGCGGAAAAAAACGCCGGCGCGCGGCTGTCACCACCATTCCATCCTGACCTCCTAACTATGCAATAAATGCATAACCGGATGCGCACAAAGCATTGGCCGGGGCATGAGGCTATCGCCTACGATGCGGTTCCGCTGCGCGCAACTCAATTGATTGCGCCTACCACAGCATTTTTGAATGCCAGCAAAAATCGTAGCGAGCGGCAGTGATTTGTGGCCGAGAAGCGCAGCTGTACGAAGGTACAGCGAGCATCGCCGGCCGCAAAGCACGACGCGCAGTAGATTTTTCGGCATTACACCACCGTTTTGTCCAGGAGCTTATCAAGCATGACCAGCAAGCACGCACTTCCTTCCTACCTCAATCCTGAAGACCTGGGCCCATGGGGCGTCTACCTCGAGCAGATCGACCGCGTTACGCCGTACCTGGGCAACCTGTCGCGCTGGGTGGAAACGCTGAAGCGTCCAAAGCGCATCCTGACGGTCGACGTGCCTATCGAGCGCGATGACGGCACCATTGCCCACTACGAAGGCTACCGCGTGCAGCACAATCTGTCGCGCGGCCCGGGCAAAGGCGGCGTGCGCTTCCACCAGGACGTGACCCTGTCGGAAGTGATGGCGCTGTCGGCCTGGATGACGGTCAAGAATGCAGCGGTCAACGTGCCATACGGCGGCGCCAAGGGCGGTATCCGTGTCGATCCGAAGACCCTGTCGCGCAACGAACTGCAACGCCTGACGCGCCGCTACACGAGCGAGATCAGCATGATCATCGGACCGAACAAGGATATCCCGGCGCCGGACGTCAACACGAATGAACAAGTCATGGCGTGGATGATGGACAGCTACGCCATGATCGGCGGCAATATGTCGACCGGCGTGGTAACGGGCAAACCGATCTCGCTGGGCGGCAGCCTGGGCCGCCGCGATGCGACGGGCCGCGGCGTATTCGTCGTCGGTTGCGATGCGGCCGCCAAGGTCGGCATGTCGCTCGAAGGCGCGAAAGTCATCGTGCAAGGTTTCGGCAACGTGGGCGGCGTCGCTGCACGCATGTTCGCTGAAGCCGGCTCGAAAGTGGTCGCGGTACAGGATCACAAGACCACCGTCGTGCATTCCGGCGGCTTGAACATCCCGCAATTGCTGGCACACGTGGCCGAAGTGGGCAGCGTCGAAGGCTTCCCGGGCGCCGAGGCATTCGTGCCGCGCGAAGATTTCTGGGGCATCGATTGCGACATCCTGATTCCGGCCGCGCTGGAACAGCAGATCACGGCCGAACGCGCACAAGTCATCCGCGCCAAGATCATCCTGGAAGGCGCCAACGGCCCGACCCTGCCTGCAGCGGACGACATCCTGACCGACCGCGGCGTGCTGATCGTGCCGGACGTGCTGGCCAACGCCGGCGGCGTGACCGTCAGCTACTTCGAGTGGGCGCAGAACTTCTCGAGCTTCTTCTGGACGGAAGAAGAAATCAACAGCCGCCTGACCCGCATCATGCGCGAAGCGTTCGACGCGGTATGGCAAGTGTCGCAAGAGAAGAAAGTGTCGATGCGTACCGCCACCTTCATCCTGGCGTGCACGCGCGTGCTGCAGGCTCGCGAAGTACGCGGCCTGTATCCATAATGGCTGCCTGAGAAAATGCCCGGGGCGTTGTTGCCTGCCCCTCGCCGTACTGGCGTACTGTCTTCGGCTTTGCGCCTGGCCCCAGACATTTTTCAGGCGCCAAATGGCTGCCTGCGAAAATGCCTGGGGCGTTGTTGCTTCGCCTCGCCGTACTAGTGTACTGTCTTCGGCTTTGCGCCTAGCCCCAGACATTTTTCAGGTGCCATTGAGTTACTGGCGCTGTTAAAAAAATCCCGCCACACTTGCGTGTGAGCGGGATTTTTTGTATCTGGCAGACTTTTTTACGCCGCGTAGCCTTGCGGATTCTGGTGCTGCCAGCGCCAGTGGTCGCGGCACATGTCGTCGATGTTTTTCTGCGCTTGCCAGCCCAGCAATTGCTTCGCCTTGTCGGCCGAGGCGTAGCAGCTGGCGATGTCGCCGGGGCGCCGGGGCACGATGTCGTATGGCACCTTGCGGCCGCTGGCGGCCTCGAAGGCGCGCACGGTATCGAGCACGCTGTAGCCGTGGCCCGTGCCCAGGTTGACGGTAAAGCCGCCCTCGGTGGAGAACAGGCGGTTCAACGCCGCCACATGGCCCAGCGCCAGGTCGACCACGTGGATGTAGTCGCGCACGCCCGTACCGTCCGGCGTGTCGTAGTCGTTGCCGAAGACGGCCAGGCGCTCGCGGCGGCCCACGGCCACCTGGGCGATGAAGGGCATCAGATTGTTCGGGATGCCGGCCGGATCTTCGCCGATCAAGCCGCTGGCATGCGCGCCGACGGGATTAAAGTAGCGCAACACACCGACTTGCCACTGCGCATCGGCATGCACGAGATCGGCCAGGATCTCCTCGACCATCAGCTTCGAGCGGCCGTACGGATTGGTCACGGACAGGCGCGACGATTCCACGATCGGCAAGGCTTCCGGATCGCCATACACGGTGGCCGACGAGCTGAACACAAAACGCTTCACGTTCGCCGCCGCCAGCACTTCCAGCAGCGCCACGGTGCCCGACACATTGTTATCCATATACATCAGTGGCTGCGCCACGGATTCGCCCACGGCTTTCAAGCCGGCGAAATGGATCACCGCATCGATGGCATGCTCGCGCAAGACGGCGGCCATGGCCGCGCGGTCGCGCACGTCCGCTTCATAGAAGGGGATGCTTTTGCCGGCAATGCGCTCCACGCGCGCCATCGCTTCGCGCGCGCTATTGCACAGATTATCCACCGCGACCACATCAAAACCGGCAGCCAGCAATTCGACACAGGTATGCGAACCGATGAAACCGGATGCGCCGGTCACGAGTATTTTCTTGGACATAATATCAATCAATGCAAAAAAGATAAGACTAGCGGAATTTCCCCGCTTTGCCAAGCCCGCACAAGGCTGCGCAAGTAATAAAAAAGCCCGCCGCATTGCTGCGGCAGGCTTCATTTTTATGCAAATGGCAGGGGTGGGCAAGCCGCCATAATGTGTTTATTTCTTGATGAACACCAGATCCCACACGCCATGGCCCAGCTTCAAGCCGCGATTTTCAAACTTGGTCAGCGGACGATATGCCGGTTGCGGCGCATAAGCATCGGCGCTATTGCGCAGTTGCGGCTCGGCGCCCAGCACGTCCAGCATTTGCACCGCGTAATCTTCCCAATCAGTGGCGCAATGCAGATAGCCGCCCGGCGCGAGGCGGTCGGTCAATTGCTTGACGAATGGCGACTGGATCAAACGACGCTTGTTGTGGCGCGCCTTGTGCCATGGATCAGGGAAAAACACATGGATGCCGGCCAGCGAATTGGCGGGAATCATGTGCGTGAGCACTTCCACCGCATCGTGCTGCAGCAGGCGCAGATTCGTTAGCGACTCTTCGCCGATCAGCTTCAGCAGGCTGCCGACGCCAGGCGTGTGCACTTCGACGCCGATGAAATCCTTCTCCGGCATGGCTTTGGCGATATGCGCCGTCGTCGCGCCCATGCCAAAACCGATTTCCAGGATCACGGGCGCCTTGCGGCCGAACACCTGCTCGAAGTCCATGGGCTCCTTGCCGAATGGCAACAGGAACTGCGGCCCCAGAGTCTCAAGCGCGCGCGCCTGCGCGACAGACAGCCGTCCCGCGCGGGTGACGAAACTGCGGATGCGGTGTTCGGTCGGATCGTACATCATCGGCCGCGCCGGGCCGTTTGCTGGGGTATCAGAAGACATGGGAATGGAGAAATAAGTAGCCGCGCCGCATCAAGCCAGGCGCCAGCGAAAAATGGAGCGGGTGAAGGGAATCGAACCCTCGTCGTAAGCTTGGGAAGCTTCTGCTCTACCATTGAGCTACACCCGCGAAGCCTGCATTTTACGCCAAACGGAATGCGGCGAGCAAATCTTCGCGGTGGTGGTGCTTACTTCAGGCTGCCGAAGACCTTGCCAATGATCTTGCTGCCATATTCGAGCGGATTGCGGCGGATGGCTTTTTCTTCTTCGCCGATCATCAGGTACAAGCCGTCGAGGGCGCGGTCGGTGACATAGCCTTCCACCGTCGCTTGCTGCTGCGGCACCAAACCCGTCTTGCCGATCTGGCTCATGGTGCTGTTGTATTTGCTGGCCAGGCCGGAACGGTCGGTGACGGATTTCACGATGGGCAGGAATTTGACGGCCAGGGGCGCCGATGTTTTCTGGCGGAAAAAATCCGTGACGGAGGTGTCGCCACCGGACAGGATATTTTTCGCATCGGTCACACTCATCGACTTCACCGCATCGAGCAGCAAGGGCTTGGCCATAGGCACGGCAGACTCGGCGGCACGGTTCATCGACACCACCAGGTCGTCCAGCTGCTGGCCGCGGCCCGTCATTTTCAACAAGGGCTTGGCTTGTTCCAGGATGCCGGGCAGCTTGATTTTCACCCTGTCATTGTTCAGGAAGCCATTCTCGACACCCAGTTTCGCTACGGCGGCAGCGGAACCGGCTTCCAGTGCCGCTTTCAAGCCATTGCTGGCATCCTGGTTGCTGAGGGCATCGAGGGGGCCGGCGACGCTTGCGCCGGACGACAGCAGTGCCAGCGCGCACAGGATGGCGGCCGGACGGCCAGGGAAAGAGTTCAGGCGCATGGTTTTCCTTTCTAAAGAATAGACAGACCACCTTCTTCCGGAACCTTAGCACATCAAAACTGCAAATACCGCAGCAATTTTTTCGTCCGGGGGAAACAAGGAGGCCACAGATGGCGAGGGGAAAGGACTATACAACACCTGCTGTCGTATCCGCGCACGCTAACGCTGGCTGCATGACTTAGCCTGCTATCGCCGCCAGTTGTTCGCGCACCTGGTTCAGATCCGTCTCGCGCATGCGCGCCGCCGTCTGGCGCAGGGATTTTTCCGCGCCGGCCACGCCGGCCGCCGAGGCCATCGACAGCCAGATATACGCTTGCTGCAAATCGAGCGGAGCGCCCTGGCCGCTGGCCGCCATCAGGCCCAGATTCATCTGCGCCCGCGCATGGCCCTGGCGCGCGGCCAGCGCATACCAGTCCCAGGCGGCGGCATAGTCCTGCGGCACGTCCTGGCCATTGTCGTGCCGCAGGCCCAGCGCAAACTGGGCCAGGCTGTGACCCTGGGCGGCGGCGCGGCAGTAACAGGCGCAGGCTTGCTGGCTGTCGGGTGCAGGACCATCGTCGCGGTCGTGCAAGACGCCCTGCATGTATTGCGCCGGCGCGTAATCCTGCTCGGCGGCGCGGCGGTACCATTCCAGCGCCAGCGACAGATCCTGCGGCACACCCTGGCCATGCTCATAGCGCAGGCCCAGGTCGAACTGCGCGCGCACATGTCCCTGGTCGGCCGCCTTGCGGTACCAGAAGATGGCTTCCTGCGCATCGGCAGGCACGCCCTGTCCATGCTCATGCAGCAGTCCCAGCTGATACTGCGCGGCGGGAAAGCCCTGCTCGGCGGCCTGGCGGTAAAACGCTTGCGCCTGCGCGTAATCGTGGGCGCCATGTTCATGATGCAGGCCCAGGTTGTGCTGGGCCGCCGCATGCCCCAGTCCCGCCGCCTTGACATACCACTCCAGCGCCGCCTGTTTATCGCAAGGCACGCCCTGGCCATTGTCGTAAATCAGGCCCAGGTTGAACTGCGAACTGGCGTGGCCCTGCTCGGCCGCGCGCCGGTACCAGGCGATCGCCTGCCGGCTGTCCTGCGGCAGCACGTCGCCATTTTCATAGCGCAGCGCCAGGTTGAACTGGGCCGGCGCATAGCCCTGCTCGGCGGCCTTGCGCATCCAGGCCGTCGCCTGCTGGCGATCCTGGCGCACGCCCTGGCCATTGTCGTAGCGCAGACCCAGGTTGAACTGCGCACGTGCATAGCCCTGTTCGGCCGCCTTGCGGTACCAGGCGATGGCTTGCACGAAGTCCTGCGGCACGCCCTTGCCATTGTCATACATCATGCCCAGGTTGTTTTGCGCGCCCGCGTCGCCCTGCTCCGCCGCGCGGCTGAACCACAGCATGGCTTGCCCGCTATCTTGCGCGAGTCCCTGGCCCTTGGCATACAGCCAGCCCAGGTTGTACTGGGCCGCCGCGTAGCCCTGTTCGGCCGCCTGCTGGTACCAGTGCGCCGCCTGCGCAAAATCCTGCGGCACGCCCTGGCCCTTCTGGCACATCACGCCCAGGTTGTATTGCGCATGCTCGAGTCCCTGCGCGGCAGCCAGGCCGTACCAGTGCAGCGCCAGCGCATAGCTTTGCCCGATACCCTGGCCATTGAAATACATGAAGCCCAGGCTATGCTGGGCGTTCGCATTGCCTTTCTCGGCCAGTCCTTTCAGGCGCAGGTAGTCAGCCGTGTAATGAGCAGCCGTGTAGCGGGGATCGGCAAGCGACACGGTCAAGCCTCGATGGTCAGCGTCGGGGACGGCGCGGGAGCGGCATCGGCGATCAGACGGTTCTGCTCCTGCAGCACGCCGATAAAACTGCCCAGCGAAATGGGCCGGTGGTACAGATAGCCCTGCATCGTGGTGCAGCCCTTGTCCTGCAGGTAGCGCGCCTGCCCTTCCGTCTCCACACCCTCGGCGATCAGGTGCAGGCCCAGGCCACGCGCAATCGAGATGATGGCCAGGATGACGGGATAGTGTCCGTGCTCGTCGTGGATTTCCTTCACAAACGACTGGTCGATCTTGATGGTGTGGATGGGGAAGCGATGCAGGTACGACAGCGAGGAATAGCCGGTGCCGAAATCGTCGATGGCCACCGACACGCCCAGCTGGCACAGCTTGTTCAACTGCTCGATCGCGTACTGCGGGTTGCGGATGCAGATGTTTTCCGTGATCTCGACTTCGATCTTTTCCGGCGCGATGCCGTAGCGCGTCAGCGCGCCGCGCATCTTCTCGAAAAAGTCGCCCCGGTCCAGGTATTGCGGCGACAAATTGAGCGACAGGCGCACGGCTTCGCCGCCAGCCGCGTTCCACTGCACCAGGTCGCGGCACAGGGCGCCCAGCATCCAGTCCGAGATCGGCAGCATCAAGCCGTTTTCCTCGGCGAACGGCAGGAATTCGCCGGCCGTCAGCAAGCCCCGCTGCGGGTGGTTCCAGCGCATCAGGCCTTCGGCGCCAACGATGCGGCCCGTCATCACATCCACCTGCGGCTGGTAATACATCTCCAGCTGATTCAGCTCCAGCGCCTTGCGCAGGCTCTGCTCGAGCGCGATCTTCTGGTGCGACACGTCGAGCATGGACTCGTGATAGAAACTGTGGCCGTTCTTGCCCAGCGCCTTGACCTGGTACATGGCGATGTCGGCGTGGCGCAGCAGCTCGTCGATGGTCTCTCCGTCGCCCGGATAGATGGCGATGCCGATGGAGGCTGAAATATGCACCTGGTTGCCATCGAGGTCGAACGGCTGGTGCAGGCATTCGAGGAATTTGTCGGCGATCAGGCGCGCATCCTGGCGGTCGCGCAGTTCCGGCAGCACGATGGTGAATTCATCGCCGCCCTGGCGCGCCAGGGTATCGCCGCGGCGCAGGCAATCCTTCAGGCGCAGCGCCACTTGCTGCAGCAGCTCGTCGCCCTTCACGTGCCCCAGGGTGTCGTTGACCAGCTTGAAACGATCGAGGTCGATGAACATCACGGCCAGTTCCGTCAGCTTGCGCCGCGCCTGGATGACGGCCAGCCCCAGGCGGTCCTTGAACAGCATGCGGTTCGGCAGGTCCGTCAGGATGTCGTGATAGGCCTGGTAAGAGATGACTTCCTCGGCGCGCTTGCGGTCGGTGATGTCGCGCGCCACGCCGTAGGTGCCGAAGTACTCCTGCTTTTTCGCTTCCTGGTCGTGGCCGTGCATGCCGATCGAGTTGAGCGGAATCGTCATCAGGGTGTTGTTGAAGGTCCGGTCGCTGCCGCTGCCGCTATGGCACTTCAGGCGCAGTTCCACATTGCGCGAGGCGCGCTCGTCGAGGCGGCGCTCGTTGAAGGCATAGCGCGCCCGCTCCTGGTCTTCATCGTGCACGAGAATCGAGTAATGGCTGCCGATCAGCTCCTCGCGGCTAAAGCCCAGCAACTGGTGCACCCTGTCGTTGATGAAGGTGATGCGGCCTTCGTGGTTCAGCGTATAGATGATGTCGGGCGAGCTGTCGACCAGGTAGCGGTACATCTTTTCCGAGTTTTCCAGCTGCAGCGCGATGCGCTCGTTCTCCAGCGCCAGCTGGCTCTTTTGCAGCGCGTTCTCCACCGTCTTGAGCAGCTCCTCGCGGCTGTAGGGCTTGCGCAGATAATCGTAGGCCCCGCGTTTGAGGGCGCCGATGGCCGCCTCGATGCCGACGTCGCCGCTCATGACGATCACGTCGCCCTCGATGCCGCGCCGGTTGATGTGGTCCATGATTTCATGGCCGCTCATGTCGGGCAGGCGCAAGTCGAGCAGGATCAGGTCGAAGCGCAGTTTCGACAACTGCGCCAGCGCCTCGCTGCCGCAGGTGGCCGTGTGCAGCTGGTAGCCGCGGTCCTTCAGCAATTCGTGGAGAGAGGCGAGCAGGCGGGGCTCGTCGTCGACCAGCAAAATGCGCGGGCTGTTTTCCAGGTCAAACGGAATGGCGGAGGAGTTCATGGACGTTACGAAGACATGGCGGTATTGCCGGGCGAGGGCAGCGCGGCTGCAGCGCTTGCCGGCAAGGGAATGGGCAGTAAAATTTCAAACGAGGTGCCGGACTTGCTGCTGCGGCAGCCGATCACGCCATGCAGGCGCGTGACCAGGTCATGCACGATGGACAAGCCCAGGCCGTGATGCGCGCCTGCCTTGCTGCTGCGCACTGGGGAAAACAGATTGGCCAGCACGTCCGGCGCCAGGCCTGCGCCATTATCGCTGACGCACAGCTCCAGGTACAGGCGGCGGTCGCGGTTCACGTGGCCACGGTTCGCCACTTCGATGCGTCCGCCATCAGGCAGGGCTTCGACGGCGTTTTTCAGCAGGTTGAGCAGGATTTGCTTGAGCATGTCGGCATCGGCCTCCACCTCGCATGGCGCGTCCTGCATGCGCGTGACCACCTCGATCTTCGGCGGCAGGAAGTCGGTGGCGCGGAACAGGCGCAGCACATCGTCGACCACGCGCGCGCAATCGGTCACGCCGCTGGCCGCCGCCGGCTGCAGATCGGCCAGGCCGCCGATCAGCTGGCCGACCCGGTCGATTTCCTCGTTCAGGATCGCCATTTCGCCCGACACCGGCTCCTGCTTCTCAAGCTTGTGATCGAGCACGCTCAGATAGTTCTTGATGATGGACAGCGGGTTATTCACTTCGTGCACGACGCGGCGCGACGCGGCGCGGTATTCCTCGGTCACGTGATCGAGCTGGCGCCGCGCCAGCCCGCGCGCGCGGATGGCCGTTTCCAGCGCCGTGGCGGCCTGGTTGGCATACGCGCGCAGAAAACCCTCGCGCTTCTGGCAAGCGGGAATCTGCCACGCCGCCACGCCGCCAATGAGCACGCCCAGGCTGCGCTGGCCCGACGCCAAGGGCACGCAGACCAGGCTATCGGTACCGAGAATGCGGAACAGCTGCTCCTCGACGATGCCCAGCGCCGGCATGTCGCGTTTCAGGAACGCCAGCTGGCACTCCAGCGCCGAGGCGGCCAGGAGGCCGCCCTTGGCCAGCGGGATCGAGAAGCCGGCCAGGCGCTGCTGATGTTCGCCCGCCGCCACGCCGACGAGCGCATGGCCGGTGGGGTTTTGCAGCAGGATGACGGCGGTGTCGAAATCGAACAGAATGCGCGCCGAGCGCGTGATGGCTTCGAGCAGGCTGCTCTCGCCCTGCTGCCGGGCGAAGGTCTGGCCCACTTCGGACACCAGCACCATATTGCGCACTTCGTCGGACAGGCGCCGCTGCACCGGATCGACGGCTGGCGGCGCATAGGCGGGCGGCGTGGCGATATCGTCCGCGCCGGCCAGGTCGATGCCCAGGTGCTGCGCGGCCTGCTCCACCTGGCGCGCGACGCTGCCGGCCAGCTCGTCCAGTGTCTCGACGTCCAGCGCGCACAGGCTTGCCGCCTGCGTGATCGACTCCGCATCGTCGGCATGGCAGCACAGCAGGTGCGCCAGGCGCACGATGCGGATCAGGGGATGGCTCGCTTCCAGGCGCGCCAGCGGTTCATGGTGATACAGCACGCTGTCGGCCAGAAAGGAATCGAGATGCCAGCGCTCGATCAGCCAGGCGCCCGCTTCGGCATGCGTGATCTGCAAGGTACGCTGCTCCACCGCGCACAGGGCGGCATCGTCGCGCGCCGTGAAATTGAACGCGTATTCCTTCGGCGCCGTGGCCAGCAGGGCCAGGCGGCCCACGTTGTGCAGCAAGCCGGCCAGATATGCTTCCTCGACGTGCGGATAGGCCATGGCCTTGGCCAGCGCGCGCGCCATGACGGCGGCCGACAGCGAACTTTTCCAGAAGGCGCGCAAATCCGTGCTGCCGGAATGGGGAAAGCTGTTGAAGGTCTGGAAGACGGATTCGCTGATGACCAGGGTCTTGATCATGTCCGTGCCCAGCGACACGAGCGACTGTTCCAGGCTGACGACCTTGCTCTGCCGATGGTAGGCCGAGCTGCTGGCTACGCCGAGGATCTTGCTGGTCATGCCCGCATCCTTGGCGATCAGCGCGGCCAGCTCCGGCATGCCGGCATCGTCGGCCTGCAGGTGGGCGATCAGTTTGAGGAGGATCTGCGGCATGGCCGGCAGGCGGGCAATCAGCAGGCGATTGCGAATATCTTGATCAGATTGATGCATCGTATCAGGCATTGCCGGTTTGAAAAGGAAGAGCGCTCAGCAGCGAAGCGCGGCCACGTTCAGAGGAATCCTCCACTCCTGTAACCCAAAAAATGTCGCCTGAGAGGATGCCGGGAAAAGCAGTCATCTTATCATAAGCGCCGGATATTACTTGCAATATAGAAAATTAAGTTGAAATAAATCCAGCGTTCTGCGATGGAAACTTATGCCTTGAAGGAACCCAGCAAACGGTGGCGGAAGCGCCGCGATATCAGCCACAGCGCCAGCGCCAGGCCCGTAAACGCCAGCTGGCCCGACGCCAGCCACAGCACGGAACCGGACAGCAGCGGCGAGATCACGCCGGCCACCACGGCGCCCAGCAAGGTGCTGGCAAACGACTGGCACGAGGCCACCGTGCCGCGGATGTGCGGGAACAGGTCGAGCGCCAGCAGGGTCGCGCCCGGGCCCACCAGCGACATGCCGAAGGTATAGAAGAACAGGGGCACCACCGACCAGGGCAAGGATGGCGGCAGGAACAGGTGATAGACGACATTGACGCTGGCGGCGCACAGCAGGAAGGCAAAGCCGATGCCGATCTGGCGCGCGAACGTGACCTTGCCGGCGATGCGGTTGGCCGCCGCGGCGCCCATGAAGATGCCGCTCACGCAGGGAATGAACAGCCAGGCGAATTGCGATGGTCCCAGGCCCAGCTGCTTGGGCAGCATTTCCGGCGCGGCCGTGATGAACAGGAACAGGCCCGCGAAATTGAGGGCGACGATGCCGGCCTTGATGTGGAACAGCGGCGAGCGCAGGATCTGGCCATAGCTCGACGCCAGGAAGCGGGGATTGAAGGGCTGGCGCTTTTCCATCGGCAGGGTTTCGGGCAGGCGCCAGTAGCAGAACGCCAGCAGCACCACCGTGTAGAAGGCGAGGAACAGGAAGATCGAGCGCCAGTCGAACCAGATGACGATCCAGCCGCCCAGAATCGGCGCCACGGCCGGCGCGATGGAAAAGATCATCGTCACCAGCGACAGCAGCCGCGCCGCCGCCGCATCGGCATACAGGTCGCGGATGATGGCACGGCTGATCACCACGCCGGCGCCGGCCGAGACGCCCTGCATGATGCGGAAGAACCACAGGTAATGCACCGTGTGCGCCGAAGCGCAGCCGAGCGAACCGATGGCAAACATCAGCAGCGACACGAGAATGACGTTGCGCCTGCCGAAGGTATCCGAGATCGCGCCATGCCACAGCACCATGCCGGCAAAGGCCAGCATGTAGAACGTCAGCGACTGCTGCACTTCCAGCGGCGACGCCTGCAGCGAACCCTGGATCGCGCCAAACGCGGGCAGATAGGTATCGATCGACAGGGGACCCAGCATCGACAGCCCGGCCAGCATCATCGCCAGCGCACCGCGGCTCAGCGGCGCCATGTGGCTCGGTGTGGGAGGCGGAACGGGCGTGACCGGGTCGGGCGGCACATCGGCCGGAGGGGTGGGAAACATGGCGGATCCAAAGTGGCGCGCGGACCGGTTGCGGTCCGCGCGAGGTACTGCGTTACTACAGACGTCTACAGACGCCAAAATAGCTGATAAAACCGTCGCGAGCGGAAGGGAGAGCTGGCCGAGAAGCGCAGCCGTACACGAGTACGGCGAGCATCACAGGCCGCCTATCCCGACGCGCAGCAGGTTTGATCAGTTATTTTTTGGCTTGGCTTCTTCGCGGCGGTTGTAGCCGGCGACCATATCAAAGCGGAACAAACGGCATTCCAGCGCACCGTTGAAGAATGGCGTCTTGCGCGCTTCCTTCAGACGCAGCAGCTTGGGCAGGCCCAGGTCGGCCGTGAACAGGAACACGGTCCAGCCGGCGAAGCGCTGCTTCAGGGTCGTGCCCATGGCCGAATAGAACGACGTCGACAGTTCATCTTCCGGGATGGTGCTGTCGCCGCGCACGCCGATACGCTCGCCGTACGGCGGGTTGGTCAGCATGATGCCCGGCACGTCGCTCGGCGGCTTGACTTCCTGCGCCTCGATCTGTTTCAGGGGCACGTCGAAGCGCACGCCGGCGCAACGCAGGTTATGGCGCGTCATGGCGACCATGTCGCCCGAAATGTCGCTGCCGAAAATGGTCGGTTCGGCCGGCAGCGGATTGACCTTGATGGCGTTTTTCATGGCATTCCACGGCGCCGGATCGAAGTCGTGGAAGTTTTCAAACGCGAACTGGCGCGAGGCGCCCGGCGGTATCCCTTGCAGCATCTGCGCCGCTTCGGCCAGGATGGTGCCGGAACCGCACATCGGGTCGAACAGCACCATGCCAGGCTTCCAGCCCGACACGCGCAGCAGGCCGGCGGCCAGGTTTTCGCGCAGCGGCGCGTCGCCCGTCTCTTCGCGCCAGCCGCGCTTGAACAAGGCTTCGCCCGAGGTGTCGAGATAGACGGTGAAGGTATGCGCGTCGAGGAAGCCGACGATGCGCATGTCCGGCGTCTTGGTGTTGACCGATGGACGCTCGTTGAACTGGTCGCGGAAGCGGTCGCAGATCGCATCCTTGATTTTCAGTGTCGTGAATTCCAGGCTGCGCAGCGGCGATTTCACGGCCGTGACGTCAACGCGGATCGTGTGGTGCACGCCGAACCAGTCTTCCCACGCTTGCGCCAGGGTCAGGTCGTAAATATCGTTTTCCGTCTTGTAGCCGGAATGGGCCATGCGCATCAGCACGCGCGAAGCGATGCGCGAATGCAGGTTGATGCGGTAGGAATCGAGCAGGTCGCCGGAGCAATGGACGCCGCCCGGCACCTGGTTGTGCACCTTCATGGTCGCACTATCCTGGGCGATCTCGCCCAGCTCTTCGGCCAGCGCCGCTTCCATGCCGCGCGGGCATGGGCAAAAATATGAAGCCATGGTGTACCTTTTATCCGTTGAAAAACAATTAACTAAAAATTTCAAAACTTGTCGGATTACGCGCGCAGCGCCAATCCGACCTACATCCAATATCTTGCGCAGGTCGGCGCAGGTCGGCGTAGGTCGGCGTAGGTCGGCTTAGCCCGCCAGGGCGTAAGCCGACAAACACCGCTGCCGACTGAGCTTGTCGGATTACGCGCAAAGCGCTAATCCGACCTACATTGACATCTTTCCATAATTATTTCGCCAGCGCGCGCTCGACAAAATCGAGGCGGTCCTGCCCCCAGAACCCTTCGCCATCGACGATGTACCACGGCGAGCCGAACACGCTGGCGGCCGTGGCCGCTTCCGTATTGGCGTCGTATTCCGCCTGCACGCTGGCCGTCTCCGACGTTTTCAGCAACTGGCGGCCGTCGAAACCGGCGTCAAACGCGATCTGCACCAGGGTTTCCTCGTCGCCGATGTTGCGCTCCTCCGCCCACAGGCCGCGCATGATGACGTGCGCCAGCTTCAGCGACGCTTCCACGCCGTGCGCCAGGCGCGTGGCGATGATCAGCTTGGCCGACGCTTCCGGCGACACGGGGAAGAACTTCGGCTGCAGGGTCAATGGCACCTGCAAAAAGGCCGACCAGCGCGCCAGTTCCGCCAGGCGGTACGCCTGGCGCTGCGGTGCGCGCTTGGCCAGCGGCAGGCCGCCCGAGACGCTGAAGACCTTGCCCAGGTCAAAGGGACGCACGTCGATCTGTGCGCCCGTCTTCGCGGCGATGGCCATCAGGCGCGCATGCCCCAGGTAGGTCCATGGCGAGTGGGGCGCAAAAAAATACTGCACGACTTTGCTCTGGCTTGCACTCATTTCGACTCCCTTAGAAAGGCTTGACCACGACCAGCACGACGACGGCCAGCAGCATCACCACCGGCACTTCATTAAACCAGCGGAACCAGGTGTGACTGCGCTTGTTAAGACCTTTTTCAAACTTGCGCAGGATGGAACCGCAAGCGTGGTGATAGCCGAGCAGCAGCACCACGAAGGTCAGTTTGGCGTGCATCCAGCCCGGCATCTTCATGCCGCCCTGGCTCCCGCCATACAGCATCCACATCAACGCCAGCCCCAGCACCATCGCCGGCAGCGCCAGCAGCGACATGAAGCGGTACAACTTGCGCGCCATCAGCAGCAGGCGCTCGGTGGCCACCGTTTCCGTCTCCATCGCCAGGTTCACGAAGATGCGCGGCAAATAAAACAGGCCGGCGAACCAGGAAATGACGAAGATGATGTGGAAGGCTTTGGTCCAGAGAAAGAGCATGGGGTTCCCAGTGTCAGAGGTGGAGAGAAACAAGAGCACGGGCCGCCTTGTGGGCCGCCCGCGAATGAGACTATTTGCGTACTTCGCCGTGGCCGAAGACCACGTACTTGAGCGAGGTCAGGCCTTCCAGGCCCACCGGGCCGCGCGCGTGCAGCTTGTCGTTCGAGATGCCGATCTCGGCGCCAAGGCCATATTCGAAACCGTCGGCGAAACGCGTCGAGGCGTTCACCATCACCGAGGCGGAATCGACTTCGCGCAAGAAGCGCAGCGCATCGCTGTAGTCTTCCGTGATGATGGACTCCGTGTGCTTCGACGAATACCGGTTGATGTGGTCCATCGCTTCGTCGATGCCGTCGACCACCTTCACCGACAGGATGGCGGCCAGGTATTCGGTGGACCAATCTTCCTCGGTGGCCGCTACCAGGTGCGGATAAGCGGCGGCGACCAGGATCGCATGGCTTTCCGGATCGGCGCGCAGTTCCACCTGTTTGGTCAGGTACAGTTCGGCCAGCTGCGGCAGCACGGCCGGTGCGATGGCGCGCGCCACCAGCAGGGTTTCCATGGTGTTGCAGGTGCCGTAGCGGTGGCACTTCGCGTTGAAGCCGATATCGATCGCCTTCCGGATATCGGCCTTGGCGTCGATGAAGACGTGGCAGATGCCGTCGAGGTGCTTGATCATCGGCACGGTGGCCTCTTCCATCAGGCGCGCGATCAGGCCCTTGCCGCCGCGCGGCACGATGACGTCCACGTACTGCGGCATGGTGATCAAAGCGCCGACGGCGGCGCGGTCGGTGGTGTCGATCACTTGCACGGCATCGGCAGGCAGGCCGGCACCCAGCAAGCCCTCGGCCACCAGCTTGGCCAGCGCGCGGTTGCAGTGAATCGCTTCCGAGCCGCCGCGCAAGATCGTCGCGTTGCCGCTCTTGATGCACAGGCCGGCCGCGTCCACCGTCACGTTCGGACGCGCTTCATAGATGATGCCGATGACGCCCAGCGGCACGCGCATCTGGCCCACCTGGATGCCCGTCGGACGGAATTTCATGTTCGAGATTTCGCCGATCGGGTCGGCCAGCGACACGATTTGCGTCAAGCCTTCGACCATGGTGGCGATGGCGGCGTCGGACAGGGTCAGGCGGTCGAGCATGGCCGGCGCCAGGCCGGCGGCGGCCGCCGCATCGAGGTCGCGCTGGTTGGCCGCGCGCAGCAGATCGGCATCGCGCACGATGGCGGCGGCGATCAGGGTCAAGGCGCGGTTGCGCGTGGCGCTGTCGGCACGCGCCATGGCGCGCGAAGCAGCGCGTGCGCGCGTGCCCACGTCCTGCATATATTCTGTGATGTCCATGCTCGTATCCATATAGTAAAAAACTAGCCTCGGGCGATCTTCAGTCCCAGTTGCAGCATGGCGTCCCAGGCATCGCCCGCGTAGCCCTTGGCACGCAAACCCTTGATCATCTTGTCCACCTGCGCCGCCTGCTGCAGCGCCGCTTCCAGCACGGGCAGCGAAATGCGCCGCAGGGCCGGTTCCATCATCCGCTCGCGCGGACCCCAGATGCGGTATTCCTTCAGCAGCGCGCCCAACGGACGCCCTTGCGCCATGCCGGCCTTCAATTTTAACAGCGTGCGGATTTCCTCGGAGACGGCCCACAAGACCAGCGGCAGCGCCTCGCCCTCGCCTTTCAAGCCTTCGAGCATGCGCACCAGGCGCGCCGGGTCGCCGGCCAGCATCGCTTCGGACAGCTTGAAGACATCGTAGCGGGCCACGTTCAGCACCGCGTCCTGCACTTGTTCGTACGTCAGCTTGCCCGCTGCGTGCAGCAAGCCCAGTTTCTGGATTTCCTGGTGCGCCGCGAGCAAATTGCCTTCCACCCGTTCGGCGATGAAGTCGATGCTGGCACGCTCGGCGCTTTGCCCCTGCGCGGCCAGGCGCTGCGATATCCACGCCGGCAACTGTGCCCGTTCCACATTCGGAATGTCGATATACACGGCCGCCTGCTGCAGGCTGGCGACCCAGGCCGCCTTTTGCGTGGCCCAATCCAGCTTGGGCAAGGTGATCAGGGTCAGGTTGTCGGGACTGAGGTTTTTCGCGTAGCTTTGCAGCGCCGCGCCGCCATCCTTGCCCGGCTTGCCCGTGGGGATGCGCAGTTCGATCAGTTTTTTATCGCCGAACAGCGACAGCTCCTGGTTCGCCGCCAGCAGTTCACTCCACTTGAAGCTGCGCTCCACCGTCAGCACGTCGCGCTCGGAGTAGCCCTGCGCGCGCGCCGCGCGGCGGATCTTGTCGGCCGCTTCCAGCGCCAGCAAGTGTTCGTCGCTGGTGATCACATACAGCTGCGCCAGCGGCTTGGCCACATGCCCATCGAGCGCATCTATCCGCAATTGCATGGCGTCCCCGTTACTGCTGCGGGGCGGCCGGCGCGGCCGGCGTCACCGGCGCCACCGACATGGCCGGCAGCACCGGCTTGATGGCGGCCAGGCGGCGCATGATCTGCTGCACCAGGTCGTTGCGCATGTCGCGGTACAGCGCCGCTTCCTCGGTTTCCTTGGCCAGTACCTGCCTGTCGTCGAAGGTGATGGGGCGCACCAGACTGATGGTCGTCGGCGCCAGCAACTGGTTGCCGGCCTTGTCCACCACGCGGAAATTGATCGAATAGCCGAGTTGATACTCTTGTACGCGGCCGCTGGTGTTCAGGGACAAAATGGTCTTGGTACGATTCATCTCCGGATCGGAGATCACTTCAAGGACGGCGTCGGCGCCATCCCTGGTATTGACCACCTCCGTGCTGCCAATGGCGCGGATATAGCGCTTGAGGCCGATCGCCAGCGGCGACGAGTCGGGCAAGCCGATGTACATCGTCGCGAACGGCAGCATGAAACTGCCGTTCGAACCGCGCAAGTGAAAGCCGCAGGCCGACAGCAGGACGGTCAGGCCCAACGCCAGTACGGCACGGCGGCCCAACAGCGATACTTGAGAGGAAGTCGTCATGATTACACCACGATGCTGATTAACTTGCCTGGCACGACGATGATCTTCTTCGGCGTGGTCTCGACGTACTTCTGCACACTTTCGCACGCCAGCGCGGCCGCTTCGATGCTGGCCTTGTCCGCATCCTTGGCCACCGTGATCGAGCCGCGCAGCTTGCCGTTCACCTGGATCATCATCTCGATCTCGGACTGCTCCAGCGCTTGCGGGTCGACCTGCGGCCATGCCACGTTCAGCAGATCGCCGTGCACGCCAGCGTAGCCGAGTTCCTGCCACAGCACATGGGTGATGTGCGGCGCGACGGGATTGAGCAGGCGCAGGAAGATCGAGAAGCCTTCGGCGATCAGCGCCTTCGACTGCGCGCTATCGTCCAGCTTGGCCGATTCCAGCGTGTTGAGCATCTTCATGCAGGCCGACACCACGGTGTTGTACTGGATGCGCTTCAAGTCGTAATCGGCTTGCTGCAGCAGCTTGTGCAATTCGCGGCGCAGGTTTTTCTGCGCGTCGCCCGTGGCCGGTGCGGCGCCGCCAGCCAGTGCGGCCTGGATCGTTGCCGACTGGGCATAGCCGAAGTTCCACACGCGGCGCAGGAAGCGGTTCGCGCCTTCGACACCGCTGCCCGACCATTCCAGGGTCTGTTCCGGCGGCGAGGCGAACATGGTGAACAGACGGGCCGTGTCGGCGCCGTACTGCTCGATCTGCGCTTGCGGGTCGATGCCGTTGTTCTTCGACTTCGACATTTTTTCCGTGCCGCCGATTTCCACGGGCTGGCCGTCGGCCACCAGGACGGCGGACTGCGGACGGCCCTTGTCGTCGAGCGACAAGCGCACGTCGTCCGGGTTGAACCAGGTGGTCTTGCCGGCGGCGTCCTTGCGGAAGTACGTTTCGTTGAGCACCATGCCTTGCGTCAGCAGGTTGACGAACGGCTCGTCGAACTTGACCAGGCCGAAGTCGCGCATGATCTTGGTCCAGAAGCGCGCGTACAGCAAGTGCATGACGGCGTGTTCGATGCCGCCGATGTACTGGTCCATCGGCATCCAGTAATCGTTGCGCGCGTCGACCATGGCGTCGTTCGAGCCTGGCGAGGTATAGCGCATGTAGTACCACGACGAATCGACGAAGGTATCCATGGTGTCCGTCTCGCGGCGCGCCGGCTTGCCGCACTGCGGGCAGTCGCACTGCAGGAAGGCTTCATATTTGTTCAGCGGGTTGCCCGTGCCGTCCGGCACGCAGTCTTCCGGCAGCACCACCGGCAGGTCTTTTTCCGGCACCGGCACCACGCCGCAGTCGGCGCAATGGATCATCGGGATCGGCGTGCCCCAGTAGCGCTGGCGCGAAATGCCCCAGTCGCGCAGGCGGAACGTGGTTTTCTTTTCGCCCAGGCCCAGCTCCGCCAGGTCGGCGGCCACCGCATCGACGGCGGACGCGAAATGCAGGCCGTCGTATTTGCCGGAAGCGATGCAGACGCCGTCCTTGCTGCCATACGATTCCTGCCAGGCATCCGTCGAAAATTCCTGGCCCTTGACTTCGATCACTTGCTTGATCGGCAGATTGTATTTCTTGGCAAAGCCGAAATCGCGTTCGTCGTGCGCCGGCACGCCCATCACGGCGCCGTCGCCGTAGGTGATCAGCACGTAGTTGCCGACCCAGACTTCCACTTGCGCGCCCGTCAGCGGATGGGTGACGAACAGGCCGGTCGGCATGCCCTTCTTCTCCATCGTCGCCATGTCCGCCTCGATCACGGAACCGAGCTTGCATTCGGCATTGAACGCGGCCAGTGCAGGATTGGTTTGCGCGGCGTGGATGGCCAGCGGGTGTTCGGCGGCCACGGCGCAGAAGGTCACGCCCATGACGGTGTCCGGACGGGTAGTAAAGACGTACAGCTTGCCGTCGCCGATCAGGGCGCCGTTCGCGTCCTTGATCGCATGCGGGAAGGCGAAGCGCACGCCCGTCGACTTGCCGATCCAGTTGGTCTGCATGATGCGCACGCGCTCGGGCCAGCCCGGCAGCTTGTCATCGACATAGGCCAGCAGCTCTTCCGCGTAATCGGTGATGCGCGCGTAATACATGGGGATTTCGCGCTTTTCGATCAGCGCGCCGGAACGCCAACCCTTGCCATCGACCACTTGTTCGTTGGCCAGCACGGTCTGGTCGATCGGGTCCCAGTTCACGGTACCCGTCTTCTTGTAGATGATGCCTTTTTCCAGCATCTTGAGGAACATCCACTGGTTCCATTTGTAGTATTCGGGCTTGCAGGCGGTCATTTCGCGCGACCAGTCGATGGCCAGGCCCATCGATTCCATCTGCTGCTTCATGTGAGCGATGTTCGAATACGTCCATTGCGCGGGCGGCACGTTGTTGGCCATGGCCGCGTTTTCCGCCGGCATGCCGAACGCATCCCAGCCCATCGGCATGAGCACGTTGTAGCCGTTCATGCGCAGGTAGCGGTACATCACGTCATTGATCGTATAGTTGCGCACGTGACCCATGTGCAGCTTGCCCGAAGGGTAAGGCAGCATCGAGCAGGCAAAATACTTGCCTTTTGGGAAACGCGGGTCGTGTTCGACGGCTTTATAGGCGTCGATCGCCTTCCAGTGCGATTGGGCGGCTTGTTCGACGTCGGCGGGACTATATTTATCTTGCATGATGTGCGGCCAATAGTGGATATGAACCGAGCATTATACTGGTTGTCGCCGCCCGATAGCGCGGCGCGCTGGCGGCCCGGGCCGGCAAATTTTGGCAAGCGCACAATTATGCTGTGTAATATATGGGCAATCTTGTTCTTTGCATCAAAGCCGGCCATGATCGTCTACCAGGAATATCCGCCCCTCCCCGCCCTGCGCCCCTGGCTGGACTGCGTCTGGACCTGCCGCGTGCAGACGGGCGCCACGCCCTTCACGCACCAGGTCTTGCCCGACAATTGCATCGATATTCTGTGCCAGGACCAGCAGGACGCCAGCTTTGCCGTCGGCATGATGACGGCGCCCGTCACCGTCGTCAACCAGGGTCTGGTGCAGACGGTGGCGGCCCGCTTCAAGCCGGGTGCGGCGGCACGCTTCTTCCAGCTGCCCTTGTGCGAACTGAGCGATGGCCGCACGGGATTGCAGCAGCTGTGGGGCCGCGAGCTGGCGGCGCGCCTGGGCGACGCGCTATGGTGCGAGCCCTTGAGCAATGCACAAAGGGTTTCTATTTTGCAAGAATATCTGCTGCTGCGCCTGCGCACCGCGCCGCCACGGCGCCAGGCCGGCGCGGCCGAACATGCCATCGCGGCCATTGAGGCGGCATCGGGGCAGGTGCGCGTGGATGGCCTGGCGCAGCAGCTGGGCGTGTCGCGCCAGCACCTGGCGCTGCAATTTCGCCAGCAAGTGGGCATCAGCCCGAAGCTGTTTGCCCGCATCTGCCGTTTCCGCGCCGCCAGCCAGGCCATGCAAAGCGTGGCGGGACAGCAGGACTGGGCGCAGGTGGCCTTGCAATATGGTTATTTCGACCAGTCGCACCTGATCCACGACTTCCAGGAATTCGCCCGCAGCTCGCCCGACGCGTGGCTGACGGGCCGGCGCGCTTGAGCACCTTCCATTTTTCCAATCGCCACGCGCACGCCGGTGGCATGATGGCGTTATTCTTCATTCACCAGGAGCAGAACATGATCAAGGGCTTGCGCACCGTCACCTATCCCGTCCCCGACCTGGACAAGGCCAAAGCCTGGTACAGCCAGGTATTCGGCACGGCACCGTATTTCGACCAGCCGTTCTATGTCGGCTTTGCCATCGGCGGCTTCGAGCTGGGGCTGCTGCCGGACGGCCAGCCTGGCACGCAGGGCAGCGTGACGTACTGGGGCGTGGACGGCATCGAGCAGGAAGTCGAACGCATCGTTGCACTGGGCGGCAGCCTGCACCATCCGATCACGGACGTGGGCGACGGCATCCGCACGGTGGAATTGCTCGACCCCTTCGGCAACCAGATCGGCCTGATCGACAATCCCCACTTCGATACGGCCAAGGTCGTCTAGGCCGCCTCGTCTTGCAGCCATACGCGGAACTGCTGCAAGGCCAGTTTCTCATGTGCCGCCTCGGGCGTGATCAGGTAATACGCGCGCTGGCCGCGCAGTGGGCGCTCGCATGCGATGCGCAGCTCGCCGCGCGCCAGTTCCGCTTCGACCAGCATACGGGGCAGCAAGACCACGCCCTGTCCCTGCACGGCCGCCATGGCCAGCATGGAAAACAACTCATAGCGGGCGCCGTAGCGCGCCAGTTCCCCATCGACCTGCATGGCGTCAAACCACTGGCGCCAGGCGCCCGGGCGCGTACTTTGCTGCAACAAGGTCAGTTCCAATAAATCCTGCGGCTGCCAGGCGCTGCGCGCCGCCAGCAGGCGCGGGCTGGCGACGGGCACGATTTCTTCGTGCATGAGCAAGGTGGCGCGCGTGCCGGGCCAGCGCGCCAGCTGCTCGGGCGTGCCCGCGTACAAGGCGCCGTCGTATTCCGTATCGGCAAACATGAACGGCTTTGTATAGGCATCGATATGCACGACGATATCGGGGTGCAAACCGGCCAGCGACGACAGCCGCGGCATCAGCCAGCGCGTGGCAAACGTGGGCACAGACGCGAGCTGCAGCGCCCCGCCGCCGCCCTGGCGCGCCATGGTGTCGAGCGTGTCGCGCTCCAGGCCGTCGAGACGGGCCGCGATCTGGCGCGCATACGCAGCGCCGGCGCTGGTCAGCAGCACGCCATGGCGCGTGCGCTGGAACAATTGCACGCCAAGAAAGCTTTCCAGGGAAGATATCTGCCGCGAGACGGCGCTTTGCGTCAGCGACAGTTCGCGCGCCGCATGCGTGTAGCTCTGGTGGCGCGCGGCCGCTTCGAAACAATTTAGCGCTTGCAGCATGGGAATTTTGCGTGACATGGGGGTATCGGGCCGGTGAAAGGCTCCAGTATGCCGCAAGATATGCGCATCACGCATGTCTGGGTGCAAAAAAATCGTTTGCGCAAGGCTAGGCAAAAACCTACCATGAGCCATATTCAATCTTGCGCCGATCACCGGCGCTCACCTGCGAGGCCTGTGATGAGCAAAACCGTATTCGACTGGAATTCCCCCCTGCTGCTGGAAGAACAACTGACGGGCGACGAACGCGCCGTGCTGGAAGCGGCCCGCGACTATTGCCAGGGCAGCCTGGTGCCGCGCGTACTCGAATCGTTCCGCCATGGCCGCACGGACGCCGCCATCTTCCGCGAAATGGGCGAGCTGGGCTTGCTGGGCACGACGATACCCGAAGAATACGGCGGCGCCGGCCTGAACTACGTCTGCTACGGCCTGGCCGCGCGCGAAGTCGAGCGCGTCGATTCGGGCTACCGCTCGATGATGAGCGTGCAATCATCGCTGGTGATGGTACCGATCAACGCCTTCGGCAACGAAGAAACCAAACAGAAATACCTGCCGAAACTGGCGACGGGCGAATTCATCGGCTGCTTCGGCCTGACGGAACCAAACCACGGCTCCGACCCTGGCAGCATGGTCACGCGCGCGCGCAAGGTGCCGGGCGGCTACAGTATCTCCGGCGCCAAGATGTGGATCACCAACAGCCCGATTGCCGACGTGTTCGTCGTCTGGGCCAAGGACGATGAAGGCGCGATCCGCGGCTTCGTGCTGGAAAAAGGCTGGAAAGGCCTGTCGGCGCCGGAAATCCACGGCAAGGTGGGCTTGCGTACCAGCATCACCGGCGAAATCGTCATGGATGAAGTATTTTGCCCGGAAGAAAACGCCTTCCCCGACGTGCGCGGCCTGAAAGGTCCATTTACTTGTCTGAACAGCGCCCGCTACGGCATCGCCTGGGGCGCGCTGGGCGCGGCCGAAGACTGCTACCTGAAGGCACGCCAGTACACGATGGACCGCCAGCAATTCGGCCGCCCATTGGCTGCGAATCAACTGGTGCAAAAGAAACTGGCCGACATGCTGACGGAAATCACCATGGGCTTGCAAGGCTGCTTGCGCCTGGGCCGCATGAAGGATGAGGGCTCGCCCGCCGTGGAAATCACGTCTATCATGAAACGCAACAGCTGCGGCAAGGCACTGGACATCGCCCGCATGGCGCGCGACATGATGGGCGGCAACGGCATTTCCGACGAATTCGGCGTCATCCGCCACCTGGTCAACCTGGAAGTGGTGAACACCTATGAAGGCACGCACGATGTGCACGCGCTGATCATCGGCCGCGCCATCACCGGCATCGCCGCCTTCAGCAACTGATGGACGCCCTGGCTTCCACCCTCGCCGCCACCCTGCGGCCCGCGCCGTTGACGGGCTTGCGCGTGCTCGACCTGTCGCGCGTGCTGGCCGGCCCGTGGGCCGGGCAAATGCTGGCCGACCTCGGTGCCGACGTCGTCAAGGTCGAGCAGCCGGGACGCGGCGACGACACGCGCTCCTGGGGTCCGCCGTATCTGAAGGACGCGGACGGCCGCGATACGGCCGAGGCCGCCTACTTCCAGTGCGCCAACCGCAACAAGCGCTCCTTGTGCATCGACCTGGCTGCCCCTGAAGGGCAAGCCCTGGTGCGCAAGCTGGCCGCCGAATCGGACGTGCTGCTGGAAAATTTCAAGCTCGATGGTTTGAAGCAATACGGCCTCGATGCGGCGAGCTTGCTGGCGCTCAACCCGCGCCTCGTGTACTGCTCCATCACGGGTTTCGGCCAGGATGGGCCGTATGCGGCGCGCGCCGGCTATGACTTCTTAATCCAGGGCATGGGCGGCTTGATGAGCATCACGGGCGTGCCCGATGGCCAGCCGGGCGCCGGACCGCAAAAAGTGGGCGTGGCGCAGACGGATATCCTGACGGGCCTGTACGCCACCATCGCCGTGCAGGCCGCATTGGCCGAACGCGAGCGCTCGGGCCTGGGCCAGCATATCGACCTGGCCCTGCTCGACGTGCAAGTGGCCGCGCTGGGCAACCAGGCCGCCAACTACTTGTGCGGGGGCAAGGTGCCGCAGCGCATGGGCAACGCGCATCCGAATATTGTTCCGTATCAAGACTTTCCCACGGCCGATGGCGACATGATTCTGGCGATCGGCAACGATGGACAGTTTTCGCGTTTTTGCGCCGTCGCCGGCCACCCGGAATGGGCGCAGGACGAACGCTTCGCCACCAACCCGCAGCGTGTGGCGCACCGGGCGGTGTTGATACCGTTGATGCGCCAGACCACGGTCATGCGCACGACGGCAGAGTGGATCAGCGCGTTCGAGGCGCAAGCCGTGCCGTGCGGCCCCGTCAACCGCATCGACCAGGTCTTTGCCGACCCGCAAGTGGTGGCGCGTGGCTTGAAAGTGGAGATGCCGCATCCGACGGCGGGCACGGTGGCGCTGGTGGCCAATCCCGTGCGCCTGTCCGGCTCGCCGGTGCAATACCGCTTGCCGCCGCCCTTGCTGGGGCAGCATACGGACGAGGTATTGCAGCAGTGGCTGGGATTGGACGGTGCGGAGATTGACGGCTTGCGTGAGCGCAAGGTGGTGTAAATGTTGGTCGTCTGGACGTAGGTCGGATTGGCGCTTGCGCGTAATCCGACCTGCACAGCCAACAATGTTGTCGGATTACGGCCCGCAGGGCCTAATCCGACCTACGATTCCATTCACTTGAGTACCAGTTTCAATGCCGGTTTTTCACCATAATCGTCATAGCGCTCATTGATGCCGGCGATGCAAAACGTGATTTCTTCCAGCAAATCAGGCACTTGCGCCTTCATCGCGTCGGCGTCCTGCACCACGATGTCCAGCACTTCGTTCGGTTTCAAACGGAACTGCGTCATGTTTTCATCGTCGCGCAGGTAGCTGAGGCAATCGACCCAGGCATCCATGCTGTTGCCGTAGAACTCGGGGAAACCGAAGGCTTGCACGCATTGTGCGTGAAAGCTCGCTTCATCGGTGATGTCTTTTCCATTCAGGAGGGCAGTGGCCATGGTACTCCTCAGTTCTTCAGCGACAGCACATCCTGCATGTCGAACAGGCCCGTCGGCTTATCGGCCAGGAAACGCGCGGCGCGCAGGGCGCCGTGGGCGTAGGTGACGCGGCTGCTCGATTTGTGGCTGATCTCGATGCGCTCGCCGATGCCGGCAAACAGCACCGTATGGTCGCCGACGATATCGCCGCCGCGGATGGTGGCAAAGCCGATGGTCGACGGATCGCGTTCGCCCGTCACACCTTCGCGGCCGTACACGGCGCATTCCTTCAGGTCGCGGCCCAGGGCGCCGGCCACCACTTCACCCATTTGCAGGGCCGTGCCCGACGGCGCATCGACCTTGAAGCGGTGATGCGCTTCGATGATTTCGATGTCGTAGCCTTCGGACAGGCTTTTCGCGGCCAGTTCCAGCAGCTTCATGGTGACATTCACGCCCACGCTCATGTTCGGCGCGAACATGATGGCCGTCTTTTCGGCGGCGGCGGCAATGGCGGCCTTGCCCGCGTCATCGAAACCGGTGGTGCCGATGATCATCTTGATGCCATGCTCGGCGCAATACGCCAGGTGCTGCAAAGTGCCTTCGGGGCGCGTGAAGTCGATCAGGTAATCGGCATTGGCCAGGCCGGCGGCAAGGTCCGACGCGATCAGCACGCCGGCAGGCTTGCCGAGAAAGGCGGCGGCATCCTGCCCGACGCTCGGCGAGCCGGCGCGGTCGAGGGCGCCGGTCAGCACGGCGTCGGGCGCGTTGCTGACCGCTTCGATCAGGATATGGCCCATGCGGCCGCTGGCGCCAGCGATGGCAATTTTCAGTTCAGTCATTTTATTCTCTTACAACAACTTATTTGGTGGGTTCGGCGGCAGGCGTCGGTGCTGGCTCGGCGGCAGGCGCCGTTGCTGGTGCTGGTGCAACGTCAGGCTTGCTCACAGGAATGGCAGGAGCGGCATCGGCCGGTACCGGCACGGCGCTCGGCGCCACGGGCGATGGCACGACGGCGGCAGGCACGTCAGCCTTGGCGACCTTGGCGAATGGCGACGGACCGGCGATGCGGTCGATATATTCTTTCTCCGTCGGCAAGTTGCCGCCTTCGAAACGTTCAACCTTGCCATCCTTGCCGAAGTACACGACCACGCGGCTGCTAGTGGTTTCGCCACTGCCCCGCGCCAGACGGAATGGATAATCCCAGCGGTCGGCATGGAAGATATCGGTCAGCAGCGAAGTGCCGAGGACGAAACGCACCTGGTCGCGCGTCATTCCTACTTTCAACTGGGCCAGCATCTCTTCGGAGACAAAGTTGCCTTGTTGAATGTCAGGACGGTAGGGCGAGAAAAACCACATGAATTTTTGCAGCGGCGTAATGGTGGTCGTTTGTGCGCCCTGTTCGGGAACCAGTTCCTTGCCTTCTTTTTGAGCAGCTGCCGGCTTTTCGCCAAGAATGCCACGGTTGGCGCAGCCGGACACGGCCAGCGCGACACAGACCATGCCTGCCACGACTGGTGCTCGAAATGAAATACGGTGCCAGAGAGATGGCAATACAGCCGGGGTTACGCGCATAAATGACCTCAATTGGATGAACAAAACGCCAGGAGTGACCGGCCCGCCAAAAAAAAGCATATTTTGGCACTCCCCGACAAAACGCTATATGATAAAGCACCTGACCCACATACGAGCAACAAACATGAGTAACAATCCTAGTGATCTCAAGGCAAGCGGCCTGAAAGCCACCCTGCCACGGCTGAAGATACTCGATATCTTCCAGAGTAGCCCGGTACGCCACCTGACTGCGGAAGACGTCTACAAGATTCTGCTGGCCGACAATATGGATGTCGGCTTGGCAACTGTCTACCGTGTCCTCACGCAATTCGAACAAGCCGGCTTGCTTAACCGCAACCATTTTGAAACCGGCAAGGCGATTTTCGAACTCAACGAAGGCTCCCACCACGACCACCTGGTGTGCCTCGACTGTGGCCGGGTCGAAGAATTCTTCGACGAAGAAATCGAAATCCGCCAGCAAAAAGTGGCCGAAGAGCGCGGCTTCAAGATCGCCGAACACGCCCTGGCCATCTACGGCAACTGCACCAAGACAGCTTGCCCGCACAAAACAGCCTGACCCACGCCGGCCGTTCCCGCAAGGGGCCGGCCGGCGCAGCATTGAACCGCATCAATGATGGCTGAGCGCGCTCGACAGCAGCTTGGCCGTGATGTCGACGATCGGGATAACGCGCTCGTAAGCCATGCGCGTCGGTCCGATCACTCCCAACGTTCCCACGATCTTGCCGTTGACTTCATACGGCGCCGTCACCACGCTCATCTCATCCATCGGCACCAGGTTCGATTCGCCGCCGATGAAAATCTGCACGCCCGTCGCCTTGCTCGACACGTCGAGCAGCTGCATCAAGCCCGTCTTTTGCTCGAACATGTCGAACATCTGGCGCAGCGAATGCATATTCGATGACAGATCGCTCACGCTGAGCAAGTTGCGCTCGCCGGAAATGACCATGTCGTCGCTATGGTCGGCCATCGCTTCGCTGCCCGCTTCTACGGCCGCCTGCATCAAACTGCCCATGTCGTCGCGCAACTGGCGCAGCTCGCCTTGCAGGCGCACGCGCACGGCGTCGAACGACAGGCCGCCATAATTCTGGTTGATGTAATTAGCCGATTGCACCAGTTGCGCCGGCGTATAGTCGGCCTCCGTCAGCAATAAACGGTTCTGCACATCGCCGCCGGGAGCGACGATGACGAGCAGGATGCGCTTTTCGGACAGGCGCAGGAATTCGATTTGCTGGAACACGGATTCGCGGCGCGGGCTGAGCACGACGCCGGCGAACTGCGACAGCGACGACAGCATCTGCGCCGCGTTGGCGATGGTTTTTTGCGGCTGCGGCGTCTGCAGGCGCATGCGCGACTCCACCATGTGCTCGTCCAGGTGCCGGACGGTCAGCAAGGTGTCGACAAAGATGCGGTAGCCACGCGGCGTGGGGATGCGTCCGGCCGAAGTATGCGGACTGGACACATAACCGAGCTCTTCCAGGTCGGCCATGATGTTGCGGATCGTGGCCGGCGACAGGTCGAGGCCGGAAATTTTCGACAAGGCGCGCGAACCGACCGGCAGGCCGTCGGCGATATATCGCTCGACCAGGGCTTTCAGCAGTGTTTGGGCACGTGTATCGAGTTGCATGGTGTCTTAGGTAAGCAAATATTCTTTAAACAAGCATATTGTTAAGCAAGCGGCAACGAAAGCGGCCGAACGTGCATCAACAGCGCCTATTATGCACGTTCGCCCGTCCGACGGCGATCAATCTTCCAGCTGCCCCTGCAGCCACAGCAGCAATTCATCAAAGTTGGCGCAGATGGCGTCGGGCTGCACGCCGGCGGCCAAATGGGCATCGCTGCCCTTGCGGTTCATCCAGACGGCACGCATGCCCGCCCCTTGCGCCCCCGTCACGTCGAAATACAGATCGTCGCCGACATACACGGCCTCATGCGGCGCCACGCCCAGCGCGGCGCAAGCGGCCAGGAAGATGCTGGCGTCAGGCTTGGCGACGCCAAAATCGCTGGCGGCAATCGACACTTTAAAATGCTGCGCCAGGCCGATAATTTCAAGGTCCGCATTGCCATTCGAGATAGAGCCGACCAGCATGCGCTGCCCCATCCAGGCCAGGCCGGGCAAGACATCGTCATACGGCTGCACGCGATGGCGCGCGGCCAGGAACTGCGCGATGGCGCCGTCGACCAGGGCGGGATCTTCGCCGGCGGCCTCGAAGGCGGTCAGCAAGCCCGCGCGGCGCAGCTCGATCAAATTGCCATGGAAATGCGGTTGTTCATTGAGCATGGCCAGACGGTGCTGGCGCAACAGCTCGATGGAAAACTGCTGCGCCACCTTGGGCGCATGCGTGGCCAGCCAGTCGTGCAGCAGGGTTTCGGCGGCGGCAATCACGGGCGCGATGGGCCACAAGGTATCGTCGAGGTCGAAGAGGATGGCCTTGGGCGGCACGGCAGGTTTTACAGGGGCAAGATACATGGAACTCACTATATAGATGCCGCGTCACGGTGCGCAGCCCGCAGCTATTGTCGCACCGATCGCCGCCGCCGGCATGGCGGCGCCCCCATGAAATGGGGCCGGGCCGGCGCTTCCCGGCGAAAAATTGTTACAGGGTGATACAAGGCAAGATCATCCGGCTTGCCAGATAGACTAAAATAGGCGCCATTCCAATGCGGCGCCAGCGTCCGCGTTGCGCTACCCAACCTAATTCGTTTTGGAGAATGTATGAAAAATTTGTACCTGCGCTCGATGCTGGCGGCGGCTTGCGCCGTCACATTGGCGGCCTGCGGCGGCAGCGGCGGCAATCTGTATCTGAGCGGCCAAGTCGTCAATCTGGCAAAAGATGGCCTGATTCTGCTGAATAACGGCGAACGCCTGCCTGTCACCTCAGGCCAGACTTCCTTTGTTTTCACCAAGCTGGTCAGCACCGATGACCGCTACGATATCACCATCGCGCAACAGCCAAAAGGCGCCGTGTGCACGATTACCAATGGCGCCGGCAAGGCATCGAGCTATACCGTGACCACGGCCCAGGTGATTTGCGTGACCAATACCTACCCGCTGAGCGGCACGATCACGGGCCTGACCGCCGACGGTTTGACCCTGGCCATCGGCAATATCACCACCAGCCCGCTGAAAGGCAGCACCAGCTATACGTTCCCGAATGTCAATGACGGCATCGCCTACAATATTTCCATCGCGACGTATCCAACAGGCCAGACGTGCAGTTTCGTGGGTTCTGCCAGCGCCAACGGCCGCGATGTCGTCGGCACCATGGGCTCAGCCGCCACGACCGGCGCCGCACTGAACTGCACGGCGCAGTAAGCCACGCGATTCGTCACCACTATATTGGATTGGAGAAATACATGAAGTTATCCTGCCTGCGCCCTATCGCCGCGCTGCTGTTGACCCTGGGATTGGCTGCTTGCGGCGGCAAGGCCTCGTATGATGTCAGTGGCACCGTCAGCAATTTGAACACCGAAGGCCTGGTCCTGGTCAATGGCGGCGATCCGCTCCCGATCAAAGCCGGCCAGACCTCGTTTACCTTTGGCAAGCGCATCGACTATGGCACCGACTACAACATCACCGTGCAGACCCAGCCAGCCCACATGACTTGCACCGTCAGTGGCGGAACCGGCTCGGCCGGTCACTACGTCAGTATCCAGGCATCGGTTTCCTGTGCGCGAAACGCGTACACGGTAGGCGGCACGGTGACTGGCCTGACAGCCGACGGCCTGGTCCTGATCAACGGCAATGCGCAAACCACGGTGGCCAAAGGCAGCACGACCTTCACCCTGGCGTCGCCTGTTGCCGATGGCGACAAGTATGGCATCAGCGTCTTTACCCAGCCTACCGGCTTGAAATGCACCGTGGCACCCAACACGGGCGTCGGTGTGATGGGTGAAGCAAACGTGACCACCGTGCAGATCGCCTGCAATCCAGGCTAAGACTGTGGCGCTGGCAGCCGCGACGCGGCTGCCAGGAAGAGATATCACGAAAATCTATATTTGATATTCGAAAGATAAATTGGAGTTATATGTGGCGATGCAGCATAATGCATCTGTCTCCTCCAACTCTTCCAAGAATTGGATTTAGCCCGCTTTCACCAGCGGGCTTTTTTTTGTCCAAAATTCCTCAGGCGGGTTTGTCCAAGCCCGGCTGCAGCATCTGCACGATGCTGGAGAAATCCTGCTGCGCATAGCCGGCTTGCGCATGCATCTGGTACAGCTGGCGCACCAGCCCGCCCAAGGGCGTGGGCGCGTTCGCCGACAGGGCCGACTGCTGCGCCAGACCCAGGTCCTTCAGCATCAGCGCCGTGCCGAAGCCGCCCGTGTAATTGCGCGACGCGGGCGTGCCGTCCATGACGCCGGGCCACGGGTTGTACACTTCCAGGGTCCAGTTGCGCCCCGAACTCTTGGCCATGATGTCGGACAAGACTTTCGGATCGAGGCCATGCGCCACGCCCAGGTTCAGCGCCTCGGCCGTCCCCGCCATCAGTATGCCCAGCAGCATGTTGTTGCAAATCTTCGCCACCTGGCCCGCGCCCGCCTCGCCCGCATGGAAGATGTTCTTGCCCATCTTTTCCAGCAGGGGACGCGCCTGCTGCAAGGCCGCCTCGCTGCCGCCGACGATGAAGGTCAGCGTGCCGGCCGCCGCGCCCGCCGTGCCGCCCGAAACGGGCGCATCGATCATGGCAAAGCCCCGCTCGCTGGCCGCCTGCGCCACTTGCCGTGCCACGTCGGCGGCGATGGTGCTGCAGTCGATGAACAGGGCACCGGGCTTGGCCGAATCGAGCACGCCGCCTGCCGCCAGGTACAGTTCCTGCACGTGCTTGTTGGCTGGCAGCATGGTGATGACGGCGTCCGCCGTCTGCACGGCCGCGCTGGCGGACGCGGCTGCCGTGGCGCCCGCCTCGACCAGCGACGCCACAGCCGCCGGCGCCAGGTCGAACACGGACACGTGGAAGCCGGCGGCCACCAGGTTGCGGGCCATTGGCGCGCCCATGTTGCCCAGGCCGATAAAAGCGATATGTTGCATATGTGTCTCCTGTTGTTCTTTTAATGCAGGTCGCGCAAAGGATGGCTATCCCATGGCGCCGTGAAATATTCATTGAGATACGTCTCGCTGACCTCGGCCAGGCTGGCCGGCTGCCACTGCGGCGCGTTGTCCTTGTCGATCAGCAAGGCACGCACGCCTTCGCTGAAGTCTGCATGGGCGCAACATTGCACGGCGACAATGAGTTCCAGCTGGAATACTTGCGCCAGGCTCAGATGGCGCGTGCGCTCGCGCATGGCCCACACCAGCGCGGCCGAAGTGGGCGCGCCCTTGTCCAGCGAGTGGGCCGCCTTTTGCAACCAGACCGAATCGCCGTCATACGCGGCGATGGCAGCCACCACTTCGGGCAAGGTGGGCGCTTGCGTCAGCGCGGCGATGGCGTCGAAGTTAGCGCGCACTTCGGACACGGGCAGCATGGAGGATGGCGCCGAGAAGCCGCGCAGCAGGCGGTCCAGCTGCTCGCTGTTCGCTTGCGGACTGGCTTGCCATTGCGCCAGCGTCAGCGCGTCGAGCACCATGTTTCGCTCTTCCTGGCGCAGGAAATAGTCGCCCAGGCCCGCGAACAGGGCGTCGGCCCCGTTCAAGGGCGCGCCCGTCAAACCCAGGAACAGACCGCTGCGCCCCGGCATGCGGCCCAGGAACCAGCTGCCGCCCACGTCGGGGAACAGGCCAATCGTGATTTCCGGCATGGCGATGCGCGTGCTTTCCGTCACGACGCGGTGGCTGGCGCCCGCCATCAGGCCCAGGCCGCCGCCCATGACGATGCCGCCGCCCCACACCAGCAGCGGTTTCGCATACGTATGGATGCGGTGGTCGAGCCGGTATTCCTCGGCAAAGAAGGCCAGCGCCTGCGGATTCGGCACGACACCGGGCTGTTCCACCACGGCCGCGCGCAGGCTGCGCACGTCGCCGCCGGCACAGAATGCCTTGTCGGTCGACGATTGCAGCACCACGCAGGCGATGGCGTCATTGCTGGCCCAGCGCACGAGGGCGCCATCGATGGCGCGGATCATGTCCAGGGTCAAGGCATGCAGCGACTTTGGCGCGTCGAGCGTGATGACGCCCAGCCGCATGCCGCCGGGACAGTCGCGCTCCTCGATTTTCACGGTTTCAAGTAAAGTCTCAACCATTCTTCCACTCCGCCGGACGTTTTTCCAGGAACGCTTGCACGCCCTCTTTCTGGTCTTGCGTATCGAACAAGCCGAGGAACAGGGTGCGCTCGTCGGGCAAGGAGTTGACCAGCGGATGGCTGCGCGCGCCCTGGATCAGGGTCTTGCATGCCGTCACGCTGCTCGGGCTCTGGCGCGCCACTTTGGCAGCCAGGGCCAACGCCGTGGCGGCAGCCTTGCCGGTTGGAACAACTTCCTCGACGAGGCCGATGGCCAGGGCCTTGGCCGCATCGACTCTCTCGCCGCACAAAATCATGCGCTTGGCCCAGCCTTCGCCCACCAGCCACGGCAAGTGCTGCGTGCCGCCCGCGCATGGCAACAGGCCGACCGAGGCTTCCGGCAAGGCCATCTGCGCGTGTTCCTCGGCAATGCGGATATCGCACGCGAGCGCGCATTCGAGCCCGCCGCCCATGGCGTAGCCGTTGATGGCGGCGATGCTGACGCCGCGAAACGCGGACAATGCCTCGAACGCCTCGCCAAACGCGGCGGCCATGGCGAATGCCGTGTCCTTGTTACCGTCGGCAAATACGTTCAGATCGGCGCCGGCCGAGAAGAACTTGGCGCCGCCGCCCGTGATCACCAGCGCGTACACGTCGGCGTCCGCATTCAGGTCAGCCACCAGTTCCTTCAGGGCGTGCAGGCTGGCCAGGGTCCACGTGTGGGCGGGCGGGTTGTCGAGGGTCACCAAGGCCGTATGGCCACGGCGTTCCAGCAGCAGATTCGTATACACTTTAGTCATCGTAAGGTCTCCGTGGCGCCGTCTTTCAAAATCGCTCGCGCGACGATCAGGCGCATGATTTCATTCGTCCCTTCCAGGATCTGATGCACGCGCGTGTCGCGCACGTGGCGCTCAAGCGGGTACTCGCGGATGTAGCCGTAGCCGCCGTGCAACTGCAGCGCATCGTTGGCCACATTGAAACCCACATCCGTGGCGAAACGCTTTGCCATGGCACAATATGCCGTCGCATCCGGGCTTTCCTGGTCGAGTTTCCAGGCCGCCAGGCGCACCATCTGGCGCGCCGCCACCAGCTCCGTCAGCATGTCGGCCAGCTTGAATTGCAGGGCCTGGAACTGGGCCAGTTCGCGGCCGAACTGCGTGCGCTCCTTCATGTACGTTTGCGCGCGCGTGAGGGCCGCCTGCGCCGTGCCCACCGAGCACACGGCGATGTTGATGCGCCCGCCGTCGATGCCCTTCATGGCAATCGTAAAGCCTTCGCCTTCCGCGCCCAGCAAGTTGCCAACAGGCACTTTCACCTGGTCGAAGCTGATGATGCGCGTGGGCTGGCTGTTCCAGCCCATCTTTTCTTCTTTCTTGCCATACACGATACCGGGCAAATTCGCCGGCACGGCAAAGGCAGAAATGCCGGCCGCGCCTTCACCGCCCGTGCGTGCCATGACGATCAGCATGTCCGTCTGCCCCGCGCCCGAGATAAACGCTTTCGTACCGTCGAGCAGATAAAAGTCGCCCTCCTTGACGGCTTTCGTGCGCAAGGACGCCGCATCCGAGCCCGACTGCGGTTCCGTCAGGCAATAGCTGGCCAGCTTCTGGCCGGCAGCCAGGGCCGGCACCCACTCGTCGCACAGGGCTTCCTGCCCCCAGCGCGACAGCATCCAGGTGGCCATGTTGTGGATGGTGATGTAGGCCGTGGTCGAGGTGCAGCCGCCGGCCAGTTCCTCGAAGACGATGGCCGCGTCCTGGCGGGAGAGGCCCAGACCGCCCCAGCGCTGCGGCGTGTACAGGCCGCAAAAGCCCATCTCGCCCGCCTTGGCGATGGTTTCCACGGGGAAGATCGATTCCGCATCCCAATGCGCCGCGTGCGGCGCCAGTTCGCCTTCGGCAAACGCGCGCGCCGCCTGCTGGAACTCGCGCTGCTCGTCGCTCAGTTCAAAGTCCATGGCCACTCCTTACTTGAGGCTGATGGTGGTGTTGACCTTGCCCACCGAGGCCGCATCCGTGAACCAGCGCTGGGTAATCGTCTGCGTCTGCGTGTAGAACAGCACGACCTGCTTGCCGAACGGACCCAGGTCGCCCAGCTTGGAGCCGCGCGAGCCAGTAAAGCTGAACAGGGGAACGGGCACGGGAATGGGCACGTTGATGCCGACCTGGCCCACGTCGATTTCTTCCTGGAAATAGCGCGCAGCCGCGCCGCTCTGCGTGAACAGGGCCGTGCCATTGCCGTTCGGATTCGCATTCACCAGTTCAATGGCTTCGTCCAGGGTATCGACTTCCACGACGATCAGGACGGGACCAAAGATTTCCTGGTCATACACGACCATGCCGGGTTTTACGCCGGACAAGATCGTCGGGCCGACGAAGTTGCCGTTCGGATAGCCATCGACCTTCACGTCGCGGCCATCGAGCGTCAGCACGGCGCCCTGCTCGATGCCTTTGGCGACGAGGCTATGCACGCGCTCTTTCGCCGCGCACGAGATCACGGGGCCCAGATCCGGATTATCCTTGCCCGCGCCCACCGTCAGGGTTTGCGCCTTGGCGGCCAGTTCCGGCAGCCACTCGCGCGCCTCGCCCACCAGCACGGCGACGGACGCCGCCATGCAGCGCTGGCCGGCCGCGCCGAAACCGGCGCCCAGCAACTGGTTCAGGGTCTGTTCTTTATTGGCGTCCGGCAAGACGACGGCGTGGTTCTTGGCGCCCATCATGCATTGCGCGCGCTTGCCGTTCAGGCTGGCGCGCTGGTACACATGCGTGCCCACCTTGCTGGAGCCGACAAACGAGATCGCCTTGATGTCCGGATGGTCGCACAGGGCGTTGACCACGTCTTCGCCGCCGTGGATGACGTTCAACACGCCAGCCGGGATGCCCGCCTGCAAGGCCAGGCGCACGAGTTTTTCCGTCACGAGCGGGTCTTGCTCCGATGGTTTCAACACGAAGGTATTGCCGCAGGCAATCGCCATCGGGAACATCCACAGGGGGATCATGGCGGGGAAATTGAACGGGGTAATGCCGGCGCACACGCCCAGCGGCTGCATCACGCTGTAGGTATCGACGCCGCCGGCCACGTTTTGCGCGTATTCGCCCATCTGCAGGGTGCCGATATTGGCCGCATGTTCCACCACCTCCAGGCCGCGGAAGACGTCGCCTTCCGCGTCCAGCAAAGTCTTGCCCTGTTCCATCGTCAGGGTGGCGGCCAGATCGGCCATGTTTTCGCGGATCAGCTGCTGCAATTTCAGGAAAATGCGCGCGCGGGCGCCGATCGGCGTCTTGCGCCAGGTTTTGAAGGCGCGCTGGGCCGAGGCGATGGCCGCGTTGACTTCATCGGGCGTAGCGAACGGTACCTTGGCCAGGACTTCCTGCGTGGCGGGGTTGACGACGTCGCGCCAGACGGTGGTGCGGGATTCAACCCATTCGCCGTTGATCAAGAGGGGAACGGTCGGAATTGTGTTTTGCGTGGTCACTCGGAGTCTCCTGGTTGGTATAGGTCTGTTTGCATTATTCGCACAATCCAGCCTGCAAACAAGGCGTGAAAATGCGAGATAATGCAAAGACGAATCTGTTAATCTGCAAAGATTGTAAATTTGCAGATTCCACAAACGGGGAAGAGGAAACGCGATGGCAAAGGTTTTCATGGGCGTGCGCCTGCAGCGGCTGCGCGAGGAACGGCGCATGACGCAGGTGGCATTGGCCAAGGCCCTGGGCATCTCGCCCAGCTACCTGAACCAGATGGAGCGCAACCAGCGCCCGCTGACGGTGCCGATTCTGCTGCGCATCGGCACGGTGCTGGGCGTTGACCCGCAAATCTTTTCCGAGCACGACAGCGCCAGCCTGGTGGCCGATGTGCGCGACGTGTTCGGCGAATTGCCCGACGCGCCGCCCACCTCGATGGCGGAATTGAAAATGCTGGTGGAAAACATGCCGGAACTGGCGCGCTCGATCTTGCTCCTGCAGCGGCGCTACCGCGTGATGGCGGAACGGGCCGATACCCTGGCCGCGCGCCTCGACGACGGCAGCCGCGGCGCCAGCTCGGCGGCGCCCTCCACGGACGAGGAAGTGCGCGAATACCTGAACCGGCGGCAAAACTACATCGATGAGCTGGACCGGGCGGCCGAACGGGTGGCGGGCGAACTCGATCCCTCCCTGCGCACGCTCGACGCGCTGCAAGGCCGGCTGCTGGAGCGCCACGGCATCCAGGTGCGCTTGTCCGATGGCGACGCGGGCATGGTGCGCAAGCACCGCTACGATGCGCAACAACACATCCTGTTTCTGCCCGACACCCTGACAGGCGGCCAGCGCGCCTTCCAGATGGCGGCGCAAATCAGCCTGCTCGAGCACAGCGACCTGATCGACGCGCTCGTGCTGGCGGCGGGACTCTCGGGCGCGGCCGCGCAGACGGGCGCGCGCCTGGCGTTTTCCAATTATTTCGCCGGCGCCCTCTTGATGCCGTACCAGCGTTTTTTACAGGCGGCGGAAACGCGCGCCTACGACATCGAGCGCCTGGCGCACCAGTTCGGCGTGGGCTTCGAGGCCGTGTGCCACCGTTTGAGCACCATGCAGCGCCCCGAGGCGGCGGGGCTGCCGTTTTTCTTCGTGCGCGTCGACCGCGCGGGCAATGTCTCGAAGCGCCAGTCGGCCACGGACTTTCACTTTTCACGGGTGGGCGGCACTTGCCCGCTGTGGATCGTGTACGACGCCTTCAGCCATCCGGGCCAGGTGCTCACGCAAGTGGCCAGCATGCCCGACGGCTGCACGTATTTATGGATCGCGCGCCAGGTCAGCACGGCCTCGCCAGGCTTCCGTGCGCCCGGCAAGACGTTTGCCGTGGCGCTGGGCTGCGACATCTCGCAGGCACATCGCTTGATTTATTCGAAGGGACTCGATTTGCACGACCCTTCCAGCGCCACACCCATCGGCACGGGCTGCAAGGTGTGCGAGCGCCAAAGCTGCCCGCAGCGGGCGTTTCCGTCGCTGCTGGCCCCGCCACCGGCATCGGCCTGATTTACTCGACGACGCTTGCCCGCAACGCGTCGAATTCGCGCGCAAATTCCGCGCGCCAGTCGCGCCGCGTGGACTCGTCTATCCAGGCCGCGTCCAGGCCATTCAACATGAAGCCGCGCATGTCGTCGAGACCGAAGCCGAATTCGCGCATCATCATCCAGGCGCCCGTCGGCGTCACGTGGTGCAGGGTCGGATCGTCCGTGTTCGGATGCAGTTTCAGGCCCAGCTTGGCCATGGCGCGGATCGGGTGATCGAGCGCCCAGCGCTCGGGCGCCAGTGTGCGCAGATAATACGAATTGGTGGGCACGACGGTGAACACCAGGCCCCGTTCCACGCAGCGCTGCGCCAGCTCCGGGTTGTCGACGATCGTGTAGCCATGGTCGACCCGGTCCACCTGCAATTCGTCTATCGCCGTCGCCACATTCATCCACGGCATGCCGAATTCGCCCGCGTGCGCCGTGCACTTGAAGCCGGCGGCGCGCGCGGCGCGGTAGGCTTCGATGAACAGTTCGGGCGGACGGTCGTTTTCGCGGTAGTCGATGCCGATGCCGATCACTTCCGGCGCGCGGTAGGCCTTCATCCACTCCACCATCTGCACGGCTTCGGCAGGAGCCGCTTCACGGTCGATGCTGGGGATCAGACGGCCGATCACGCCAAAATCCCTTTGCGCATCGCGGATGGCGGCCACGATGGCGTCCTGCGCCGACTCGTAGCGGATGCCCGACACGCGCACGGTGCCGGTCGGATTCCAGAAGAACTCCGCATAGCGCACGCCGTGGCCATGCACGTCTTCCAGGTATTCATACGCGAGGCAATACAGGTCCGTCGGCGAGACGATCAGGTGCGCGTCGAGCGCGCGCAGCACGCGCAGCACGCCGACGGGCTTGTCGCCGCGCGTGTAAAACGCGTCGATTTCCTCAGGGGTGACGACATGGCCCGTCTTGGCGGCCAGCGCGCGGAAAGTGGCTTGCCGCACCGTGCCGAACAGGTGGCAATGCAGCTCCACCTTCGGCATGGCGCGTAAAAACTGTTCGATGCTCAGGGGTGAATTAGACATGAAGCTCGTTTCGTAGTGAAGTGGGTCAGACGAGAATGGCGGCCAGGCGGCGCATCAGGCGCTCGATGGCGGCCGGGCCATCGGCCAGCATCGCCACCTGCGTGTTGATGGCGGCGCGGCGCGGCACGCGGAATTCGCACACCGTCATGCCGCGCGTCAGTTCGCCCGTCAATTCGATGGCCACGTGAGCCGGCTGGAACTGGAACAGCTGCGGCGCTTCCAGGTACAGGGCCACCACGGGGTCGTACATGGGCATGGGCACGGAACCGTCGCTGCTGCGGATGCGCACATACGCTTCCAGGTAGCCGGCCAGACGTAGCGCGCGCGGCGTGCCGAGGGCGCGCAGGCGCTCCACTTCCGCATTCGTCACCAGGAGCTGGCGGCACAGGTTCAGACCGAACATGCGCAGCGGAATGCCGGATTGGAACACCTGGGCGGCCGCTTCCGGGTCCGCATAGATATTGAATTCGGCCGCCGCCGTATGGTTGCCCTGGTCGGTCGAGCCGCCCATCAGGATGATTTCGACGATCTTGCCCGCGATATCGGGCGCCTTGGCCAGCGCGGTTGCGATATTGGTCATCGGTGCGATCGCCATGATGGTGATCTGGCCGGGATGCTTGCGCACGGCGGCGATCAGCGCGTCGACGGCGTGGCCCGCAGCATCACTGGCCGCACCGGGCGGCAGGATGTCGCCCGTGGTCGGCATGCCGCTGTCGCCCAGGATGCGCTGCGCCGTCTCGATGACGCCGGCCAGCGGTTCTTCGCAGCCGCGGTAGATCGGCACCGTCAAGCCGTCATGGGCCTTGATGCGCAAGGCGTTATCGTAAGTGATGGCGACGGGTGCATTGCCCGCCACCACGCTCACGCCCAGCCACTCGATGTCGGGATTGCTGCCCAAGAGCAGCATCGTCAGCCAGTCGTCGAAACCGGGATCGGTGTCGAGCCAGATCTTTTTCAAGGCTTGGGTCATGATGGTCTCAGGTTAAAAATCAGGCAGCCAGCCACAGGGCGCTGTCGGAAGGCAGTACGAAGGAGACGGCCGTGCCTTCGCGCCAGGCGGCGCCGCCGGCCGCGCAAATGCCCTTGACCTGGCCCAGCGGCGTTTGCAGCAGGTATTCGACGGTGTCGCCCAGGAAACCGCGCGCCAGCACGGTGCCAGGGTACTGGCCTGCCGCGTCGTCGGCGGCGCAGACGCGCACCTTGTCCGGACGCCAGCCCAGCACCGTGGTGCCGGCAGCGACGGGGGACGTGTACGGCAGGCTGGCACCGGCGTGGTGCAGCGCGCCGTCGCGGTAGTCGAACAGGTTTTCGAAACCCATGAAGTTGGCGACGAAGCGCGTGGACGGCGTATTGAAGACGGCTTCCGGCGCGGCCAGCTGCTCGATACGCCCGCCGTTCATGACGACGATACGGTCGGACAGGGCCAGCGCTTCTTCCTGGTCGTGCGTCACGTACAGCATGGTGATGCCCAGTTCGCGCTGGATGCGGCGCAGCTCGGCGCGCATCTGCACGCGCAGCTTGGCGTCCAGGTTCGACAGCGGTTCATCGAGCAGCAGCAGGGCCGGTTCGACGACGATGGCGCGCGCCAGCGCCACGCGCTGCTGCTGGCCGCCGGACATCTGCGCCGGCAGGCGCGTCTCGAACCCCGTCAGTCCCACGGCGGCGATCACGGCTTCCACTTTCGTTTTCAGCAGCGCCGGCGCCACCTTGCGCAGGCGCAGGCCGAAAGCGATGTTGTCGTACACGTTCAGGTGCGGGAACAGCGCGTACGACTGGAAGACCATGCCGATATTGCGCTTGTTCGGCGCCAGCTTGCCGATTTCGCGGCCGTCGAGCACGATGCGGCCCGACTGCAGCGGCATCAGGCCGGCGATGGCGCGCATGGTGGTGGTCTTGCCGCAGCCGCTGGGGCCCAGCAGGGAAATCAGCTCGCCCTGCTCGACGTGCAAGTCCAGGTCTTTCACGGACGTCGTGTTCTTGGCGTAGCCGAGGTTCAGCTTGTGCAGTTCCAGATAACTCATCGTGTGTTGCCTCTTACATGTATTTAGAAATGCCCAGCACCTTTTCGGTCACCATCACGAAGGCCATGGTGAACAAGACCAGCAAGGTCGACAGGGCAGCGATCGACGGATCGAAACTGTTTTCCATATGGCCCAGCATCTCGATCGGCAAGGTGCTGATGCCGGGGCCCGTGAGGAACAGCGAGACGGGCACCTGGTTGAACGAGGTGACGAAGGCGAGGAAGAAGGCGGCGATCACGGCGTTGCGGATATTCGGCAGCACGATCATGAAGAACGCGCGCAGGCGCGACGCGCCCAGGGTGATGGCGGCGTCCTCGATATCCACGCGCAGGTTGACCAGGCTGGCGTACACGACACGCACCGAGTACGGAATCAGCAGCGCGATATGGCCGATCAAGAGGCCCACGTACACGGGCGCATTGATCGTCAGCACCAGGTGGTGCAGCAAGCCCAAACCGACCAGGATGGCGGGAATGATCAGCGGCGATGTCAGGATTTGCCGGATGGCGCCGATACCGGGCGGCGGCATGCGCGAAAACGCATACGCGACGGGGATGCCCAGCAACAGCGCGATGACGGTGGCGATCAGGCCGATTTCCAGGCTGGTCTGGAAGGCGCGGCGGAACTCGGGCGCAGCCCACACCTCGAGGATCCAGCGCAGCGAATACGACTCGGGCGGGAAGGCCAAGGTTTCGCCACCGGAAAAGCCGGCCAGCACCACGATGGCAAATGGTCCCAGCAGGAACAGGAACACCAGCCACAGGACGGCGCGCGAGAATAAGCTTTCTTTCATACGGAGCTCCGGCTCGAGGAAATACGTTTAAGGCCGGCATTCACCAGCAGGGTCATGCAGACGAGGATGACGGCGATCACATTCGCGGCGCCGAAATCGCTCTCCACGCTGACCTTCTGGTACAGCAGCGTTTCCAGCATCAGCACCTTGGTGCCGCCCAAGAGGGCCGGCGTCACGTAGGCCGTCACGCAGCCCGTAAACACCAGCGTGCCGCCGACCACCAGGCCTTCCTGCGTCAGCGGCAGGGTGACCTTGCAGAATACTTGCCATGGATTCGCACCCAAAGTCGCTGCGGCAGGTTCCACGTCGCGCGGCAGGTTTTCCAGCGCGCCCGCCAGCGACATCAGCATCAAGGGCAGCAGCAATTGCAGCAGGCCGACAAAGACGGCGAATTCGCTGAACAGCAAACGCAGCGGCTCGTCCGTGAAACCCATGTTGACGAGCGCCGCGTTGAGGGCGCCATTACGGCCCAGCAGCACGATCCACGCATAGGTACGCGCGATCGGCGAGACCATCAGCGGCAGAATCATCATGCCGACCACCAGACCGCGCCACTTCGGCGACACGCGCGCCACGGCTTGCGCGGCCGGATAGCCGAGGATGATGGACGCCAGGGTCACCAGCGCGGCGATGCGCAGGGTGCGCCAGAAGATGGTGCGGTTGAATTCCTGCGAGAAGAATGCAACGAAGCGCTCAACACCCCACTGCATGCCGTCGCCGACGCGGAAGGCGTCGACCAGCAAGGCCAGCACGGGCAGCAGGAAGCAGACGACGATAAAGATCAGCGCCGGCAGGACCAGCAGCAGTCCCAGGCGCTTTTTTGGATCAGCAAACATGGTGTTTTCTCCTCGTCACCACTATTTGCTCATGGCCTTGTTCCACTGCGTCATCCAGTTGCTGCGCTGTTTGATGATGGTTTCCGGCTTGACGAACTTCAGCGAGCTGATTTGATCGGCGCCATAGGTATTGAATTGCGCGGCCGCCACCGACAGGCGCACGTCCTTGTTGACGGGCGAGTCGACCAGGTTGGTCGCCAGCTGCGTCTGCACTTCCTTGGACAGCCAGAAATCCATCAGCTGGTAGGCCAGGTCCGCGTTCTTCGACCCAGCAACGATGCCCATCACGTTCATGCCGGCCGCCTGGCCTTCGGCCGGGATGCTCCACTTCAGGGGCAGACCCGTCTTGAGCATTTGCGACCAGGTAAAGCGCGCCACGGGCGCGGCCCAGATTTCATCCTGCGCAAACAGGGCGGCCAGCTGCGCGCTGTTTTTCGAGAACGTGACGACGTTGCCCTTCATGCCGACGATCTTCGCAAAGCCCGTGGCGTAGTCATCCGTCTTGCCGCCCCAGGCCGCGTCGGCCATGCGCAGCATCAAGGGACCCTGCGTGGTGCTCACGTCGGGGAAGGCCACGCGGCCCTTCAGTTCGGGGCGCCACAGGTCCTTCCAGGACGTCAGCGGGGCAACCTTGTCGCTGCGGTACACCAGGCCGACCGAATACAGGGTGTAGCCGACGGCGAAGTTGCCGCCGATAGGGTTTTTCGCCACGTCGTACAGGGCTTTGTAATTGCTCAGCTTGGAGTAATCCATGGGCTGGATCACGCCCTTTTGCGCCGCTTCCAGCATGCCGGAATCGGACAGCAGCACCAGGTCGATCACCGGGTTCTTGGCGTGCACCACCAGCTTGGCGATGCGGTCCGCATTATTCCCCGTTTCCACCTTGATATCGCAACCGCATTTGGCCTTGAACGGCTCGTACACATACTTCATGAACAAGGGCTGGGCAATCGGATAGGCCGAAATGACCAGCTCGCGTTTTTCCGCGTGGGCGGCGTTGGCCAGCAAGCCTAGGCTCAACGCCAACATGAGGTGCTTTTTCAAGATGCTTCCTTTCAGGGGACGGCGCTGCGGGACAGCGCCTGTAAAGATGAATCAGTGTCAGAAATAATGTCGCATGCCAACGATCAGCACGCTTTGCGTCTTGCCGCCCGAGGCGCCGAAGCCGAACACGCGGGCGAACGTCGCATCGCCGGCCGCTTTCTGGTAGCTCCAGGTGATGGCGACATCGGTGCGCTTGGACAGGAAGTAATCGGCCTGGAAGTTAACCTGGTGCCATTTCGGCGTCTTGTTGATCACGTCATATTTACCAGTCGTATAGAAATACGACGCGCCCAGGTTCAACGCTTCCGTCAGCTTGTGGTTCACGTTCAAGTCCACGTTCTGCAGGGTCAGATTGCTTTGATCCAGGTAGTGGTAGCGCACATTGGTGTACAAGGCGCCAAACTTGGTCTTGCCCACATTATAAAAGCCTCCCGTGCCGGCGATGGCCTGGCTGTCCACGCCGGCGCCCTTGACGGCGCTCTTGTTGAAGATCAACAGGGAACTGGCATAGTCATTGCCGATGGCGCCATTCGGCGCATCGGGGCTGTTCGGGCGATCCATCTTGGTGTAGGCGACGGCCCAGCTGAAGGCATCGACCTTGTAGCCGGCGCCCATGCTGTAGACGCGGTTGCGGTTCGAATCTTCCGGGTTCTCGCTGAAACCATACAAGCCCGTGAACGACAGGTTGCTGATATTCGGGCTGACATACTTGACGGCGTTTTGCACGCGCAGGTTGTTGTAGCCATTGTCGTTGTCGCCGATGTGCACGCCGTTACTGGCGATGACCACGGGACCCAGCAGATCCTTGACGGCTTCATACTGGCGGCCCAGGGTCAAGGTACCCTTGTCGTTGCTGGACAAACCCACATACGACTGGCGGCCGAACAGACGGCCGCTTTGCGAAGCCGTGCCCGTCATCACGTTAAAACCGTTTTCCAGCACGAAGATAGCCTTGGTGCCGTCGCCCAGGTCTTCCTGGCCGCGGAAACCGATGCGGGGATTCTGATTCGTGCCGCTCAGCGCATGCGTGCGGCTGCCTTTGCCCTCATCCGACACATAGCCGATACCGGCCGACAGCAGTCCATACACTTGCACGCTGCTTTGCGCCTGCGCCGCGCCGTGCGCCGCCAGCAAGCCACCCACTACCATCGTTCCCGTCATCCATTTGTTCATCGCCGCCACCCTAAAAAGAATAAACCCTGAGTTTTTTTGGAATTATTTTATTGATCCATCCCTTGCATGGCGCGCCGCCGTACGTGCCGGCACCGCATTCCAGGCGCTTCTCCCGAATATTGTTGCTTTCAAGACAAGTAAGGACCAGTCCAGAATATGGTAAATTGCGGGATAAGAAAATTTGTTTATTTTTATAAATCCATTACTTTTTCTAATAAGCAACGCCCATGCATGAACTGAGCAAGAAAATTTCCTTACGACATTTACAAGCGTTTTCCACCCTAGCCCGGGTAAACAGCTTCAGCAAGGCTGCACAGGAATTGTGCGTGACCCAGCCGGCCCTCAGCGCGTCGATCAAGCTGCTGGAAAATCAGCTGGGAAAAAAGTTGTTTAACCGCACAACCCACCAGCTGGAACTGACGCGCGAAGGCAAGCTGGCGCTCGAATACGCCACGCATTTATTGAATACGGCCAGCAACACCTTTGCCGATATCCAGCGCGCCATCGGCAGCGGCCGGCATCGCATCCGCATCGGCGCCATCCCCTCGGCCATGGCGATGACGGCCGTCGTGGTGGCGCGCTACTGCGAGCAGCATGGAGATGAAGTGGAAATCGTCCTGTCGGACATGCCCAACGATGGCTTGCTGCATGCGCTGCATTCGGGCCAGCTGGACTTTTGCGTGGGCATCGAGGTGCCCGGTTCCGTGTCGCTGGAAAGCGTGGGCCTGTTCGAAGACGAGCTGGTGCTGGTGACGGCGGGACGCCATGCGCTGGCGCCGCTCAAGGAAGTGCGCTGGGAGCAATTGGCGGGCCAGGAAATCGTTGTATTTACCAAGGGCAGCATCTGGGAGTTCGCCTCGAGCGCGCTGCGCCAGCATGGCCTGAGCCCGTCAAACCTGTACCAGATGATACACAGCGAGTCGCTGTATGGCGTGGTGCGCGCGGGCATCGCCGTGGGCATCATGCCCAGCCTGTACACGACCTTCCTCAATGACGAGGATCTGCATGTGGCACCCCTGCGCCAGCCCACGTGCAAGCGCAAGATCGCCCTGATGCGGCGCAATGAAATCAGCCGCAACCACCATGTGGACGACTGTTTTTCAGCGTTGCGCCAGGATTTGCAGCAGGTCGACCAGTGGTTTTAAGTTAAAACTCAAGCAGGTGCCTTCAGCAGATTCGCCAGCGCCACGTATTGCTCCAGCCCCACGGTTTCCGGACGCAGGGTCGGGTCGATGCCGGCCGCCTTGATCTGCTCTTCCGTAAACATGCCTGCCAGGCAATTGCGGATCACCTTGCGGCGTTGCGAAAACGCCTTCATGACCACGGCTTCCAGCGTGGCCTGGTCGCACGCCAGGCGCTCGGCCACGGGAATCATGCGCACGATGGCCGATTCCACTTTCGGCGGCGGATCAAACGCCGTCGGCGGCACGATGAACAGCAGCGACATCTTGTAGCGCCATTGCAGCATCACGGACAGGCGGCCATACGCCTTGCTGCCCGGTTCGGCCACCATGCGCTCGACCACTTCCTTTTGCAGCATGAAATGCTGGTCCTGCACCAGCGGCGCGAAGTCCGCCAGGTGAAACAGCAGGGGGCTGGAAATGTTATATGGCAAGTTGCCCACGATGCGCAGCTTCTGACCGGCTGGCACGGGGATTTGCGCGAAATCGAATTTCAGCGCGTCGCCCGAATGGATCGTCAGCTTGGCCGGATTAAACGTTTTTTCCAGACGCACGATCAGGTCGCGGTCCAGTTCCACCACATGCATCTGTTTCAAATGGCGCAGCAGCTGCTCCGTCATGGCGCCCAGGCCGGGGCCGATCTCGACCATGGCATCGTCCGGCTGCGGCGCGATGGCGGCCGTGATGTCATCGAGGACGAAGCGGTCATGCAGGAAGTTCTGGCCAAAGCGTTTGCGGGCAACGTGTTTCATAATGTGTTTTCTATCAATGCGGTAAAGCCGGCACAGGCCGGCGGGATCGTTGAGCAGGCAGCGTCGGGTTACGTCTTGCGGCTAACCCGACCTACGCTCTGGTCGGGGTGCTGGCGCGCAGCATGTCGAGCGCCGTTTGCAGCGCTTGCTCCATGCTGTGGCAATCGGCCAGGCCCAGCCCTTGCGCGGCCAGGTCCAGCGCCGTGCCATGGTCGACCGAGGTGCGGATCAGCGGCAAGCCCAGGGTGATATTGATGCCGCGCCCGAAGGTCGCGTATTTCAGCACCGGCAAGCCCTGGTCGTGGTACATGGCCAGCACGCAGTCGGCGTCCGCCAGGTATTTGTGCTGGAACAAGGTGTCGGCCGGGTACGGTCCGCGCGCATCGATGCCGCGCGCTTGCGCCGCGGCAATCGCCGGGGTGATGACATCGATTTCCTCGCGTCCCAGATACCCGCCCTCGCCCGCGTGCGGGTTCAGGCCGGTGACGAGGATGCGCGGCGCGGCGATGCCGAATTTCTGTTGCAAATCAAGCTGAATGATATCCAGCGTGACGGCCAGGCTGTCCATCGTGATGGCAGCGGACACGTCCTTCAATGGCAAATGCGTGGTGGCCAGCGCCACGCGCAGGGTCGGCTCGCCGTGGCCCGGTTCGCCGGCCAGCATCATCACCACTTGCGGCGTGCCGGTTTTTTCTGCCAGGTATTCCGTATGGCCGGAAAAGGCCACGCCCGCGTCGTTGATCGTGCTCTTCTGCAAGGGGGCCGTGACCATGGCGCCAAACCAGCCCGCCTGGACACCCTCCACGGCCGCGTCCAGGGTAGCGAGCACGGAACGCCCGTTTTCCTTGTCCAGCACGCCAGGAATGACATTGTTCACAGTGGGAATATCGATCACGGCCAGGCGGCCGGGACCGAACTGGGGCAAGCCGCTGTTGCGCACGGCTTGCAGCGACAGCGCCGCCAGGCGGATCTCCGGATCGATCAGGCTGGCCGTCAGCGCCAGGAAGGCGGCGTCGCCCAGCAGGATGCAGTTGACTTCATTGCGCATGGCCCAGGCCGCGCGTATGGAGATTTCCGGACCGACACCGGCCGGTTCGCCACAGGTAATGGCGATGGCCGGGCGGCGTACAACAGGCAAGTTACTCATGCGCAATCAGTAAGCAGCATTACTGGTCGTCCGCGCGGAATTCGACGTAAGCACGGTCGCGCACTTCGCGCGCCCAGTTTTCCGTCGCTTCTTCCAGCTTGCGTTCGCGCAAGGCATTGCGTGCGGCAGCGCGTTTCTTCTCTTTCGAGACGTCGTCGCTCTTACGTTCCAGCACTTCGATCAGATGGAAGCCAAAGCTCGATTCGATCGGCTGGCTCACTTCGCCCGGTTTCAGCGCATTCATCGCCGTTTCAAATTCCGGCACGGTGTCGCCCGGATACAGCCAGCCCAGGTCGCCGCCTTTGGCCGCGGAACCGTCGTTCGAGAACAAACGGGCCAGGTCTTCGAACTTCGCGGCCTTGTTGTCGAGACGTTCTTTCAATTCCAGCAGTTTGCGCTTGGCTTCGGCCGCCGACAGGGTTGGCGTCACTTTCAGCAGGATATGGCGGGCATGCGTCTGCTGCACGGCGGCGACAGCTTGTGCCTCGGCAGCGCTGCGGCGGTCCACCAGTTTCAGAATATGGAAGCCCGTGTTGCTCTTGATGATAGGCGTGATCTGGCCCGGCTTCAATTTCAGCAACTGTTCCGTGAACAGGGGCGGCAGGCGGTCGCTCTGGCGCCAGCCGATATCGCCGCCGCTCAGCGCATCGCTGGCGTCGGAATAGGTGGCGGCCATCTTGGCGAAATCGGCGCCCGTGCGCAGCTGGCGGCTGACTTCTTCGGCGCGCGCGCGGCGCGCGGCGATTTGTTCGGGGCTGGAATTTTCCGGAATGCGCACGAGAATTTGCGCCAGGTTCAGCTCCACCTGTTCGCTGGCTGCCGCTTTTTCCGCTTCCAGGAAGTTATCCACTTCGGAATCGGAAATCTGGATCTTCGCGTCGACTTCGTGCTCGCGCAGGCGCTGCATGATGATTTCATCGCGGATTTCTTCGCGGAAGGTCGCAAACGGCGTGCCTTCTTTTTCCATCTGGTTGCGCAGCTCTTGCACCGTCATCTTTTGCTGTTCAGCAATACGGCCAATCGCGCGGTCCAGGGTCAGGTCATCCACGCGCACGCCCATTTCCTTGGCCAGCTGCATTTGCGCGCGCTCGACAATCATGCGTTCGAGCAACTGGCGGCGCAGGTCGGCAGGGTCGGGAAGCGGGATATTCTGCGCCTTCATGCGCTGCTCCACGCTCTTGATGCGGGCCGCCACTTCATTGCGCGTGATCACATCGTCATTGACGACAACGGCGATGGAGTCGATGGTCTGGCCACTGCTCGACGCAGGGGGAGTGAAGCCCTTGACTGGCGCTGGGGCAGCGGCAGCGGACTTGGCCGCAGGCGCTGGCGCTGGCGCAGCCTGTTGCGCCCAGACACTACTGGTCGTGGCGCCGGAAATGGCGCACAACAAAACCGTTGCAATTTTGAGTTGGTGCATACTGGCATTACGCATAATGTGTAGAGCGCTCATGAGTTCAGGTGAATAAAAAAACCGGTTTGTGCCAGCGCCGGGGACACCGGCGGCGGCAACGGTGACTATCTTAACGGAGTGGCTGGCTCAATGTCTGGTAACCAGGGATAGTTTTTGTAAAAGTTTCCAGGCCATTCGCACCCAGGCCCAGGCCACTCGACAAGCCCGTCAATTCCAGCTGGAAGAAGATCGGCGTCGAGACAGTCTTGGTCGTCGTCACGAAACGCTGCGCCCCCATGCGGAACACCCAGCAGTCGCCCTTATATTCGAGGCCAACCAGGCTTTCCAGCATGCTGCGATCCTTGATGGAGTAACTGATGCGGCCCACGCCATACAGGCGGTCCGTCAACGGCCACTGCGTCGACACTTCCGCATTACGCAGCACGCCACGTTGAAAACGGTTACTGAAATTCAATACTTTCTTGGCAGCAGGCTGATATTGGAAGGTGTAGTTGTAGCTCATCAACTGGCGATCGCTGGGATTGTACTGCACCAGGCTGTCGACGGCCCAAGTCTCGGACACGCGGCCCGTTGCGGCCAGCAGGATATCGGAACGCGACTGGTTGACGGGCGTCGTCGAATTGAGCTGCACGCGCTGGTCGGCAAAATAGAAACGCTGGCCGAAGGTCAGGCGCATGCGCTCCGTGCCGTCCGATTGCAGGAAACGCGATACGACGGCGGCCGTGACCTGGTTGGCGTCGCCGATGCGGTCGCTGCCGACAAAACGGTTTTCCGTGAAGATCTGCGTCAGGTTGAACGTGCCATCGGCCGTATCGAAGTTCGGAAACTGCGACTGGTCGCGGTACGGCGTGTAGACGTAGAACAGGCGCGGCTCCAGGGTTTGCGTGCCGCCCTTGGCGCCAAACAGATTCGTGTCGCGTTCAAACACCAGGCCGCTGTCGACCGAGAAGGTCGGCACGGCGCGCGTAAACGAGGTGGTTTTAAACAGCGCCTTGGTCCGGGCGTCATTGTCGAGCTGATACGCGCTGGCATTGAGCATCAGCTTGGGCGTGATGAAGTAGCCAGGGCGCATGATGGGGAAACTCACCTGCGGCACGGCCACGAAGCGCGAGCCTTGCACCTGTGTCGGATGCGCGAAGCGCGTCGCTTCCGCGTCAAAGGTCCAGTCGAAACCGCCCCAGACATCGTATTTGCCAGCATGGAAGTTCACCGTCGGCAAACGGTCATACGGGCGTGGCACGACCACGTTGGGATCGGGATCCTGCAGCACCTGGTAATTCTGCACGCGCGCCGTCAGGCTCCAGTCCTCGGTACGGTAATCGGTGCGCAATTCGCGCAGCAACTGGCGCTCGGTGGCGGTGGCGACGGTTTTCGAAAAATCGTTCGGGTAATTATCGTCCGACGCCTCGCGCAGATCCCAGCTGTAAGTCCAGCCCTTGGCCAGCGCCTGCTCATGCTTGGACTTGATCATGTAGCGGTTGGTCTTGGTCTGCTTGTCGTTCGGCAAAAATTCAAACGACGTTTCACCGCTGTACAAGCCGGCATCCGTCTCGCCCATGTAGCGGCCCGTCGCACCGAGCTGAATGCCGCGCCGCTGGATGTAGCGCGGATACAGAGTCAGGTCGCGGTTCGGCGCGATGTTCACGTAATACGGCATCAACAGCTCGAAACCGTTCTTCGAGGCAAAGCCCGGCGTGGGCGCCAGCCAGCCCGAGCGGCGCGCACCCGACAACGAAAACGACATGCCCGGCGTGCCCAGGATCGGCACGTCCTTGAAATAGATGATGGTCTTGCTGCCCGTGCCCACGTCGCGGCCCGTATCGAGGTTCAAGGTGCTCGATTTCAGGTACCAGTCCGGATTCGGCCCTTCGCAGGTACTGTAGGTGCCTTCGATAACATTGGCTTCGTCTGGATTGATGAAGTCGACGCGCTCGGCCTTGCCCTGGCCGCCGCCCACTGCGAAGCGGTAAGTCGGGTTGAGCAGGAAACCCTTGCCGGTCTCCATGTTCAGCTTCAGGACGTCACCCGTGTAGTAATCGCCGAAACGCCACATCTTGATATGGCCCTCGGCGTCGAACTGATCTTCAACTTGTTTGTAACAAGCTGTATCGGCCGTCATTTTTGTGGTTTTTCCGCGCTCAATCACGACATTCTGGTCGAGATTGATCTCTCTTTCCGGTCGACCGTTCATGCTGTTCGCCGTCATGACGGTAGGCGCGTCGGGATCTTCCACATGAACCGGACGCGGTACTTTCTGGGCGTGGACAGGCACCGTCGTGGCGGCGACGAGCGCGCTGATGGCGAAAGCCCAGCGCTGCGAAGGGGGGGAGGCCGAAAACCAGCTCATGAATTGGAAGGGGCAAGCACCATTGACAGGCGATTTTTTGATTTGAATCCCTTATTATATGGGAATCTGCACCATCAACCCGATTCCACAGGCCGCTTAATGTCATTCTCCCCCAATTCCTCCACCGCGCCGGTCTCCGCCGACGCTCGCCTGACCCTGTTGAAAGCCTGGTTGACCTCGCTTAACCTCGTCGCGCCCGAATCCGCCCGTCCCGCTTCCAGCGATGCCAGCTTCCGCCGCTACTACCGTCTCGATGTGCTGCCAAGCAACACAACATTGCCAGGAAAGACACTGATCGCCATGGATGCGCCGCCCGAGCGCGAAAACGTGCCCGCCTTTGTCAAGGTGGCCGGCTTGCTGAAAGGCGCCGGCGTATCCGTACCCGAAATCATCGCGCAAGACCTGGAACAGGGCTTCCTGCTGCTGTCCGACCTGGGCACGACCACGTATCTGGACGCCCTGAACCACGACAACGCCAGCGTGCTGTACGCCGAAGCGCTGGAATCCTTGATGAAAATCCAGCTGGCCAGCGCCCCCGACGTGCTGCCCGAATTCGACCGCGCCTTCATCCTGCGCGAAATGAATCTGTTCCCGGAATGGTTTATCGGCAAGCACCTGGGCGCCACCTTGACGGATGTGCAACAAACCCAGCTGGACAAGGTCTTCGAGGCCATCACGGCGAATATCTTGTCGCAGCAGCAAGTATTCATGCACCGCGACTACCATTCGCGCAATTTGATGCACATCAACGATGGTTCGATCCCCAATCCCGGCATCCTCGACTTCCAGGACGCCGTCTTCGGTCCCGTCACCTACGACATCGCCTCGCTGCTGCGCGACGCGTATATCCAGTGGGACGAGGAACTGGTGCTCGACTGGGTGATCCGCTACTGGCAGCGCGCCAAGCAGCTGGGCTTGCCGGTGAATCCCGACATCGATGCCTTCTACCGCGATTTCGAATTCACGGCCCTGCAGCGCCACCTGAAAATCCTCGGTCTGTTCGCGCGCCTGAACTACCGCGACGGCAAGGATCTGTACATGGGCGACCTGCCGACCGTGCTCGACTACGTGCGCAAGACGGCCAACCGCTACACGGAACTCAAGCCGCTGGTGCGTTTGCTCGATGCACTGGAGAATAAAACGCCCCAGGTCGGCTACACATTCTAGGCACTTTCCTGCTGCGCGGCCTGTCCGCGCAGCCGACTTACCGATACTGAAAACGAATACCCATGAAAGCCATGATCTTTGCCGCAGGCCGCGGTGAACGGATGCGTCCGCTTACCGATACCTGTCCCAAACCGCTGCTGAAAGTGCGCGGCCGTCCGCTGATCGTCTGGCATGTGCTCAACCTGGTGCGCGCCGGCATCACGGACATCGTCATCAACCATTCCCACCTGGGCCATTTGATCGAGGAAACCCTGGGCGACGGCAGCGCGTATGGCGCGCGCATCGCGTACTCGCCCGAGACCACGCCGCTCGAAACGGCGGGCGGCATCGCCCAGGCGCGCCACTTGCTGGGCGAGGAACCGTTCCTCGCCATTTCCGGCGACATCTATTGCCCGTATTTCGACTTCAAGCAAGTGCTCGACGTGCTGGCCGACAAGGATGTGCTGGGCACGCCGTATCCGGCCGACCAGCGCGACATCGCCTGGACCTACCTGGTGCCCAATCCCGACTTCCATCCCAAGGGCGACTTCGGCCTGACCTTGTTCTCGATCAACAATACAGACGAAACCAAGTGGACCTTCGCCAATATCGGCGTGTACCGTCCTGAAATGTTCGACGGCATCGAGCCCGGCAGCCACGCCAGACTGGGCGATTTGCTGCGCCAGTACGCGGATCAGGGCCGCGTGGGCGGCGAAGTCTATACCGGAGAGTGGACGAATGTGGGTACGCCGGCGCAGCTCGATGTACTCAACGGCGTCACGGCCAAGGCCAGCGCAACATGATGGCCAATTACGCGGCACGGCGCGCGGCGCTGCTGGCGCAGATGCTGCCGGGCAGCGTGGCCATCCTCGCCACGGCGCCCGAAGTGCCGCGCAACAGCGATTGCGATTATCCGTACCGCCACGACAGCTATTTCTATTACCTGAGCGGCTTTACGGAACCCGACAGCGCCGTGGCCCTCGTGGCCGCCAGCGCCACGGCGCCCGCGCGCGCCATCCTGTTTTGCCGCGCCAAGAATACGGAGCGCGAAATCTGGGACGGTTTCCGCCATGGTCCCGAGGCGGCGCGCGCCACTTTCGGCTTTGACAGCGCCTTCCCCATCGAGGAACTCGACGTCGAAATGACGCGCCTGCTGGCCGACGTCCCCGCCATCTACTATGCGCTGGGCGGCAGCCTTGATGCGCAGGTGAAGCTCTGGCGGCACAATGTGCGGCAAAAGGCCCGCAGCGGCGTCACGGCGCCCGCCATCGCGCATGACATCAATGGCATGCTCGACGCCATGCGCCTGCTGAAAGACACGCAGGAACAGCAGCTGATGCGCCGCGCCGCCGCCATTTCCAGCGCCGCGCACGTACGCGCCATGCGCGCCACGCGGCCCGGCCTGCACGAATATGCGCTGGAAGCGGAGCTGCTGTACGAATTCCGGCGCAGCGGCGCGCAGTTTCCCGCCTATTCCTCCATCGTCGCCGGCGGCGGCAACGCCTGCATCCTGCACTACAGCGCCAATAACGCGGTATTAAAAGACGGCGAGCTGGTCTTGATCGACGCCGCCTGCGAACTCGATGGCTATGCCTCGGACATCACGCGCACCTGGCCCGTCAACGGCCGTTTCAGCGGCCCGCAGCGGGCGCTGTACGAACTGGTGCTGGCGGCGCAACAGGCGGCGCTGGACATGGTGCGCCCCGGCTTGCCGCACAGCGCCATCCACGAAGCGGCCGTACAAGTGCTGGCGCAAGGCATGCTGGACCTGGGTTTGCTGGACCGGCAAAAAAGCGGCGGCGTGCAGGACGTCATCGCCAACAAGGCCTATATGCCCTTCTACATGCACGGCACCAGCCACTGGCTGGGCATGGACGTGCACGACGTGGGCGCCTACCGCGACACGGATGCGCCCGGCAAGCCTTGGCGCGCTTTGGCACCGGGCATGGTGCTGACGGTCGAACCGGGCATCTACGTGCGTCCGGGTACGGGCGTGCCGGAGCAGTTCTGGCATACCGGCATCCGCATCGAAGACGATGTGCTGGTCACGCCGCAAGGCCATGAAGTCTTCAGCTCGGCGCCCAGGAGCGTCGCTGAAATCGAACAACTGATGTCACAGGATTAACCCCGCCGCATGCATACACCGTCCACTTTCGATCTCGCCATCTGCGGCGCCGGCCCCGTCGGCATGACGCTGGCCGCCCTGCTGGTACAGCGCGGCAGCCGCGCCGCCGGCATCGCCCTGCTCGACGCCAAATCCATCGAGCAGGCCCGGCGCGACCCGCGCACCATCGCCCTGTCGCACGGCAGCCGCCAGATACTCGAGGAAGCGGGCGCCTGGCCCGTCGAGGCGACGCCTATCCACCAGATCCACGTGTCGCGCCGCGGCCAGTTCGGGCGCAGCCTGATGGACCGCAGCGAGCATGGCGTCGAGGCGCTCGGCTACGTGGCCCGTTACGGCGCCGTCGTCAGCGCGCTGGCCGACGTGTGCGAGCGCCTGGGCGTGGCCAGCCTGCGTCCGGCGCTGGTCACGGGCAGCGCGGAGGATGCCGATGGCGTGTCCGTGCAGATCGACCAGGCGGGCGCCGCGTCGAGCTTGCGCGCCAGCCTGCTGGTGCAGGCCGAGGGCGGCCTGTTCGGCCAGCAGCCGGAACGCGCCGTCAGCCGCGATTATGGCCAAAGCGCCATCATTGCCCATGTGCGTACAAGCGCCCCCATCGCGCATCGCGCCTACGAGCGCTTCACCGACGAGGGTCCGCTGGCGCTGCTGCCGCAGGACGACGGCTACGCGCTGGTGTGGTGCGTGCCGCCCACGCGCGCCGAACAATTGCTGGCCCTGGACGACGCTGCCTTCCTGGCGCGCCTGGGCGCCGCCTTCGGCAGCCGCCTGGGACGCTTTAGCCACACGACGGCGCGCCTGGCCTATCCGCTGGGCCTGAACGCGCAGGCGAACGGCACGGCGCGCACGGTCGCCATCGGCAATGCGGCGCAAACCCTGCATCCGGTGGCGGGACAGGGCTTGAACCTGGGCCTGCGCGACGCCGCCGTGCTGGCCCGCGTGCTGGCGCAGGACAGCAGCCCGGCCGGGCTGGAACGCTACGCCAGCCTGCGCCAGGCTGACCGGGGCCTGACCGTGCGCGTCACCGACACCATGGCGCGCATCTTCACGGGCAGCGCCCCCACGCAAGGCTTGCTGGGCCTGTCGCTGGGCTTGCTGGACGTTTTCAGCCCCGCGCGCAAAAGCCTGGCCACCCTGATGATGTACGGCCGCCGCTGAACCTTAACAATAAGTAAAGGGCACGGGCGAAAAAGAAACAGGGAACATCTCCGGCATGGAGTAAACGGCCTGCGGATGCGACAATGGCTGTCACCTGGTTTTTGGCGACCGTTCCATGACAGATGCATTGCCCGCAGCACCGCCTGCCGCTCTTCCCGAAGTGCTCTTTTCCCGCCTGCTGGAAGACGCCCTCGACGCCGTCATCATCATCGATGAACATTGCCGCATCCGCTATATCAATGGCGCCATGCAGGCGCTGTCGGGCTATGCCAGCGGGGAATTGCTGGGGCAGACCCTGAACGGCCTGCTGCCCGACGCCGTCGGCGCGCAGCACGACAACCACGTGATCAATTACATCCGCAGCTCGCGCACCTCCAGCGTGCTGGGCAAGATACGCGAATTCGCCATCCGCCACCGCGATGCGCAAATGATACCCATCGAAATGAAGGCGCTGGACCTGGGCGTGGTGGACGGCATCCGCTATTTCGGCGCCTTCTTGCTCGACGTGCGCGAACGGCGCGAACTGGCGGCAAAAAACGCCAGCCTGCTGGCGCAGCTGGAACAGCAGGCGCTGCACGATGCGCTGACGTCGCTGCCCAACCGGCGCGCCTATGAAGCGCAAGCCGAGCAGGCGATGGCGCGCGCGGCACGCAGCGGCGCCGCCCTGACCGTGGGCGTGGCCGACCTCGACCATTTCAAGAAGATCAACGACCGCTACGGCCATGCCGTGGGCGACGCCGTGCTGCGCACGGTGGCGCAGGCGCTGCGCGACACGGGACGCATCACCGACGTGGCGGCCCGTCTCGGCGGCGAGGAGTTCGGCCTGCTGTTCCCCGACGCCAGCCTGCGGCAGGCGCACAAGGTGGCCGAACGCATCCGCGCCGCCGTGGCCGCCGCCATCACGCCTTTGCCCGATGGCGGCGAACTGCAGGTGACCATCAGCATCGGCGTGGCCTCCCTGACGGCCGGCGCCAGCCTGGACGCGGCCATGTCGGATGCCGACAAGGCCCTGTACGCGGCCAAGCACCAGGGACGCAATAAAGTCGTCGCAGCCTGAAGACAAGCGTAGGTCGGATTAGGCGGGGCCGCCGAGGCCGAAGGCCGTAATCCGACAACATTGTTGGCCCCAATACGTCGGATTACGCGGGGCTTTGCCCCGCTAATCCGACCTACGGCAAAAAATACCGCTTATTCGACTGCCTTGAGCATATCCTCGATCACCTTCTTGGCGTCGCCAAACACCATCATCGTGTTCGGCTGGTAGAACAGGTCGTTGTCCAGGCCCGCATAGCCGGACGCCATCGAGCGCTTGTTGACGATGATGCTCTTGGCCTTATAGGCTTCGAGGATCGGCATGCCGGCAATCGGCGATTTGGGGTCCTTCGCCGCCGGGTTGACGACGTCGTTCGCGCCCAGCACCAGCACCACGTCCGTCTGGCCGAATTCGCCGTTGATGTCTTCCATCTCGAAGACCTGGTCGTACGGCACTTCCGCCTCGGCCAGCAGCACGTTCATATGGCCTGGCATGCGCCCCGCCACGGGGTGGATCGCGTACTTGACGGTGACGCCCTTGTGCGTGAGCTTTTCCACCAGTTCTTTCAACGAGTGCTGCGCGCGCGCCACGGCCAGGCCGTAGCCGGGCACGATGATGACGGTTTCCGCATTGCTCATGATGAAGGCGGCGTCGTCGGCCGAACCCGATTTGACCGGGCGCTGTTCCTGCGCGCCGGCTGCGCCTGCGGCCGGCGCATCGCCGCCGAAACCGCCCAGGATGACGTTGAAGAACGAGCGGTTCATGGCCTTGCACATGATGTACGACAGGATCGCGCCGGACGAACCGACCAATGAGCCGGCGATGATCAGCATCGAGTTATTCAGCGAAAAACCGATGCCGGCCGCAGCCCAGCCCGAGTAACTGTTGAGCATCGATACCACCACCGGCATGTCGGCGCCGCCGATGGGGATGATGATCAGCACGCCCAGCGCGAAGGCGATGAGGGTCATGATGACGAACGGCGTCCAGGCCGGCTCCACCCCGTCGGCGAAGCAGAACGCCAGGCCCAGGCCCACCATCACCAGCGCCAGCACCAGATTGAGCATGTGCTGGCCCTTGAAACTGACGGGCGCGCCCTGGAACAGGCGGAACTTGTATTTGCCCGACAGCTTGCCGAAGGCGATCACGGAACCGGAGAACGTGATGGCGCCGACAAAGGTGCCGATGAACAGTTCGAAGCGGTTACCGATGGGCAGCGCCTCGCCGTGTTTCGCGATATTGAAGGCCCACGGTTCCGACACGGCCGCCACGGCGATGCAGACGGCCGCCAGGCCGATCAGCGAGTGCATGGCCGCCACCAGTTCCGGCATCTTCGTCATTTCCACGGTTTTCGCCAGATAGGCGCCGATGGCGCCGCCCGTGACGATGCCGATGATGACGAGGGTCAGGCCCATGCCGCCCGTCTGCTGTTCCTTCAGTTTCAGGATCAGCGCGACGGTGGTGACGGCGGCAATGGCCATGCCGCTCATGCCGAAGGCATTGCCGCGGCGCGCCGTCGATGGCGACGACAGGCCTTTCAGGGCCTGGATGAAGCACACCGAGGCGATCAGGTACATCATCGTCACCAGGTTCATGGTGACGAAGCTCATGGCGTGACTCATTCTTTTGCTCCTTGCTTGGCCTTCGGTTCTTTTTTACGGAACATCTCGAGCATGCGCTGCGTGACGAGGAAGCCGCCGAACACATTGACGGCGGCCAGCGCCACGGCCAGGGTACCGGCCACTTGCGCCAGCGGACCATCGGTCAGGCCGGCCGCCAGCATGGCGCCGACGATGATGATGGCGGAAATGGCATTGGTGACGGCCATCAGCGGCGTATGCAGCGCCGGCGTGACGGTCCAGACGACGTGGTAGCCGACATAAATGGCCAGCACGAAGATGATCAGGTTGGTGATGGTGTGACTGATTTCCATGATGTTGTTCTCTCCGGCGCCGCGTTATTTTCTGAGGATGTCATTGCCTGCGCAAACCAGGCTGGCCTTGATGATTTCATCCTCGCGGTCGATCAGCAATTGATCGTCCTTGTCGATGATGAGCTTTAAAAAGTCCAGCACGTTGCGCGCATACAGGGCCGAGGCGTCGGCCGCCACCAGGGTCGCCAGGTTCGGCTCGCCCACGATGTAGACGCCGTGCTTGACGACCGTCTTGCCCAGTTCGGACAGCGGGCAATTGCCGCCCTGCTCGACGGCCAGGTCGACGATCACGGAGCCCGGTTTCATGGCCTTCACCGTCTCTTCGGAAATGAGCACGGGCGCGGCGCGGCCGGGGATCAGCGCCGTAGTGATGATGATATCGGCCAGTTTCGCCCGTTCGTGCACGAGTTCGGCCTGGCGGCGCATCCAGTCGGCCGGCATGGCGCGCGCATAGCCGCCCGAACCCTTGGCGATTTCCTTTTCTTCCTCGGTCAAGAAAGGCACGTCGAGGAACTTGGCGCCCAAGGATTCCACCTGCTCCTTGACGGGCGGGCGCACGTCGGACGCCTCGATGACGGCGCCGAGGCGCTTGGCCGTGGCGATCGCCTGCAAGCCGGCCACGCCCACGCCCATGATCAGCACGCGGGCCGCCTTGACGGTGCCGGCCGCCGTCATCAGCATGGGCATGAAGCGCTGATAGGTATTCGCCGCCACCAGCACGGCCTTGTAGCCGGCGATGTTCGCCTGCGACGACAGCACGTCCATCGACTGCGCGCGCGTGATGCGCGGCACGGCTTCGAGGGCGAAGGCGGACAGGCCGGCCGTCGCCATGGCGGCGATATTGTCGGCGTCAAACGGGTTCAACATGCCGATCAGCACCGTGCCGCTGGCCATCAGGGCCCGTTCGCCGGCGTCCGGTGCGCGCACCTTCAGCACGATGGCGCAGCCATAGGCTTCCTGGGCGGTACCGATCTGCGCGCCGGCGGCGGCATACGCCTCGTCGGGAATCGAGGCTTGCACGCCCGCCCCCGACTGCACGACGACTTGATGCTTGGCTGCCAGCTTCTTGACTGTCTCGGGCGTGGCTGCCACCCGGGTTTCACCAGGCCGTGTTTCGGCCGGTATGCCTATCCTCATGATGCCTCCGCTAATTGATAAACTGACTAGAATCTAACACGGAAAGCAGCGCGTTAAACGTTTGTGAAGCAGCAACTTTTAGTCGTACGACACTAATTTCATCCGCATCCATGATTTGTTTCACCATGCGGCGCGGCGCCCATATTGTGGGAAAGGTGTGTCAATCTCACCACAGTCGAGCAAGCGTGCGCGCTTGTTTTGACCACAGGGAAAGCCTATATTAGCGGGCGCTTCCTGCCATCTTGCCAACTAAGCCCCCATGCTAGTGCGCTCCCCGGGAAAGACGTAAGTACCTCCCACCGCTATTTGCTAAAACGTTGTCATTTATCAATATGTCCGCGCAACAAAAGGCCGGCTTCAAACCGCGCGCGCAGAACAAGATAAAATGTCGGCTCTTTCAAGGATGGAATCATGCCGAGAATCTGGAAACCCTCTGTCACCGTGGCCGCCATCGTCGAGCGCGATGGCCTGTTTTTACTGATTGAAGAAGAGACCAGCGAAGGCATCAAGCTCAACCAGCCAGCCGGCCACCTCGACCCGTTCGAGTCGCTGGAGCAGGCGGTGATCCGCGAAACGCTGGAAGAAGCGGCCTACGATTTCATCCCCACGGCACTGGTCGGCATGTACATGTCGCGCTACCAGTCACTGCGCACGGGCGAGGACGTGACCTATTTGCGCTTCACCTTTTGCGGCACGGCCGGCGCCGAACACGATCGCCCGCTGGACGAAGGCATCATCCGCACCCTGTGGATGACGCGCGACGAGCTGGCGGCGTGCCAGGAGCGCCACCGCAGTCCGCTGGTGCTGCAGTGCGTGGACGAATACCTGGCTGGCCGGCGCGCGCCGCTGGCCCTGCTGCACACGCATGCGTCCGTTTTCAATAGCGCATAGCAATACGCATTGCCATATTATTAAAGTACACTGGAAAGCAAGATGAGCAAGAAGAAAGTCGTGATCGGCATGTCAGGCGGGGTCGATTCCTCGGTCGCGGCATGGATGCTGAAGGAACAAGGCTATGAAGTCATCGGCCTGTTCATGAAAAACTGGGAAGATGACGACGATTCGGAATACTGCTCCACGCGCCAGGACTGGATCGACGCGGCCAGCGTGGCCGACGTCATCGGCGTCGATATCGAAGCCGTCAATTTCGCCTCCGAATACAAGGACCGCGTGTTCGCCGATTTTCTGCGCGAGTACCAGGCCGGCCGCACGCCGAATCCGGACGTGCTGTGCAACGCCGAAATCAAGTTCAAGGCATTTCTTGACCACGCCATGACCCTGGGCGCCGACCTGATCGCCACCGGCCACTATGCGCGCGTGCGCCAGGCGCCGACCGATGCGGGCCGTTATGAACTGCTCAAGGCCGTCGACGCCAGCAAGGACCAAAGCTATTTCCTGCACCGCCTGAACCAGGCGCAACTGTCCAAGACCTTGTTCCCGCTCGGTGAAATCCCGAAGACGCAGGTGCGCCAGATCGCCGAGCAACTGGCGCTGCCGAACGCGCAGAAGAAGGATTCCACGGGCATCTGCTTTATTGGCGAACGCCCGTTCCGCGAATTCTTGAACCGCTACCTGTCGTACAAGCCGGGCCCGATGAAAACGGCCGACGGCAAGACGGTGGGCGAACACGTGGGACTGAGTTTCTATACCCTGGGCCAGCGCAAGGGCATCGGCATCGGCGGCGTGAAGTCGTACCAGAACGCGGACGGCAGCAGCGACGCCTGGTATGTGGCGCGCAAGGATATCGTCAACAACACCCTGTGGGTGGTGCAGGGCCACGACCACCCGTGGCTGCTGTCGCCATCGTTGACGGCCGATCAGGCCAGCTGGGTCGCCGGCACGGCGCCGCAGGCAGGCGCCCTGTCCGCCAAGACGCGCTACCGCCAGGCCGACGTGGCCTGCCAGCTGCTGCCGGAGGGGAATGAACACTTCGGCCTGGCCTTCGACCAGGCGCAATGGGCCGTCACGCCGGGCCAGTCGGCCGTGCTGTACGACGGCGATGTGTGCCTCGGTGGCGGCATCATCGCCAGCGCGACGGGCCTGGCCGGCGTTTAGGAGTTGTTGCCTTGCGCAGCGGCGGCCAAGGCCTGCTGCTTGCGCACCATCGCAATGACGGTATTGCGCACGGTTTTCAGGACCGTATCGGCCATGAACGGTTTCACGATGAAGCCCGACACGCCCATCGCGTGGGCCGCTTGCAGCGAGGCGGCGTCGATGCCGCCCGAGACCATGAAAATGAGCGTCTTCGGATACTGGGCGCGGATGGTTTGCACAATATTCGTCCCATCTTCCACCTGCTCGCGCGCGATGCAGACGAAATGCGGATGGTGCTTGACCAGCAGCGCCAAGCCCAGCGCGCTCGTATGCGTCTGCCCGCAGACATCGTAGCCGCCATCGGTCAGGACCGTGTTCAGCAGGCCGCGCGCCACGGCGCTGCTATCGATCAGGACTGTCTTTAACATCATGATTACTTCCCTTGCTTGATTTTGTATTGCGAGTTCCACTCAGAGAGCGCCCATCAAAATGCTCAGGGCTAGGCGCGTTGCCGAAGGCAGTACGAATGTACGACGAGGCAAGGCAACAACGCCATGAGCTTTTTTTGGGCGCTCTACTTTTCCCACGCCAGCTTGTTCCAGGTCACGCCTAAGGTCACGTCGGTCTTGAGTTCGACCAACTTTCTTGAAAGATACAGTATTTCACGCTCTTTTCGCAGGCTTTCACCGAGCGCGCCGGGCAAAATGCCCGCGCCGGCCATCACGGCGTCGATATTGCCGTAAGCGCGCAACAGTTTCGCGCCCGTCTTCAGGCCGATCTTCGACACGCCGGGGATGCTGTCGGTGACGTCGCCCATCAGCGCCAGCAGGTCGGGCAGCAGTTCCGGCGGCACGCCGAACTTTTTCTCGACCCAGGCGTGGTCGTGCCAGACGCCCTTGAAATGGTCCCACACGAGCGCGCCGTGGGCGATCAGACCGTGCAAATCCTTGTCGGTGGTGGCGATGACGGCCGCGCCGCGCCCCTCGTGCAGCCAGCGCATGACGGCCGTGCCGATCACGTCGTCGGCCTCGACCTCGGGGATGCTGACCACGTGCATGCCGAAGCTGGCCAGGGTGGCGTAAAAGCCGGGCAAGGCGTCGCGCAGCACTTGCGGCATCGGCTGGCGCCCTTCACGATAGCCGGCATACAGGGCGTGGCGCCAGGTGGGCCCGCCAAAGTCGAAGGCCGGCAGGATGTGCGTGGGCTCATGGTCGTTGATGAGGGTGCGAAACGACGACAGCGCATGGCGCAGCGCGATCTCCGCCTTCAGGTCGGAATCGGGTTCAGGACTGGCTTCGTAGACGCGGCGTACGATATTCAAGCCGTCGATAGCGAGGAGTCTGGCCATGCGGTAAGTGGATACTGGTTGAATCGGTCATTTTACCGTATGGTTCCCCGCACATCGGGCTTGAATACCCCTCATTTGGCGAAATCGTAGGGCCCGCCCCGTTCCAAGGCGCGCTGGTAGGCCGGGCGCGCATGGATGCGCTGCAGGAACGCCGTCAGCTTCGGCAGGCGCTCGTCGAGCCCGCCGCGCATGGCGGCCGCTTCCAGCGGAAAGCTCATCTGGATGTCGGCCGCCGTGAATTCATTGCCGGCAAACCATTTGCTTTTCTCGAGTTCCGCTTCCATGTAGGCCAGCTGGCTGTTGATATTGGGCGTGATGAAGCTGCTCTTGACCTTGCTGGCGATGCCGCGCGCGATCGGTTTGACGAAAAACGGCATCGGCGACGATTCGACCTTGTCGAACACCAGCTTCATCAGCAGCGGCGGCATGGCCGAACCTTCCGCGAAATGCAGCCAGTAGGTCCAGCGCAGCTTCTCGGGCGTGCCCGCCGCCGGTATCAATCGGCCATTGCCGTAGCGCTCGACCAGATACTCGATGATGGCGCCCGATTCGGCGATGGTGTTCGCGCCGTCCGTGATCACGGGCGACTTGCCCAGCGGATGCACGGCCTTCAGCGAAGCGGGCGCCAGCATGGTTTTCGGGTCGCGCTGGTAGCGTTTGACCTCGTAGTCGAGGCCCAGCTCCTCGAGCAGCCAGAGCACGCGCTGCGAGCGCGAATTGTTCAGATGGTGGACGACGATCATGGCGATTTCCGTTGGCAATGGTTGAGTCCCAGTATAGCCGGGACGGGAAAATCGCGGCGGCAGGGGCCGCACACCAAAAATAATTGCGAAAAACACTATTTTCAATTGATAACTTTTCAATCTTCCCTTATCTTGTTTTGTTTCCAATAAGTAAGGAAACTCCCCCGTGGATTTCGATACCAACAACACCACGCCCAAGCGTGAAGCCATTACCTTCAGCGCCACCGGCAGCGAATACTTCCGTATCTGGATCGTCAACCTGCTGCTGAGCATTGTCACCCTGGGCATTTATTCCGCCTGGGCCAAGGTGCGCCGCAACCGCTATTTCTATTCCAGCACCCACCTCGCTGGCAGCAGCTTCGAATACCACGGCAATGCCGTCGCCATCCTGAAGGGCCGCATTGCGGCCGTGGTATTGATCGGCGGCTACAACATCGCCTTCCAGATCTCGCCCATCGTCGGCCTGATCATGCTCGTGCTGATGATGGCCGTGCTGCCATGGCTGGTCTGGAAAAGCCTGCAGTTCAAGCTCTACAACACCAGCTACCGCGGCATCCGCTTCGGCTTCGACGGCAGCGCCAGCGAAGCCTACAAATACTTCCTGTGGCTGCCCATCCTGAACACCTTCACGGCTGGCCTGATGACGCCGTTCCTGCACCAGCGCCTGAAGCGCTTCCAGCACACGCAGAGCCGCTTCGGCAGCAGCAATTTCAGCTTTGACGCCTCGGTTGGCAGCTTCTACAAGACCTATCTGCTGTTCTTCGCCCTGCTGCTGGCCGGTTTCCTGGTCCTGATCTTTGTCGTCTTCGCCAGCGTCTTCGCCACCTTTGCCACCGATGCCAACGATGTCACCAAGGCCGGCAGCATCTTCGGCGCCGTGGCCGCGCTGTATGCGTGGGCCTTTATCGTGCTGCCGCTGTTCCTGACCATGATCCAGAACCTGATCTGGAACCACACGCGCCTGCAGCAGCACCAGTTCCAGTCGCAGCTGACCTGGGGCCGCACCACCTTCGTCATGCTGACCAACCTGCTCGGTATCGTCGTCACCCTGGGCCTGTTTTCGCCATTCGCCCAGGTGCGCTGGCTGAAGTACCGCCTGGAAGCGACATCGATGCTGGTGCATGGCAGCCTGGACGCCTTCGTCGCCGCCACCGGCGAGCAAGTCTCTGCCACGGGCGAAGGCATGGTCGATCTGCTGGACTTCGACCTGTCGCTGTAGCATGACGCTCGATCACCACGCGCCGGGCGCGGTCCCCGTGCCCGCGCGCTATTTCGACGGCCAGACCTCGCGCCTGTACCACGTCACGCTCAGCGTGCGCGATGGCATGGCCGTGCTGGCCGGCGATATCGAGCGCAGCTGCCCGCTGGGCGAGCTGCACGTGTCCGAACGCAGCAGCCACGCCGTGCGCAAGGTCAGCTTTCCCGACGGCGCCTACCTGGAGATCGCCGACCAGGCGGCCTTCAACGACGTGCTGCATGAGACGGGCCACCGCGACGGCTGGGTCGTGCGGCTGCAGCAAAGCTGGCGCGGCGCCCTGCTGGCCACGGTCGCCACCGTACTGGCCCTGTGGCTCAGCTATCAGTACCTGCTGCCCGTGGTGGCGAAGGGCGTCGCGTATGCGATTCCCCAGTCCGTCGAGCGCCAGCTGGGCCAGGGCGTGCTCGATTTCCTCGACGGCCACGTGTTTGAGGCAAGCAAGCTCGATGGCGCGCGCCAGCAAGCCTTGCGCGCCCGTTTCGCGCGCCTGGCAACGCCCGGCGACAGCGCGCCCGCGCACCGCATCGTTTTCCGCAAAAGCAAGATCGGTCCGAACGCGTTCGCCCTGCCGTCCGGCGACATCGTGCTGACCGATGAAATGGTGGAACTGATGCCGGACGACGACGCCATCATGGGCGTGCTGGCGCATGAACTGGGCCATTTGCAGCAGCGCCACCTGACGCGCCGCCTGATCCAGACCTCGGCCGTGGGCGCCGGCGCGGCGCTGCTGTTCGGCGACGTGTCGACCGTGGTGGCGACCTTGCCGCCGCTGCTGCTGGACTTGAAGTATTCGCGCGATGTCGAGCGCGAGGCGGACGACTACGCGATTGCCATGCTGCGCCAGAACGGTATTCCCCTGGAACACCTGGCGCAGGTGTTTGTCGCCCTGGGCAAGCTGGACCATGGCACGCCCTACCTGTCGAGCCATCCGGCCAGCGCCGAACGCATCGAGCGCATCCGCGCCGCACAACGCTAAGTACCGTGCGCGGCGTCCTATGGGCGCCGCGTTCTTTCCCACCAGCACGTTCCGTGAATCGAAGGTAGACTCAGCAATATCAGTCTGACTTTCCCGGAGTGCCCATGCACCTAGTACCATTTCGCTACCTGACCTTCATTGCGACGGCAGCCATCTTTGTCCTGTCCCTGTTTTACTATGACCATTACTGGCTGCCCGTGCTGGCCGGTGCGCTGACCCTGGTCGGCATCAGCGACCTGCTGCAAACGAAGCGCGCCCTGCGCCGCAACTACCCCATCCTCGCCCATTTCCGCTTCTTTTTTGAGAGCATCCGCCCCGAAATCCGCCAGTATTTCCTGGAAAGCGACAGCGAGGCGACGCCGTTTTCGCGCAGCCAGCGCAGCATCGTCTACCAGCGCGCCAAGGAGCAGACGGACAAGCGCCCGTTCGGCACCCAGCTCGACGTGTATGAAGCGGGTTATGAATGGATCAACCACTCCATCGCCCCCGCCAAGGTCACGGGCCACGATTTCCGCATCGAGATCGGCAACCATCCGGACTGCCCGCGCGCCAAGCCGTATTCGGCCAGCGTCTTCAATATCTCGGCGATGAGCTTTGGCGCCCTGTCGGCCAACGCCATCCTGGCCCTGAACGGCGGCGCGCGCAGCGGCGGCTTCATGCACGACACGGGCGAAGGCAGCATCAGCCCCTACCACCGCAAAAACGGCGGCGACCTGGTGTGGGAAATCGGCTCCGGCTACTTCGGCTGCCGCAATCAGGACGGCACGTTTTCGGAAGAGCGCTTCATCGCCAACGCCAGCTCGGAGCAGGTCAAGATGATCGAGCTGAAAATGTCGCAAGGCGCCAAGCCGGGCCACGGCGGCGTGCTGCCCGGCCCGAAAGTGACCATCGAGATCGCCACCACGCGCGGCGTGATGGTGGGCGAGGATTGCGTCTCGCCGGCCGCGCACAGCGCCTTTTCCACGCCACGGGAAATGCTGCATTTTATCGACCGCCTGCGCACGCTCTCGGGCGGCAAGCCGACGGGCTTCAAGCTGGCCATCGGCCACCCGTGGGAATTTTTCGCCATCGTGAAAGCCATGCTGGAAACGGGCATCACGCCCGACTTCATCGTCGTCGACGGCAGCGAAGGAGGAACGGGCGCGGCGCCCCTGGAATTCACGGACCACGTGGGCACGCCGCTGCAGGAAGCGCTGGTACTCGTGCATAACACCCTCGTGGGCGCCAACCTGCGCGCGAAGATCAAGATCGGCTGCTCGGGCAAGATCATCACGGCCTTTGACATCGCCCGCTTGCTGGCGCTGGGCGCCGACTGGTGCAATTCGGCGCGCGGCTTCATGTTCGCGCTGGGCTGCATCCAGTCGCAAAGCTGCCACACGGACCGCTGCCCCACGGGCGTGGCCACGCAAGACCCGCAGCGCCAGCGCGCGCTGGTGGTGCCCGACAAGATCGCCCGCGTGGCGCACTTCCACCAGAACACCATGAAGGCGCTGGCCGAACTGATCGCCGCCGCCGGCCTGGCACATCCGCAGGAACTGCGTCCGCACCACCTGGTGCGGCGCATCTCGCCGAATCAGGTGAAACTGGCGTCGGCCCTGCTGCCCTTCCTGGAAGCGGGCCAGTTGCTCGACCCGAGCCAGCTGCCGCAGCTGCCGCCCGTGTTCGGTCTGTACTGGCCCAAGGCGCAATCGGCCTCGTTCCAGCGCCTCGATTGATACGGTGTTTGCGCAAGTGGAGCAATACCACTTAATAACCACTTGCGCAAAAACCCAAATCCAATACAATACCAAAACAAGTACAAAACCAAGGCAGCTTTTCCGGTGACCGCCACGATGCGCCACCACGGTGCCAGAATACGTATGCCGTCGTCACAATCAATACCGGAGGAGTTGCAGCATGGAGCAGGGTTTGCGCGAGAAAATAGGACAGTTGTTCATGGTGGGCTTCGACGCCCTGCAGGCGGACGAGCATATCAAGACCTTGATACGCGAAAAGAAGGTAGGCGGCGTGATCCTGTTCCGCCGCAACGTGCACACGCCCGCGCAAGTGTCGGCCCTGTGCCGCGAACTGCAGGAGATCAACGCGGAAGTGTCCGACATCCCGCTCTTGATCTCCATCGATCAGGAAGGCGGCATGGTGATGCGCATCGAGCAGGGCGTCACGCCGATTCCCGCGGCGATGGCCTTCCAGGCGGCCGGCTCCATCGAAGACTGCGAACGCATGAACCAGATCAGCGGCGATGAGATGCGCCAGGTGGGCATCAATATGCTGCTCGCGCCCGTGCTGGACGTGAACAACAACCGCAACAACCCCGTCATCGGCGTGCGCGCGTATGGCGAGGATGCCGCCACCGTCATCGACTACGGCATGGCCGCCATGCGCGGCCAGCGCGCCAGCGGCGTGGCCGTCACCGCCAAGCACTTCCCCGGCCACGGCGACACGGCCATCGACACGCATTACGCCATGGCGCTGGTCCCGCACGACAAGGAACGCCTGCGCGCCGTGGAACTGGCGCCGTTCCGCGCGGCCATTGCCGGCGGCGTGGACGCCATCATGACGGCGCACGTGGTCTTCCCCGCCTTCGAGGCCGACACCAGCGTGCCGGCGACGCTCTCAAAAGGCGTGCTGACGGACCTGCTGCGCGGTGAAATGCAATACAAGGGCGTGGTCATCACCGATTGCCTGGAAATGGCGGCCATCGCCGACGGCATCGGCATCGCCCGGGGCGCCATCGCCACCTTGCAGGCGGGCGCCGACATCGTCCTCATCTCGCACCGCGAAGCGCAGCAGACGGCGGCCATCGAGGCCGTCATCGCCGCCGTGGAGCGCGGCGACATTGCGATCTCCCGCATCGACGCGGCTTGCGCGCGCGTGGCGGAACTCAAGCGCAACCGCGCCGTGCGCGACTGGCGCGAACGTCCTGTCGCCCCGCCGGCGCTGATGCAGCCGGCCGCCATGGCCCTGTCGCAGCTGCTGCAAAAGGCGGCGCTGCGCGTGCAGGGCGACTACCGCCCGCTCGACGCCAGCCTGCCCGTGACCCTGCTGACGGTGGAAGTGCGCTCGCGCAGCGAGATCGACGAAGTGGCGCTGGGCCGCAATAAGGAAGCGCGCAGCTCGATGCTGCCGGCGCTGCTCGAAGCGGGTCTGGACGTGCGCGAATATGCCTTGTCGGCCGAAGCGCTGGACGACGAGGTCAACGAGGCCATCGCCTTTGCGCAAGGCGCGCGGCAGATCGTGCTGCAAACGTATAACGCCATGTTCGTCGACGGCCAGCGCCGCCTGGTCGAAGCCCTGCCGCACGATAAACTGTGGCTGGTGGCAGGCCGTTTGCCGTATGACCTGGACCTGGCGCCCCACGCGCAAGGCCGCCTGGCCGCCTTCGGCTGCCGCCCTGCCGCGCTGGTGCCGGTCGTCGACAAGCTGGCCGGCAAGGCGTAGGCGCAGTACCGGCGTAAAAAAACCCGCAGCAGCGGGTTTTTTACGTTCAGGGCCGCGACATAGTCGGAATAGTCGGCACGGGCGGCAAGGCAAAGGGTCCGAGGAACAGGCCGATGCATCAATCCTGGCGCTGCACCTGCATCAGGATCACGCGCTTGCTGCTGCCGTCGGCCGGCGGCGTGGCGGACGGCGGCGGCGGGCTGTCGCAGGAGCCGCAGGAACCGCAGCCGCTGCCGCAGCCCGGCGCCACCTTGAAGAAGGTCGACATCTTCGCCTCATCGAGGCCGCAGCGCACCAGGCCGCGCACGATGGCGCGGCGCACGCCAACTGGCAGGTACTTGGTCGAAAAATGCAGCAGCGCGGCTGCGACGATCAGGGCGACGATGAGGGTTTGCCACATGGTTTTCTCCTAAGCGCCCAGCAACAGGGCGACGCGGTACGTGATGAACGAGGCGGCATACGCGAGGGCGAACATATAGCCGGCCATCAGCAGCGAATAGCGCCAGCCGCCCGTTTCGCGTTTCACCACGGAAAGGGTCGACAGGCACTGCGGCGCGAACACATACCAGGCCAGCAATGACAATGCAGTGGCCATCGACCACGAATGGGCGATCAGCGGCTCCAGGGTGGACGCCAGTGCGTCGCCCGTTTGCGACAGCGCATACACGGTGCCCAGGGCGCCGACGGCCACTTCGCGCGCCGCCATGCCCGGCACCAGCGCGATGCAGATCTGCCAATTAAAACCGATGGGCGCGAAGATCACTTCCAGGCCGCGGCCCAGGATGCCGGCCAGGCTGTAATAGATGGGCGGGTGGATCGCGTTGTCCGGCGCGCCGGGGAAGGTGCTGAGGAACCACAGGATGATCATCAGGCTCAGGATGATGGTACCGACGCGCGTGAGGAAGATCTTCGCGCGCTCCCACAGGCTGACGGCCAGGTTGCGCAGATGCGGCCAGTGGTAGGCCGGCAATTCCAGCAGCAGCGGCTGGTTGCCGCGCACGCCCATGCTGCGCTTCATGACCCAGGCCACGGCCATGGCCGAGATGATACCGGCGAAGTACAGCACGAACAGCACCAGGCCTTGCAGGCTCAGATAGCCCCATACCTGGCGCTGGGGAATGAAGGCGGCGATGATCAGCGCATACACGGGCAGGCGCGCCGAACACGTCATCAGCGGCGCGATCATGATGGTAACGAGGCGGTCGCGCGGATTCTGGATGGTGCGCGCCGCCATCACGCCGGGGATGGCGCAGGCAAAGCTCGACAGCAGCGGAATGAAGGCGCGGCCCGACAGGCCCACGCCGCCCATCAGGCGGTCCAGCAGGAAGGCCGCGCGCGGCAGGTAGCCGCAGTCTTCCAGGCTCAGGATGAAGAAGAACAGGATCAGGATTTGCGGCAGGAACACCAGCACGCTGCCGACGCCGCCGATGATGCCTTCCACCAACAGGCTTTTCAGGTGGCCGTCGGGCATGTTCGCCGTCAGCAGGGCGCCCAGGTGGCCCACGCCATCGGTGATCATTTCCATCGGCGTGGCAGCCCAGGCAAACACGGCCTGGAAGATCAGGAACATCAGCACGGCCAGAATGATGGGGCCGAAGACGGGATGCAGCACCACGTCGTCGATCTTTTCCGTCAGGTTGCCGCTGTCGCGCGTGTCGTTGCTGACGGCGGCCAGGATGCGGCGCACTTCGCGCTGCGTTTCTTCGACGGTCACGGCGTCGATGGCCGCCAGCGGTTTCGCTTCCACCGCAGGCAGCGGCAGCATGGCGTCGATGGCATCCAACAAGGCTTTTTCGCCATCGTGCTGCACCGCGACGGTTTCCACCACGGGCATGCCCAGTTCCTGCGACAGCCTGGCCGTGTCGATGAGCATGCCGCGCTTGCGCGCCACGTCCGTCATGTTCAGCGCCAGCAGCATGGGCAGGCCCAGGCGCTTAACTTCCAGCACCAGGCGCAAATTCAGGCGCAAATTGGTGGCATCGACCACGCAGATGATGGCGTCCGGTCGTGGATCGCCGCGGCGCAGCCCGCCCACCACGTCGCGCGTGATGGCTTCGTCGGGCGTGGTGGCCGACAGGCTGTAGGCGCCCGGCAAATCGAGCACGCGCACGGGCTTGCCGCTTGGCGACGTGAAATGGCCTTCCTTGCGCTCGATGGTCACGCCGGCGTAGTTCGCCACTTTCTGGCGCGCGCCCGTCAAACGGTTGAACAGGGCCGTCTTGCCGCAGTTCGGATTGCCCAGCAAGGCGATTTGTGGCTGGTGCGGCGGCTTGTGCGCGCCCGCATCGACGATAGTTTCTACGGCACCCATATTTATTCCGGTTGAAGCAGCGGTTGAATCGTGATCAGCGCCGCTTCGAAGCGGCGCAGTGCGAACGTGGCATTGCCGACCTTGATGGCCAGCGGATCGCCGCCAGGAATACCGCGCTTGAGCATGCGGATTCGTTCGCCGGGAACGAATCCCAGCTCCATCAACCGGCGGACGAGGTCGACGCCGTCTTCCGTCTGTCCTGCCGCGTTGGGCGTGATATGCAACACCGTGCCGCTCTGGCCGACTGCCAGCGCGTCGAGCGTCATCAGGGGTGGAACTAGAGTCATGAGCAAATTCCGTTCAAATTAAGAACACCGGGGACAGACTGCTGCGCCTGGCGCATGCCCTGATGTTGTGAGGTAAAACGCAACTGTTGCGCATTACCGACAAGCGGCCTTTCAATGTGTCCAGACGGCGACCGTCCGAGACAATACCAGCATTATAAACATGAATGCGAATTGTTTTTATTTAGCCCGGAGAGCCGCCCCTGCCAAGGGCTGCGCCATGCGCGCAAAGCGCAGATCAAGCTGCCGCGCCAGGCCGCCAACTGCCGCACACTTGATCAAAATCGCTTGCATTGTCCTGCACTTTGCGCGACAATGAAACGTAATGATAATGATTCTCATTAAAACACTAGCAACAATGCTTTCAAGCACTAGTGTCTGTTCATCCTCCAGCCAGAAGGTGTATCAATGATTGTATGTGTCTGCAACAACATATCTGATCGTGAAATCCGTCAAGCCGTCGATCTTGGCCTGTCCAGCATGGCCGAACTGCGCCGCGACCTGGGCGTGGCCACCTGCTGCGGCAAATGCCACACCTGCGCGCGGGAAGTGCTGAACGATCACCTGAACGCCACCGTGGCGCTGCAAGAAACCGTATTGATGCGAGCTGTACTGACAAACTAAAGAAAGCGATGAACGCCATGACGATGATGCCCCCGCCCGTAACGGTGCAGGCCGTGCAGCAATTTGCCGACTTCGACAAGAAGCGCAACAAATTCGCGCCGCTGATGGCCATCGTCGTCCTGCATATCGCCGGCTTTTACGCCATCCAGAGCGGCCTGCTGAGCCGCGTCGTCACGGCGGCCATGCCGACCATCACGACCATCAGCATCATCGCCCCGCCGGCGCCACCGAAACCGCCGGCGCCGTCCGTACCGAAAACCGTGGAACTGAGCGCGCCCGTGCCGCGCGCCGTGATCCCGCCGCTGCCGCTGATCGCCGTGGCGCCGAGCGAACCGACGATCACGCCGCCGCAGCCGACGCGCGCCGAAGCGGCGCCCGTCGCCACCGCCGCGCCGACGGCGCCAGCCGCACCGTCGCCGACGCCACCGGCACCAGCGACGCCGCGCACCGTCAGCAGCGTCGAATACATCAAGGCGCCGCAGCTGATCTATCCGAATCTGTCGCGCCGCCTGGGCGAAAGCGGCACCGTGGTGCTGCGCATCCTGATCAATGAAAAGGGCTTGCCCGAGCAAATCCTGATCCAGAAATCGACCGGCTACACGAACCTCGATGAAGCAGGCCGCCAGGCCGCGCAGCGCGCGCTGTTCAAGCCGATGATCGAAAACGGCAAACCCGTCCCCGTGTACGTGCTTGTCCCCCTGACCTTCCAGCTGAGCTAGCCTTCCTGCGGCCCTAGTGCCGCTGCCAGCCCGCAAGCATCGCACCCTGTGCCCTGCTTGCTTTTTTGCGCCCGTTTTTAGTCAAGCGATTTGCTTGTTTCAGTCTGCCAGCCTACATCCCCGGGCCAGGCAGACTTTTTTTTGCCGGTGCATCACGCAGTATCGTAGGTCGGATTAGCGAGGCCAAAGGCCGCGCGTAATCCGACATCACCACGATTACATCTCCGCCCACATGCGCAGCAGATTGTGATAATGCCCCGTCAGTCCCACGGTGGCCGGCGAATCGCCGTGTTCTGCGCGCACGCTCTGGATGTTCTGATCGAGCTCGAACAGCATGCTGCGCTTCCAGTCCTCGCGCACCATGCTTTGCGTCCACAGGAAAGAGCAGATGCGCTCGCCGCTGGTGACGGGCAGCACCTGATGCACGCTGCTCGACGGATACACGATCACGTCGCCGGCCGGCAGTTTCACTTCATGCGTGCCATACGCATCGACCACCACCAGCTCGCCGCCCTCATACTCGTCCGGCTCGCTCAGGAACACGGTCGACGAGACGTCGGCGCGCATCGACTGCATGCCGTTTTTCGGCGTGCGGATGGCGCCGTCGATATGCAGGCCATAGTGCTCGCCGCCCGCATAGCTGTTGAAGAAGGGCGGCAGGATGCGCAGCGGCAGCACGGCGGCAAAGAACAGCGGATTGGCCATCAGCGCGCGGCTGACGATCTCGCCCAGCTCCAGCGCCAGCGGCGACCCCTCTGCCAGCTGGCGGTTGCGCTTGACTTGCGCGCCTTGCGCCCCGACGCTGGCGCGCCCGTCGACCCAGTCCGTCTGCGCCAGGCGCTGGCGAAACTGCGTCACCTGTTCCGGCGTCAGCACGCCGGGTATATGCAGCATCATCTTGCTATCCTTTTTTCAGTAAATATCGCTGCCTGATTATCGCATCGCCGGCAGCGGCCAAGAAGCCACAAAAGCAAGAATGGCCCAACATTTCCCGCCTGTTCAGCGCGGTCAGGCACGCGATCCGGCAGCGCCAAAAGCGGGCCAGAAACGCGAATGAGAATGGCCTTCATTTTCCTTAACAAATAAAAAACGGCGCAAGTGGGCAATCCACTTGAGAATGGGTTTTATTCGCACGATATTTACGTTAAAAAGACGGAAAAATGCCGTTTAGCACCGAAAACCGCCCATATTTTGCGCTATCATGCGGGCATAGCGAAACCGGCAACCTGCGCGCCACCAGGCAGCCCTGCGCCACCCGGCCGTGAACGCCAGCAGCCTGCGGTTTCATCATCGAACGCGACACAGAACAAAGGAAATGCCATGAAGGGCGATAAAGAAGTCATCCGCATGCTCAATGCACAGCTCACCAACGAACTGTCGGCCATCAACCAGTACTTCCTGCATGCGCGCATGTACAAGCACTGGGGCCTGGAAAAGCTGGGCAAGAAGGAATACGAAGAATCGATCGGCGAAATGAAACACGCCGACAAGCTGATCGACCGCATCCTGATGCTCGACGGCCTGCCGAACCTGCAAGCGCTGCACAAGCTGCTGATCGGCGAGAACACGCCGGAAATGCTGGAATGCGACCTGAAGCTGGAACGCGCCGCGCACGCCACCGTCAAGGAAGGCATCGCCATCAGCGAAAAAGCGGGCGACTACGTCTCGCGCGACCTGTTCCTGATGATCCTGGAAGACACGGAAGAGCATATCGACTGGCTCGAAACGCAGATCGACCTGATCGCCAAGGTCGGCATTCAGAATTACCTGCAAAGTCAGATGGCGATTGAGGAGTAATTGCTCTTCGAGGCAGATAAAAAAACCGGCAGAGCCGGTTTTTTTTCGTCCGCGCCTTATTGCGGCACGGTATCCTTGAAAGATTGCCGTTCGGACAGTTTGTCGAACAGGCGCGCCAGCGCCGGGTGATCCGCGCGCCAGTCGATTTCCGGGAAGCGGAAGCTGAGCCAGCCCAGGGTACAGCCCACGGCCACGTCGGCCAGGGTGTAGTTCTTGCCGGCGCAATACGCGCTCTCGCCCAGGCGCGCCTCGAGCGCCGCCAGGCCCAGCGTGACTTTGTCCAGCTGGCGCGCGATCCAGGCGGCGCTTTGCTGCTCGGGCGGGCGCTGCGTGCGCTCCAGGCGCACCAGCACGCCCGCGTCGAGGATGCCGTCGGCCAGCGCTTCCCAGTTCTTGATATCGGCCCGCTCGCGGCCATTGCCGCCGGCCGGCAACAGCTTGCACACGGGCGTGAGCGTGTCGAGGTATTCGACGATGACTTTCGAGTCGATCAAGGTGCTGCCATCCTCCATCACCAGGCAGGGCACCTTGCCCAGGGGATTGGCCTGGGCGATGCGGGTTTCCGGCACCCACACGTTTTCCAGCTCGAAGACATAGTCGAGCTTTTTTTCCGCCAGCACGATACGGGCTTTGCGGACATACGGGCTGGCGAGGGAAGCGATCAGTTTCATAGCTACTTTAAGGTGAAGGATCAGCAAGCAGTATAGCATCGGCGGCAGCGGTGTTTGGCAGCACGCGCCCAGCCGTCTCCATGGTGTGGCAGGCATGCCGCATCGGGGCCGGATTCAGCCAAATTGCGGTGCGCCGGCGCCCGATGGACGGCTGGCCAGCGGCCAGCGGTGGTAAAATCGTCCTTTACTGTGGCGCCGTCAGTGTTGCTGTATTGCAATAGCCCTGCCCTCCCCGCGCGCCACACGCCAACCGTTTCTTTAACTTGCGTCCGCTCTCATGACTTCTACTACTCCGTATTCCACGCTGTCGGCCCTGTCTCCGCTCGATGGCCGCTACGCCAGCAAGACCGATCTGCTGCGCCCGATCCTGTCCGAAGCCGGTTTCATGCACCACCGCGTGAAAGTGGAAATCTCCTGGCTGCAGGCGCTGTCGCAAGCCGGTTTCGCCGAAATCAAGCCGTTCTCGGCCGAAGCGAGCGCCCTGCTCGACAAGATGGCGGCCGACTTCTCGGAAGCCGACGCGGCTCGCATCAAGGCCATCGAAGCGGTCACCAACCATGACGTCAAGGCCGTCGAGTACTGGCTGAAGGAACAAGTGGCGGACGTGCCGGAACTGGTGGCGGCGTCGGAATTCATCCATTTCGCCTGCACCTCGGAAGACATCAACAACACCTCGCACGGCATGATGCTTAAGGCCGCGCGCGACGGCGTGATGCTGCCGGCATTGAACGGCCTGGTAGCCAAGCTGACGCAGATCGCGCACGATAACGCCGATGTGCCGATGCTGTCGCGCACGCACGGCCAGACGGCCAGCCCGACCACCCTGGGCAAGGAATTCGCCAACGTCGTGGCCCGCCTGCAGCGCGCCGTGAAACGCATCGCGCAAGTGGAAATCCTCGGCAAGATGAATGGCGCCGTCGGCAACTACAACGCCCACCTGTCGGCCTATCCCGGCTTCGACTGGCCCGCATTCTCGCAGGCCGTCATCGAACAGCGCCTGGGCCTGGTCTTCAACCCATACACGATCCAGATCGAACCGCACGACTACATGGCCGAACTGTTCGACGCCTTCGCGCGCGCCAACACGATCCTGCTGGACCTGAACCGCGACATCTGGACGTACGTCTCGCTGGGCTACTTCAAGCAGAAACTGAAAGCGGGCGAAATCGGCTCGTCGACGATGCCGCACAAGGTCAACCCCATCGACTTCGAAAACTCGGAAGGCAACCTGGGCCTGGCCAACGCCGTGCTCAAGCACCTGTCGGAAAAACTGCCCGTCTCGCGCATGCAGCGCGATTTGACGGATTCGACCGTGCTGCGCAACATCGGCGTGGGCCTCGGCTACACCTTGCTGGCGTATGACAGCTGCCTGCGCGGCCTGAACAAGCTGGAAGTGAACCACGCGCGCCTGGCGCAAGACCTGGACGCGACCTGGGAAGTGCTGGCCGAACCCGTACAAACCGTGATGCGCCGCTATGGCATCGAAAACCCGTACGAGCAGCTGAAAGAGCTGACGCGCGGCAAGGGCATCTCGAAGGAAGCGCTGCAAACCTTCGTCAATGGCCTGGCCATTCCGCAGGATGCCAAGGACGTGCTGCTGACCATGACGCCGGGCAACTACATCGGTATCGCGGCGCAATTGGCCAAAGCCATCTAAGCAGTTTTCACATGGGGATCGTCCGATCCCACTCCCGCGGGGCGGCCAGCACACAAATGCTGCCCGCCCCGCGGTTTTTCCGGCAATCTTTCTTGTAGAATCTCCAGCACGCAGCGCAATTTGATTTTCTTTGGTATATTAGGCCGAATTAGTCCTAATACGTACTACATTCAAGAAAGCCATCGATGCAACGCTACACCACCACCGCCATCATCCTGCACTGGCTGACCGCCCTGCTGATCATCAGCGCCTTCGTCATGGGCCTGGTCATGACGGATATTCCCGGCCTGACGCCCACCAAGCTCAAATATTTCTCCTGGCACAAATGGCTGGGCGTGACCGTGCTGGCCATCGCCGCCATCCGCCTGCTGTGGCGCAAGGCCAACGTGCCGCCGCCGCACCCGGCCAGCATGGTTGCCTGGCAAAAGAAGGCGGCCGACGCCATGCACGTGCTGCTGTACATCCTGATCTTCGCCGTGCCCATCTCCGGCTACCTGTACACCCTGGCCGCCGGCGTGCCGGTGGTCTACCTGGGCCTGTTCCAGCTGCCCGTCCTCATGGCGCCGAATCCGGAACTTAAGCCGCTTTTAAAAGAGATTCATTATGTTCTGAACATGACGATGGCAGCCGCCGTGGCCGCCCATGTGCTGGCGGCGCTGAAGCACCAGTTCATCGACCGTGATGGCGTCCTCAAGCGCATGCTGCCCTGACATCGACGTCCCCTTGCTCACTGAAACTACAGGAAAAAAACAAGATGAAAACCACCCAACGCATCGTCCTCGCTTCCCTGCTGGGCCTGTCCGTGGCCGCCACCGCCGCCACCCTGCTGAAAGTCGACCCCGCCAAGACCAGCGTGTCGGCCGTGTTCAAGCAAATGAACGTGCCCGTGGAAGCGAAGTTCAAGAAATTCAATATCGCCATCGATTACAACCCGGCCACGCCGGATGCCTCGAAAGCGTCGGTGGAAATCGAGACCGCCAGCATCGATATCGGCGACCCCGAGTACAACAAGGAAGTGGCGAAGAAAGAATGGTTCAACTCGGCCCAGTTCCCGAAAGCCACCTTTGTCTCGAGCAGCATCAAGGCTGCCGGCGCGGGCAAGCTGACGGTCACCGGCAAGCTGAGCATCAAAGGCAAGACCACCGACGTGACCTTCCCCCTGGCGGTAAAAGCCGACGGCGGCAAATACGCGTTTGACGGCGCCCTGCCGATCAAGCGCCTGACCTACAACATCGGCGAAGGCGAGTGGAAAGACACGAGCATGGTTGCCGACGAGGTCACGATCAAATTCCACGTCGCTGCTCAGTAACACCTGAGAAAACGTCCATGGCTGCGTTGCTCTTGCCTCGTCGTGCTATTTGCACTGCCTTCGGCAAGGCGCCTTGCCCTGAACGTTTTTCAGGCGTTACCAAAAACAACTCCACAACCTGTTCAACTTTAGGATCTGCATGAAACTTTCGCACTTGATGATCGCCGTGCTGGCAGCTGCCGGCGCGGGTTCGGCCATGGCCGCTACCGACACCTACAACCTCGACCCGACGCACACCTTCCCCAGCTTTGAAGCCGATCACATGGGCATGTCGGTGTGGCGCGGCAAGTTCAACAAGACCAAGGGGACGGTCGCCCTGGACCGCGCCGCCAAGACGGGAAGCCTGGACCTGGTCATCGATGCCGATTCGATCGATTTCGGCCTCGATGCCATGAACACGCACGCGAAAAAAGCGGACATGTTCAACGTCGAGAAATTTCCGCAAATCACCTACAAAAGTACCTCGCTCAAGTTCAACGGCGAGCAGCTGGTGGAAGTCGATGGCGAACTGACCTTGCTGGGCGTGACCAAGCCCGTCAAGCTGAATGTGAGCAAGTTCAAGTGCATCATGCACCCGCGCTACAAGCGCGAAGTGTGCGGCGCCGACGCCACGGCGGAATTCAAGCGCAGCGACTTTGGCTTGAACTACGGCATGCCGGCGTTCTCGCCGGAAGTCAAGCTGGCCATCCAGGTCGAAGCGATCAAGGCCGATTAAACTCCGCCTTTCCGCAGGACAAGCCCGCCTCGCTGCCCGCAGCCAGGCGGGCTTTTGCATGCACGACGAGAATCCGCTGGACTTTTCTATCGTGCGGCATCACTATCGATTGGCATGATGTTGTTCTGACATGACACACCCACTTATCCACCGCGGAGGACCACATGAATTTCATTATCTGGATCGTTATTGGCGGCGTCATCGGCTGGCTGGCCAGCATGGTCATGAAAACCAATGCACAACAGGGCATCTTCCTCAATATCGTCGTCGGCATCGTTGGCGCCTTCCTGGGCGGCTGGCTGCTGGCGCCCCTGTTCGGCACGGGCACCATCAATAGCGACAATTTCAGTCTGGCTTCGCTGCTGGTCTCATTCCTCGGCGCCGTCATCCTGCTGGGCATCGTCAATCTTTTACGCCGCGGCAAAATACGCTAAGCAGGCAAACAGCTGCGCATCAGCAAATGGCCGGGCCGCGCAAGCGCCCGGCCACTTTTCATTGCCGCTAGGACACGTATGGACAATACCACAGCGGCCGCACGGAAAAATGCGCGTTGGCGGCCGGTTCCTGCCCCTGCGCCACCTAAAATCATGTCGTTCAAGCAACCACATATGAACATACCCTCCGGAAAATGTGATTGACTAGTGCGGGTTCGATACGGATACTCTATGTCGCCCGCTGCACAATCAGCGGGTACTCCGCTGATTCCGACTTCCCTACAATGTAAAAGAACAGAACTCGAATGAAAAAATCTCTCATCGCGCTCGCCATCCTGAGCAACTTCGCACACGCCGACGAAGGCATGTGGATGCCCCAACAGCTGCCACAAGTAGCCAAGGAACTGAAAGCCGCCGGACTGAAACTCGATCCGACCACCCTGACCAAACTGACCGAATTCCCGATGGGCGCTATCGTCAGCCTGGGCGGCTGCTCGGCGTCGTTCGTCTCGCCGCAAGGCCTGGTTGCCACCAACCACCATTGCGTCTACAACAGCGTGGCGGTCAATTCGACCAAGGAGCGCGATTTGCTGGCCAACGGTTTCCTGGCCAAGACGTTCGCTGAAGAATTGCCGGCCGCCCCGGGCAGCCGCATCTTCGTCACCTCGGCCGTGACCAATGTCAGCGACAAGATCATCAGCGCCGACGTGGCCAAGCTGCAAGGCAAGGCGCGCATCGACGCGATCGAGAAAAACCAGAAGAAACTGGTTGCAGAATGCGAAAAAGAAGCGGGCTTCCGCTGCACCGTGTCGAGCTACTACGGCGGCCTCGAGTTCTACCTGATCAAGCAACTGGAAATCCGCGACGTGCGCCTGGTGCACGCGCCACCAGCGGGCGTCGGCAAGTTCGGCGGCGACACCGACAACTGGATGTGGCCGCGCCACACGGGCGACTACGGTTTCTACCGCGCCTACGTCAGCAAAGACGGCAAAGCTGCCGACTTCAGCAAGGACAACGTGCCGTACCAGCCAAAACACGTACTGAAACTGGCCAAGGATGGCTTGAAAGAAGGCGATTTCGTCATGGCGCTGGGCTACCCGGGCCGCACCAACCGTCACCGCCTGCCATCGGAAGTGGCGTTCACGTTTGACTGGAACTACCCGGCCTTCGTGAAAGCGTCGGGCGAAACCCTGGCCATCATCGCGCGCGAAACCAAGGACAACAAGGACGTTGCCCTGAAATACGCGGGTCAGGTTGCCGGCGTGAACAATTACTACAAGAACCGCCAAGGCATGCTCGATTCCTACGCGGGCAGCGACTTCCTGGCACGCAAGACAACGGAACACGAAGCCCTGAAAACCTGGGTCAACGCCAATCCTGCCCGCAAGGCGGAGTTTGCCGGCGATATCGAGCAAGTGGAAAAGCTGATCGCCGAGCGCGATGCCGACACCAAGCGCGATTTCTTCCTCAGCTATGCGCAGCCACGCCTGCTGAGCACGGCACGCAGCCTGTACCGTTTGTCGAACGAAGGCACCAAGGCCGATACGGAACGCAAGTCCGGCTACCAGACGCGCGATTTGCCACGTCTGTCGTCGAGCATCACGTCGGTCGAGCGCACCTACGATGAAAAAGTCGACAAGGCGCTGGTACTGAACAGCCTGACCAAGTACGCCGCGCAACCAGCCGCACAACGCCGTGCCAGCTTCGACGCCGCCATCGGCATCAAGGACGGCATGTCGCAAGCCGACCTGGCCGCCGCCCTGGACAAACTGTATGCGGGCAGCAAGCTGGCCGACAAGGAAGAACGCGCGGCATGGTTGAAACGCACGCCAGCCGAATTCCAGGCCAGCAAGGACAGCTTCATCCAGGCCGCCGTCGCCATGTACCCGGATTCGCTGAAAAACGAAGCGGAAGACGAAGAACTGGCCGGCAAGATCCAGCAAGCCTACGCCAACTACATGAAAGCAAAAATCGCCTTCATGAAGAGCAAGGGCCAAGCCGTCTATCCTGACGCCAACAGCACCCTGCGCGTGACGTTCGGCCGTGTTGCCGGCCGTGACCATGGCGCCGATGGCACCACCTGGACCGCTTTCACCACCGTCAATGGCGTCGCCGCCAAAGCCACGGGCGAAGGCGAGTTCAATGCACCAGCGAAGCAATTGGCCGCGATCAAGGCCAAGGACTTCGGCAAATTCGTCGATCCGAAGCTGAAAACCGTGCCGGTCGACTACCTGGCCACCCTGGACATCACTGGCGGCAACTCCGGTTCGGCTGCCCTGAACGCGAAAGGCGAATTCATCGGCCTGGCATTCGACGGCACCTTGGACTCGATCATTTCCGACTGGGACTACAACAAGGCCAACACCCGTTCGATCCAGGTCGACCTGCGCTACATGCTGTGGAACATGAAACACATCGACCACGCAGACAACCTGCTGAAAGAAATGGGCGCCGAGTAATTCGCGGATAACAACAACTAATAAGCCCGGCAACGGGCGGTTGTTCCCTGAGCCACTCCTGCGGGAGTGGCTTTTTTTGCCTAACGTTTTACTTTGCTAAAGCGGTAAGGCACGGCTTGCTCCTCGCCAAACACGTGCGTGCTGCCGCTTCCCAGCGGCAACATGACCCTCCGGCCATCGTGCAGCAGCAAGGCCAGGTCGGCGCCGGGAAAGCGCTGCGCCAGCAGCGGATAGGCTGGCCGGGCGATGCGCGTGGCGGGAATCACGATGCGGTAATCGCCGTTGCCAAAGTCCAGCAGCAGCGCGGCCACCTCATCCGGCCCCGGCAGCGCCGTGATGCGCAGGCGCGTGCTGCCCTTGACGAGCTCGAAAGCCGACCATACGGGCAAGGCACGCTGCGTCGCGCCGACCCGCAACTGCGGCCCCTGGCCCGCCTCCGCCGACGTCAGCAAGACGTCAGGCATCTGCTCCGACGCCGCATCATCGACGGCCAGCAGCCAGCCCCGGTAGCGTATCAGCGCGCCCTGCGCGGCGGCGGTCACGGAGCCGCCCTGCGCCACCGCTTCCTTGCTCGCCGGCAAGCGCAACGGCGCCGCCTGTGCCGCCAGGCAAGCCCACCACACCAGCGCTGCCATCGCTGCCATCACTGCCTTGCCCATGCCGCCTCCCTTGCGCGTGAAACGTATTCATAACACAAGTTCGGCCCGGCCCATCTGCCGCGCCTCAAGGCGCCGACGCCGGTGCTACAATTGGCCCCTAGCGGGCGTACTTACCCAGCGCGCCTTCCCCCTCCCAGACTCAGACCGCTATGCCACCAGACTTGCGCACGACCTACGAACTCGGTAACCACAACCAGACCACGACCTGGCTGGAATGCATCACCTTCTATCAAGATCTCGCCGCACGCTACCCGCAGGTGCTGCACTTCGAACAGATCGGCCTGTCCGATTCGGGCGTGCCCATCCATGCTGGCGTCATCAGCGCGGACGGCGTATTCGACCGCGAACAAATCAAGCGCGCGGGCCGCACCGTGTTCTTCAACAATAACGGCATCCACCCGGGCGAACCGGAAGGCATCGACGCCTGCATGGCCATCGTGCGCGACCTGTGCACGCAGCCGGAACGCCTGGCGGCGCTGGGCAGCACCGTGCTGCTGTTCATTCCGATCTACAACGTCGATGGCAGCCTGAACCGCGCCAACACGTCGCGCGTAAACCAGGATGGCCCGGAGCAATTCGGTTTCCGCGGCAATAGCCGCCACCTGGACTTGAACCGCGATTTCATCAAGTGCGACAGTCTGAACGCGCAAGTGTTCAACCGCCTGCTGGCCAGCTGGGACCCGGACGTGATGGTCGACACCCACACGTCGAACGGCGCCGACTACCCGTACACGATGACCCTGATCCACACGCAGACGGATAAGCTGGGCAATGGCCTCGGACCCTTCCTGCAAGACACCATGCTGCCGCACATCTTTGCGCAGATGGAACAGGCGGGCTGGCCCACCTGCCCGTACGTCAATCCCGTCAAGGACAGCCCCGACCACGGCATTGCCGAATTCCTCGAAGTACCCCGTTTCTCGACGGGCTTTGCGGCCTTGCATCACGTCATTGGTTTCATGCCGGAAACGCACATGCTGAAACCGTTTGCCGACCGCTACGCATCCATGCGCGCCCTGCTCGACATCTGCATGGCGTTCACGGTCAAACACGGCGAACAGATCAAGCAACTGCGCGCGCAAGCCAAGGCAGCGGGCCGCACGCAAGCCGCATGGCCCATCCACTGGGCCATGAATGAAGAGCAACCGTCGACCTTCCCCTTCAAGGGCTATGCAGCGCAATACACGCCGAGTCTGCTGGGCAACTACCAGCGCCTGTCGTACGACCGCTCGCAGCCGTGGGAGCGCGACATCGCCTACTACAACCGCTTCGATGCGGACGTCACCGTGGCCGCGCCGAAAGCCTATATCGTGCCGCAAGCGTGGCGCGAAGTCATCGAACGGCTGCGCTGGAACGGCGTCGAAATGAGCCGAATCACCACCGAACAGACGGTAACGGCGCGCTACTACCACATCACCGACGTCGGCACGCGGGCCACGGCCTACGAAGGCCACATGTTCCACGACACAGTGGAACTGGAAGCGCGCACGGGCCAGTTCACCGTGCAGGCGGGCGACTATGTGATCAGCCTGGAGCAGGACAACGCCCGCTACGCCGTGGAAACGCTGGAACCGCAGGCACACGACAGCTTCTTCCGCTGGGGCTTCTTCAACAGCGTGCTGGAGAAGAAAGAAGCGTTTTCCGATTACGTGTTCGAAGACATGGCGTCGGAACTGCTGCGCGATGAGCCTGCGCTGGCCGCTAAATTTGCCGAGTGGAAGGCAGCGAATCCGGCCTTGCTGAGCAATCAGGAAGCCGTGCTCGACTTCATTTTTGAACACTGCCAGCGCTTTGCCGAGCCTGAATGGCGGCGCTATCCTGTCATTGCCCTGATGTAAATCAAGGCTGTAGCGAATGCAACATCCTGGCGCCGCATCGGAGACCCCGGTGCGGCGCCTCTTTCTGTGCCCTGCCCACAAGGTAATCCCATGCACTACGCACTGAACCTGCGCACCTTTATCTACAGCCATTATTTTTACCTGGGCTTGCGCGTGGCCATCGGCCTGGTCGGCCTGACCTTGCTGACCCTGGAAATCAGCGACAGCGCCACCGCCATGACAGTGTGCATCGGCGCCCTGTGCACGACCCTGATGGACATGCCCAGCCCCCTGCGCCACAAGTTCAACGAAATGCTGGCCTCGGTGCTGCTGTGCAGCGCCGTCACTTTATTGATCAGCCTGTGCGGTCCCGTGCAGTGGCTGCTGATGACGGTGCTCGTGGTGGTCAGCTTTCTTGCCAGCATGATGGTGGTGTACGGCAAGAAATCCATGCCCTTGCAACTGGCCGCCCTGTTCATCATGACCATGTCGATGGAGCATCAGATGACGTGGCAGCAATCGTTTCACCATGCGGGCCTGTTCATGCTGGGCGGCTTGATCTATCTGGCCTATGCCATGGCCATCGCCTGGGTCTTGCGCCACCGCATCAAGCAGCAAGTACTGGCCGAAGCCCTGTTCGAATTAGCCGCCTACATCGACATCAAGGCCGATTTCTACGACACGCGTTTCAATTTGACGGAACAGTTCAACAAGCTGGTGCGCCATCAAAGCATTCTGGCCGACCGCCAGCAGGCGTCGCGCGACCTGATTCTGCGCAGCCACAAGAACAGCAAGGACGCCATCGTCGTACAGGTGCACGTGTGCATGCTCGATTTGTATGAACTGATCCTCTCCACGCACACGGATTACGCGCTGCTGCGCCAGCACCTGGCCGACTCCGACGTCTTGAAATCCTTGCATGACCTGGCCTACAAGGCGGCGCGCGACATCGAAGCCGTGGCGTATGCCGTCACGCGCAAGCGCGCCTCGTATGCGCAGATCAGCTACGACAGGGAATGGGCCGAGATCGAAGCGGAAATCGCTCGCCTGCATGCAAAAGGCGACGGTGCGCAGGAAGCGCTGGCCACCCTGCGCGCGCAGCGCAACAAGATCCGCGCCATTTTGAAAATGATCGCCGAGCTGCATCTGGCCACGCAAAAAGTCTATGCCGACGTGCCATTCTGGAGCGGTGCGGACATGGCGCCGTTTTTGTCGCAGCAGAAATACGAACTGAAGACCCTGCTGGCTAACTTGCGCCTGGATTCGCCCGTGTTCCGCTTCGCCCTGCGCGTGTCGATGGCCATCTCCGTGGGATTACTGATCGGCCACTGGCTGCCGTATGCGGCGCACAGCTACTGGATCGTCTTGACCATCGTCATCATCCTGCGCCCCACCTTCAGCATGACGCGCCAGCGCCGCGCCGACCGCATCATCGGCACCATCATCGGCTGCATCATCACGGCCATCGTGATCCGCTTCGTGCACAGCAATATTGTGCTGATGGCCATTTTATTCCTCTCCATCGTGGCCACGCCCACCTTCATCTATCTGCGTTACCGCTACACGGCGATTGCCGTGAGCCTGATGATCTTGCTGCAAATGCACCTGGTGGCGCCCAGCAACCCGAACCTCGTCAGCGAGCGCCTGATCGACACCCTGATCGGCGCGGCGGTGGCCACCGTCTTCAGCTTCGTGCTGGCCAATTGGGAATACCAGAGCCTGCCGCGCCTCGTGCGCCAGGTACTGAATGTGAACCTCAGCTATATGCAAGCCAGCTTCGCGCTGCTGCAGGGAAAATGCTTCGATGATTTCGCCTACCGCATCGAACGCAAGCGCTTGATGGACAGCCTGGCCGCGCTCAGCTCGGCGCTGGTGCGCATGCTCGATGAACCGGCCAGCAAGCAGCGGGCCGTGGAAGACATCAACCTGTTCATCGTGCAAAACTACTTATTGGTGGCCCACGTGGCGGCCCTGCGCTCTATCCTCGGGCGCCACGCCAGCCAGCTGCCCGTCACGCCCGTCAACGCCCTACTCGGCCATAGCCACACGCAAGTGTGTTTGACCCTGTCGCGCGCGCTGGAGCAGCTCGATGACAAGGCCGCCATCAGCGCGCCGCTGGCCGCCCCTGCCGCACCGCCCGTCAGCGACGTGGCCTGGTCGGGCTGGCCGCTGGTGCAGCGCCGTATTCGCCTGTTGCAGGCGGATGCGGACAAGATCGTGGTGCATAGCGCGGCGATCGTGCATATTGTGGCCCCGCGCTAAGCCTGCGCGACTTACTTCAAGTACCGCTCAAACCAGCCGATGGTGCGCTGCTGCAAATCGCGCTGGTGCTCGGGCTTGCGGAAGGAATGGCCTTCGCCGTCGTAGATGAACAGGCTGGACGGCACGCCCATGGCGCGCAAGCCGTGCCAGAATTCCAGCGACTGGGCGGCCGGCGTTTCCACGTCGCGCTCGCCCACGTAAATCAAGGTCGGCGTCTTCGCCGCCTTGATCGATTCGATGGGCGAAGCCTTGCGGTAGACGGCCGGGTTGTCATAGGCGGAGGCGCCGAAGAACGGGATCATCCACTGGTTGATGCCGTTCTGGCCGTAATAACTGATCCAGTTCGATACGCCCGCCCCCGCCACGGCCGCCTTGAAGCGATCGCTGTGCGTGACGCCCCACATGGTCATGAAGCCGCCATACGAGTGGCCGATCAGGCCCAGGCGATGGCCGTCGACGGGCGCCACTTTTTGCACGGCATCGATGCCGGTGAGAATGTCGCGCCAGTCGCCGCCGCCAAAGTCCGCCATGTTGGCGCGTGTAAAAGCCTGGCCCTGGCCAAAGCTGCCGCGCGGATTGGGCAGGAAGACGAAATAGCCTTTTTGCGTCAATTCGTGGATCAGGGTGTTCGCCGCCACGTAACGGGGCGAGGCGGCCGCGCCGGGCCCGCCATGCACGTTGACGATCATCGGGTAGCGCTTGCCTGCGTCCGTCTTCAACGGCCCCAGCAGCCAGCCCTGCACCTTGTATTGCTCGTTGTTCCAGCCCACGTTCTGCACCGTCAACTGCGGCGCAAAGCCGTCATTGTCGCGCGTGATCTTTTTCAGCTGGCCCACTGGCCCCGCCACCAGGTAGCCGGCGTGCGTAAAGTCTTCCTGCGCGGCGGCTGCCTGCAAACCATCGGCGCTGAACGACAGACGGCCATCGCTGCCGCCGCTGCTCAGTTCACCGAGCAGCACGGGCTGGGCGGGACCCGTTTGCGCATCGACAGGCACCAGCGCCAGCTGCGCATCGATCAGGGCCGTCGCCAGCAAGCCGGCGCCGCGCCAGACGACGCCATTGAAGGTGCCGCGGTAATCGGGCGTGAGATTGCGCGGCGTGCCGCCTGCCAGCGGCACGGTATAAATATCGCCGCCGATGGAGCCGAAATCGCTCATCAGGCCGCCGATGAAGGCCACCGTCTTGCCGTCCGGCGAGACCGACGGCAGGTTCAGCTGCATGGCCGGCGACGCGATCACGCGCAGGGCTCCCGTGTCCCCGTCAATATGGCTGAGTTTGGCAACCCACCAGTTGCTGTCGCCATTGCCCTGCGCGCTGGTGGCAACAAAGCCGCGGCCATCAGGCGTCCAGTTGTATTCATACACATAGGTGTCGGCGGGTGACAGCAGGCGCGGTTCGCCGCCGCTGGCCGGCACGATGGCGATGCGCTGGGCATCATCTTCGCTGCCCACCTCGCCCACCTGCCGCGCGCCCGCCTCCACGGCGCCGGCCAGCTTGCGCGCGCCCACCGTGGCCAGCAGCGCCAGCTGCTTGCCGTCCGGCGACCAGCGCGCCGTGCTGGCCACACCTTTGATACTCGTCAACACGCGCGCCTGTGCCTGCGTCATCGTGGCCAGGTACAGCTGCGCCGTGCCCGCCTTGGCGTCGTAGCCGACAAAGGCCAGTTGCCTGCCATCGGGCGACCAGCTGGGCTTGTCATAGGAACACACGGCGCACGGGTCGAATTGCTGCACGATGGCGCCGTTGGCGGCGTCGCGCACGACGATGGCCGCGTTCGGACGCTGCGGCTGTTCACCCACCTTGCTCGACTCGATGGCGGCAATGCGCTGGCCATTGGCCGACAGGGCCACGGCGCGGTAATCGCGCAATGCCGGCCCGCTGGCAGGCGCGGCTTGCGCCATGGTTCCCAGAAAGCTGCTTGCCAGCAAGCCGCAGGCGGCCAGATCAGTTATTTTCATCATGTAAATTCCGGTTAGAAATAAAAAAAACCGCCGGCAAGCGCGGCGGTTTTGGATGGAACAAGCTGCATCAGCGGGCCTTCTTGCCCAGGTGCGAATGGCGCATGCTGTACAAGAAGTAAATGGCCACCGTCACCGTCATCCACACGCTGAACACGACAAACGTGGTATGCGGCAAATCGCGCATGATGTACAGGCAAGCCAGTACGCTCAGGCCGGGAATCACGTACGGCCCGAACGGCACGCTGAAGCCTTCGATGCGGTTCGCGCCCTGCTTGTGGCGCAGCACGGGCACGGCGATCGAGACCACCATGAAGGCCGTCAGGGTACCGATGCTGACCATGTCCCACAGGTAAGTCGCATCGACGGAACCGGCCACCAGAGCCACCACCAGGCAGACGATGATGGTATTGCTGACCGGTACCAGGGTGCGCGGGTGGATCTTCTGGAACGATTTCGGGATCAGACCGTCGCGGCTGACGGCAAACAGGATGCGCGTCTGGCCGTAGATCGTCACCAGGGTTACGCTGAAGACGGAAATGACGGCACCGGCCGACAGCACCAGCGCGGGCCAGGTCTTGCCCGTCACGTTTTGCAGGATCACCGCCAGGCCCGCTTCCTGGCCTTCGAACAATTTCGCCTGTTGCGCACCGAGGGCGGCCACGGCGACCAGCAAATAAAACACGGTAACGATCAGCAAGCCATACAGGATGCCGCGCGGCACATTGCGCTTGGGATCTTTCACTTCATCGCCCGCCGTCGCTACCGTATCGAGGCCGATGAAAGAGAAGAAGACGGTGCCGGCAGCAGCGGTGACGCCCGTCATGCCGGCAAAGCCCTTGCTATTGTCGGTATTAAAGAACGGTACGAAGTTGTCGGCATTGAAACCGGAAAAGGCAATGGCGATGAAGAATACGAGGATGGACAGCTTGATGATGACCATGATGGCGTTCATCAGCGCCGATTCCTTGGCGCCGCGCAGCAGCAAAAAGCCGCACATGCAGATCAAAAAGATGGGCGGCAGGTTGATGTGGCCAGAGTGAAACTCCATGCCATGCGGGCCGGAAACGATCATCGGCGTGCGCAGCATCTCGGGAATATGCCAGCCAAACGCGTTTTCCAGGAAGTTATTCAGGTAGGACGACCAGCCGATGGCCACGGCACTGCCCGCCAAGCCGTATTCGAGCAGCAGACAGGCGGCCATGATGAAGGCAAGAAACTCACCCACGGTGGCGTAGGCAAACGAATACGAGGAGCCGGAGGCGGGGATGCGGAACGACAATTCCGCATAGCACAAGGCCGTCAAGCCAGCCGTGATGGCGGCGATCAGGAAAGACAGGACGACCGAGGGGCCCGCCTTGGGCACGGCTTCGACCATGGTAAAGAAGATGCCCGTGCCGATGGTGGCGCCGACGCCGATCATGGTGAGGGAAAACAGGCCGATGGAGCGGCTCAAGCCGCTGCTGCTGAGGCCTTCACCATATTCGACCGTGGTATCGATCGGCTTGGTGCGGCAGAGTTTCTGGACCAGGGTTTGGCTCACTAGACTTCCTTTATGAGGCATACGTATTTTCGTACGACGGGTAAAAACAAATAGCGCTCCGGCCTTGAGTAACCCCCAATAAATTCTTGTGTTTTCTAGCTTCCATAAGTGGCGCGCTGCTGCGTTACCCATCGCTAGCAGTGCTCGCACTGCGTCGCGCCGGGCGCCTTGCATCACATCCACTTCTGTTTGCTATAAATTCACAATAATTTCCTGGCGATTACTTACCTGGCAAAAAACCGGAAAGATCGCGTCCATTTTCAAAACTAAGCGATTATAGGGCTTTCACCGGCTCAGCTAAACAGAACTTTGATGTAAGGAAACAACGCCAGGCGTGCGCCGCGAAACGCGCATGGACGCTAGCGGGGCCTGGGATTGTCAATATGAAATAAAAAGCGCGCCGCTGCGGGGGCAGGGGCGCGCTTCTGGCTCAGCTCAACGACGCTGGCTTACTTCTTGATGTGTGGCGCATCGGCCGCTGGCCAACCCGCTTCGTAGCCTTGCGGCACGTCATCGCGCTTGTCCTTGGGCGCCAGGCCCAGCGCGTAGTACAGCACCGTCAGCAGGATCAGCCAGGCCGGTCCCACCATCAGGGCGATGCGCGTATCGGGGAAATACGCCATCAGGCCGATCACCAGCGCCAGGAACGCGAGCGAAATCCAGGAACCATACGGCGCGAACGGCATGCGGAAGGCCAGGTTCTTGATTTCCAGCGGCGTCAAGGTCTTGCGGAACTGGATCTGCGTGACCAGGATCACGCCCCAGGTCCAGACGGCGCCGAAGGTGGAGATCGAAGTGACCCAAATAAACACTTTTTCCGGCACCATGTAGTTCAACAGCACGCCCAGCAACAGCGCCACGACGGACACGAGGATGGCGCGGCGCGGCACGCCGCTGGCCGTCGTTTCCGCAAACGCCTTCGGGGCCTGGCCTTGCAGCGCCAGGTTGTACAGCATGCGGCCCGTGCTGAAGATACCGCCATTGCACGACGACAAGGCTGCCGTCAGCACGACGAAGTTGATGATGCCGGCGGCCGTTTTGATGCCCAGGCGTTCGAACGTCATGACGAAGGGACTGCCGGTGGTGCCGATTTCATTCCATGGGTAGATCGACAGGATGACGAACAGCGCGCCGACATAGAAAATCAGGATGCGCCAGAACACGGAATTGATGGCGTCGGGAATCGATTTCTTCGGGTTCGCCGCTTCGCCGGCCGTCAGGCCGATCATTTCCACGCCCAGGTAGGCAAACATCACCATCTGCAAGGACATCAGCACGCCTTGCGCGCCATTCGGGAAGAAGCCGCCATGCGTCCACAGGTTCGAGATGCCGATGGCCACGCCGCCGTTGCCGAGACCGAAGACGATCATGCCCGTGCCGCCGACAATCATCAGGATGATGGTGACGACCTTGATCAGGGCGAACCAGAATTCGAACTCGCCGTAGGCTTTCACGGCCAGCAGGTTGATGGCGCCCATGGAACCGAGGGCCGCCAGGGCCCAGATCCAGCGCGGCACGTCGGGGAACCAGATGCCCATGTAAATGGCGACGGCGGTAATTTCCGCCACACACGTGACCAGCCACAGGAACCAGTAGTTCCAGCCCGTCAGATAGCCTTGCAGGGGGCCCAGGTAATCCTGGGCATAGCGGCTGAAGGAACCGGCAACCGGGTTGTGCACGGCCATTTCGCCCAGCGCGCGCATGATCATGAAGATGACCGCGCCACCGATGATGTACGACAGCATGATGCCGGGACCGGCCATCTTGATGGCGTTGCCGGAACCCAAAAACAGGCCCACGCCAATCGCGGCGCCCAGCGCCATCAGGCGGATTTGCCGCTCGCCCAGGCCGCGGTGCAAGCCTTGTTCACTCGTTTTCATTACGTGTCTCCGTTTTTTTCTTGAATACACCGATCCCTCCACCCCAATGGCGGTTCCGCTCTTGCTGGAAAGGAGGAAAGGGCTAGCCGGCGGCAATCGCCGGCATGCTCATGTGTTCAGGCTACTGCGTCAGGCCAGTTCGGCGATCAGCTCGATCTCGACGCAAGCACCCAGCGGGATTTGCGCCACGCCAAAGGCGGAGCGGGCGTGCTTGCCGCTATCGCCGAAGACTTCGACGAACAGTTCCGAGGCGCCATTGGTCACCAGGTGCTGTTCCGTGAATTCGGAGGTGGAATTGACCAGGCTCATGACCTTGACGATGCGCTTGACCTTGTTCAAGTCGCCGCCGCATGCATCTTGCAGGGTGGCGATCAGTTCGATGGCGATGCCGCGCGCAGCGATCTTGCCTTCTTCCGTGGTGACGTCCTTGCCCAGTTGGCCAACCCAGACCTTGCCATCCTTCTTGGCCAGGTGGCCGGACAGGAAGACGGTGTTGCCCGTGCGGGCATGCATCACGTAGGCGGCAGCTGGGGCGGCGACGACTGGCAATTCAATGTTGAGGGCTTTGATTTTTTCGTAAAACGACATGCTATTTCTCCAAGAAAACAATATAAGCGAAACCAAAATTCATGCACGGCAGGGCACGCAGGATGACGCCCTGGCAGCGCGGTAGTGACCGACAACAGTGCCAGATTAAACGTCATCATATTGGTGAACCAGCAGTTTTAGTTCACAAATAGGCCCGGTTATTCAGTGGATTATACCGACAATCAAACAAAATTCAGCATCGGTTCATGAAGCATGCTCTACAGGCATCGAGCGTGACTTTTTTCATTAAATTGTCACTTGTGCAATGTCAAGCCCTCGGGGTCAAGATTTATTGCCTCCAAAAATGCCTGGTCGTGCGAAACCACAAGTAACGCCCCTTGGTATTGCAGCAGCATCTGCTCCAGCGCCTGCAGGCTGGCCAGGTCCAGATGATTGTCCGGTTCGTCGAGCAGCAGCAGTTGCGGCGGCGCCTGCGCATACAGCTCGGCCGCCAGCGCCACCTTCATGCGCTCGCCGCCGCTGAGCAAACGGCTGGGCATGGTGGCGCGCGCGCCGGCAATGCCCAGCAGCGCCAGCCGCGTGCGCAGCTCGCCTTCCGGCAAGATACTGTTGCGTGCCTGCAAGCGTTGCACGGCGCTGCACTCGCCGTCTTGCAGCCCAGCATGCTGGTCCAGCCAGGCCACCTGCGCATGGCAGCGCGGCTCGCCGCTGGCGGGCGCCAGTTGTCCGGCGATCACGCGCAGCAGGGTCGACTTGCCGCTGCCATTGTCGCCCGTCACGGCCAGGCGGCGCGGCCCGCTCAAGACCAGGTTCACAGGCTGCGCCTGGCCATGCGGCAAGACCAGCTCGCGCAGCTCCAGGATCAGCTTGCCGTTCGGCACGGCGCTCTCGGGCGCCAGCAGCAGCCGTTCGGCCTCGGGCGCACAGCGGGCGCTGGCATCCATCAGGCGCTGCTGGCGCGCCTGCTGCGCCTCTTGCGCTCGCACGCGCAGCTTGCCCTGGCTATCCTGGCTTTTCTCCTTTTTCGCGTCGAGCAGCAGCTTGCTCTGGTTGCCTTCGCGCCCTTCCCTCTCGCCGCGTCCGACTCGGCGCTGCTGGCGCTCGGCGTGCTGTTGCGCTTCACGCTGTTCGCGTCGGGCACCAGCCTTTTCCGCCTGCAGGGCCGCAGCAAAACCGGCCTGTTCCAGCGCGCGCTGCTGCGCATACAGCGCGTAATTGCCGCCATAGCTGCGCAAGCCCTGCGGCGACAGCTCGGCGATTGCATCGACGTGCTCGAGCAAGCCGCGGTCATGGCTGATCAGCAGCAAGCCGCCCGGCCAGCGCGCCATCTGCGCCACCAGGCGGGCGCGTTGATGTGCGTCAAGGTGGTTGCTCGGTTCATCGAGCACCAGCCAGTCCGCCTGCGACAGCCAGGCGCCCTGCAGCGCGATGCGCTGGCGCTCGCCGCCGCTCAGGGTACTCGTTGGCGTATCGGCATCGACATGGCGCAAATCGAGCGCATCGAGCGCCTGGCGCAATCGGGCCTGGGCATCCCAGCGTTCGCCCACCAGGGCATAGTCGGCTTCGTCGACGCTGCCGGCGGCGATGCGCGCCAGCGCGGCCAGCAAGTCGTCCATGCCGGCCAGCGCCGCCACCGTGCGATAGCGGTCCGGATCGAGCTCCTGCGCCACGTAATGCACACTGCCGTCACAACGCACGGCGCCAGAAGACGGCTGCGTCCGGCCTGCCAGCAGGCGCGCGAGCACGCTCTTGCCCACGCCGTTATCGCCGACGAGGCCGATACGTTGCGGGGCAAAAGAAAATTGCAGATCGGAAAACAGAGCGCGGCCATCGGGCAGCACAAAGGAAAGACGGTCGAGTTGTAGTAATGCGGGCATGGATACTCCTTGAGCAAGGCTGGCGAACCCGCGCGGCGCAATGGCGCGCTGGCGGGATGGGCGAGGCCGTGCACAGCACGGCAGTATCAATGGCGCATGTCGAAGCGTCCTGGAGAAATGGGAAAGAAGCGTCAGTGTAGCAGACGAGACACGTTAGCGCTGGCCCAGAGTCGTGTCGCCGAACAGGTTCTTGAACTCACGCGGCTGCGAGCGCCAGTACTGCGGCGGCGCCGACACTTGCGCGCCCAGCTGGGCCGCCGCATGCCAGGGCCAGCGGGGATCGAACAGGATGGCGCGCGCCAGCGCCACCATATCGGACTGGCCATTGGCGATGATGTCTTCGGCCTGCTGCGCTTCCGTAATCAAACCCACGCTGATTGTCGGCAAGCCGCTGTCGCGCTTGATGCGTTCGGCAAACGCCACCTGGTAGCCGGGTCCCACGGGAATCTGCTGCTGCGGCGAAATGCCGCCGCTGGAGACATGGATGAAATCGGCGCCCAACTGCTTGAGTTCCTGCGCGAAACGCACGCTTTGTTCGATTTCCCATCCGCCCTCGACCCAGTCGGTGGCGGAAAGGCGCACGCCCACGGCCATGCTGGCCGGCACGGCGGCGCGCACGGCTTCATAGACTTCCAGCGGAAAGCGCATGCGATTGTCCAGGCTGCCGCCATACGCATCGCTGCGCTGGTTGGACAGGGGCGACAGGAATTGGTGCAGCAGATAGCCGTGCGCCGCATGCAATTCGATGCCCTCGATGCCGAGCGCGTGCACGCGCTGGGCCGCGGCGACAAACGCTCCCTTGATTTGCAGCAAGCCCATCTCGTCGAGGGCGAGCGGCACGGTTTCACCCGGCGCGTGGGCGATGGCCGATGGCGCCACCGTTTGCCAGCCGCCGTCGGCCAGATGCACGCAGGTGCCGCCCTGCCACGGCGCACGGCTCGATGCCTTGCGCCCCGCGTGGCCCAGCTGCACCACCAGCGGGATCGGGGAGTGGCGGCGGATCGCCTGCACCACCTTGGCCAGCGCGGTTTGATTCGCGTCCGACCACAGGCCCAGGTCGTCGGCCGAGATGCGTCCCTCGGGCGAGACGGCCGTCGCTTCCGTCATCAGCAGCCCCGCGCCGGACAGGGCCAACTGGCCCAGGTGGATCATGTGCCAGTCGGTGGCGTTGCCGTTGTCGGCCGAGTACTGGCACATGGGCGCAATGGCGATGCGGTTGGCCACGTGCAGCGGCCCCAATGCAAACGGCGTGAATAGCTGGCTCATGGCGGACTTTCGGAAAAGGGGAAGCACCGATTCTACTGTGCTTTGGAAAGCGCGGCTTACACCTGCTTACGTTTGATACAGCGCAAGGGCTAGCCTTGGGCAGGCGGGGCCGCTAATCTGGACACATCAACAACACCCGCAATACCACCCCAGGAGAACACATGAACACGACGACTACCGCCAGCCGCATCCACCCCTTGATGGCCGGCGCCGCCATTTCCGTGACGGTCCTGTGCCTGGTGGGCGCGGCGTCCATCGCCGGCATCCTGCCCAATTCGCGGGCGAATGTACCTGCCGACGTGGCCGCCATGACGCCGGCGAACGCGGCAGCCCTGGCAGCGCCCGCGACTGCTCCCGTAACCGCACCGCTGGCCGCTCCCGTGGTGGCACAAGCCGCCCCCGCTCCGGCGCCGGCACCCGTCGTGCACAAGCGCGTCGTGCACCACACGCAGGTGGCGCAGGCCCGTCCTGCCTACCGTGACAACAACGATGGCTACCGCGACACGGCCTACCGCGAACCGGTCCGCCAGCAGCAACCGGTGCCTGCGCCCGCCCAGCCCAACTACGTGGGCATCGGAACGGGCGCCGTTATCGGCGGCTTGATCGGCAATCAGGTCGGTGGCGGCCGCGGCAAGGCGCTGGCGACGGTGGCCGGCGTGATCGGCGGCGGCATGCTGGGCAATGCGGTGCAAAACCAGGTTCAGCAGCAACCGCAGCAATAATCAGTCTCAGTCATACGGGCCAAGATAATCGAGCTTGCCCACGGCCACGCCATTGTTGCGCAGGATGGCGTGGACCATGGAGACGTGGAAATAGAAATTCGGCAAGGCAAAGCTGAGCAGGTAATCGTCGCCCGAGAATTTTGTCCCCTCGTCTGTCCAGTTCAGCACCACTTCCTTCTGCGCGCTGCCCGCCATCTGGCCCGCATTGACGCTGTCGATATAGGCGATGGTGTTGGAGATGCGTTCCTGTAACTGCTCGAACGACGCTTCATTATCCTCGAACTTCGGCGCCGGCACGCCGCTCAGGCGCTCGACCGACATCTTCGACGTATCGCTGGCGCGCTGCACCTGCGCCGTCAAGTCCAGCATGTCGGGCGCCAGCTGCGCGCCCAGCAAAATCTCGGGCACGATGCCGTCTTCCTCGACATGCGCTTGCGCTTTTTCCAGCAGGGCCGAGACGACCCGCAAGCCGCGGATGAAGACGGGGATGGTTGCCTGATACATGGACACGGACATGACTGACTCCTGATAGTGAACGATGAGTCAGTGTACCCGAGGCGCTGTTTTCGGACAGGGCGCGCATGTGCGCCGGCGCACCGAGCGGCTCAGTTCATCCTACTTTTCCAGATTCACCTTGCCATCGGGCGCATGACCGGGCTGTTCCGCAGGTTCCGGCTGCGGTGCTGGCTGCGGCTGCGGCTTGTCCTTGCGCTTGCCGCCGAAAAACTTGACGATGGCCGCACCGGCGCCGACCACGGCCAGGATCAGCACTTTCTTGAAGGCCAGCAGCAGCGCCAGCAGTTTGCCGAACAGGCCCAGCTTGCTGGCCACGCCACCGGCCACCAGCGCCGCCAGGCCGTATTCGGCCACCTTGTCCGTCTTGCTGTCGAAATCCGTGTAGCGGTTACCGTCGGTAAATTCCGTGAACGCCGTCACTTGCTGCATCTCTTTCTTGATCGCTTCGATCTGCTGCATGCTGGCGATCGCGTTCAGGTTCAGTACGCCTTCGCGCCCCAGCACGCGCACGTTGTAGTTCAGCGAGTGCTCGCCGCCATCGACCATCAAATCCTTGGCCCAGTACAGCTTGTGCGTATCCTTGGCATAGCTGGGTTTTTCCGCCCAACCCATCAAATGGATGCCGGGATAGCCCTGCTTCTTGCGCTCCGCATTGTTTTCCAGCACGGACGCCTGCATATCCTTGAGCAATTCGTCGTATTTGATGCTGTCCGCATCGTCATCCTTGATATGCCCTTCCTTTTCATACGTGACGATCACGCCCCAGCTATCGCGCTCGAGCACGCTGGTCTTGGCGGGCACGATCATGCCCAGCGATTCCATGCCAGGTGGATTACCCCAGGCATCGACCAGCACGCGCTCGGCGTCCGTCGGCGACAGGTAACGGAAGTTGGCGGGCAAATCCAGGGTGGCGATGCCGCCCGGCAAGGTGATCTTGCCGCGCTGCAGGTGCAGCTGGGCGAGGAATTGCTCGGCCGTCATTTCCGGTGCGGCCGCCTTCTCATCGGCAGGGGCGGCAGCCGTGAGGCCGGAGAGGGTCAGGCACAGCAAGGCTGTCAGCAGGCGTTTCAACATGATTGGTCCAAAAAATTGCAAAGGGTAAATATTTTAAACCAATCAATTGCTTAATGGATAATTATTTCTGTGCGGCATTTTTTATGAAAAAAGCGCCAGGCGGGTTTCCCCGGCTGGCGCCAAATGCTGTGTGAGGACTGGACGATCAAGCCACGCGCACCACCATCAAACCGGCGCGCAAGCCCACGCGCACATCGGGGTTCGGGAACACCACCAGCTCTTCCGCGTGCTGCACCGTGTAGACGTGGTCGCCATCGCTGGCGATCACGGCGTGCTGCGGCAGGGAGGTGAAATTCTGCGTGCCGCGATCGAAGGCCATGCGGAACTCCTCGCTGTGCTTGATGATTTCCTGCGCCACCTTGAACACGTGCGGTTGCGCCTTGACGGGCTGCGCAGGCAGGCCGCGCAACAGGCCGTCCAGCGCCCGCGACACGTCGTCGAACAGCGATAAATCGTTCTGCCCCAGGGTGCCCACGCGGCCCAGCTCCACCGTGCTGGCGGCCGCGCCGCAATGCTCGGCCGAATAATAACTGTAAGTGCCGGCAGACTGCGGGTTCATGATGATGGCGCCGATGGCCGCCTGGCCCAGCCAATCGATCAGCTGCGCCTTGGCGTCTTCGGCCACCAGGTCCGGCACGATGGCAAACGTGGGGTACACGGAAGGCCGGATGGCCGTGTGCAAATCCAGGTGCCAGCGCGCGGGACCGGCCGCGTCAAAGAACGCTTTGGTCGCGGCGATCATTTCATCGGCGCGCGCGCTTTCCGCCGCTTGCGCCAGGCTGCCCCGCACGGGACGGAACATGCGATTGAGGTCGGCGTCGATGAAACGCTTGCCGGCCCGGATCGCGTCGACATTGCCCACGCAGACGAGCAAATCGACGGCCAGCTGCGACGCATCGCGCGACAGGGCGTCGAGCAGATGCGCGAGCACTTCGATCGGTCCCGTCTCGTCGCCATGCACGCCGACAGAAACGGCCACGCTGGCGCGGCCCTTATCGGCTTGCGGCTTGACGACTTGCAGCATGCCGGGCGCCGGCAAGGCCACCGTGAAACCGGCGTTGGCGAACAGCTGCGCCACACCGCTGAAATCGGCCTGCGCCAGCGCCTGCACGGCTGGCGGCAAGCCGCCAGCGCCCTCTACTAGCTGTGTTGCATCTTGCGTCATTACACCGCCGCTTCCGCTGGGGTTTTTACCGTGATTTTATTCACGGCTTCCGACAAGGTCCACACGTCCAGCATGGCTTGCTCCAGTTCCGTCGCCGCCACATAGGCCGACAGGCCCAGCGCGCCCGTCACCGCATCGACGGCCTGGCCCGCATTGCCTTGCTCGGCGCGCGCCAGCACCTGCGTCAGCAGACGCTGTTGCGTGCGGCGCAGGGCTTGCTGCGCGTAGTTGCGCAACTGTTCCTGCGACTTGCCTTGCGCGGCCAGCTTCAGGCCACGCTCCAGGGTATCGATGCCCGCCTGGCTGCGCAGCGCCAGGCCCACTTGCAGGAACGCCGCCAGGTCCATCGAGGCAGGACGCGGCACGGACAGGGCCGGGAACAGGAAGCCGGCAACGACTTCCAGCGCATCGACCGCATCCCACGCTTGCACGAAGGCCGGCGTCAAGCCCGGCACCAGCGCCGCTTCCGACTTGATGCCGACGGCTTTGAGCAGCTCGCGCTTCGATTCCGCGCCAAACAAACGCGTCAGTTCAGCCAGTCCCGCGCCGCGCAATTGCTCGGCCGGCACGGACAGCACGCCGGCGATCATCGTTTGCTGCAGCACGCGCGTTTGCGCATCGACCTTGATCGACACGTCGCGCGGCACCGTCAGGGCATCCGCATCGAGCGCGTCGAACACGGGCGCCAGGTTCAGCGCCACCCATGCCTGACCCCAGGCCAGGATCACGGCCGACTCGTCCACGCCATGTTCCGCCGCCAGGTTGCGGATCATCAGCGGGCCGCAGCGGTTGATCACTTCATTGGCCAGCACGGTCGCCAGGATGGCGTTGGCCAGCGGGTGGTCGAGCGCCGAACGGGTTGCCACCAGCAAGGATGGGAAGTACGGTTTGAGCACCGGCTCGGCCCACGTTTCGTCCGTCAGCGGCAGGGCGGACAGGATGCGCTTGAAACGGTTCTTCACGTTGGCGATCACCACCGCCAGTTCCGGCGTGGTCAGGCCCCGGCCATCTGCCTTGCGACGCGCCAGTTCGGCCACCGATGGCAATTGCTCCAGTTCGCGCGACAGGGCGCCTTCTTCTTCCAGGCTGGCGATCAGGGCGGCATAGCCATCCTGCACGGCGCTCTCGCCTTGCGCCTGCAGCTCGCGCACCAGCAAATGCGTCTGCTGCGTGTTGTCGCGCAAGACCAGGCGCTCGACGTCGTCCGTCATCGCATACAGCTCGCGGTTGCGTTCCGCTTCCGTCAGCTTGCCCGCATTGACTTCCACGTCCAGCCAGATTTTCACGTTCACTTCATGGTCCGAGCAATCGACGCCGGCCGAATTGTCGATCGCATCGGTGAAGATGCGTCCGCCCGCCAGCGCGAACTCGATGCGGCCCGCTTGCGTCGCACCGAGGTTGCCGCCTTCGGCCACGACCTTGACGCGCAGCTCATTGCCATTGACGCGGATATGGTCATTCGCGCGGTCCTTCACCTGTGCGTGCGTCTCGGTCGAGGCCTTGATGTAGGTGCCGATGCCGCCGTTGTAGAACAGGTCCACCGGGGATTTCAGGATGCGGTGCATCAGTTCTTCCGGCGCCAGCGAGGTCTCCGTGATATCGAGCGCGGCGCGGATCTGCGGCGACAGCTCGATCGTGCGGGCGGAACGCGGATACACGCCGCCGCCTGCCGAGATCAAGTCCTTGTTGTAGTCGTCCCACGACGAGCGCGGCAAGGCGAACAGGCGCGCGCGTTCCTCGAACGAGACGGCGACATCCGGTGTCGGGTCGAGGAAGATATGACGGTGGTCGAATGCGGCCACCAGTTTCAGCTGGCGCGACAACAATACGCCGTTACCGAACACGTCGCCCGACATGTCGCCCACGCCGACCATGGTGATCGGGGTGGTGTTCAGGTCGTGGTCCATTTCATAGAAGTGGCGCTTCACGGCTTCGAATGCGCCCTTGGCCGTGATGCCCAGTTTCTTGTGGTCGTAGCCGTTCGAGCCGCCCGAGGCGAACGCGTCGCCGAGCCAGAAACCGCGCTGCACGGCGATGCCGTTGGCAATGTCCGAGAACGTGGCCGTGCCCTTGTCGGCGGCGACCACCAGATACGGGTCGGCGTCGTCGAAGCACACGGTGTCGACTGGCGCGACGATATTACCCAGCGAGCGGTTGTCCGTCACTTCCAGCAGGCTGGAAATGAACAGGCGGTAGACGGCTTCGCCTTCGGCCGCGATGGTTTCACGCACGGCGTCCTTCGGCATCATCTTGCAGACAAAACCGCCCTTCGCGCCGGCCGGCACGATGACGGCGTTCTTGACCATCTGCGCCTTGACGAGGCCCAGCACTTCGGTGCGGTAGTCTTCCATGCGGTCGGACCAGCGCAAGCCGCCGCGGGCGACAGGGCCGCCGCGAAGGTGCACGCCTTCGAAGCGGCGCGAGAACACAAAGATCTCGCGGTAAGGACGCGGTTCCGGCACCAGCGCCAGGCTGCTGGTGTCGAACTTGAAGATGATCTTGTCGCCTTGTTGATTGTTCTGGAAGTAGCTGGTGCGCAGGGTGGCTGCCATCAGGTCGGCCAGCGCGCCGAGGATTTCCTCGGTATCGGCATGGTTCACGGATGGCAGGCCCGCCTTGATGGCGGCGATTGCCTCCAGGGCGGCCGCGTGCTGCGCATCGGACAGCGCTGGGTCGAAGCGCTGCAGGAAGGCTTCGACCAGGGCTTTGACCTGGGCCGGCTGTTTGCGCAGGCTCTCGGCGATGTAGCGCACCGAGAAGCGGCTGCCCGTCTGGCGCCAGTAGCTGGTGTAGGCGCGCACCAGCTGCACTTCGCGCGTCGACAAGCCGCCTTCGATGACGAGGCCATTCAGGCGGCCATCTTCGGCCGTGTCGTTGAACAGGGCGGCAAACAGTTCCTGCGCCACGGCGACGACGGATGGCTGCGCCAGTTTCGCCGCGCTGGCGGCATCGACCGTCAGGCTGGTGACGAAATAGCGCGTGCCGTCGGACAGCGAAACCGAATACGCCTGTTCGCGGTCGATGGCCACGCCCGCATTGTGCAGTGCCGGCAGGATGGTCGACAGCGGCGGCACCTTGTTGGCCGAGTACAGGCGAATCGTGGTCACAAAGCCCGTCTCGATGCGCACCGCCACGTGCGCCGGATCGGTATTGCGCAGGATGGTGTCGAGGTCGCGGAAGGCGACGGCCGGCGCGGTGGCGGCCACGTAATCGAGCGGTAACGTGGCGCAGAGTTTGCGCAGGCTGGTGCGCAGGGCCACGTCGGGCACGGCGTCGGCCACGGCGGCAAAGCCGTTATGCCAGCCATCGAGCACGCCCAGCAGCGGCTGTTCGATATCCGTTTCCAGGTCCAGCGGGTAGCGCGCGGCGTGGGCGATCAGGTAGACGCGCGCCAGCGGGCCGTCGGCCACCAGGGTCTGCGTGCTCACGTGGGTGGCGCCGGAACTGGCTTGCAGGGCTTTTGCCAGGCTCGATGCGACGCTGGCGCTGTAGCGCTCGCGCGGCAGGTAGACCAGCACGTTCAGGTGGCGCGCGTACACGTCGCGGCGCGCGAAGACCTTGGTGCGCGGCTGCTTGTACAGCGAAACGACGGAACCGCACACTTGCGCCAGCCAGTCGAGGTCCGCTTCCAGCGCTTCCGTGCGCGGCAGCGATTCGAGGATTTCGCGGAATTTCTCGGCACGGAAGCCTTGCTGGCGCACGCCGGCCAGGCTCAGTACCTTGGCCACGCGGCCGCGCGCAAACGGCAGCGCCGCCAGCGGGGTGGAATTGCCGGCACGGGTGAACAGGCCGACGAAGCAATGCTCGCCCAGGATCGCGCCTTGCGCATCCATGTCGCGCACGCCGATGAAGTCGAGCTGCTGGTCGCGGTGCAAAGTGCCCGCCACGTCGGCCTTGACGATGGACAGCGCCGAGTCGCGCTTGGCCAGGGTGTCGAAGTCGCCCGGGATATTCGCCAGGCAGGTGCCGTAGACCGGGTGCGCCGTATCCTGCAGCACGCCGACACGGCTCGGGATGTCGCGTTCGAGTTCGCGCACGCCCGGCTTGACGCGGTAGTAGGCATAGCCGAACACTTCAAAGCCGCCGCTGCGGGCCCATTCCAGGAAGGCGGCCACTTCCGCGCCCTCTTCGCCATGCTGCGCTGCGGCCGTGGCGACGGCGGCCAGGCGCTCGCTCATGGCGGCGGCATCGCGGCGCACGACGGCAGCGTCACGCGCGACCGTTTCCAGGGCGGCGACCAGCGCGGCCAGGGCTTGCGGCGCCAGTTCTTCGTCGAGCAGCACCAGCACATACGATTCGAGCGGATCGCCCGGCTGGCGCACCGCTTCGACGCTGCCATCAAGAGCGCGGTGCACGGGCAGAACGGTGTTCATCACGCCGCGCACGGCCAGGTGCTGGCGGCGCATGGCCATGACGATGGAGTCGACCAGGTAAGGCATGTCTTCGTTCAGGATCAGCAAGGCGCTCGCCATGCCGCCACGGCCATCCGCGTAACGCAGGGTGGCGATTTGACAGCCGCTGCCGGTGCGCTTGGCCGCTTGCGTGAAGCCGTCGACCAGCACGGGCGCCAGGCTGCCGGGCGCGATGTCGGCCAGGTCTTCGGCGTCGAGCGAGTCGAGCCATGCCTGCACCAGCTGCACGACAGGCGCTGCCGCCTTGCCCGCATTGCCAGCCGCGTTAATCAGCTCCAGCGTTTGTGTACGCAAATCTTGTGGCGTGTGATTCATCTTGCATCTCCATTACGGTAATGTGAATGTCCAACGCTGTCGTTCGGGCTTGTGGCTGGGCGGCAGCGGTGTCAAGAGACGGGGGTCGCCCGTCCAATTCTGTCTGTGCTACGGATAGTCTGTCTCGGATTTTTTCTGTGTGTTTTTCTATCGCCTACAAGTCGTACAATCCAGGTAAGTTGAGGATGATCGTCAATTCTTCAAGCGCCGCGTGCACTTCCAGCGCCAGCTGCGGGTCGGCCAGGTCGCCCGGCTCCAGATGGTCGCGGTAGTGCTTTTCCACCCACTGCACCAGCCGATGGTACAGCGTTTCCGTCATGATCACGCCCTGGTGCATGGCGCGCGCCTCGGTTTGCGTCAGGGCCACGCGCAAACGCAGGCAGGCGGGCCCGCCGCCGTTGCGCATGCTCTGGCGCAGGTCGAAATGGATCAGTTCATCAATCGGTCCACCGCCCGCCACCAGGCCTTCCAGGTAGCGCGACACGGCGCGGTTTTCCTGGCATTCCTGCGGGATCACCAGCGCCATCTTGCCGCCCTCTTTCGTCAGCAACTGGCTGTTGAACAGATAGCTGCTGACGGCGTCCGCGATCGGCACCTGGCCCGTGTCCACGCGCAAGGCTTGCAGTTCCGCCCCCGTGGCGGCAACGGCGCGGCGCAGCTGCGACAGGCTTTCCTCTTCATCGGCAAACGCCTGTTCGTGATAGAACAGCACGTTGCCATTGCCGACGGCGATGACGTCGTTATGGAACACGCCCTGGTCGATCACTTCCGGATTCTGCTGCACGTACACGGTGCGCTTCGCGTCGAGGCCGTGCAATCGCGCCACGGCTTGCGACGCTTCCAGGGTCTGGCGTGCCGGATAGCGCTTCGGCGACGGCGCGGAAGGATCGAACTCCACGCGACCATACACGAACAATTCAACGGACGGCGCGCCGTGGCTGGCGCCCAAACGCGTGTGGTTGGCCGCGCCCTCGTCGCCGAAGGCGGGCGTCGACGGCAGCGCGTCGTGCACGGCGAAGTGCTGCTCGTCGCTGAAAATGGCGCGCAGGCTGCGCGCCGACTGCGCGTGCTCGAAGGCGCGGTGCAGCTTGTTATTCAGATTGGCGGCCGTAAAATGCACGCTCCCATCGTGCGTATCGGCCGACGGGCTGACCGTGGCGGCGTTCGCCGTCCACATGGGCGAGGCGGAGTACGCGCAGGCCAGGATGACGGGCGACTCCTGGTAAGCGCGCGCCAGCACCTCGGCGTCCGTGCCCGTGAAACCGATGGAGCGCAGCAGGCGGAAATTCGGCCGGTCCTGCGGCGGCAGCAAGGCTTGCGCAAAGCCGCGCGCGGCCAGCGCACGCATCTTGGCCAGGCCCTGCAAGGCGGCCTGCTTCGGATTCGAGGCGCTTTTCACATTGCTGAACGAGGCCACGTTGCCGAACGAGAGTCCGGCATAGTTATGCGATGGCCCGACCAGGCCGTCAAAATTGTATTCGCGCGTGCTGTGCATGGGAGGCATGTCCTTAAAATTTAGAAATTCAGGCCGGGCGACAGCTTGGCCGGCAGTTCCAATACGCTGTTCTCGATCGACGCGACCGGATAGGCGCAGTAATCGGCCGCGTAATAGGCGCTCGGACGGTGGTTGCCCGACTTGCCGATGCCGCCGAACGGCGCCGTGCTGGCCGCGCCCGTGGTCGGACGGTTCCAGTTGATGATGCCGGCGCGCGCGCGCGTCTGGAACGTTTGCCACAGGGCCGCATCGTCGGACAAGAGCGCCGCGGCCAGGCCAAATTCGGTGGCGTTGGCAACCTTCAGGGCCGCATCGAAATCGGCCACGCGGATCACCTGCAGCAGAGGGCCGAACCATTCCTCGTCGGGGATGCCGACGGCAGCGGTGACGTCGACGATGCCGGCCGTGACAAAGCCCGCCTCGGGATTCAACTGGCGCATCTGCAGCAGGGCCGTGCCGCCCTTGGCCACCATGTCGGCCTGCGCCTGCACCAGGCGCGCGGCCACGGCACTGGACACCACTGGACCCATGAACGGCTGCGGCTGGGCGTCGGATGCGCCGATGCCCAGTTTCGCGGCCACTTCCACCAGGCGCGCGACGAAGGCAACACCGGCGGCATTATCCTGCACCACCAGGCGGCGCGCGCAGGTGCAGCGCTGGCCGGCCGAGACAAAGGCGGAGAAGATCGCGTGGTGCACGGCGGCGTCCACGTCCTTCACATCCCATACGACCAGGGCGTTGTTGCCGCCCATTTCCAGCGCCAGCATCTTGCCCGGCTGGCCGCCGAACTGGCGGTGCAGGCTGATGCCCGTCTGGCAGGAACCCGTAAACAGTACGCCGTCGAGCAAGGCATTGGCGCCCAGCGCCACGCCCGTGTCGCGCCCGCCGTTGACGAGGTTGACGACGCCATTCGGCAAGCCGGCCTGCTGCCACAGCTGCACGGTTTTGATGGCCGTGCGCGGCGCATATTCGCTGGGCTTGAAGACGATGGTGTTACCGGCGATCAGGGCCGGCACGATATGGCCGTTCGGCAGGTGGCCGGGGAAATTGTATGGGCCGAAGACGCCGAACACGCCATGCGGACGGTGGCGCAGCACGGCGTCGCCATCGGCGATCCTGCTTTGCGTGATGCCCGTGCGCGCGTGGTACGACTGCACCGAGATATCGATCTTGTTGGCCATGGTGGCCACTTCCGTGCGCGACTCCCACAGCGGCTTGCCCACTTCTTCCGAGATCAAGAGCGCCAGCGCTTCGGCATGAACTTTCAGCAGTTCGCGGAAGCGCACGCAGATGGCGATGCGTTCCTCGACGGGCGTATCGGCCCATGCTTCGAAGGCGGCGCGGGCGGCCTGGCAAGCCTCTTCGACCTGTGTTGGCGTCGCTTCCAGGCTGGCCCAGGTCTGCTTGCCGTTCGACGGATCGATGGTGACGAGTTCGCGGCCCGTGCCCGGCAGCCAGGCGCCGTTGATGAAGTTCGATTGCGTGGTATTCACATTAGACATGGGGATGCTTCCTCGGGTTGAGTGACAAGGTGCGCACGGTGTCGCCGTTGCGGCAGCGCAGCAGATGCAGTTCAGCGTCATCGAGCGCGATCTTGCCGCTGTGCGGGTTGGCGCTGGTGACGATCATGCGGAAATCTTTCAGGTCGGTGTTCGACACCAGGTAAGGCTCGGCCTGGGCGGCGTCGCCGCACGCTTCCGGCGCAGCCCCGGCGTCGAGCACGGCCGGCATGCTGTCGCGCATGGCGCGCAGTTCGGACACGCGCGCCTGCAGCACGGGACCGGCGTCGAAGATGTCGACATAGCCCTCGAAGTGCAGGCCTTCCTGTTCCAGCAAACGGCGCGCGGGCGCCGTGCTCAGATGCACCTTGCCAATGACTTCCTGCGCCTCGTCGGGCAGGTAGGCCACGTACATGGGCTGGCGCGGCATCAGTTCGGCGATGAAGGATTTTTTACCGAGGCTCGTCAGATCGTCGACGTGGTGGAAATCCATCTTGAAGAAGTGGCGGCCCAGGCCTTCGTAGAACGGCGAGCTGCCGTCCGGCGCCTGGTAGCCGCGCATTTCGGCGATCAGCTTTTCCGTAAACAGGTGCGGGAACTGGGCGATGAACAGAAACCGGCTTTTCGACAGCAGCTTGCCATTGTTGCCGCTGCGGTAATCGGGGTGCAGGAACAGCGAGCACAGTTCCGTGCTGCCCGTCAGGTCGTTCGACAGGTACAAGGTTTCCATGCGCGTAAACACATCGAGTTCGCGGCTGGAATGGACCAGGGTGCCGATGCGGTAGTTATAGAACGGTTCGTCCAGGCCCACGGCGCCCTTGATGGCGCATACGCCGGCCAGGCGGCCCGTATCGGTATCCTCCATGACGAACATGTAGTCGCGCTTTTCGGGCGCGATGGTTTCGGCGAACGAGGCGCAGGCAATCGCCAGGCGGTCGCCCAGCATTTTCATGTCCGGCTTGAGGGTGGTCATGCCCGTGCCGACCTGGCTGGCCAGGCCATACAGGGCATCGAGGTCATTGGCGTTGATGGCGCGTACTACTAGCATAAAATTAACTCCCTTAGATACGCACGCAAATGACGCTGTCGCCTTCGGCCACGGCCAGCGCCTCGAGCAGGTCGGCCGGCAAGCCGATGCTGTCCTGCGCTTCGAGCGCATCGCAGGCAAAGGTCACGGCGCGGAAATTGCGCTCGGCGCCGGAAGCGACCGCATAATTGACTTTCAGGCCCGTGCGGCTGGGCGTGACGCCTGCGACGACGCGGCGCGTGAGCGAGCCCGTAAACGAGCGCAGCGCATGCTTGTGCGCTTGCAGGATCGGGCCGCCATCGAAGATGTCGATGTAATCGTCCGCTTCAAAGCCTTCTTCCGTCAGCAGATTGAACGCCAGTTCGCCGCTCGGGTGGATCTGGCCCATGGCCGCCTGCGCGTCGCCGGGCAGCAGCGGCACGTACACGGGGTAGTGCGGCATCAGTTCGACGATCAGGGTGCGGTTGCGCGCACCGCCGATGACTTTTTCGGCATCGAGGAAATCCATCTGGAAGAACTTGCGGCCCAGCGCATCCCAGAACGGCGACTGGCCGTTGGCGTCGGTGATGCCGGCCAGCGGCACGAAGAAGCGGTCACCGAAGCGGTGCGGCGCCAGCACGGCGAACAGCAGCCGCGCGCGCGACAGCAGGGCCGCTTCCAGGCCCGCCTGCTCCATATTGCGCACAAAGAAGCCGGACAGCTGCGAGTACGCCGTCAACTCCGAGCACAGGGTCAGCGCATGCACGCTGTGGCTGATGTTCAGGTCGCGCGAGACTTGCTGGATGACGTCGTTGCGAAAGGAAAAATAGGTGCCGTTCGAGCCGGCCGAGGCGAAGATGGCGGCCGTGCCGGCAATGCTCTTGTCGAGCAGGGATTCAAGCACGAAGAGGTACGACTCTTCGCTGGGGATGTCGACATGGGCGGCAAACGAGGCGATGGAGCGCTCGACGGAGGCGGCGATTTTCTCGCGCGTCTTCGGCAGGGTATGGACACCCGGCATGGTTACCGCGGCCAGCGCTTCGAGGGCTGCAATATCCGCAATTTCTACCGGACGGACAACATACATGGGTACTCCTTCAATGCTGACGATGCTGGGGGCAGAACCAAGCCGGCCCGCAGCAAAGCGGCGGGCCGGTGATCAAACAGGGAGCGAGGCTAGCCTCAGGCTTTCAGCATGCCGTCGATGGCGGCGCGCAGCAAGCGGCCCGCTTCGGCAATCTGCTCGTCCGAGACGATCAGGGCCGGTGCCAGGCGCACCACGTCCATGCCGGCGATCAGCACCATCAAGCCTTGCGCTTCGGCCGCTTTCTGGATGTCTTTCGCGCGGCCCTTGAAGGCATCGCTGACGACCAGGCCCAGCAGCAAGCCGCTGCCGCGCACGATGGAGAACACTTGCGGGTAATCCGTAATCAAGCCTTGCAGCATGGCGATGGTGTTGACGCTCGCTTCTTTCACCCGCGCCAGGAACGCTGGCGTGTTGATCGTGTCGAGCACGGTCAGGGCCACGGTGGCGGCCAGCGGATTGCCGCCGTAGGTGGTGCCGTGGGTGCCGACGGCCAGCGTTTGCGCCAGTTCATTCGTGGTCAGCATGGCGCCGATCGGGTAGCCGTTGCCCAGCGCCTTGGCGGCCGTCAGGATGTCCGGCGTGACGCCGTAGCCCATGTAGGCGAACAACGCGCCAGTGCGGCCCATGCCGCTCTGGACTTCGTCGAAAATCAAGAGGGCGCCGGTCTTGTCGCACAGGGCGCGCAGCTCCTTGAGGAATTCCGGATTGCCCGGCACCACGCCGCCTTCGCCTTGTACCGGCTCGACGATCACGGCGCACACGTCATCGCCGATGGCGGCGCGCGCCGCTTCGATGTCGTTGTAGGCGATGTGGTCGATCGACGGCGGCAGCGGCTCGAAGCCTTCCGTGTACTTGGCCTGGCCGCCGACGGACACCGTAAACAGGGTGCGACCGTGGAAAGAGCTGAAGCACGAGATGATGCGCGACTTGTGCGCGCCGAACTTGGTGTGCGCGTACTTGCGCGCCAGTTTCAGGGCCGCTTCGTTGGCTTCCGCGCCCGAGTTGCAGAAGAAGGCGCGGTCGGCGAAGGTCGCTTCCGTCAGGGCCAGCGCCAGGCGCAGCACAGGCTCGTTCGTATAGCCGTTGCCCAAATGCCACAAATTATTGATTTGCTTGGTCAGCACGTCGACCAGGGCCGGATGGCAGTGGCCCAGGCTGTTGACGGCGATGCCGGAGGTGAAATCGAGGTAATGCTTGCCTGACTGGTCCCACAGATCCAGTCCGGAACCGCGCACGGGCACCATGGCTGCAGGAGCGTAGGTAGGAACGAGGACCTGGTCAAAGGTTTCCCGGGTGACTGGACGAGCCGTTACGGTCGAATCAAGCTTGGCATTCATAGCATTTCCCCATCAATATGTTAGGTACTCCGCAGCTACGACAGCTACGTGTGTACTGCATTATAAAAAGCGGGATGCTAAAACTCTTTTGAATCTGCGACAAGGATTTTCACAATTCATCACAGCCGGGCTTGCCTTAATCAAACCGGGGGCATGAGCTTTCTTTGCCGCTCTTCGCGCGGTGTATTGCCAAACAGGGTGCCGAACGCCGTGGAAAAGTGCGAGCCGGAGGAAAAGCCGCACATCAGGCCTACTTGCACGATGGAATAATGTGTATCAAGCAACAGTTGCCGTGAGCGCTGCAGGCGCAGTTCCAGGTAGTAGCGCGACGGCAGGCTGCCCAGGTATTGCTTGAACAGCCGCTCCAGCTGGCGCCGCGACAGGCCCACCAGGCTGGCGATGTCGTCCGTCGACAGCGGCTCCTCGATATTGGCTTCCATCAAGGTCACCGCTTCGGACAGTTTCGGCTGCAACACGCCGAAGCGCGCCTGCAGGGCCACGCGCTGGCGTTCTTCCTTGCCGCGCACCTTGTCCACGCACAAGGCTTCCTTGACTAGCGCCTGCACGTCGGCGCCAAAGATGGTTTCGATCAGGGTCAGCGAAAAGTCGATACTGGCCGCGCCGCCGCAGCAGGTGATGTGCGGGCCGTCGATGTCGAACAAATGCGGCGTCAGGATGGCCCGTTCCGCCTTCGCTTCCGCATCGGCATACAAGGCCCACGGCAAGGCGATGCGCACACCATCCATGACGCCCGCGTCGGCCAGCCACAGCACGGCCGCCCCCACGCCGCCCCAAAACGGCGCCGAGCGGCAGCGCTCGATCACGGCCCGGCACAGCTCGTTGCGCAGCGGCGCCTGCGTTTCATCGGCCACCAGCAGCGCGATATGCCAGTGGCCGCCCTGCGCCGCCACCTGTTCCGGCGTGCGCACGTCCAGCTGGAACGCCTGCGGCCCCAGCGCCCGCGCGCACAGGCGCAGCGGCTGCACCAGGCCGGCCCACGTGATCGACTCGGCATCGCCGGCATGCACCAGCAGCAAACGCAACGGTTTGTCGAGGCCGATACGGGAAAGATTAGCGAAGGACATCGGCGGGCGGGATCGGGGCAAGGGCTGAGTTGCCCACATGATACCGGACTTCCGCCCCATCGAGCCCCTCATGCAAGGGCGCATCCTGGCGCGGCGGAAAAAAGCGGAGCGGAAGGATATAATCACTGCCATGGGTGAACGATATTTAAAAAGTATCCGGCTGCTGGCCGAATGCATGCAAGGCTTCGAGCGGTTTTCTAGCGACTTCGTGCGCCAGTACGGCTTGACGCATGCGCAATTCGACATCATTGCCACGCTCGGCAACACCTGCGGCATGTCCTACAAGGAACTGGGCCAGAAAACCCTGATTACCAAGGGGACTTTGACGGGCGTGGTGGACCGGCTGGAACAAAAGGGGCTGGTGATACGCGAACGTTGTCCACGCGACAAGCGTTCCTATTATGTGCGCCTGAGCTGCGAGGGCGAACAGGTGTTCCATGACGTGTTCCCCAAGCTGACCAAGCAGGGCCAACAGCTGTTCGACGGCTATACCGAAGACGATTTCATGCAGTTGGAAACTACCCTGGCGGGCTTGAAGCACGCCATCGCCAACGGCCACGGCTGACCATTCACCAAGCACAGACATTCAAACAAGACAAAGGAAACCAAGTTGAAAACCACACTGCTCGAAGGCAAAAAGCCCGCACATTTCGATAAACACATCATCGGCAACCTGCTGCTCAACGCCAGCACGCCGGAACTGGTGCGCCAGGAAAAACTGATCATCGGCGTGCGCAACGAAGACGGCGAAATCTACCGCCTGATCGGCGCCACCAAGCACAACAGCTTCATGAATGCCGTCGAAGAACTGTTCGACCTGGGCTTGACCGATGAACTGGAAGACAGCGACGAGCTGGTGGAAGGCTGCGACGCGATCTTCAGCGAAGCTCTGTAGTAGCGCTGAACAGGACCTGCTGCGCGGTGCGCTTTGCGGCCTGCGATGCTCACCGGCTCGGCGCCCCCGTACTAAGGTACGGTTGCGCTTCTTAGCCACAAATCCCATCCGCTCGCAATGGTTTTGTTAAGCGTCGAAATTTCGTCGTTCAAAATGGGCACGCGTCGACTGTACGCGTGCCCATTTTGCGTTTACGGGGCTTTGCTTGCCTTTTGCTAAGCTGTTTGCGAAAAGATCATGGTTAAAAAGTTCCGTACGGAAATATTGCGAGTATAATTTTTTCAATGAACAGACTCGACGCCTTTAAAAGCATCGCCGCACAAGCCGCTCGTGGCGAGCTGACCTTTCCTGCCAATGTGGACGCTTCGCTCAAGCTGCAAGAGGCGCTGTCCGATCCCGACTGCCATATCGAGGCCGCCGCCAAGCTGGTGCAGGCAGACCCGCTGCTGGCCGCGCGCACGGTGGCCATTGCCAATTCGGCGGCGTTCAACCGTTCCGGCAATGAAATCACCAGCGTGCGCAACGCCGTGCAGCGGCTCGGCGTGCGTACCTTGCAATCGGTGGTGGCATCGCTGATCGTGCGCCAGCTGGGCAGCACCATCACCGATCCCGCGCTGCAGGCGAAGGCCAACCAGCTATGGGAACATACGGCCCATGTGGCGGCCCTGTCGCAGGTGCTGGCCCGCCGCGTCACCAGGGTCGATCCCGATACGGCCCTGTTTGCCGGCATCATGCATGAAGTGGGCGGGTTTTATCTGCTGTCGCGCGCGGCCGAATTCCCCGGCATCCTCGATGGCGAACCCGACGACTGGGTCGAACATGGCGAACAGGCCATCGGCCACGGCGTCCTGGCCAAACTGAAGGTGCCGGAAGCGGTGCGGGGCGCCATCGATGCGCTGTGGGAGGGCTTGCGCGCCATCCCGCCCGAATCATTGGGCGACACCCTGCTGCTGGCAAATGATCTGGCGCCCGTCTCGTCGCCCCTCAACGAAAGCCCGGCCGCCATTGCCGTACGGGCAGCACGCGCCGCGCGCAGCATCGATTGCCTGATCGGCGACGATGCGACCTTGTCGAGCATCATGGAAGAATCGGACGATGAAGTGCAGTCGCTGCTGAAGGTGCTCGTGCACTAGCCTGCAGGCTTCTTGCCCGCTGGCGGCGGTGCCGCCGGCTTGACCGTCTCGACGATCAGCACATGCTTGTCCATGGGCTGGGTCCCCTGCTTCTGCTGGACGACCTGCGTGGCAACCGCCTTCGTACTCAACAGGGGTTTCGGATGGCGTGGCATGAACATGGCGTACCTGCTGGAAGTGGGATGTGTCCCATCTGTGCAGCGATTATCAATTTATCAAGCCGCTATTCAAAAAAAAACCCGCTCGAAAGCGGGTAAAGTCCAAAGCTAGGGATGTCCTGAAAGAGACAGCCCTATCTTATGCGGTACGCCGCGCCGGCTCCGTGCGTTGACACACTTAGCGCGCACATTATCCCGGCACCAGTTCCACCTCCGTTTCCTGCCAGGCACGCAGCTGCCGCACGCGGGCGAACCACGCCCCGATATGCCGGTACTGCGCCAGCGGCAGCCGCACGGCCTCGCTGTACATCAGGGGCGCGGCCACGGCGAAATCGGCCAGGGTCACATCGTCTCCGCTGAGCCAATTGCGCGCCGCCAGATGCGCGTCCAGCACGACGGCGCACTCATGCAGGTCGCGCTCGCCGCGCGCCTCTTCCAGCGGGTCCGCCGGACCATTGCCCGTCATGCCTTTCCAGGCGCGCTCCCAGGCCAGCACGCTGATGGCGGGCGCGAAGTGCTGCGCGGCCCAGAACAGCCAGCGGTTGACGTCGGCGCGCGCTTGCGGCGCCTGCGGATAAAGCGTCTGGCCCGGCACCTGCTCGGCCAGGTATTGCATGATGGCGCACGATTCCCACAGCAGGAAAGCGCCGTCGGCCAGTACGGGCACCTTGCCGTTGGGGTTCAGTTCGGCCAGGCGGCGGCGGTCGTCCGCATTCATCAGGTCGACTTCGGCCAGCTCCAGAGACAGGCCGAGGTGGATCGCCGTCATCAGGGCACGGCGGGCATTCGAGGACATGGGGTGGTGATACAGGCGCATGGTAAATGGCTCCGGTGAGTGAAGAAGCCACCATCGTAGGGCCGGGCACTGACAGTTTTTGTCAGGAGCGAATATCAGGATTCGGGATCGATATCGTGGGCCTTGCGCCAGGTGTCGAGCAAGGCGTGGCGGCGCGTGGGATAGCGCTCCTCATGCTGCTGCACGCTGGCGATGCGGTCGATGCGGAAATGCCGGTAATCGCCGCGCAGCTCGCACCAGGCGGCTAGCAGACGCTTGCCTTCGAAAAAGGCCAGGGCAAACGGCCACACCGTGCGCGAGGTGGCGCTGCCATACTCATCCTGATAGGCGAGCGTGAGTTTCTGTTCGTAGCGGATCGCCTCGCGCACCGGCTGCACATACCGGTCGGCCGGGTCGGCCGGCTGCGTGCCATCGGCGGGACGGCCCAGCGGCACCCACAGGCTGGTCTCGGCCATGCTGTCGCGCAAATCGCGCGGCGAGGCGGCCGCGATCTTCGCGAGAGCATTGCTGGCCGCCTGCGCCAGGCCCGCATCGCCCTGCCGGCGCACCCAGCGCGCGCCCAGCACCAGCGCTTCCAGTTCATCGGGCCCGAACATCAGCGGCGGCAAGAAGGCGCCGCGGCGCAGCACATAGCCGATGCCAGCTTCGCCCTGCAGGGGCGCGCCCAGTTCGGCCAGGGTCTGGATATCGCGGTAGATCGTGCGCTCGGAAACACCGAGCTGCTGCGCCAGCTGGGCCGCCGTGACGGGCACGCGCCTGGCGCGCATGGCGTCCATCAGCAGGAACAAGCGGCCGCTGCGGCTCATGGACAGTCCTGCAAGGCCTGGTCGCCCATGACGAGGGCCGACAGGGCCGGCACGTACAGATAACCGTCGGGCGCCAGGCGAACCGCGCGCGCGCCCTCGTCCACGCCGGCGATGCCGTAGCAGCGCTGCAGGCGGGCGGCGGCCGGCCACCAGTAGACGGCGGCCTCCTGGTCGGGAAAGCGCCGGCGCACGCTCTCGGCCTGCGCCGCCACTTGCGGAAAATCGCGGTAAAAGGCGGGAGCAATGCCCAGTTCCGCGGCAAACGCCGCTTCCTGCGCCGCCGTGTCGGCCAATCGGGCCGCCAGTGCCGCCGTTTCGCGCTCCAGGTCCTCGGCCGCCACGCCAGCCTCGGCCAGGGTGCGGCGCAATTGCACCGGGCTCGCCTGCGCGCGCTGGAATGCCGATTCCTGCAGCGCCAGCACGGCATCGGCGGGAATGCGCTTGTGCCGCGCGGCCGGGAAGACATACAGGGCGCAGCTGCCCGCGCACACGGTGTCGATGGCAATATCGAGCCGTAGCTGGCGCACCAGGCGTCCCAGCAGCATGGCCGACTGCGGCTCGCCTGCGTCGCTATTGACGCGCAACAGCGTCGTCCCCGGCACAGCCAGCAGCCGCAGCTTGTCCACGTCGCCCTCGGCAATCGGGCCGCGCAGGGCGATGGCGCCGCTGTCCGCACGGCTCAATTGCGCGGCACTGGCCAAGGTGCCGATGCCTGCCATGATGCCCATCACTATCAAACGCTTCATTGTCATCCACCATAAAAAAAACGACCACCGCAAACGGTGATCGTTCCTCATTCGACCTGCAAAAAACCTGCGCTTACACCACGGCGCCGTCGGTTTCGTCTTTTTCCTTGATCGGCTTGATCAAGTCTTCGCGCTTGACGCCCAGCCACATGGCGATCGAGGCAGCGACGAACACGGACGAATAAATACCGAAGCAGATACCGATGGTCAGCGCCAGTGCAAAGTGGTGCAGGGTCTGGCCGCCGAAGACCAGCATCGACAGCACCATCATCTGGGTCGAGCCGTGGGTGATGATGGTACGCGAAATGGTGCTGGTGATCGCGTTGTCGATCACTTCATGCACGGAAGCCTTGCGCTGCTTGCGGAAGTTTTCGCGGATACGGTCAAAGATCACCACCGATTCGTTGACGGAATAGCCGAGCACCGCCAGGATCGCCGCCAGCACCGTCAGCGAGAATTCCCATTCGAAGAAGGCGAAGAAGCCCAGGATGATCACCACGTCATGCAAGTTGGCGATAATGGCCGAGACAGCGTATTTCCATTCGAAGCGGATGGCCAGGTAGATCATCACGCCGATAATCACCACCACCAGCGCGTTCAAGCCGTTCTGCGCCAGTTCCTCGCCCACTTGCGGGCCGACGAATTCAACCTTCTGCAGTACCACCGCTTCATTGCCGGCGGTGTCCATGCACGCGCTCTTGAGCACATGTTCGCCCTTGGCGGTGACGGTGTCGATGGCCTTGGTCGTGCCCTGCTCGGCCTTGCACAGCGATTCGAACACGCGCTGCGAGGTATTTGCGGCGCTGACGCCATTTTCCACCGGCAGGCGGATCATCACGTCGCGCGCCGTATCGAAGCTGGTCACGCCCGGCTCTTCATAGCCCATGGCAATGAGGGTGCCGCGTATGCCTTCAAGATTGGCCGCCTTGGGGTATTTCACCTCCATCAGGGTACCGCCCTTGAATTCGACGGACAGGTGCAAGCCCTTGTGCACCAGGAAGAAGACGGCGGCAAGGAAGGTCACGGCCGAAATCACGTTGAAAATCAACGCATGGCGCATGAAGGGAATATCTTTTTTGATCCGGAAAAATTCCATGAAATCCTCTGAGTTCTATTCTGTGCGTCCGGCGGCTGGGCCACCGGACGCGATCGCTGTTGACGCTATTGGGTGAGTCGGGGCCGTCGCTTATTTGCTGGCGCCCGGCACCCACACCGTGCCGATCGACAAGGTCGTCAGCTTTTTCTTGCGGCCATACCAGAGGTTGACCACGCCGCGCGACACGAACACGGAGGAGAACATCGAGGTCAGGATACCCAGGCAATGCACAACGGCGAAGCCGCGCACGGGGCCGCTGCCGAAGGCCAGCAGCGCCAGGCCGACGATCAGGGTGGTTACGTTCGAGTCCAGAATCGTGGCCCAGGCACGGTCGAAGCCGGCGGCGATCGCTGCTTGCGGCGTATTGCCCGCACGCAGCTCTTCACGGATACGTTCATTGATCAGCACGTTGGCGTCAATCGCCATGCCCAGCGCCAGCGCGATAGCGGCGATACCTGGCAAGGTCAAGGTCACCTGGATCATCGACAGCAAGCCGACCAGCAACAGCAGGTTGGTGGCCAGGGCCAGCACGCTGAAGGCGCCGAACAACATGTAGTAGGCGATCATGAAGATGGCGATGGCGATGAAACCGTACAAGGTCGAGTGGAAGCCCTTGGCGATGTTTTCCGCGCCCAGCTGCGGTCCGATCGTGCGTTCTTCGATGACGGTCATCGGTGCCGACAGGGCGCCCGAGCGCAGCAGCAGCGCCAGTTCATTCGCGTTTTCCGCGCCGCCCATGCCGGTGATCTGGAAGCGCGAACCGAGTTCCTGCTGGATGGTCGCGACCGACAGCACTTCCGGCTTGCCCTTTTCAAACAGCACGATGGCCATGCGCTTGCCCACGCGTTCGCGCGTCGCTTCGCGCATCTTGCGTCCGCCGTCGCCGTTCAGGTCGATCGACACGGCCGCTTGCTGGTTCTGGTCGAAGCTGGCCGTGGCGCTGGAGATATAGTCGCCCGTCAGGATCACGTCTTTCGCCAGCACGACAGGCACGCCCTTGCCGACGGTGAACAATTCCGAGTTGAACGGAATAGCGCTCGACAGTTCGGTGCCGGGCACGATGCTTTCGTCGACCAGGCGCACTTCCAGCGTCGCCGTGCGGCCGATGATGGCTTTCGCGCGGGCCACGTCCTGCACGCCAGGCAATTGCACCACGATGCGGTCGGGACCTTGCTGCTGGATCAGCGGCTCGGCCACGCCCAGCTCGTTGACGCGCTTGGACAGGGTGGAGATATTCTGTTTTACGCCTTCGTCGATGGTCGCTTTCAGGGCGGCCGGCTTCAGGGTGATGTTCAATTTCAAATCGCTGCCTTCGCCCGCATCGGCGAACGCCAGTTCCGACATCTGGTCGGACAGCACATTTTTTGCCTTCAAGCGCGTTTCCGCGTCGCGGAAGTTGATCTGCACGCTGTCGCCCACGCGCTCGATGCCCGCATGGCGGATATTTTTGTCGCGCAACACGCTACGCGCGGCGGACTGGACGCCCTGGACTTTCTTGTTCAATACTGCTTTTGCATCGACCTGCATCAGGAAGTGCACGCCGCCGCGCAAGTCCAGGCCCAGGAACATGGGCAAGGCATGCAATTTTTGCATCCACATCGGGGTATTGGCTTGCAGGTTGACCGTCACGATGTACGCGGGATCGCTGGCATCGGGATTCAGGTCCTTTTCCAGCACCAGTTTCGCCTTGAACTGGGTATCGGGATCGGCGAAACGCACGCGCACGGAGGCGAGGTTGCCGGCGCCATCCATGGTGACACCTTCCGACTTGACGTTCTCTTTCGTCAATATTTGCTCGACTTGCGTCATCAGCTCGCCCGTCACCTTGACGGTCGACTTGCCGCTGGTTACTTGCAGCGCCGGTGACTCACCGAAATAATTGGGTGCCGTATAGAGTGCGCCCAGCAATAAGGCGACGACGATGATGATGTATTTCCAGGCAGGATAGCGATTCATATTGATTCAGCGTTCAGTGTTGAGCGTCGGAGGCGTCGCGAGGGGCGGCCGATAGCCGCCCCGTTCAATCATTGCCGGGGCAATGACAGCGAGGAATTACAGCGCCTTCAGGGTGCCTTTAGGCAGCAAGGTGGTAATGGAGCTCTTTTGCACCGTGATTTCGGTGCCGGTCGCCACTTCGATGGTGACGTAAGCGTCCACTACCTTGACAACACGGCCCAGCATGCCGCCGGCGGTGACGACTTCGTCACCCTTGGCCAGCGCGTCCATCATCGCCCGTTGTTCTTTGGCGCGTTTTTGCTGTGGACGGATCATCAGGAAATACATGACCACGAACATCAATACCAGCGGCAGGAAGCTGGTCAGGTTGCCGCCGAGGCCCAGGGCTTCGGTTGGGGCTTGCGCATAAGCGTTGGAAATGAAAAACACGGTGACTCCAGTTCTAATCAGTTTGAAAAAATAGCGCTGTATTCTAGCATTGGCAATCCGCCAAGCCCCCAATTGCAGGCATGGCAGCTTCAAATGGGGCTAAAAAGGCATTATGCAATGCTTTCTCGCCCCCGTCCAAGCACCAATACACAAAACTTCCGGCCATGCTGCCGCCAGAGCGCAAGCTAAGGTTTTCTTAAGTTCCGCGTGCGCGTTCCGCATGGAATTGCAGCGTAAACGCGTGGAAACGGTCTTCGTCCAGCGCTTCGCGCATCTGGCGCATCAGGTCCAGGTAGTAATGCAGGTTGTGGATGGTATTGAGGCGCGCGCCGAGGATTTCCTTGGAGCGGTGCAGATGGTGCAGGTAGGCGCGCGAGAAGTTGCGGCAAGCGTAGCAGCTGCACGTTTCGTCCAGCGGCGCCTGGTCTTCCTTGTACTTGGCATTCTTGATCTTGATGTCGCCAAAACGGGTGAACAGCCAGCCATTGCGGGCGTTACGCGTCGGCATGACGCAGTCGAACATGTCGATGCCGTTCGACACGCCCGCCACCAGGTCTTCCGGCGTGCCCACGCCCATCAGGTAATGGGGCTTGTTGGCCGGCAGGCGCGGACCCACGTGGGCCAGCATGCGCATCATGTCTTCCTTCGGCTCGCCGACGGACAGGCCGCCGATGGCGATGCCGGGGAAGTCGATCTCTTCGAGCTTGGCCAGCGACTCGTCGCGCAGCATTTCGAACATGCCGCCCTGCACGATGCCAAACAGCGCATTCGGGTTTTCGCCGCGGTGGAACTCATCCTTCGAGCGCTGCGCCCAGCGCAAGGACATGCGCATGGACTTGGCCGCTTCCTCGATCGTGGCCGGGCGGCCCTGAATTTCGTACGGCGTGCATTCGTCGAACTGCATGACGATATCGGAATTCAAGACGCGCTGCACCTGCATCGACACTTCCGGCGAGAGGAACAGCTTATCGCCGTTGATGGGCGAATTGAAATGCACGCCCTCTTCCGTGATCTTGCGCATGGCGCCCAGCGAAAACACCTGGAAGCCGCCCGAATCCGTCAGGATCGGCTTGTTCCAGCCCATGAAACCGTGCAAGCCGCCGAATTTTTCCATGACGGTGTTGCCTGGACGCAACCACAGGTGAAAAGTGTTGCCCAGGATAATCTGCGCGTCGATCTCGTTGAGTTCCAGCGGCGACATGGCTTTCACCGAGCCATAAGTGCCCACTGGCATGAAGATCGGCGTCTGCACGACACCATGGTTGAGTTTCAAGGTGCCGCGGCGTGCCTTGGTCAGGCCGCTCGTGTCGGTCTTGAGTAATGTAAATTCCAGCATGGTCAGTCTTTCACGGGGGTATCAAGGTTCAGCGCGGCGCGCGATTGCGTGGTGAGCAGCATCGCATCGCCATAGCTGAAGAAACGGTAGTTCTGCGCGATCGCATGCGCGTAGGCGTTGCGGATCGGCTCATAGCCGGCAAAGGCCGACACCAGCATCAGCAGGGTCGACTTCGGCAAATGGAAGTTGGTGATCAGGCGCGTTACCGTTTTAAACGCATAGCCGGGCGTGATGAACAGGGCCGTATCGGCGCTGCCCGCCACCAGCTGGCCGCTTTGCGAGGCCGATTCCAGCGCGCGCAGGCTGGTCGTGCCGACGGCCACCACGTCGCGCCCGGCAAGTTGGGCTGCGCGTACGGCATCGACGGTTTCCTGCGGCATGGTGTACCACTCGGTATGCATCTTGTGTTCGGCCAGCACTTCCGTGCGCACGGGCTGGAAGGTGCCGGCGCCCACGTGCAGGGTCACATAGGCAAAGTTGACGCCCTTGGCCTTCAATTGATCGAGCAGGGCCTGGTCGAAATGCAGGCCGGCCGTCGGCGCGGCGACGGCGCCCGGTACCTTGTTGAAGACCGTCTGGTAGCGCGTTTCGTCGAATTCGTCCGCATCGTGCTCGATATACGGCGGCAGCGGCAAGCGGCCATGCGCCTCGATCAGCTCGAACACGTCGGCCTCGAAGTGCAAGGTAAAGAATTCGCCGGCGCGCTGGCCGACCATCACGTCAAAGGCGTCGGCCAGGCGGATGCGGCAGCCGGGCGGCGGCGACTTCGACGCGCGCACCTGGGCCAGCACGGTACGGTCGTCGAGCACGCGCTCGACCAGCGCCTCGATCTTGCCGCCGCTTTCCTTGACGCCGAAGAAGCGCGCTTTCAGCACGCGCGTATCGTTCATCACCAGCAGGTCGCCCGCGGCTAGCTGTCCTACGATGTCGGCGAACTGGCGGTCGACCAGGGTCTCGCCGTCCAGATGCAACAGGCGCGAGGCGCTGCGCTCGGCCAACGGAGTTTGCGCAATGTTTTCTTGCGGCAAATTAAAATCGAAATCGGAAAGCGAATACATGCGTTTTGCTTCAAAAGTACGTCAAAAATGATTAGGAGTGCGCAATGGAACATCTGGCACTATACTGTGCGCCTATACAGGCATTACAATAATCCGCCGCAGCAACTACGACTGCGGTACGCACAGGGTGTGCCGGACAACCCTCTATTTTACGCTAGCGGCACCAAAACCTTGCATATGTCCGATCCCAAGCCCGATCTTCCGCCCTCAGCCAAGCCTGCCGCGAAGCAGAAAGCCGCCAAAAAAGTGGTCAGCACGGAAAGCCGGCTGGCCAAACTGGGCTTGCGCACGGATATGGACCTGGTGCTGCACCTGCCGATGCGCTACGAGGACGAAACCAAGGTCTACACGATACGCGACGCCTGCCTGCGCGGCGGCGAGTCGTGGCAAGTGGAAGGCATCGTCACCAAGTGCGAAGTCAATTTCAAGCCGCGCAAGCAGCTGCTGGTGACGATCGCCGACGAAACGGGCAATTTGCTGCTGCGCTTCATGAATTTCTACGGCAGCCAGGTCAAGCAGCTGGCCGAAGGCACGCGCGTGCGCGCGCGCGCCGAACTCAAACACGGCTTTTTCGGTGCCGAGATGGTGCACCCGACGTATAAGGTGGTCAACGAGGGCGCGCCCCTGCCCACGGCGCTCACGCCCGTGTATCCGTCCGGCGAAGGCCTGTCGCAGCACGTGCTGCGCCGCGAGATCGCCGACGCCATGCGCCGCATCGACTGGCAGGACACCTTGCCCGATCATCTGCTGCGCGAGATGCAGCTGTCGCCGTTCCGCGCCGCCGTGCACCTGCTGCACTATCCGCCGCAGGACATCGATGAAAGCGCCTTGATGGACCGCTCGCACCCGGCCTGGGTGCGCATGAAGTTCGATGAACTGCTGGCGCAGCAACTGTCGCTCAAACGCGCCCAGCGCGCGCGCCGCTCGAAAGGCGCGGCGTCCCTGCCCATCGTCGGCACCTTGTCGGAAGCCTTCGGCGCCGCCCTGCCCTTCAAGCTGACGGGCGCGCAGGCGCGCGTGCTCGAGGAAATCCGCGCCGACCTGCGCCAGCCCTATCCGATGCAGCGCTTGCTGCAGGGCGACGTCGGCAGCGGCAAGACGGTCGTGGCGGCCCTGTCCGCCACGCAGGCGATCGACAGCGGCTACCAGGCCGCGCTGATGGCGCCCACGGAGATTCTGGCCGAGCAGCACTTCCGCAAGATCGCCGCCTGGATGGAACCGCTGGGCGTGAAGGTGGCGTGGCTGACGGGCAGCCTGAAGAAAAAGGAAAAGACGGCGGCGCTGGCCCTGATCGAATCGGGCGAAGCGCAGCTGGTGATCGGCACGCATGCGCTGATCCAGGATAACGTGCTGTTTGCGAAACTGGGCCTGGTGATCGTCGACGAGCAGCACCGCTTCGGCGTGGGCCAGCGCCTGACCCTGCGCAACAAGGGCGACAGCGCGGCCGTGCCGCACCAGCTGATGATGTCGGCCACGCCCATCCCGCGCACCCTGGCCATGACGTATTACGCCGACCTGGAAGTGTCGGTGATCGACGAGCTGCCGCCCGGCCGCAGCCCCATCGTCACGCGCGCCATCGACCAGAACCGGCGCGACGAAGTCATCGCCCGCGTCTACGCGGCCGCGCTGGAAGGCCGGCAGGTGTACTGGGTCTGCCCGCTGATCGAGGAATCGGAAGCGCTGCAGCTGCAGACGGCCACCGATACCTACATGATGCTGGCCGAAGCCCTGCCCGCGCTGCAGGTGGGCCTCGTGCACGGCCGCCTGAAACCGGCGGAAAAGCAGGAAGTGATGGACGCTTTCATCGCCGGCCATATCCACGTGCTGGTGGCCACCACCGTCATCGAGGTGGGCGTCGACGTGCCGAACGCTTCGCTGATGGTGATCGAGCACGCCGAGCGTTTCGGCCTGTCGCAGCTGCACCAGCTGCGCGGCCGCGTGGGCCGCGGCTCGGCAGCCAGCGTCTGCCTGCTGCTGTACCAGGGACCGCTGGGCGGCGTGGCGCGCCAGCGTTTGATGACCATGCGCGAAACGACGGACGGTTTTGAAATTGCCCGCCGCGACCTGGAAATCCGCGGTCCCGGGGAATTCCTCGGCGCGCGCCAGTCCGGCCAGGCCATGCTGCGCTTCGCCGACCTGGAAACGGACCAATGGCTGGTCGACCAGGCCCGCGACGTGGCGCACGATCTGCTGCACGCCACCACGGCGGCCGCCGCAGCCACCGTGGAAGCGCACCTGGCGCGCTGGCTGGGTGGGAAAGAGGAATTTTTGAAGGTGTAGGTCTTACATTGCATGTCGGATTACGCGCTTTGCGCTAATCCGACCTACTCATGACGCAAACGGTAGGTCGGATTAGCGTAGCGTAATCCGACAACATTGTTGACCCCGCCTACTCCCGCCCAACACCCGCCACATCCACACCATCGCCGCCCCAATCCGCAGTACACCATCCCTGCTTTACATACCGGTGAAAACTGGAATACGGCCAATCGATGGCTTTGCTCACAAGACCATGCTTGACGGGGTTGTAATGGATGTAATCGACATGCTTGGCGAAGTCGCGCTCATCGCGCAAGACATGCTCCCAATACCGCTGCTGCCAGACATTTTCAAGATCGCAGCGCTTGCTGAACCTCGTCTTGATCAATCGCCAGCGCGTCATGAAATCGGCATCGTTTTCAGGCAAGGTCCAGATACAGTGCAGGTGATCGGGCAAGATGACGATGGCGTCGATAGCGAATGGCCGCTTCTGGCGCACGGCGCGGAAAGCGTCCCTGAGCAAAGCCACGGCAATTTCCGAAGTAAAGACGGGCCGGCGGCATGCCGTCACCACCGTGAAGAAAAAACTGCCGCCAGGCTGGGATGTGCGTCGGTATCGCATGGTTTCAAGGTGTTGTCGGATTACGGCCTTCGGCCTAAGCGCCGTTGGTATTGTTTATTTTCGGGTGTTGTCGGATTACGGCCTTCGGCCTAATCCGACCTACGCGATATGCGCGGCGGCAGGCCGGGTAGGTCGGATTAGCGTAGCGTAATCCGACTTTTCGCAAACTACATTGCGCCCGCGCAGCCTACATGCACATCCAGAAGCGGTTCGCCAGGTCGAGCATGAAGTCGGGGCGCAGATAGGCGAGGAAGACAAGAGCCAGCAGCGCGGCACCGGCAAGGCGCCATAGCCACGTGCGCCAGCTGGCCATTACGCGGCCACCGCCACGCGCTTGACGGCGCGCTCGTCGATGGGCAGGTTGATCAGCGCGGCCAGCAGACCAAGGCCAATGGTGATCATCCACACGACGTGGTAACTGCCCTGGTGCTCGTACAGGTAGCCGCCCAGCCACGCGCCGAGGAAACTGCCCACCTGGTGCGAGAAGAACACCATCCCGGCCAGCATCGACAAATGCTTGACGCCGAAGATGCCGGCGATGATGCCGTTCGTCAGCGGCACGGTCGACAGCCACAGCACGCCCATGCCGGCGGCGAACAGGTACACGGACCATGCCGACAATGGCGCCAGCAGGAACACGGTGATGACCACGGCGCGCGTCACGTAGATGGCAGACAGCAGGTAGCGCTTGGCGATCTTGCCACCGAGTTTGCCTGCGTAGTAGGAGCCGACGATGTTGAACAGGCCGATCAGGGCCAGCGCCGTGACGGCGATGTTCGGGTTCATCAGGCCCTGGTCCTTCAGGTAGGCCGGCAAGTGCACGCCGATAAAGACCAGCTGGAAACCGCACACAAAATAGCCGGCCAGCAGCAGCCAGAACGAACGGCTGGCGATGGCTTCGCTGAAGGCGGCACCGATGCTTTGCTGCGGGCCGCTGGCGTGCGAGACGGGCGGCTCGCGCAGGTAGAAGGCCATCGGGATCATCGCCAGCAGCACCAGCGCGGCGAGCACATAAAAGGCGTTCTGCCAGCCCACGGCGGAGATCAGCTGCTGCTCCACCGGCATCATCAGGAACTGGCCGAACGAGCCGGCCGCCGACGAGATGCCGAAGGCCCACGAGCGCTGCTCGGGCGGCGCGCTGCGGCCGATGATGCCGCTGATGGCGCCAAAGGCCGTGCAGGCCAGCGCCAGACCGATGAAGATGCCGGAACCGACGATGAACAGCGTGGGCTGCGTCACGAGCGCCATCCACACGAGGCCGGCCATGTAGCTGATGGCGCCGACGATGACGACGCGCATGGTGCCGAAACGGTCTGCCGCCATGCCGGCGAACGGGCCGAAGACGCCCCACATCAGGTTTTGCATGGCCAGCGCCAGCGAATACGTTTCGCGCGTCCAGCCGTTCGCTTGCGAGATCGGCTGCATCCAGAAGCCCAGGCCGTGGCGCACGCCCATCGCGAGGGTCAGCACGACGCCGCTGGCGATGAGGACGGTTTTCAGGCTGGGACGCGATGCGTGCGATGTCATGGGGTTCCTGTTCTCGCCTGGTCGGCTTGGTAGACGAGGCCGATCTGGCCGCGCATGGTGTCGAGGTTCTGCATCAGCGCCACGCTGTCGGCGTGCGGCATGACGGGGCTTTCCAGCAGGCTGGCGCGGATGCAGCGCATCGCTTCGATGGCCTCGTGCGCGTAGCCGTTGCCCAGGTGCGGTGCGGCGACGACGCGGCGTGCGCCATCCATCGCTTCGAAGATCAGGTGGTCGGGCTTGTAAAAACGGCTGGGCAGGCGGATGCGGCCCAGGCTGCCGGAAATCGTCATTTCCGTCGGCGTCTGCGCGCGCAGGCTGCAGGCACAGGACGAGGTGCCGCCGCCCGCGTGCAGCAGCGAAAACACCACCTGTTCATCGACGCCGGTGGCGCCCATCTCGGCCAGCGCCTGCACCTGCGATACCGGGCCGAGGAAGAAGGCCGCCATCGACAGCGGATAAATACCCACGTCGAGCAGCGCGCCGCCGCCGAGTTCGGGATTGAAGATGCGGTGCTCGGGCGGGAAATGGGCAACGAAGCCGATATCGGCCTGCACCTGCCGCAGCACGCCGATTTCGCCGCTGGCGATGATGCGTTTGGCTTCCTGCACGGCGGGCAGAAAGCGGCTCCACATGGCTTCCATCAAGAACAGTTTTTTCTCGCGCGCCATATCGACCACGGCCTGCGCTTCGCGCGCGTTCATCGTGAACGGCTTTTCGCACACGACGTGCTTGCCCGCGGCCAGGCACATCAGGGCATTTTCCGCATGCAGGGTGTGCGGCGTAGCGATGTAGATCACGTCCACACCAGGATCGTCCGCCAGCGCCTGGTAGGAGCCGTGGCAGCGCTCGATGCCGAATTCGGTACCGAAGGCTTGCGCGCCGGCGCTGCTGCGCGAGGCGACCGCCGCCAGCTGCGCGCCGGGTGCATCGCGCAAGCCATTGGCCATCGCGCGGGCGATCTTGCCAGTGCCGAGGATGCCCCAGCGGACGGTATGCTCCATGTTCTACTCTCTTTCTGCGCCTGCTGCCTTGCGCTTCGGGCGGAACACCGCCGCGTCATTGTAAAAATCGTCGTCCTGGCCTTCGCACCAGCCGGGCAAACCAAGCACCGGCAGCGGCGTGAAGTCGGCCGTCGTGAGGCCTTGCTGCGCCAGGTCTTGCGCCACCCGCTCGTCGAGCCAGGCGCGGCGTGCGACATCGTCCAGCGTGAAATAGGCGTCGCCGGCAAAGATCACGCGCGTGTGCGCCGTAATGGCCTTGCGCGGCGCCACCAGTTTTTCCATCAGCGCGTGGCCGAACAGCCAGACTTCGGCGTCGCCGCCCGCGCCAAATTTCTCGCGCTGCGCGATAAATGCGCTGCGCCAGTCGTGCCCGCGCAGTGCCGTTTCCAGCGCGCGCCCGGCATCGCTGTCGCGCAGCACCAGCAAGGCGGAATTCTCGTCAAAAATCGTCGCGCCGTCGCGCGCCGGACCGCGCGATTTTCCCACGCCGGACAGGGCGATCTGCGCCGCCTGCAGCGCATTCAATTGCCGCTTGATGCGCGGGAAAGTGAGCCACACGAGCGCATTGAAAAAGTCGTGCAGATTGTCGCGCGTGGGCACGCCACCCGTGGCGCCGATGAACTCCTCGTAGGCCACGCCTTCGGGCAGGTCCGCTTGCGGCACGAAGGCCAGCGGCAAGCCGGTGGGATTGCGCAAGTCCAGCGCCCGCGCCCGTCCGTTCAGCGCCGCGATCACCGTGTCGCGCTGCAGGTCCAGCTGCCGTCGCGCCGGCAGCACCGTGGCAAACCAGGGGCGGGTCCAGTCTATCGATGGCAGCATGAACGCTTAGACCATTTTCCAGTTGATCTGTTCGCCCGCGTTGAGCGGAATCACATGGCTGTCGCCCAGCGGCAGCGAGGCCGGCAAGGTCCAGCTTTCGCGACGCAGGGTGATGGTGTCCGTGTTGCGCGGCACGCCGTAGAAGGCCGGGCCGTGGAAGCTGGCGAACGCTTCCAGCTTGTCGAGCGCGCCGGCCCGTTCGAACGCTTCGGCATACATTTCCATCGCGTGCAGGGCCGTGTAGCAACCGGCGCAGCCGCAAGCCATTTCCTTGGCGCCTTGCGCGTGCGGCGCCGAATCTGTGCCGAGGAAGAAGCGCTCGTCGCCGCTGGCGGCCGCCGTCATCAGCGCCAGGCGGTGCTCTTCGCGCTTGAGGATGGGCAGGCAGTAGTAATGGGGGCGGATGCCGCCCTTGAAAATCTCGTTGCGGTTGTACAGCAGATGGTGCGCGGTGATGGTGGCGGCGATCGGGCCTTCCGCTTCGGCCACGTACTGCGCCGCATCCTTGGTGGTGATGTGTTCGAACACGACGGACAGTGCCGGGAAGGCGCTGCGCAGCGGGCGCATCACGCGCTCGATGAAGACGGCTTCGCGGTCGAAAATGTCGATTTCCGGATCCGTCACTTCGCCGTGCACGAGAAAGGGCATGCCCACTTCCTGCATCACTTCGAGCACCTTGTAGCAATTCTTCAAATCCGTCACGCCCAGGTCGGAATTCGTGGTGGCGCCGGCCGGATACAGTTTCACGGCCTGCACGATGCCGCTGTCCTGCGCGCGGCGGATTTCGTCGGGCGAGGTGTTGTTCGTCAGGTACAGCACCATCAGCGGATCGAAGTTCACGCCTTCCGGCACGGCGGCCAGGATGCGCTCGCGGTAGGCGCTGGCATCGGCCGTGGTGGTGACCGGGGGTTTGAGGTTCGGCATGACGATGGCGCGGCCGAACTGGCGCGCGCTGTGCGGCAGCACGCTGGCCATGACGGCGCCGTCGCGCAGGTGCAAATGCCAGTCGTCTGGACGGGTGATGGTGATGGAGGATGGAACGGCGGCTGGGGTGTGATCGAGTGTGGACATGGCGGCTGCTCTCAGGCGGTCATTGCGAATAGCGCCATTTTACCAGCCGCGGGACCGTCCCGCCGGCCGGGAGAACCCGCGTATGCTGGCTGGCAGACGGCAAAACGGCCGGTATCAACCGGCCGTCTTTGTCTTTACTAAAAAAGAACGAAGAGCATCAGGACTTGGCCGGCGCCGTCTCCTGCTGCGCCACCCAGGCGCGGATCTCGGCCAGCATCCGGTCCAGCTTGGCGCGGTCGTATACCTGGCCACGGCTGACCACCAGGCGGATCCGGCGCGTGGCGCCGATGTCCTGCAGCGGGTTCGCGTCGAGCACCAGCAGGTCGGCCGCCTTGCCGGCCGCCACGCTGCCGTAGCGCTCCAGCTTGCCCAGGAAGCGGGGGCCGTTGATGACGGCCGACTGCAAGGCTTGCTGCGGCGTCAGGCCATACTGCACATACAGGCCGATTTCATCGTGCAGGGCCTGGCCCGGGTAGTCGAAAGAATTCAAGAAGCCCGCATCGGTGCCGGCGATGATGCTCACGCCCTGCTGCTGCAAAATGGGCAGCAGCTGTGCCGATTGCTCGAACTGCGCGTGGCGCCGGGCGATCGCATCCGGGCCATCCTTGGCGGCGCGCTGCACGCGCCAGTCGTAGGTGGCGCGCAAGCCCTTGCCGATGTACTGCAGGGCAGGATCGTGCGTGTGGTCTTCGCGGTCCAGATACGCCGTCACGCGCGAACCCCACAGGGTAGGCACGATGGCCGTGCCGCGCGCGGCCAGGTAGCTGAAGGCCTTGCGCGCCGTCGGCTCGTCGTAGCTTTGCAGGCTTTCGCGCATGGCCTCCTTGCCCGTCATCGTGCCGGCGGCCACCTTGTCCGTCAGCTCCTGTTCGCGCGGCGTGGTGGCGCGCAGCAGGTAGGATTGATGTTCGATCGTGCCCAGGCCCGCATCGGCCATCTGCTCCAACGTGAGCTGCACGGGGATATGGCCCGAGGTGCGCATGCCCCGTTCGCGCGCCTGGCGCAAGGCTTCCAGGTACAGCTCCGGCTTCAGGGTGTTTTCCGTGATCTTCACGAAGTCCACTTGCTGCGCCTGCAGGCCGTCCAGCGCGCGCGTCACTTCCTGCGGCGTGCCCACTTCAATGGTGCCCTTCCACAGCGGCTTGAGGCCTTCGAGCTTGGCGCCAGAGGTAAAGATCGTCGGACCTTCCAGCTGGCCTGCGTTGATCTGCCGGCGCCATGCCAGCACCGTGTCGGGCAAGTCGCCCGAACAGTCGCGCACCGCGGTGATGCCGTGTGCCAGGTACAAAGGCAGCAGCTGCTTGTTCTCGTCGATCAGTTCCGGGCCGCCGCCGAAATGCACGTGCGTGTCCCACAGACCCGGCATCAGATATTTGCCGGGCAGGCGGATGGTCCGCTTCGGCGCGTAGCTGCGCAGCTGCGCGTCATCGACGACGGCGACGATGCTGTCGCCCTTGAGCAGCACGGTCTTGCCCTTGACGGCGAGGCCACCGGCCACGTCGATCAGGGTGGCGTCGCGCAGGGCGATGTCGACGGCGATCTTGTCGGCCGCGTGGGCATGGGCCAGCAGGCCCAGCGCCAGCATGGCGCCGGCGATGTGTTTCATGTCAGGCATGCGTACTCAACTTCAAGGTGATGGCAGGTTAATGGATGATCTTGGCGAGGAAATCGCGCGCGCGGTCCGAGCGCGTCGTGTTGAAGAAGTCATCCTTGCTGCAATCCTCGATGATCTTGCCCTGGTCCATGAAGACGATGCGGTTCGCCACGCGCCGGGCAAAACCCATTTCGTGCGTGACGACCATCATCGTCATGCCTTCCTGCGCCAGGCCCACCATCACGTCGAGCACTTCGTTGATCATCTCCGGATCGAGCGCCGATGTCGGCTCGTCAAACAGCATGGCGATCGGGTCCATCGACAGTGCGCGGGCGATGGCCACGCGCTGCTGCTGGCCGCCCGACAGCTGGCCGGGGAACTTGTCCTGCTGCGACAGCAGGCCCACGCGGTCCAGGTATTTCAAGCCCTTGGCATTGGCTTCGTCGGCGCTGCGGCCCAGCACCTTGATCTGGCCGATGGTCAGGTTTTCGCGGATCGACAGATGCGGGAACAGCTCAAAATTCTGGAACACCATGCCGATGCGCGCGCGCAGTTTCGACAGATTCGTTTTCGGATCGTTGACGGTGATGCCGTCGACGATGATCCGCCCCTGCTGGATCGGTTCCAGGCCGTTGACGGTCTTGATCAGGGTCGACTTGCCGGAGCCGGACGGGCCGCAAATGACCATCACGTCACCCTTGGCGACGTTGGTGGTGCAGTCGGTCAGTACCTGGAACTGGCCATACCATTTGCTGACGTTATTGAGTTCAATCATCTTGTTCTTTCTTTTACGGTTAGCGAATGATGGCGACGCGTTTCTGCAGGCGTTTTACCAGGAACGACAAGGCATAGCACAGCACGAAATACACGACGGCGACAAACACGTACATTTCCACCAGGCGGCCGTCGCGCTGCGCGATTTTCGAGGCGGCGCCGACGAAATCGGGAATCGACAGCACGTACACGAGCGACACGTCCTGGAACAGCACGATGGTCTGCGTCAGCAGCACGGGAATCATGTTGCGGAACGCTTGCGGCAGCACGATGCTGCCCATGGTTTGCCGGTAGTTCATGCCCAGCGCCTGGCCCGCCCACACCTGGCCGCGGGGAATCGACTGTATGCCGCTGCGCATGATCTCGCAATAATAGGCCGCCTCGAACATGATGAAGGTGATCAGCGCGGAAGAAAACGCGCCCACTTTCACGGGCTCGTTGGCGCCGATGACCCAGGCGGCGATATACGGCACCAGGAAGTAGAACCAGAAGATCACCAGCACCAGCGGGATCGAGCGTATCAGGTTGACGTAGCTCGACGCCACGCCGGAGATGATGCGGTTGCTGGACAGGCGCATCAGCGCCAGCAAGGTGCCCAGCACGATGCCGCCCACCATGGCCAGCGCCGTCAGTTTCAGGGTAAACACCATGCCGGTCTGGAACAGATAGACCCACGAGCGAGAGATGACGTCGAAATCGAAATTACCGAACATATCAGTGTCCTCCCGTCTTGGCGCCGGCGACGATGAAGCCGGGGATGGCGACCTTTTTCTCGATCAGGTGCATCAGCACCACGACCAGCAGGTTGACGACGACGTAGATGATGGTGGCGGCCGAAAACGCCTCGAACACTTGGAAGGAAAACTCCTGGATGGCGCGCGCGCTGGCCGTCAGTTCGATCAGGCCGATGGTCAGCGCCACGGAACTGTTCTTGATGATGTTCAAAAATTCGCTGGTCAGCGGCGGCAGGATGACGCGCGCGGCCATCGGCAGCAAAATGAAACGGTAGGTTTGCGGCAGGGTCAGGCCCAGTGCCGTGCCGGCCAGTTTCTGCCCGCGCGGCAGCGCCTCGATGCCCGTCGTCACCTGCACGGCCACGCGCGAGGAGGTAAAGAATCCCAGGCACAGCACGGCCGTGACGAATGGTGCATTCGGCAGCGACTTGACCCAGGCGCCCAGGTCCGGCGGCAGCAATTCCGGCATGACGAAATACCAGAGGAACATTTGCACCAGCAGCGGCACGTTGCGGAACAATTCAACGTAGGCATTGGCTACGCCCACCAGCCATTTATTCGGCAGGGTGCGGATGGTGCCGACCACCAGGCCCAATATCAATGCCATGATCCATGCCGCACCGGCCGTGGCCAGGGTCCAGACCAGGCCAGACCACAAGGTGTCCATATACGTGCCCACGCCATCGGGAGAAATCTCCCAGAAGATGCGCCAATTCCAGTTGTAATTCATGATCATCCTTCGCATGCAGCCCAAGGACAGCGGCCAGCCGGCCACCCGTCCCGCAAATAAATCGGGAGGCTTGCGCCTCCCGGTTTGTTACGCAATCTTTACTTTTTCCGTTTGTCCGAAGTCTTCTGCGCTTCCGGTACGGCCGCATATGCGGCCGGGTCACCGGAGTCGGTCGGATTGGCAAACACGGCCTTCAGTTGCGGCGGCATCGGGAATTTCAGGTTGATGTTTTTCGGCGGGATCGGCGAGGTAAACCATTTCGCATAAATGCGGTTGATGTCGTCGCTCTTGTACAGGCGGATCAGCGCATCGTCGACCACTTTCTTGAAGGCCGGATCGCCCTTGCGCAGCATGATGCCGTACGGTTCGACAGACAGCGCTTCCTTGGTGATTTCGTAGTCGTTCGGGTTCTTCGAGTTGGCCACCTGCGACGCCAGCAAGATGTCGTCGTTGGCTTCGGCCACCGCGCGACCCGTTTCCAGCATCAGGAACGACTCGGGATGATCCTTGCCGACGGCAATCGTCATGCCCAGGTTCTTTTCCTTGTTCAAAATCGTCATCTGCTTGATGGTCGACGTGCCGGCCGTGGCGACCAGGGTCTTGCCGCGCAAGTCTTCCAGGGTCTTGATGTTCGAGGATTTTTTCGACAGCACGCGGTTGCCGATGACGAACATGGTGGGGGCGAACGCCACCTGCTGCTGGCGCTCCAGATTGTTCGTCGTCGAGCCGCATTCGAGGTCGATGGTGCCGTTGGCCATCAGCGGGATGCGGTTGGCCGAAGTGACGGGGCTCATCACCACTTTCAGTTCGCTCATGCCCAGGTGTTTCTGCAGGGCCGTGACGACTTTCATGCACAGGTCGATCGAATAACCCTGGTATTGCTGCTTGTCATCGAGATAGGAGAAGGGCACGGAGCCGTCGCGCACGCCGAGGGTGACGGAACCGGCTTTCTTGATCTTGGCCAAGGTGCCGGTCAATTCCTGAGCCTGGACTGGCGACATGCTGCTGATGACACCGACGCTGAGCAGCGTGGCGATGATTTTGGTCAATTTCATAAATTCTCCTGGGCGGACAAACGGAATCGATTCCGAACGAAACAACTGTGGTGCAGACGCCACCAATGGAATTAATTTTATTTCATTTTCAGCGCCGGACCAGCCGTTTTCTGCGATTGCCCTCAAATAGGCGCTATACGCGCGCCTGAATCGGCGCGGCTGTAGCATTTTTCCTACTGATTTCCCATTCCTGATTTATTTTGCCGGTGCCAACCCCGCCAACTCGTCCTCTTCCGCCTCATCGTCCCTATTCGCCTGCTGGCGTTGCCACATCTGCGCATACAGGCCATCCGCCGCCAGCAATTGCGGATGCGTGCCCCGCTCGACGATGCGGCCATGGTCGAGCACGAGGATTTGCTGGGCATCGGCCACCGTCGACAGACGATGCGCAATGACCAAAGTGGTGCGGTTTTTGGCAATCTCCTTCAGCTGCGACTGGATCGCCTGTTCGGCCTTGGAGTCGAGTGCCGAAGTGGCTTCATCGAAGATCAGGATGGCCGGGTCTTTCAGCAGGGTGCGGGCAATCGCCACGCGCTGCTTTTCGCCGCCCGACAGTTTTAAGCCCCGCTCGCCCACCATGGAGCTGTAACCATCTGGCAAGCTTTCAATAAAATCATGGATCGATGCAGCTTTGGCTGCCGCCACGATGGCTTCCTTGCTGGCGCCCGGCTTGCCGTAGGCAATGTTGTATTCGATGGTGTCGTTGAACAGCACCGTATCCTGCGGCACGATGCCGATGGCCGCGCGCAGGGAATCCTGCGTGATATTGCGCAGGTCCTGGCCATCGATGGTGATGCCGCCGCCATCGACTTCATAGAAGCGGAACAGCAAACGCGACAAGGTCGACTTGCCCGAGCCGCTGTGGCCCACCACGGCTGTCGTCGTGCCGGCGGGGATCTGGAAATCCACGTCGAACAGGATTTGCCGCTTGGCTTCATAGCTGAAATTCACGTGCTCGAAACGCACGGCCGCACCCCGCGTGACGAGCGGCTTGGCGTCCGGCGTATCGGCGATTTCGCGGTTCTCGTTCAGCAGGGAAAACAATCGCTCCATGTCGGCCAGGCTTTGCTTGATTTCGCGGTAAATGACGCCGAGGAAATTGAGGGGAATGTACAGCTGGATCATGAAGGCATTCACCAGCACCAGGTCGCCCAGGGTCATCGTGCCGGCGATCACGCCCACGGTGGCGCGCCACAAAATCAAGGTGACGGCCGTGGCGATGATCAAGGACTGCCCGGTATTGAGCAGGGATAGCGAGGTCTGCGATTTCACGGCGGCCGATTCGTAGCGCTGCAAGCCTTCGTCATAGCGCTTCGCTTCGTAATCCTCGTTGCCGAAATATTTTACGGTTTCATAGTTGATCAGCGAATCGATGGCCTTGGTATTCGCCTTCGAGTCGAGGTCGTTCATGGTGCGGCGGAAATGCGTGCGCCAGTTCGTCACCAGCACGGTGAACGCGATGTACGACACGAGCGCCACCGCCGTGATCACGGTGAACCAGATGTCGTAATGCAAGACCAGATAGCCGAGCACGAGGGTGATTTCCACCAGGGTCGGCAGGATGTTGAACAGGGTGTAGGAAATGAGCGAGCCGACGCTGCGCGTACCCCGTTCGATATCGCGCGTCATGCCGCCCGTCTGGCGGTTCAAATGGAAACGCAGGGACAGCGCATGCAGGTGGCGGAACACTTGCAGGGCGATGGTGCGCACGGCCCGCTGCGTGACCCGGGCGAACAGGAATTCGCGCAGTTCCGTAAACAAGGTGGTCGACAGGCGCAGCAAGCCGTACGCCACCAGCAAGCCCACGGGCAACACCAGCAGCGCTTGCGGATGCGCGGCCGTGATCGTCATGGCGTCGACGAGTTTTTTCAGGATCAGGGGCACGCCCACGTTGGCGAGCTTGGCGCCGACCAGGCATAGCAGCGCCAGCAATACTCGCCATTTGTAGACCCACAGGTAGGGCAGCAAGGTCTTGATGGTGGCGAAATCGCTGTGGCTGGCGGAAGCTGGCGAGCGGGGCGGAGGGGGAGTCTGGGAACGGCGCATGGCGAAGGTCGGCTTTTTATGGTTCAATCGCAGCAATTGTAGCCTTTCATGAGAATAAAAGATGAGCACCTCCCCAGACCGTCCCGACAACTGCCTCGCCTCCGGCCTGCCCGCCGGAAAAATGCCGGAATTGCGCATGATGCCCGCGCCGTCCGACGCCAATGTGTACGGCGACGTCTTCGGCGGCTGGATCATGGCGCAAGTCGATATCGCCGGCTCCCTGCCGGCCACGCGGCGCGCCAACGGCCGTGTCGCCACCATCGCCGTCAATTCCTTTGTCTTCAAAAATCCCGTCTTCGTCGGCGATCTTCTGTCCTTCTACGCCGACATCGTCAAGGTGGGCAATACCTCGATCACCGTCAATGTCGAGGTGTATGCCGAGCGCAACCGCCTGCAGGCCTGCATCGTGAAAGTCACGGAAGCGACCCTGATCTACGTGGCGACGGACTCCGACCGCAAGCCGCGCAAGGTGCCGCCGATCGAGACCTTATTGGCGTCTTGATTGTCGTAATCATTCCACACCATGGATAGCCAGCGCCGCATCTTCTTGCTGAGCGCTGCGCGCATCACGGCGCTGGCCGCGGCCGGCACTGTGCTGTCCGGTTCCAGCGCCGGCGCCGCCACGCGCCTGAACGGCACGGCTTATCCGTTTGCGCTCGGCGTCGCTTCCGGCTCGCCCTTGCCCGACGCCGTCGTGCTGTGGACGCGCATCTGCTACGACCCGCTGCACGCAGCCGCCACGCCCGCCATCGCCCTGAACGTGCGCTGGGAAGTGGCCGAAGACGAGGCTTTCCGGCGCATCGCCGCCAAGGGGCAAGCGACGGCCATGCCCGCCCTCGCGCACAGCGTGCACGTCGACGCGGGCGGTCTGGCGCCCGGACGCTGGTACTGGTACCGCTTCATGCTGGGCGACGCCGTCAGCCCCGTGGGCCGCACGCGCACGGCGCCCGAACCCGCCTCCATGCCTGCCTCGCTGAAACTGGCCGTCGCCTCGTGCCAGCACTGGGAATTCGGCGCGTATGGGGCGCACCGGCACATCGCGGCGGCGGCGCCCGACCTCGTGGCCTTCCTCGGCGATTACATTTATGAGTGGGGGCCGTACCAGCTGCAGCACCCGGACCGGGCCGTGCGCACGCATGAAAGTTTTACCTTGGACGAGTACCGCGCCCGCTACGCGCAATACAAGAGCGACCGCGACTTGCAGGGCGCGCACCTGGCCGCGCCGTGGATCGTCACCTGGGACGACCATGAAGTGGCCAACGACTACGGCAACGACCGCGACGAGTTGCTCACGCCCACCTTCCTGCAGCGCCGCGCGGCCGCCTACCAGGCGTTTTATGAGCACATGCCGCTGCGCCTGCTGCCGCTGGGGCGGCGCGGCTTTGTCGACATGCGCATCTACCAGCGCTACGACTGGGGCCGGTTGGCACGCTTCCACGTGCTGGACGACCGGCAATACCGCGCCTACCACGCCTGCGCCAAACCGGGCCGTGGCGGCTCCAATTCCGTCACCACGCGCAACTGTCCCGACTTGCTCAAGCCCGACCGCACGATGCTGGGCGAGGAACAGCAGCGCTGGCTGCAAACCGGTCTCGATGATTCCCCGGCGCGCTGGAATATCCTCGCCCAGCAAACCCTGATGGCGCAATCGAGTCAGGTACCCATCGTGCGGCCCGGCGACGAGCGCGTCTGGACTGATGGCTGGGACGGCTATCCCATGGCGCGCCAGCATCTGCTCGACGCCTTGCGCAGCAGCAAGGCCAGCAACCCGCTGGTGTTGTCGGGCGACGTGCACACTTTTTATGCGACGGAACTGAGCCGCAACGCCATGCGGCCCGCCGGCAAGGATAATCCCGTGCTGGCGACCGAGTTTTGCGGCACTTCGATCACGTCGAGTTCCCGCCCGCAGGCGCGCACCGACCAGTACGTGGCGATGAACCCGCACATCCGCTACGGACGCAGCGACAAGCGCGGCTATATGTTGCTGGAGATCACGCCAGAAAAAAGCACGGCTCTGTTCCAGGGCCTGGAAAATGTACGCGACAACACATCCGGCATCGCGACATTGGCCAGCTTCACCGTGCAGGACGGCAAGGTGGGCCTGCAACGCAGCTAAGTAACGGTTTAAAAACTTTATAGCAACTTTCAGGTCAAAGCATCTTTGATGTTTTGGAGTGATTGACGATGTGGAC